>CAJUJJ010000005.1 GCA_910586765.1 uncultured Clostridia bacterium
TGAGCTGACCAATACTAATAGACCGAGGGCTTGACCTAGTAAAAAGATTTTTGATAATAACTTGTATTCAGTTTTGAGGGTGTAAAATTTGCTAAATGGGGACATACTCAATTTTAAGTTAATCCTCGATAGCTCAGCGGTAGAGCATCCGGCTGTTAACCGGAGGGTCGTAGGTTCGAATCCTACTCGGGGAGCCAATTTTATCACTACCGTAGTAAAGGGGTATAGTTCAGTTGGTAGAACGTTGGTCTCCAAAACCAAATGTCGAGAGTTCGAGTCTTTCTGCCCCTGTTAATTTCATATGGCTCAGTAGCTCAGTTGGTTAGAGCGCCGGCCTGTCACGCCGGAGGTCGAGGGTTCGAGCCCCTTCTGAGTCGTTTTATGGGAGTTTAGCTCAGCTGGGAGAGCATCTGCCTTACAAGCAGAGGGTCACAGGTTCGAGCCCTGTAACTCCCATTTTTTATTTTTATATAAATTAATAGAAGGGATAAAATTGAATATTGGATTTGGTGAATTTGATACTTTTGGATTTGGAGGATTTCACACAATGTTTTCTATTGTGTTTTTCATTGTTACAGTTGGTTTTGTAATAATTTTAGCAAGTTTTGTAATAATTATGGTAAAAAATATAGTGACGTGGAATAAAAATAATCATTCTCCACAACTTACAGTTGCTGCAACAGTTGTATCAAAAAGAATGAATGTATCCCATCATAGGCATACAAATGCAGGAGATATAACAGGAGCTCATGGTTATCATACTACATCAACTACATACTATTATGTTACTTTTGAATTTGATAGTGGTGATAGAATGGAATTTTCTGTGAAGGGTTCTGAATATGGTATGTTAGCAGAAGGAGATACAGGAAATTTGTGTTTTCAAGGAACAAGATATTTGTCTTTTGAGCGAGATAGATAATAATGGGGTAATATAAAGAATGAAGCAGAATTTAACTTTGTTCAAAAGTGTAGTGTCAAATTATAATGTGTTTTGTTCAATTGCAGAAAATATTGAATGGATAAAAATAAAAGAAACACATAAAGATTGGTTTAAGATATATCCATTAGGTATTTTTGTAAATGATTATGAGTTTCCAAAAGGATATATACAAAATAATATAGTATCTGCATATGTTAGGACAGTTCTTTGTGATATAGCGTTTTCGGAGAAATGGGACAAAGATTTTTGGAATATACAAAAAAAAGAAAGAAAAAGATATTTGACAGAAGGAATATTATTGTATAAATCATATGCCATTTTAAAAGAAGTTCGTTTTATAGAACGAGATTGGGAATATCTTGCTTGTGAAATAGAATATTTTGCCACTCGAAATAAAATTCCAGTTTTGGAACAAAAACGATATATTGATAAATTTGAAAATGCAAAAGTAATTGAAATAGGTGGTTGGTGTAATGATTTTGTTTATATGGCAGTCAAGAAAGATTTTATGTTAATTGTTCATTGTGGATTTTGGGATTAAAAGAACCATGTAAAAATGCAGGGTTCTTTTTTTAATGCAAATAGTAGAAAGTAAATTCATAATATTGCATTAATGTTGTTTAGTTTTATGATAGAGTGAAAAATATTTTAGTAATATGATTGTGAATAAATGTGTAAAATGAACATAAAAAACAATTTTATTTTCATAAAATGGATAATAAATAGCTACAGCAAAAAGTTTTAACAATATCTTCACGGCAAATTCTATTGAAATTTATAAAATTTTTATTATAATAGTATCTGAAAACCGACCAGTCGGTTTGTTACAGTATACTTGAAAAGGGGAGGAGCGAAATCTATTATAATGAAAAAAAATATATTAGAAATAGCATTTCAGTTATTTTTAAAAAATGGATTTGCAGGAGTTTCCACAAATGAAATTATAAGAGAAGCAAATGTAACAAAAGGCTGTTTTTATCATTATTTTAAAAGTAAAGAGGAGTTAATATATGATGTTATTGTAATATATTTGTATCCTTATTTGGAAAGCCCAGTAAAAGTATTAGAAGAAAAGAATGTGAAATGTAAACAGTTAGATATATTACAAAATATACACTTTTGTTATACATTTATGCCTAAATTGGTGTTAGAAACAAAACAAAATATTAGTTTTAGAGAGATACAATTTTTGATATATGAAGGAATTAAAAAATATGTGTATTTAGCTAAAAAAAGTTGCGAATGTAGCCGAAAGCAACGTTTTTTATTAAAGGAACTTTTAGAGATAGGAAAAAAAGAGGGAATTATTTCATCAAAAATTGATACAGATACATATGCAACAACAATGATAGCATTAAAAGATGGTATGATTGCTTTACATATATTAGATAGTAGTATTGATACAAAAGAAAAATTGGAAAGTACATTTAAGGCAATATGGTCAGAAATTAAGGCAGTGCCTCAAACAGAAAATAACAATGGAGGAGGATATTTATATGCAGAAGCAGTGTTGTAAAATGGGTATAGATATTGGTTCAACAACAGTAAAAGTAGTTGTAATTGATAATAAAAATAATATTGTGTTTAGTCAATATAAAAGGCATTTTTCAGAAATAAAAAAGACAACAGCAGAATTGTTGGAAGAAGCAAAAAAAGATTTGGGAAACATTTCATTTCGTGCTATGCTGACAGGTAGTGGAGGCGTTTCTATAGCAAAATCATTAAATATTGATTTTATACAAGAAGTAGTAGCAACAGCAAAAGCCATTGAAACAGTAGCACCAAAAACAGATGTTGCGATTGAATTAGGAGGAGAAGATGCAAAAATCATTTATTTTTCAAATGGTATTGAACAAAGAATGAATGGTGTTTGTGCTGGAGGAACAGGTTCTTTTATAGACCAAATGGCTAGCCTTTTGCAAACAGATGCAAGTGGTTTAAATGAATTAGCAAAAGAATATAAAGTAATTTATCCTATCGCTTCACGCTGTGGTGTGTTTGCAAAAACAGATATACAACCACTTATTAATGAAGGAGCAGCAAAAGAAGATTTAGCAGTATCTATATTTCAAGCAGTTGTAAATCAAACCATTAGTGGTCTTGCTTGTGGTAAACCGATTAGAGGACACGTTACATTTTTAGGAGGGCCTCTACACTTTTTATCTGAATTACGTCAAAGATTTATAGAAACATTAAAATTGACAGAAGAAACAGCAATATTGCCAGAAAATTCTCATTTGTTTGCAGCTTATGGTACTGCAATATCAAATGAAGAAAATGCAAAACAAATGAATTTTGATACTTTGCTTGAAAATATATATCATGGAGAGGAATTAGCAGTTGAAGTAAATAGATTAGAACCACTTTTTGAAAATGAGCAGTCATATGAAGCATTTCAAAAAAGACACAGTGAAGAAAAAGTGGAAAGAGTGGAATTATCTACTTATAAAGGAAATGCTTTTTTAGGTATAGATGCTGGTTCTACTACAACTAAAGTTGCACTTGTATCTGAAAAAGGAGAATTGTTGTATTCTTATTATGGAAGCAATGAAGGAAATCCTCTCAAAGTGATTATAAAAAGTTTAAATGAATTATATGATAGTATGCCAGAAAGTGTAACTATCAGAAATTCTTGTGTAACAGGCTATGGAGAAGGTCTGATTAAAGAAGCATTAATGATTGACTTAGGATATATTGAAACAGTAGCACATTATAAAGCAGCTAGCTTTTTTAAACCTGATGTCGATTTTATATTAGACATTGGCGGACAGGATATGAAATGTATTAGAATAAAAAATAATGTAATTGATAGTGTGCAATTAAATGAGGCTTGTTCTTCTGGCTGTGGCTCTTTTATAGAAACATTTGCAAAGTCATTGAATTATAGTGTATCAGAATTTGCAAAAGTAGCACTTTTTGCAAAAAACCCTATTGATTTAGGTTCAAGATGTACTGTATTTATGAATTCCCGTGTAAAACAAGCACAAAAAGAAGGTGCAGAAGTAGCAGATATTTCTGCTGGTTTAGCTTATTCTGTTATCAAAAATGCTTTGTTGAAAGTTATTAAAATTGCAGACCCCAAAGCAATGGGAAAAAGTATTGTAGTGCAGGGTGGTACATTTTATAATGATGCTGTATTAAAAAGTTTTGAAATTATAAGCGGTAGAGAAGCCGTAAGACCTGATATTGCAGGAATTATGGGAGCATTTGGTGCAGGATTGATTGCACGTGAAAAATATAAAGAAGGCTATCAAACAACATTGATTTCAAAACAAAAAATGAATGAATTAGAAATGAAGTCTACATTGACAAGATGTCAAGGTTGTACAAATCATTGTCTTTTGACAATCAATAATTTTTCAAATGGAAGAAGATTTATTACAGGAAATCGTTGTGAAAGAGGATTAGGAAAAGAAAAGGGACAAAACAGTGCTGTAAATTTGTATGAATATAAAAGAAAGAGATTGTTTGAACAATATATTCCTCTGGAATTGGAAAAAGCACCTCGTGGTGTAGTAGGTATTCCTCGTGTATTGAATATGTGGGAAGACTATCCATTTTGGTTTACATTTTTTACAAATTTAGGATTTAGAGTAGAACTTTCTCCTTATTCTAGTAAAGCAGTATATGAAAAAGGCATTGAGTCTATACCAAGTGAGTCTGCTTGTTATCCTGCAAAATTAGTACATGGACATATTATGAGTTTAATTGAAAAAGGGGTACGTTTTATATTTTACCCTAGTGTTGTATACGAAAGGAGAGATATAGCAGCATCTGACAACAATTATAATTGTCCTATTGTTACATCTTATTCAGAAAATATTAAAAATAATGTAGAAGACTTGAGAGAACAAAATATCAAATTTTTAAATCCTTTTCTATCTATGGGGGATAAAACAGCACTTGCCAAAAGGCTTGTACAAGAATGTAAACCTCTTGATATATCTGCAAAACAAGTATTGTCTGCTGTAGATGCTGCTTGGCAGGAATGGGGACAATTTAGAGAAGACATTCACAAAAAAGGAGTAGAAACATTACAATATATTAAAGAACATAATATGACTGGTATTGTATTAGGCGGAAGACCTTATCACGTAGACCCTGAAATCAATCACGGCATACCAGAATTAATAGCAAGTTATAATATTGCAGTATTTACAGAAGATAGTGTAGCACATTTAGGAAAAGTTGAACGTCCTATGGTAGTACGTGACCAGTGGACATATCATTCCAGATTGTATGAAGCAGCAGCATTTGTAAAAACACAGCAAAATTTGGAGTATGTACAATTAAATTCTTTTGGCTGTGGTTTAGATGCTGTAACAACAGATGAAGTAAAAAATATATTAACAAAAGCAGGAAAAATATATACTTCACTCAAAATTGATGAAGTAAACAATTTAGGAGCAGCAAGAATTAGAATACGTTCTTTGATTGCGGCAATAGAAGATAGAGCAGAGAAAAATGTACAAATACATAAAGGAGATGCTTCATTAAAAAGGATTGTATTTACAAAAGAAATGAAAAAAGACTATACAATACTTTGTCCTCAAATGTCACCAATTCATTTTGACATATTAAAAGAAGTATTTCGAAGCAGTGGCTACAATTTAGATGTTATGCCAGCTATGGATAAAAATGCCATTGACACAGGGCTAAAATATGTCAATAATGATGCGTGTTATCCTGCTCTAATTGTAGTAGGACAGCTCATAAATGGCTTAAAATCAGGAAATTATGATTTGAATAAAACGGCTGTTTTGATTTCTCAAACAGGAGGAGGCTGTCGTGCTACAAACTATATCAATTTTATTAGAAAAGCATTGGAAAATGCGGGTATGCCTCATGTCCCTGTTATTTCAATCAGTACAGGAGGATTAGAAAAAAATCCTGGATTTAAGTTGTCTCCAAAATTGCTTCATAAAATGCTGCAAGGTTTTGTATATGGCGATTTGTTTATGAGAGTGCTTTATAAAGTGCGTCCGTATGAAAAGTTTAAAAATTCTGCAAATACATTATATGAGCATTGGAATGAGAAAGTAAAAAAAGATGTTGTAAAAGGAAAATGGAGTACATACTGTAAAAATATAGAAAATATTATACGTGATTTTGATATTTTGGAAATAACAGATGAAGTAAAACCTAAAGTTGGTGTTGTAGGAGAAATACTTGTAAAATTCCACCCAACAGCAAATAATGATATTGTAGGACTTTTAGAAGCAGAAGGAGCAGAGGCAGTTGTACCCGATTTATTAGGATTTGGACTGTATAGCTGTTATAATGCTTCACAAAAAAGAAAATACTTGGGAAGTTCTTTAAAAGGAAAGTTATTAAGTGATATAGGCATAGAAATAATAGAATTTTATCAAAAACCTATGATAAAGGCACTAACAGAAAGTAAGAGATTTCACGCACCAGATAATATCAGGGTTTTGGGAAAATATGCAGAACCTATTGTATCGCTTTGTAATCAAACAGGGGAAGGCTGGTTTTTAACAGCAGAGATGTTGGAATTGATACGTTCAGGAGTACATAATATTGTTTGTACACAGCCTTTTGGCTGTCTGCCAAATCACGTAGTAGGAAAAGGTGTTATAAAAGAATTGAGAAGAAAATATCCTCTTTCTAATATTGTAGCGATTGATTATGACCCTGGAGCAAGTGAAGTAAATCAGTTAAACAGAATTAAATTAATGTTGGCAAGTGCCAATAAAAATATGTATAAAGTAGAAGCAGAACAAAAAGAAAAAAGAAGAAGAATACATTCTTTGAAAAAAGCATCATTTGATATTAATATAAGAGGATAAACAAATAAAAAAGCCCTTCTATGATAAAAATACCATAGAAGGGTTTATTATTATTGTATTTCTTTGAATTGGTCTTTGCCAACATTGCATAAAGGACATTCCCAATCATCAGGAAGCTGACTAAAAGGTGTTCCAGGTGCAATATTATGTTCTGGGTCTCCTACTGCTGGGTCATAAATATATCCACATACTTCACATTCATATTTTTTCATAATTACGTTTCCGCCTTTCTCATATTTATTTTATATTTGATATAACTTTGTTATTATACCATGCAATAACCAACAATTTCAAATTCTTCTGGAATTTCTACAGCGTCAGTAGGCTGTTCTAATTTCCAGCTTAAACTAAATAATGTACTGCTAACAATCGCTTGGAATACAAACATGATAATACCAGTATCAATTTTTTGTTCATAAGTATTTGTATTTTTGTCTTTTTTAATAGCAAGTATTGCTTTTCCGCCAGTCAAAAGAAAACGCCATGGTTGTCCATTTAAAGTAGAAGGAGCAAGTTTTGAAAAAGCAAATGCTTCTAAAAGGCCTCTTTCTTCCAATACAGAAGTGTCTGCACCATTTCCCCATTTGTCAATATATACCATTTCATCTAAGCCAATTTTATAATCTATGGAGGAAGTAGCATTTCCTTTTTGAGAAGCATTTGCATCATAACCTAAAGCAATAAGAGCAACTACTTCTTTATCAGAAACAATATTTAATTTGTCTTTGATTGCTTGGCTGTCAGAGAATGTAATCCAGCAAGAAGCAATACCAATTTCAGTTGCTTTTAATATTAAATTTTGTCCAATGTAGCCAGCATTTTCAATATAATATGGTTTTTTCTCTGAAAGTATTAAAATATAATGAGGTGCATCTATCATATTGCCTTTGTAACCAGCAACACCATGTAAACAAAGATATGCTTCATTGCTAAGTACACGTACATCTGTTTCAATGCTATCATCAATTTTAATACAATTTTGAGAATAGTCTTTTATTGTTTTTAATTTTTGGTTATCGATGGTATCTTTTTTGTATTCTCTAACAGACTTTGTATTTAGTATAAGATTTTGGTAATTTATTCCCATAATTACGTTTCCGCCTTTCTCATATTTGTTTTATATTTTGATATAATTTTATTATACCATACAATAACCAACAATTTCAAATTCTTTTGGAATTTTTATAAAATCAACAGGCTGTTCCAATTTCCACTTTAAATCAAATAATGTACTGCTAACAATCGCTTGGAATACAAACATAATAATACCAGTATCAATTTTTTGTTCATAAGTATTTGTATTTCTATCTTTTTTAATAGCAAGTATTGCTTTTCCACCAGTCAAAAGAAAACGCCATGGTTGTCCATTTAAAGCAGAAGGAGCAAATTTTGAAAAAGCAAATGCTTCTAAAAGGCCTCTTTGTTCTAATACAGAAGCATCTGCACCATTTCCCCATTTGTCGATGTATACCATTTCATCTAAATCGATTTTACAGTCTGTATGAAAAGAAGTAATACTTCCTTTTTGGGGAGCATTTGCATCATAGCCTAAAGCAATAAGAGCAACTACTTCTTTATCAGAAAGTATATTTAAATTATCTTTAATGGCTTGATTGTCAGAAAGTGTAATCCAGCAGGAAGCAATACCAATTTCAGTTGCTTTTAATATTAAATTTTGTCCAATATAGCCAGCATTTTCAATATAATGTGTTTTTTTCTCTGAAAGTATTAAAATGTAATGAGGTGCATCTATCATATTGCCTTTGTAACCAGCAATGCCGTATAAAGGAATATAGGCTTCATTGTTAGATAGTATACGCACATCAATTTTAATATTGTCGTCAATTTTAATACAATTTTGAGCATAGTCTTTTATTGTTTTTAATTTTTGGGTGTCGATACTCTCTTTTTTGTATTCTCTAACAGATTTTGTATTTAATATAAGATTTTGGTAATCCATGAATATGCTCCTTTTTTAAAGTATATGAGATTTTTTACTGCAATACTATTTTATTCTAAAATTTCATTTTTATACAAAAATCTAAATGATTATAAGCACGAAACATTTTTTTGTGATATAATTAGAAAGGAATGTTGATATGTGCTATTTCATATACTGATAAAGCATAAAAAGATGATATTTAAAAATAGTCGAATAAGGTGGAAAGGGTTTATGGAATGGATAAAAAGTTTTTTTGGTGATTTAGGTATAACAGATTTTATGCGTCCAACAGTAGGTATTTTTGATTTGTTGGATATTTTAATTGTTGCTTATGTAATTTATAAAATTGTATTTTGGATTAAAGAGACAAGAGCATGGGCATTGTTTAAAGGAATATTAGTAATATTTGTTTTTGCAGCAGTAGCAGCAGTATTACACTTAAATACAATTATGTGGATATTGACAAATACAATTTCTGTAGGTATTATAGCAGTTATTGTTGTATTTCAGCCAGAATTGAGAAAAGCATTGGAAGAACTAGGAAAAGGAAAGGCATTTTTGTTTTTTAGCAATTTGGCGAAAGTAGATACAGAAGAAAATAACCAAAAAATAGCAAATCGTACGATTGAAGAAATATTAAAAGCGGCTGATAAAATGGCGGCTGTAAAAACAGGTGCATTGATATTGTTGGAACAAGATGTTCCTCTAGGAGATTTGGAGAGAACGGGTATTCCTATTGATGCTATTGTATCTAGCCAGCTTTTAATTAATATATTTGAACATAATACACCGCTTCATGATGGTGCTGTAATTATACGGAATAATAGAGTAGCAGCAGCAACTTGTTTTTTGCCTTTGACAGAAAGTAATGATATTAGTATGGAATTGGGTACAAGACATAGAGCAGCAATAGGAGCAAGTGAAGTTTCTGATGCCTATGTTATTGTTGTTTCTGAAGAAACAGGTGCTATTTCTATGGCACAAGGAGGTACACTTTATAGAGATGTAACAGTGGACTCTTTGAGAAAAATGCTTTCTGGTTCAACAAAATCTACCAAAAGAAAATTGGTATTATGGAAAGGAAGGCAAACAAAATGAAAAAACTACAAGAGAAAATAATGAAAGATATAGGGTGGAAATTACTTTCACTAGCGATTGCGATTGCATTGTGGTTTATGGTAATTAACATAGAGCACCCTGTTACAACAAGAATATATACACAAACAATTACATTAGAAAATATAGATGCTTTAACACAGCAAGGACTGACAATATTAAATAGAGGACAACTGGAAAATATGAAAGTATCTGCAAAAGTGAAAGCACAAAGAACTGCATTGGATAGGCTGACACAGTATAGAAATAGTATTAGGGCTGTAGTAGATTTTAGTAAATTGGAAAGTGTAAAATCTGGTGATACAGCATCGTTAGAAGTTTCATTTTTATTGCCTGACAGTGCGGGGACAGGTTTTGAAATTGTAAGTCAATCTCCAGAAAAAGCAGAGGTAATGATAGAAAAACTTGCAGCAAAAAGGATCCCTATAAATGTTCGTATTAATGGAGAAGCAGGAAATGGATATACTACATTACAGCCACAAATTTCTCCTTCTTCTGTGCAGATTTCTGGAGCAGCTTCTGTTGTCAATCGTGTTAAGACAGTGCAAGTAAATGTGGAATTACAACAAGCATCAGAAGATATTGTTGTAACAGCAGAGCCTATTGCTTATGATGAAAATGGCAAACAAGTAGAAGGTATTACTATGGATATATCTAAAGTGCATATTTCTATAGGAATACAAAAAAATAAAATGGTAAATTTAACAGCAAGTACAATAGGCGTTCCTGAAGATGGATATGAAATTGCAGAAATACGATGGTCACCACAAGCAGTAAACATTGCTGGAAGCGAGGCTGTATTAAATAATTTGCAGTCTATTACATTACCTGCATTAGATGTAACTGCTGCAAGGCAGACAGTAGTAGAAACATTTTTGTTAAATGAAATATTGCCTGATGGTGTTATGCTAAGCAATGATACACCTTTAGAGGCAGAAGTTTCTGTAGTAATACAACAGCAGGAAAACCAACAAATTACAGTACAAAGTGCAGAGGTAACATTGCAAGGAACAGAGGAAGAAAATTATGATTATACATTTTCTAAAGAAGGTGTTTCATTGCAATTAACAGGTTCTGCTAGAGAACTATCTGCTATCACGACAGGTAGTATTGCAGTAACAGCAGATGTAGAGAATTTAACAGAAGGAGAACATAATGTTGCATTAGAAATAGAATTGCCTGAAGGTGTTTCATTAGTGGGTGAAGTACCGTCTATTGTAGTTACAATACAACAAAAACAACAACAGCAACAGCCAGATATATCACAACAACAACCAGAACAAAATGAAAATGAAACAAATACAAATATAGATACAGACACAGAAATGGACACAGAAACAGAAACAGAACAAACACCAATAGCAGAAGAATAGTATTTTAGGAGGAATTTAATAATGGGAATTTTGTTTGGTACAGATGGCGTCAGAGGTATTGCCAATACAGAACTGACTGGTACACAAGCGTATAATTTAGGCAGAGCAGGAGCATATGTTTTAACAAAAGAAAAAAAACATACACCAAGAATATTGGTAGGATTAGATACTAGAATTTCAGGGGATATGTTAGAGTCAGCTCTTGTAGCAGGCATTTGTTCTGTAGGAGCAGAGGCAATACAAGTGGGTATTGTTCCTACACCAGCAGTTGCTTATTTAGTAAGAAAATATAAATTAGATGCAGGAGTAATGATTTCTGCTTCTCATAATCCTGTAGAATATAATGGAATTAAATTTTTTAATCATTTGGGATATAAATTACGTGATGAATTAGAAGAAGAAATTGAGGACATTATGTTTCATCATATGGATATTTTGCCTCAACCAACAGGAAAAGATATAGGTATAAAATCTATTGCAGAAGATGCTTTGGACGACTATATTTCTTTTTTGCAGCAGTCTACAAATAGTACTTTTGAGGGAATTAAAGTTGCGATTGACTGTGCAAATGGTTCTTCTTATAAAGCTGCACCAATTTCTTTGTTAAATTTAAAAGCACGTCTTTGTATTATACATAATGAACCAAATGGTATTAATATCAATGAAAATTGTGGTTCTACACATATACAAGATTTATGTAATTTTGTAAAAGAAAATAATGCTGATGTAGGATTTGCTTTTGATGGAGATGCAGATAGATGTCTTGCGGTAGATGAAAATGGTCAGCTTATTGATGGAGATAAAATACTTGCCATTTGTGGTATGGCAATGAAGCAGCAAAAGACACTAAAAAATGACACTATTGTTGCAACAATTATGTCTAATATGGGATTATCGCTATTAGCAAAAGAACAAGGTATTCAAATTGAGCAAACAAATGTAGGAGATAGGTATGTTTTAGAAAGAATGATTGAAAAAAATTATAATCTAGGAGGAGAACAGTCAGGACATATTATATTTTTAGATTATAATACAACAGGAGATGGCATATTAACTGCAATACAATTTTTAACTGTTATGAAAAAGACAGGGAAAAAGGCATCTGAATTGGCGGCTATGATGGAAACAATGCCTCAAGTATTGGTAAATGCAAAAGTAAATAATAATAGAAAAAATGATTATATGGAAGTAGAAGAAATTAGAGAAGCTATTGAAAATTTGAATACAAAATTTAATGGAGAAGGTAGAGTGTTAATTCGTACTTCTGGCACAGAACCTCTTGTTAGGGTGATGATAGAAGGAAAAGATTTAGAAGTGATGCAAAAAGAGGCTGAAAAATTAGCAGAATTGATTACAGAAAAGTTACAATAAATTTTAATATTAAATAAAAATAGTGTTAATAAAAGCGTGTCAATTTTTGACACGCTTTTTCTGTTATGTTTGAAAGTACAAATCGCAATTCTCTTTTACATTATAAGTAGAAAAATAATATTCTTCTAAAGGTATCCATTTTTGACGAAAAGTATTTACTGCTATTTCTCCATTTCTTTTTTTTATTCTGTTTATTTGTTCTTGTGGTTCTACACTCAAAAATATTTTTAAGTCGTAGTGCTTTTGTAATGTAGGGTGGCAACTGTAAGAGCCTTCTATAATTGTAATAGGACATAATGGAACAAAAATTGTTTCAGACATTATTTCTTTGTGACAATCATAACGATGGTAGTGAAATTCTTTGTTATTTTTGAGAGGAACAATCACTTCTTCATAAAAGCGTTCATAATCTACATTTCCTCCAGGTTGTGAAAGTCTTTGCTCTGTTATTTGTTCTGGACGTAAAAAAAAGTAATCCATATGAATGACATTACAATTTAACTTTTTTTGTAGAGAATGAGCAAGTGTTGTTTTTCCTGAGGCACATCTGCCATCAATAGCAACAAGTAAAGAAGTATTCGAATGAGAAACAGATTTTATTTTTTGTAATATTGTTTGATACATATATTAGCCCTCTATTTGATAATTTGTATTGGAACGGAATGGAACAAGTCCTGTTTTATGTAATGCAAGCATAACACTAGGAATAAGTACCAGTTGTAATATAATTCCTGGAATAGCATTTAATAATGCCGCTGACAAAAACATTTGCAATGTAAAAGCATTTGATGATACATTCACAATAATCATCATAACAATACCCCATACAACACGCCCTGCGATTAAAGAGGCTATCATACAACGATAAAGGGAAATAATACATTGCCAACGAGAATGAGAATATAAAAAACCAATTACAAAGCCGTATGTAGCTAATTCAAAAGCCATAGCAATACCTGTAGGGAATAATATAGGCATACCAAAAATGGTGTGTCTTAATAAGGGAAGTATAAAGCCTACTAAAATACCATATTTCCAACCACAAATTAATCCACATAATAATACAGGAATGTGCATAGGCAAAAGCATATTTCCGATTTGGGGGACTTGTCCTGTAAAAAAGGGCAATACCAACCCAATCGCTATAAACATGGCAGATAAAACCATATTGTTTGTTGTATTTTTCATAAGATTGTTCTCCTTTCTATACTGTAAATATTGTTTTACATTATTTTATTTTATTTTTATAGAAAAGTCAAATTACTATTTTCTATAATAAATAATGCCTACAAAGCATATATGAAAAAAAGCATTTAACTAGATTTTAGTTAAATGCTTTTGCTTATTAGTCTTGAGTATAAGGCATTAATGCAACGTGTCTTGCTCTTTTGATTGCTGTTGTTAAAGCTCTTTGATGTTTTGCACAGTTGCCTGTAATTCTTCTAGGAAGAATTTTTCCTCTTTCAGAAACATATCTTCTTAATTTGTTAATATCTTTGTAATCGATAGTTGTTACTTTATCTGCACAAGACGCACAAACACGTTTTTTTCTGCGTCCACGTTTTTTCTGTATCATGTATATATCCTCCTTTTCATAAAATTAAAAAGGTAAATCATCATCATCTTCAATGCTTTCATCAATAGGATAAAAACCATCTTCTACATTAGATGTTGGCTGATATGCTGGTTTTGTAGGAGCAGGGGCAGGAGATGGTGCTGCTGTACCCATATTTGTATTTGCAGCTGCACGACTTTCAAATGAAGTTTTGCTTTCTGCAAAGTATTGTTCCTCTATTACAACATCAGTAGACCAACGTTTTTGACCATTTTGGTCTTCCCAAGAACGTACTTGAAGTCTGCCGATGACGCTAACCATTTGACCTTTTTTAAAATACTTTTCTGCAAACTCTGCTGCTTTTCCAAAAGAAACACAGGCAATAAAGTCTGCATCAGCTTCACCTTGACGTTTAAATCTTTTATTTACTGCTAATGTATATCGAGCAACAGCCAGAGGTTCGGCAGCTTGTGTATACCTCACTTCTGGGTTTTGTGTCAGTCTGCCCATTAAAATTACTTTATTCATAAAACGCCTCCGTTACTGAAAATCAATAAACAAGTGATAAATTTTTAATTTTTAAATAATAAAAATAGTTTACGCTTCTTTACGAACAATGAGATAACGAAGAACATTTTCCATAATACGTACACGACTTTCGATTTCTGCTGGAGCAGTTGCTGGAGCTTCAAAAGTTGTAAAGCTGAAGAAACCTTCATTTACTTTTTTAATTTCGTAAGCAAGTTTTCTTTTACCCCATTCGTCAACTTTTTCGATTTTAGCACCAAATCTTTCTAATAAAGCCTGTACTTTAGCAACTTCTGCTGCTTTAGCTTCTTCATCAAGTGTTGGACTTAATACTAATGCTAATTCGTATTTATTCATGATTACACCTCCTTCTGGACTATGACCCTTTCTATACTAGAAAGAGTAAGGATTTAACTTACAGTAATGTATCATACCATAATAAAGTAGAAAATACAAGTGTTTTTTAATATTTTTATGTTGGTATAATAAAATATAATAACAATGCGGAAAGGAGAAAAATAAAAATGACAATACATCAAATTATGGAAAGACTTCAAAAGAATATAAAGCCTTATGAAGAATATGTTGTTGATGATGAAGTAATGCAAGCTATGAATAGTATTTCTAATGCAGAGGAATTAGTAAAGCCTATATTAGAATTAATAGGAAATAATGCTACAGTTGATTTTGGTACACCTGGATATTTGGTACATTTTGTGGAGTCATTTTATAATAAAGGATATGAAGAATTATTAATACAATCTGTTATAAAAACACCAACACCACATAACATATGGCTATTGCATAGGTGTTATAATAATGTGAAAGATACAAAACATAATACTTATAAAATAATAGCTATGGAATTAAAAAATTCTGATACAACTCCTATAGAAGTGAAAAAACAAATTGATTTTTATAATTGGGATTAAAAATAAAACCACGCCAAATATGACGTGGTTATTTTTATTATTGTATACCAGGAATTTCTGGTAATGTAGTAAAGCCTTTTTCTAATTCTTCATCTGTTGGTGCATAATCCTGCATATTTTCAGATTTATAATTCATATATGCTGTTAAATCGTAAGCACCATTTCCTGTTAATCCAAACAATATTGTTTTTGCTTCTCCAGTTTCTTTACATTTTTTTGCTTCATCAATAGCAGCAGCAATAGCATGAGCAGATTCTGGTGCTGGCAGTATAGATTCTGTTTTTGCAAATAATGTTGCAGCATCAAATATATGATTTTGGAATAATGCTCTTGCTTCATCAATGTAACCATCATGGTATAATTTTGATATAATAGGTGACATACCATGATAGCGTAAACCGCCTGCATGTATAGAAGAAGGAATAAAACCGCTTCCTAATGTATACATTTTTGCAAGAGGTGTTACATGACCTGTATCACAAAAATCATAAGCATATTTGCCACGAGAAAGAGAAGGACAAGCTGCTGGCTCTACTGCAATAAAATATGGATTTGCTTTTCCTGTCAATTTGTCTTTCATAAAATCAGAAATTAAACCGCCTAAATTAGAACCACCACCAGCACAACCTATAATAATGTCAGGGTATTCGTCAACTTTTTCCATTTGTAATTTTGCTTCTATACCAATAATAGACTGATGTAATAATACTTGATTTAATACAGAACCAAGTGCATATCTTGTATTTGGTGTAGAAACGGCTTTTTCTACTGCTTCGCTTATTGCTGTACCAAGAGAACCTGTACAATGAGGGTCTTTGGCTAATATTTCTCTGCCCGCTTTTGTAGTATCACTTGGACTAGGTACAACATTTCCGCCATATGTTTCAATGACTGCTTTTCTGTATGGCTTTTGTTCTGCACTAATTTTTACCATATAAACATCAAGAGGTATGTTATAAAAAGAACAAGCCATAGCAAGAGCAGTACCCCATTGTCCTGCACCTGTTTCTGTAGTAATATGAGTAATACCTTGTTGTTTGTTGTAATAAACTTGTGCAATGGCAGAATTTAATTTATGACTACCTGAAGTATTACTTCCTTCATATTTGTAATAAATTTTTGCAGGAGTATCCAATGCTTTTTCTAGTGTGTAAGCTCTGTGCAGTGGAGAAGGTCTATACATTTTATAATATGCCTGTACTTCTTCTGGAATGTCAATATAACGTTCTTCTGAAAACTCTTGTTTGCAAAGTTCTTCTGCAAATATGGGATAAAAGTCTTCTTTTACAGCAGGCTTCATTGTTGCAGGATTAATAAAAGGGTCATGTTGTTCAGGCATATCTGCACGAACATTATACCATTGTTTTGGAAGTTCGTTTTCTGTTAATAAAATTCTATTAGGAATGTTTTTTGCCATAATTAATCTCTCCTATTCTGATATAAAATATTGTATTATAAAAATAAAAAAGCCCTTAGTATATTGTAAAAATATACTAAGGGCGTAATACCTATTTATTACGTGGTGCCACCTTAATTGGTTATCAAAAATAAAAATAACCCACTCATACTGTACAAATATACAGCGTTCTCTATAACGGGAGAACCCGAGTTGCATACTTTTCTAAAAAGAATTTCAGCTTCTGCTCACAAGCCCATTCCAGCAATAAAACTGTGTTGGTTTTCATCAGCCACCAACTTTCTGAAAGCAGTTAATATTGTGTACTTACTCTTGGTCAACGTTTTAATTTATGTTTTTGTTTTGTTGGTATTTATTTTAATCATTTTTTTTCATTTGTCAATATCAAAATAAAATTTTTTTGAAATTTATTTTAAATATGGGAACATTTTGAAGAAATAACTCGTCTTATACTATAAAAAAGGAGTGTGTTGTATATGGGAAAATATATTGCGGCATTGCTTATGACAATTACGGCTTTTGCACAACTTTCTAATGCTACTACTTCAGTAGAGACACAACAACAAAATGTACTTATGATAAAAGTAAATGATGAATATTATTATAGTGAAGGAAAAGAAAGTGAATTTGGTGCTAGATGTGGTGTAACAGATGGCGAAATTACATCTACAGTAGAACAAACAGAAATACCCAATAAAAACAATCAGTCTAATTTTGGAAAGGGATATGGCTATCAGTATGTGGATAATACAATAGAGGTAAATATAGATGGGAAATGGATAGTGTTTGAAAAACAAAATGAATGATAGACATATTAAGAAATATTTAATAAAATCGAAACGAAACAATGCTTTTTCTTTTTTCTGTTTTGTAGTATGATAAAAAAAGCAGGAGGCGTATGTGTGTGGAAGAAATAGAAAGCAGAGCAGAATTTAGAAGAAAGAGGAGAATTAAAAGAAGGAGAAGAAGAAAAATAATAAAAACAGTGCTATTACTTATTTTTATTATTTTAATTATTATAATCGTTTGTTTTTTGTTTTATAGAAAAAAAGAACAAAAGCCATATACAGTAGCATTAGATGCAGGACATGGTGGAGCAGATGTAGGTGCAATAGGATACATAGAAGAAGTAGAACTGACAGAAAAAACAGCAGATTTGCTGGAAGAATTGTTAAAAAAAGATGGGCGTTTTGAAGTGGTGCGTTCACGTAAAAATGGGGAAGATATGCCTATTACAAAAAGAAAAGAGATATTATTAAAACAAAAGCCAAATTTGTTGCTTTCTATACACGGTAATTCTGACCCTACAGCAACTGCAAGAGGATTTGAATGTTATCCCTCTCCTCCAGGTAGAGATAACCATGAAATTAGTTATTATTTTGCTGTATGTATTGCAGAACAAATGGCAGAAGCAGGTAATCGTTTGAGAGGAGAAAATGGCGTTAGATATGCTTATTATGTAACAGACCAAAATGGAAATACACAAAAAGCAATAAAAGAAGTATCAGATACTATGGTATATGCTCAGCAGTCTTTTGGTATGGTAGAAAATATAAGTTGTGCTGCTGTATTAGCAGAGCAATGTTTTGTAACAAACCAAGAAGATGCAGAGGCATTTGGAAGTGAAAAAGGCTGTGAAATTTCAGCAAAAGCATATTATAAAGCAATTTGTAAATACTTAAATATCCAACCAATATCAGACAATATATAATGTGTCTTTGTACTAAAGACATATGTATTGTGAAAAATAACAATAAGAGTGAATATATTTTATAAAAAACATTGCAAAATCACGAAAAATACTTCTGTTTTGTATAAAGAACAGCAGAATGGTTGACGTGTTGATTTCATATGTTATAATTTTTTAATAAAGAAGAGAGCAATTCTTTTTGACTTTATTAAAAAGGTATAAAACTATAGTGCCTTCTTTTTATATGTATAAAGAAGGCATTTTTTTCATTTATATTATATATCATTTTGAAATCATAGGGAGGCTTACAAAATGAATAGAGTTTATAATTTTTCCGCAGGGCCATCTATGCTTCCTCTGGAAGTATTAGAAAGAGCACAAAAAGAATTTGTTTGCTATGGCAGTAGTGGTATGTCTGTTATGGAAATGAGTCATCGTTCAAAAGACTTTGAACAAATACTATATCATGCAGAGGATACATTAAGAGAATTAATGAAAATACCAAACAACTATAAAGTATTGTTTTTACAAGGAGGAGGCTCTACACAATTTGCAATGATTCCTATGAATTTAATGAATAAAAATCATAAAGCAGATTATGTAAAAACAGGGCAATGGGCAACAAAAGCAGCACAAGAAGCCCAAAAATATGGTAAAGTAAATATTGTAGCATCTTCTGAAGATACAACATTTGATAGAATACCAGTGTTAGATAAAAATAAATTTGATGCAGAAGCAGACTATTTTTATATTACATTAAATAATACAATTTATGGTACAAGATATACGGAATTGCCTGATACAGGAAAAGTTCCTTTAGTGGGAGATATGTCTTCTAGTATATTGTCAGAAGAAATTGATATTACAAAATTTGGATTGCTTTATGCTGGTGCACAAAAAAATTTAGGGCCGGCAGGTGTGACAGTGGTCATTATAAGAGAGGATTTATTAGGCAATGCTATGGAATTTACGCCAACAATGTTGCGTTATGATATTCATGTAAAAAATAATTCATTGTATAATACACCTCCTACTTATGGTATTTATTTTATGGGACTTGTATTTGACTGGGTAAAACAACAAGGAGGCGTAAAACAATTACAAAAAATAAATGAGCAAAAAGCTTCTATACTTTATGACTTTTTAGATAATTCAAAATTGTTTAAAGGAACTGTTGTAAAAAAAGACCGTTCTTTAATGAATGTACCTTTTGTATTACCAACAGAAGAATTAAATAAAAAATTTATTTCCGAAGCACAAAGTAAAGGATTTGTGAATTTAAAGGGACATAGAACCGTAGGAGGTATGAGAGCAAGTATTTATAATGCTATGCCTATAGAGGGGGTAAAATCTCTTGTAGCATTGATGGAGCAGTTTGAAAAAGAAAATAAATAAGGAGAAATAAAATTATGTATAACATTAGAACATTAAATCAAATTTCTCATATTGGATTAAAAAAATTGCCTATGTCAGAATTTAACATTTCTGATACAGAGGAAAATCCAGATGGAATTATTGTGAGAAGTTTTGATATGCACAATATGGATTTAAAAGAAAATTTATTAGCAGTAGCGAGAGCAGGTGCAGGTACAAATAATATTCCTATTGAAAAATGTACACAAAGAGGTATTCCTGTATTTTATACGCCTGGTGCAAATGCAAATGCTGTAAAAGAATTGGTATTGACAGGACTTTTGATTTCTTCTAGAAAGGTGTTGGAAGGGGTAAGCTGGACACAAACGTTAATCCATAGTGATAATGTAGAAAAAGATGCAGAAGCAGGTAAAAAACAGTTTATAGGCCCAGAAATATCTGGAAAGAGATTAGGAGTAATTGGATTAGGTGCGATAGGAGTTCTTGTAGCAAATGCTGCTTTAGATTTAGGTATGGAAGTTATAGGATATGACCCTTATTTATCTATTGAATCTGCATGGCATTTATCTTCTAGTGTAAAACACGCTTCTACATTAGAGGAGGTAGTAAGTCAAAGCGACTATATTACACTACATATTCCTTTAAATGATAAAACAAAGCATACTTTTAATAAGGACCTTTTTGCAGCAACCAAAAGAGGTGCAAGACTTATGAATTTTGCAAGAGGGGAATTAGTGGATATTGAAGCATTGAAGTGTGCTATTAGAGAGGGTATTATATCAAAATATATTGTAGATTTTCCAAGTAAAGAAGTACTGGGTATTGATAAAGTAATGGTAACACCACATTTAGGAGCATCTACACCAGAGTCAGAAGAAAATTGTGCTATGATGGCAGCAGTGGCAATTAGAGAATATTTAAAATATGGCAATATTAAATATTCTGTTAATTTCCCTAATTGCTATATTGACTATTCTGGAAAACCAAGAATTACGATTTCACATAGAAATATAGTCAATATGATTGGTCAGCTAGGTGCAGTATTTACAAAATATAGTATTAATATTGATAATATGATAAATAAAAGCAAAGGGAATTTAGCATATAATATTATTGTATGTGATAGTTTAAATGGAAAAGAAAAGGAATTGGTAGAAGATTTGTATCGCATTGAAAGCGTAATAAAAGTAAGAGCATTGTATTAAAGGGGGAATTTTTTTGGCAATTATAAAACCTTTTCGAGCAATTCGTCCAGTAGCAGAGAAAGCAGAAAAAGTTGCAGCACTGCCTTATGATGTTATGAGTAGTGAAGAAGCAAGAAAAATGGTAGTGTCAAATCCGTATTCTTTTCTTCATATAGATAAAGCAGAAATTGATTTGGATAGTTCTATAGATATATATGACGAAAGAGTCTATCAAAAAGCAAAACAGAATATGGAAAATATGATAAAAGAAGGTATTATGCTGCAAGATGAAAAACCTTTGTTTTATATTTATTGCTTAACAATGAATGGAAAAAGTCAAACAGGGCTTGTTGTATGTACTTCTATTGATGAATATTTGAATAATACAATTAAGAAACATGAATTAACGAGAGCAGATAAAGAAGCGGATAGAATACGTCACGTAGATACATTAAATGCAAATACAGGCCCTATTTTTTTGGCATACCATAAAAATGATGCTGTAAAAGCAATATTGTGTGCTGTTATGGAAAAAGAAAAAGCAGTATATGATTTTGTTTCAGAAGATGGTATTGAGCATAAAGTTTGGCTAATTTCTGATGAAAAATATATTTCAGAACTGATAATATTGTTTCAAAAAATACCTAATCTTTATATTGCAGATGGACATCATAGAAATGCGTCCGCAGTAAAAGTAGGGTTAAAAAGGAGAGAAAACAAACCTGATTATACAGGAGAAGAAGAATTTAATTATTATCTTTCTGTATTATTTTCTGATGATGAATTGTATGTTATGGATTATAACAGAGTAGTAAAGGATTTGAATGGCTTAACAGAAGAACAATTTTTAAAAAAAGTAAGTGAAAAATTTGAGATAGAAATATATGAAGGAAAAAACTGCTGTAGACCAAAACAACGTCATCAATTTGGTATGTATCTCAATAAAAAATGGTATTTGCTTACAGCAAAAAAAGAAATCATACAAAAAGATATTGTTGCAGCATTAGATGTTTCCATATTACAAAATGAAATATTAGAGCCTATACTTGCTATAGGTGACCCTAGAACAGATAAAAGAATTGATTTTATAGGAGGAATAAGAGGGTTAGAGGCATTACAGCAAAAAGTAGATAGCGGAGATATGAAAATAGCATTTTCTATGTATCCAACATCTATGCAAGAATTGATGAATGTAGCAGATGAAAACAGAACAATGCCACCAAAATCTACATGGTTTGAACCAAAATTAAGAAGTGGTCTTTTTATACACGATTTGGAAAAATAATATTGATTTGGATATGATTTCTAGTATAAAATAAATAACTTTTGTTATACTAAATATTGCAATAGTAAATATTTTATCGTTTTATAAAAAGCACTGCGATAAAAAATTATGCTATTGTAAAGGAGTGGTATCCAATGAAAAGCTTTACAATGGGTATTGTAACAGGAGGATTGATGACAGCGTTAGGAATTGGCTGTTTGCTCCAAGACCAAAAAAATTATCAATCCATAAAGAAAAAAGGCAATAAAATAATGCAAAAAAGCAAACGTATGGCAAAAAGAGCAGAGAATATGGTAGAAGATGCAGTTGATGATTTATTAGAACTGTAAAAAGAGGGCAGACAAATGTTGTAGAAATATAATATTTGTCTGTCTTTCTATAATAAAATGTAATATTAACATTGAATGAAGTCTTTTGGCTATGCTATAATAGCAAAAAAGAACGAAAATTATATAAATATTATGAAATAATAAAATAAAAGATAAATATAATTTGTTTATGATATAATAACAAAAAACAATGAAAAGGAGAGAATATAAAATATTTTATAAAAATATTATGAAAAATGTGTTATAATTCTATCAGATAATAATAGAGAGTAAATATTGTTTTATTTATCATTTTTAATATGACAAAAAAATATAAAATTCTTAAATTATAATAAACTATAAAAAACTATTTTGTAGTGTCCTGGCATCTTTTTTGAAGGGGAGTTAAAAAGGTGTTTCTACTATAAATGAAAAAGTTTGAAACTTCCTAAATAAATAAAATGTAATTTTGAAATAATAGAGAAGTGATTTTTTATAAAAGGAAGGAGGCTTTATAACATTATGAAAACAATTATGAATATTGAGGAACTACTAGATGTTTTAGGGGACACTGGTATTATAGTGGTAAGACAACAAGACCATAAAATATTATATGCTAATAAAAAGGCAACACAGATGAATTCAGAATTAGTAAAAAATATGATTTGTCATGGTATTTGGAAACAACAGTGTAAAGATTGTCCAGCAAAAAATATGAGTGATAAAGAATACAATAAAACGGTAGAATATGATGAAGCTACAAACAGTATGGTTGATATTTGTGCTGTGAGTATATTGTGGAAAGGAAAAACAAAAGCATTTGTTGTGACATTAACACCTCATATTTCTATAAAAGAAGAAGAAGAGTCTGAAATTGCAAGAAGATGGTTAACACCTGCATTGTCTCAAATATATGAAATGACAGTAGTAAGCAATCTAAATAAAAATCAGTATGCTGTTTTTCATAGGAGTGATATGTTCCATTTAGCTGAAAAAGGAAAGGTAACTGATTTAATTGATATAATAGGACAAAAATTAAATGCTACACAAAGAGAAAATTGGAATTCAGTATTTTCTGTAGAAAAACTTTTGGAAGCTTTTGAGCAGGGAAGTCAAAAAGTGTTGTTGGAATTATATTTTGAAAAAGAACAGAAATGGTTTTCTTGTGGTTGTTTTTTAGTAGAAAGTACATATAGTAAAGAGATATTGAGCATTATATTAGTGAGGGATATTACAGAAAGTAAAGACAGAGAAAAAGAACAACAGTTGCAACTAGAATTTACACATTCTAGCATGAGAGGCACAAGCGGAAAATATTTGGTAACAGAAGAAGATATTTATTTATTGGAGGGTAGTCAACAATATTTTGAATTATTAGGAATGGACGAAAAAGAGTATTATGGACTAAAAGGAAAAGTGTTACCTTGGCTGGAAGAACATGAAAGAAGAAAATACATTCAACCTGCTATAGAAAATGGCAAGAAAAGAGAACCACTTTTGTGGGAAGCACCAAGAAAAATGAATAATGGTATGGTGCATTGGTTTCAGCTTCAGGGAATGTTTATAGGGGAACAGTCAGGCCACCCTGTATATTATGGTATATTATTAGATACTTCTGAAAAGAAACGTTTAGAGATAGAACAAAAAAATACATTTAATAGTTTACCAGGAGGCGTAGCAAAAATACGTTTAGATGATAGATTGACAATATTAGAAGCAAATGAATATTTTGTTAAAATGTTTGGAAAAGAAGCTGGAGCAGGATTTTTTTCTAGTATTTATAGTATAGATAGAAAAATAGCACAAAGAGAATTTGACAGAATGTTGCAACAGCATAATCGCTTTAGAATGGAATTAAGAATGCTTGATGCACGAGAAGAAATTATGTGGATACACTTAGAAGGAAATGAATTTAGTGTTGAAGAAGATGGCAAGCCAATTTATTTATTTGTTATGATAGATATTACAAATTATATAGAAATACGCCTACAATTAGAAGAAGTAAAAGAAAAATACCATAAAAATATTGCTGGTTCAAATCATAGAATATTGGTATATAATAATAATAAAGATAATTTTGAATTTATTGATGAAGCAGCAGATGAGCAATATTATAAAAGTATTTCATTTCAATACTATGTTGAAAATGATAAAATGATGTTTTCAGAAGCAATTAAAAGTCAAATTGGTATGAAAATGTACTATGAAAACTTTAAACACTGGCTACAAAAATCAAATATTGTATTTCAAGGAGATAGAAATATATTAAATAATATTTATAAGCAATGTATATTAGACAATATTAGTATAAAAGCACAGCTTAGGCTTTTAACAGTAAATGGTTCTTATGAATGGTTTGAAATACATTGTAATCCTTTGTGGAATGAAAATAAAAACAAATGTTTAAAAATAGCAGGAACATTAGTAAATATTAATGCTCTGCGTCAGATGCAAAGTGAAGCAACGACATGGAGAGAAAAAGCAAGGAGAGACCCTCTTACTGGTTTGTATAATAGGGCTATATTTAGAGAAAAAGTATTAGCTTTGTTAGAAGAAAAACACAAAGGTGCATTAATATTTATGGACGTAGACTACTTTAAAAAAGTGAATGATACATTAGGCCATGCTGTTGGAGATGATGTATTGTTGACAGTTGCAAAAAGACTTCGTCATTTTTTTAGAGAATCAGAAGATGTTATTGCAAGATATGGTGGAGATGAATTTATAGTATTTTTAAAAGGTGTTTCTTCTCAAAAGGAGTTAAGAGAAAAATTAGACCAATTATTGAAAGTATTCCGTGAAAAGTATCAAAGAGGAGAAACCTCTTGGAATATTACAGGAAGTGTGGGAGCAGCATTGTATCCTGAAGATGCTTCAGATTATCAAATGCTGTTAGAAAAAGCAGATACTGCATTATATGTTTCCAAAAATAAAGGCAGAGATAGATATACATTGTATTGTGAGTGTAATAAAGAAGAATAATATATAGTACAAGCTAAACTAAAAAAGATAAGTATTTTTTCAAAAAAGTTATGATGTATGAAACAGTATTTTTTAGGGTATTGTTTTATAGAGGTGATAATTTTGAGAAAGAAATACTTATTTTTTTGTATTGCAATTTGTATGACAATGTTTATTATAATAGATTTTGAACTATATACTTTTGATAAAATAACAAGTAGCAATTTTAAATTTTTAGCAATGATTTTATTGTTTTTTGCTGCAAATCATTTTAAAAAGATAATATTAAGCTATACAATATTTTGTGATTTTTTGTTGCTATTTACATCATTATATTGTTTAGGAGTAGCATTTTTTACAATGGTACATCTATTATATTTATACCAAATGCAACCATTTTTAGAATATGAAAAAAGGCAACACGAGTGTATGATATTGTTGTTGCCTTTTGGGATTTTATTAAGCTTTTTACCATTATATAGTATAGTAATTTGTTATAGTATGGTGTTTCTGTTTCATATCATTATAGCATATACTCAAAAATGCAGTAATCAATATAAAATAGGGCTTATTCTTTTTGCATTATGTGATTGTTGTACAGCAATTTCTTTTTTAACAGGGAATATTATAGTAGGAAGATGTATTTGGATACTGTATTTACCATCACAAATTTTGTTAACCATTACAAAGCAGCATTATTTTTCCACTGTGTCACCACTTCTGCAAATAAGGTACCCTCACCAGTTCCATCTTCAAAAAAAGAGATAACTTCTTTCACACCATTTTCTAATGAGTGTACGCAACACTTTGATGTTACAGCATCTCCTTTGTAACATTCTTTGCGATAAACAACACGAATATCTGAAATAGTCATAGTATTATAAATATCGTCAGGTATGTCATCAATAGCCCATTCAATGTATTTAACATTGTTAGTATGTCCGTTGTTGTCTGTATCTCTCCTTGTAACAATAAAAGTTCTTTCTATAATAGTATCATCTTTTTGTAGTTTTGGTAATTTATATTTTTCATTTTCTATTGCAGTAATTTCAGTATTTCCATATTTTTGTTCCATTTCACTGCCAATAGCAGTTGGTTTCCTTTCTTCTAAGTTCATAAATATCCAACGGGAGGCGATATGAGCAGCAATATTATCATATTGGTCATAAAGTAAATAAGAACGTTCTGCCTGCATACGACGACATTTACTGCTCCATGTTACAATTTTTATGGTTTCGCCACACTTTGGCATATGGTCTATTATAATATGCCAATTTACTACAGCCCAGCCTCTATGATGTTCTGCCATATAGTCTAGTGTATAGCCTAGACTGGCAGAATGACGTATTGCAGTATCTTGTAAGTGGAATACAAGTGCAGAAGGTGTAAGAAATAAATTGCTATCTACTTCAAAATAGCCTATTTGTTGTTGTTCTGTATAACGTTTATCCATAATTTTACTCCTTTAAAGTATTATAACATAGGGGAAATCAGACGAGAAACAGACTCTTTCACACGGAACCACCATTTTCGTTTGATATACCATTCTTTTGTAATTTCAACACAGTTTTCTAAATCATTTAAAAAGTCTTGTTCTAATAATGTGGTTGTTTCTTTGTCATATAAAAAAGCGTTTACTTCAAAATTTAAGTCAAAGCTGCGTATATCCATATTTGCTGTACCAATAGAACAAATTTCACCATCAATAAATACTGCTTTTGTGTGAATAAATCCTTTTTCATATTGATAGCAACGGACACCTGCTTCTAAAAGTTCTCCTAAATAAGACATACTTGCCCAGTAAACAAAAAAATGGTCGGGATTTCCAGGGATAATAATGCGAACATCAATGCCAGAAAGGGCTGCAACACGAAGCGATTCTAATATACCATCATCTGGAACGAAATAAGGTGTTTCAATGTAAATGTGCTTTTCTGCTTCATTCATCATTTTAAAATAGCCATTCCATATATTTTTCCAAACAGTATCAGGGCCGCTGGATATAATTTGCATTTTAATGCCATCTATTTGCTCTCTGCTAGGGAAATAAGATTTTTTTAATGATATAGGAGCATGGGTAGTAGTAAAATTCCAGTCCATAATAAATCGCATTTGTAATTGGTCTATGGCATCACCTTGTATTCTTAAATGAGTGTCTCTCCATGCACCATATCGCTTTACAATACCTAAATATTCATTACCAATATTAAAGCCACCAATGTAGCCAATTTCACCATCTATAATGCAAAGCTTTCTGTGGTCACGATAATTTAAGCGAATAATGAAACGAGGCAAAAAGGCAACTGCATATCCTCCATTTTGTTCTAATTCTTGAAAAAAGTTGCGAGGGAGACTAGCACAACCCATACCATCATAAAGTAAACGCACTTCCACTCCTTCTTTTGCTTTTAATGCAAGTTCATGTACTATTTTTTTGCCTAAATCATCTCCTCTTATAATATAATATTCCATGTGTATAAATTTTTTAGCTTGACGAATATCTTCTATAAGGGCATTAAATTTGCTGTTGCCATCTATAAAATGTTTTAAAGTATTGTTTGTTGTTACCCAGTTCCCCGTATTAAGGTGAAGACAAACTAAATCATCTAAATTTTGACCTACAATAAAATTTTGTTTGTTTTCAATTAATTTCTTTTGAGAACGAAAAGCATCTAATGAAGTGTCGCTAAATAATAGATAGCGATAATATACTTCTGTGTCATATTTTTCTTTTTGTATAAACATTTTTTCTCTTTTGCTGTTTCTTCCAAATACCATATATATAATAAATCCAAAAAAAGGAATAAAAAACAATACAAGAAGCCACGCCCAACTGCTGGCAGGTTTTCGTCGTTCAAAAAATACAACAAGACCTGCAAAAACAACATTCAATATAAAAATGCCTGTTGATAAGAATGGTAAAAAATTGATAAATGTCATTTTGTCACCCCTATAATTAATCATATTTTATTATTATAACGTATTTTTTACATTTTTTCCTCTTTATTTTGATAACATTTTTAAAATTAGTGTAAAAAATTTATTTTTCTATTTCCTAAAACAAAAAATAATGCTAAAATAGAAGCAACTGCTATGATGTTCAAAAATAATATAAATGAGGAGGAAAGATTGTGCTGGATATATTAATTATAGTACTTATTATTGTTATCATTGCACTTGGAATATTGTATTATTTCAATCGCAAAAATATGGGGAAAATGATACAAGCACAAGACTTTATTGAACAGAATAAAGTTTTAACACAAATTTTTGTAATAGACAAAAAAATAGAAAAACCATCTCCTACAAATATGACAAAGGCTGTATATGAACAAATGCCTAAAATGGCAAAAATGAGAAAAATGCCTTTAGTAAAAGCAAAAGTAGGACCACAGATTGTTAATTTAATGTGTGATAAATCTGTTTATGAAATTATACCTGTAAAGAAAAATGTAAAAGTAGAATTAGCAGGAATATACATTGTAAAAGTAAAAGGAACAAATCTAGCAAATAAGAAAAAGAAAACATTTGGAGAAAAAATGAGTTTAAAAATGAAAGAAATGCAAGAAAAGAAATAAAAAAAGTAAAAAACCTTAGCATAGTGGTATGCTAAGGTTTTTTCATTATTCTTCATCAATAATAACTACAGTACCGCCCATTCTTTTGTTTAATTCAGAGCGTGTAATTTTAATAATATTTGGCATAATACCTTCAGGGTGTTCTGCAATAAAATAAGGGTCTTCATCATCGCAGTCATTTTCATCTAAATAACCAGAGAAATTAGAAATAATAGACTTCATAATTTCTACACTAGAGCCCCAATAGCCTAAATCTAAAAATATCTGTCTTTCTTTTTGTCCAGTTTTAGAAAATTTTGTACTTTTATAAACAATAGCAAATAAACGACGTTCTTCCCCTTTATATGTAAAATAAACAGCCATTTCGTTGTTTTCGCCATTTTTATTTTCATAACGATTAACTTTAGCAGCGGGGTCAAACCATTTTAGTATAAATTGATAAATTTGCTCCAATTCAATTTCTTTTGTAATATAACCATGCGTTTTTGCTGTCATAGTGCTTCTCTCCTTACTACTTTGACAATAAATAATGATTTGTTGTGATGTTGCTTTTCTATATAAATTATACAAGAAAGAACGCTATACTGCAATAGAGAAACAGCATTGCATAAAAAAATACACATTAATAAAAAAGGAATATTTGACAAATTAAAACAAAAAAGAAGTAATTGCCACATAAATCGCTGGTACAATGAGTGCAGGAAGTAAATTTAATGTTTTAATAGATTTTATTTTTAATATTCCAAGAGCAGAACTCATAATTAAAATACCGCCTATAATAGAAATTTCTGTCATTAAATTTTCTGTCATAAATCCGCCTATAAATTGTGCTAAAAAATAAATGCTGCCTTGCCATAAAAAAAGTATCACAGCAGAGAGTGCAATACCAATGCCAAAATTAGAAGCTAATATCATAGAAGTCACACCATCTAGCATAGCATTTGTAAATAAAAGTGTGTTGTTTCCGTTTAAAGCACTTTCAATAGGGCCTAATATAGACATCGTGCCTATACAAAATAAGAGTACTGCTGTGGTGAGACCTTGTGCTAAATTTCCTTTAGATACTTTTTTTGCTAAACTTTGAAATTTTCCGTCTAAATCAATTATAGAACCTATTAATCCACCAAATGCCATACTAAATATAAATAAAACAGGATATTGACTGTGGGGCATAGCTTTTGCAAAATTGCTGATACCTAGTGCTAAAGCGGCTAAACCTAACCCATTCATCATAGTTTCTTGATATTGTTCTTTAATTCCTTTGTGTAATGTAGCACCAATAACACTTCCAGCTAATATAGTGCAACAATTTGTAATTGTTCCAATCATTTTGATTTCCTCCTTTTGTATGATGTTGTTTTTTAAATTATTTTATCATATACTAATGTTAGTGTGCTATTAATTTTAATATAATGAAAGAAAGAGGAATATAATAATGGAGTATCGCTATGAAATAAACACGCCATTAGGTATTATAACATTGATTGAGAAGTCGCAAAAGATAAGTCATATTTGTTATGGAGTAAAGCAGGAATTTTTACAAATTGCAACACAAAAAACACCACTTTTAGAACTGACAGAAATACAACTTTTAGAGTACTTTGGAGGAAAAAGACAAAATTTTTCATTGCCTTTATTGCTGGAGGGAACAACATTTCAAATAAAGGTATGGAAAGCATTGCAAAATATTCCTTATGGAAAAACAAAAACTTATGGACAAATTGCAAAAGAAATTGGCTGTGAAAAAGCTGTTAGAGCAGTAGGAGGTGCAAATCATAATAATACTATTGCGATTGTTGTGCCTTGTCATAGAGTAATAGGAGCAAATGGAAAATTAACAGGATATAATGGAGGATTAGATAAAAAGGAGTTTCTTTTAAAATTGGAAAAAGCATTATAAAATAGTTTTTTACTATTTTATAATGCTTTCCTTTTAATTTGTTACTGTAGCACTGTCTAACATAGTATTGGCAGTGTTTGTTGTGCCTACCATAGTATTAGCGGTATTGTATGGTATGGTACGATTGGTGGTAGTAGAAGTGTCATAATTGTTTACTAAGTCATTTCTCATACTGTCGTTGGCACTGCCATTTGTAATGCCGTAATAATCCCAATAACCAGCACCACCTGAATTAGTAAAACCAAAACGATTAAGCATATTATTTCCATTGGTATCAGTGCCGCTATAATCATAATTGTAATCGTATGCACCATTGCCTCTTGTGGCACCACCTAAGTTATTGGAAACCTTTTCGCCACAGGCAGTAATACCAAACATCAATATAGATATTGTACTGATTGTTAATATAGAAAGCCTTTTCATATTAAAATCCTCCTTAATAATAGTAACTGAGAAAAAATAAATGAAATTAAGTTCAAGTTTATTTTTTGCACGAAAAGTTTTTTCATACAACAATAAATTTGCCATTATGACAAAAAAGCACCAAATGAATTTGATTTTGTCAAATAAAGGGGTAGTAAAATGATGAATTTTTCGTTATAATAGAAGTATAAATTGTCAAACAAATCCAATAGAAAAAGGGTGGTATTATGAATTTTCAACGAAGCAGTGGTATTTTACTTCATCCTTCCAGTTTGCCTAGTAAATTTGGTATAGGAGATTTTGGGCCAAATGCTTATAAATTTGTAGATTTTTTAGAAAAGGCAGAACAACATATTTGGCAAATATTGCCATTAGGACCAACAAGCTTTGGAGATTCTCCTTATCAAAGTTTTTCTACATTTGCTGGAAATACATTGTTTATTAGTCCTGAAGTATTATGCCAAAAGGGATATTTAGAAGAAAGAGATGTGGAATTAGCACCCATTTTTTCCTGTAAAAAAACAGATTATGGTAATGCAATTCCTTTTAAAAGAGGTTTATTTGAAAAAGCTCATCGTCGTTTTCAAAAGAAAGCATTTACAGCTGACCAAGTTGAATTTCAAAAATTCTGTGAAAAAAATAGTTTTTGGTTAGATGATTATGCTTTATTTGCTTCATTAAAAGATTATTTTATTGCAGAAAGACAAGAAGCAGGCTTTTCAAATGAATTTTTTGCTTTTGAAGAAAAAACTGCAAAAAAATTATCAAAAAATTTACAAAAAGATTATTATTTTGGTGCAGTCTGGAGTACATGGCCTGAAGAATTGGTAAATAGGGAATATGGTGCATTAGAAAAATGGAAAAGAAAATTAGCGAATGCTATAGACAGATACAAATTTTTACAATTTGAATTTTTCAGCCAATGGGAAGCATTAAAACAATATGCAAATGAAAAAAATATAAAAATTATAGGAGATGTACCTATATTTGTAGCGTATGATAGTGCCGATACGTGGGCAAATCCTAAAAATTATTATATAGATGAAAAAGGTTTTCCAACTGTAGTAGCAGGTGTTCCACCTGACTATTTTAGTGAAACAGGACAACTTTGGGGAAATCCTCTTTATCGCTGGGAAGAACACGAAAAAACAGGTTATAAATGGTGGATTGACAGAATACGTTGTACATTAAATATGGTAGATATTCTTCGCATTGACCATTTTAGGGGTTTTGAAAGCTATTGGGCAGTACCTTTTGGAGATAGAGATGCTACAAAAGGAGAATGGAAAAAAGGTCCAGCAGAAAAATTATTTAAAGCAGTTGAAAAAGAATTAGGAGATTTACCTATCATTGCAGAAGACTTAGGTATTATTACAGATGATGTAAGAGAATTGAGAAAAAAATTAGGATTTCCGGGTATGAGAATACTTCATTTTGCTTTTAACGATGATAGTAAAAATGACTATTTGCCTCATAACTATGAACCAAATACAGTAGTATATACAGGTACTCATGACAATGATACAACAATAGGCTGGTATACAAATGGTACAGAACATGAAAGAGACCATGTTCGCCGTTATATGAACATTAGTGGTGATGATATTGCGTGGGATATGATACGCCTTGCTATGAGTTCATCAGCAGTATTTGCTGTTTTTCCAATACAAGATGTATTGCGTTTAGATGGCAGCCATCGCATGAATATACCAAGTACATCGAGCAGTAATTGGCAGTTCCGTTTTGAGTTATCACAATTAAATGAAGATGACGCAAATGGATTACGTTATCTTTCTGAATTATTTAATAGAATACCTGAAGTACAGGAAGTAACAGAACAGACAACAGAACAAAATAATGTTTCAGAAAAAATAGAACAAGAAACTGTTGTTTCGGATAAAAAAGAAAAAAATATAAAAAGACCAAAAAGAAGAAGATAATATTAAAGTAGGTAATAATCAAAGCTCTGGATTTTCCAGAGCTTTAATGTTTTCATGTTATAATGTATTGAAATAATCTGTTATTCAGTTAAAATTGACATCATAAAAAGCATTTGATATGATAGGTAATATTGAAAGGGGGCGATTTTTATGACAGAGGAAAAAGAAGTACAGCAAATGATAGAAGAGGATTTTGCACAATATGAAATTGTTTGGACACAATTTTATAATGATAAAGAAACAATGGAAGCCCTTTTTTTAATGTTGATTAACCATTATATTGATAAAATTAATGGTTTTGCAGAGGGGATTGAAGTTTTAAGTGCTTATCAAACAATAGAGCAGCAAGTAGAAACTTGTCGTAAAAATATTTCATTGTTGATAGAAAGAATGAAGCTATTTCAACAAAATAATTATAGCAATGATGGCTTATTTGATTTGTATTTAGAGCAAGAGAGAGCAAAAGATACAATTATAACAGAAATGGATTTTACAGCAGTTCGTTTAAGTATTGGTATGATGGAAGAAATTTCTTCTATAGAAAAAGAAGAAGTAATTGTAAAATTGGGAGAGATAGAAGAAATTTGCAGTTTACCTTTGACAAGAAAAAGAAAATGGGATAAATTAAGACAATATGTAGTGTGGATTTCGGGAAAAGATGTAAAAATTGCTTTAAAATTATTGCCTTTGTTTTTAAAAATATAATAAAAAGGAGAAGGATTTTTTGATATGATTAAATTAATTGCAACAGATATGGACGGTACACTTTTAAAAGATAATAAAGAAATTGATAGAGAAATATATGAATTATTGCCTAAAATGAAAAAAAAGGGGATACATTTTGTAGCAGCAAGTGGAAGACAGCGTCCTAGTTTAGAAAAATCGTTTGAAGGACATTTAAAAGATGTCACAATACTGGCAGAAAATGGAGCATACGTAGTACATAATGGAGAAGAGATATATGCTAGTGTTATGACAAGAGAATTGATTGATTTTATAACGACTGAAATTAGAAAACTAGATAATGTAGGAATATTGTATTGTGGGAAACATTGCTGTTATACACCTGACATACAATGCTATGAAACATTAGCTTCTCCTAAATTTCATTATAAAGTAAAAATGATAAATTGTTTTGATGAAATTAAAGAAGAAATTATTAAAGTTTCTTTGGTAGACCCTAAAGGAGCAAGTGGATATAGTTTTCCTATATTAGAAAAAATATTAAAGGGAAAAGTAGAAATTGCAGTTTCTGGTTTTGACTGTGTAGATATTGTAAATAAAGGGGTATCAAAAGGAAATGCCATTGAAATATTGCAAAAAAAATGGAATATTACATCAGAAGAAACAATGACTTTTGGAGATAATTATAATGATATAGAAATGCTGCAATGTGCAAAATATAGCTTTGCTATGCAACATTCCGAAGAAGGTGTTAAAAAATGTGCCAATTATGTTGCAGGGGATAATAATGAGGGAGCAGTTGTAGCACAAATTAAAAAGTTTGTCAATATTTGAGGTGGAAAAATGAAAACAGTAGCAAGTCACGCATTAGGCTGTAAAGTAAATCAGTATGAAAGTGAAGCAATAGCGGAATTATTTCAACAAAAAGGGTATCATATAGTAAACATAGAACAGCCAGCAGATGTATATATTATTAATACGTGTACCGTTACTAATTTTGGAGATAAAAAATCAAGACAGCTTATTCGTAAAGTAAAAAGACAAAATCAAAATAGTATTGTAGTTGTAACAGGCTGTTATGCACAAACTGCTCCAGAGGAGATTATGGCAATAGAAGGTGTCGACATTATAGTAGGAACAAAAAATAGGAGCAAAATTGTAGAATTAGTAGAAAACTATAAAAAGGAAAAACAGCCTCAAAATTATGTTACTGAAATTATGAAAGAAAGAGAATTTGAGCCTTTAACCATACAAAAGCTAGAAAATAGAACAAGAGCATATTTAAAGATACAAGATGGTTGCAGTCAATTTTGTTCTTATTGTATTATACCTTATGCAAGAGGAGCTATTAGAAGCAGAAAACCAGAAGATGTGATGTTAGAAGTAAAGCGATTAGCACAAAATGGATTTCAAGAAATCATATTAGCAGGAATACACGTAGCATCTTATGGAAAAGACTTAAAAGATATTACATTAATAGAAATGATAGAAAAAGTGCATGTTGTAGAAGGTATTAAAAGAATAAGATTGAGTTCTATTGAACCTAATGTTGTAACAAATGAATTTGTAGAAAGATTGTCAAAATTAAATAAAGTTTGTGACCACTTTCATTTATCATTACAAAGCGGCTGTGATAAAACGTTACAAGCAATGAATAGAAAATATACTACAGAGAAATATCGTCAAGCAGTAAAAATATTAAGAAGTTATATGCCTTTTGTAGCAATTACAACGGATATTATTGTAGGCTTTCCAGGAGAAACAGAACAGGATTTTTTGGAAAGTTATGAGTTTGCAAAAGAAATTGGTTTTTCTAAAATTCATGTTTTTCCTTATTCTCCTAAAAAAGGAACACCAGCAGCAATTATGCCAAATCAAATTACAAACAGTATAAAAAGTGAAAGGAGTCAAAAACTAATTTCATTAAGTGAAGAAATGGCAGAATTGTTTTTGTGTCAATTTGTAAAAAAAGATATGGACGTTTTATATGAAAAACAAATAGCACAAAATGTATATGAAGGGCATACTACAAATTATATTAAGGTACATACTGTATGTGACCAAAATATAACAAATAAAATTGTAAAAACAACTATAAAAGACAAACAAGGAGAAATTGCAAAAGGCGTTGTAACAAAACTGTAAGTTTTATTATAGAAATTTTATTTGCATAATTTGTAAATTTATATTATTATGAAACAAGAGAGATTGTAGTTCGGAGTAAAAGTAGTGAAATGTGTTTATAAATTTGCTAATATTGATAAATAATAAGGAGTGTGAGAAAACGTGGAAAATTTGAATGAAACTCAATTCTTTGATAGTGTAGAAAAAGAAGAACAAAATGAAGCAAAAAGTATATTGCTAAGAGTAAGTGAAGCATTAAAAGAAAAAGGATATAATCCAGTAAATCAGATAGTAGGGTATATTCTTTCTGGTGACCCTACTTATATTACAAGTCATAAAAATGCTCGTTCTTTAATTCGAAAATTAGAAAGAGATGAATTGTTGGAAGAAGTTATAAATAATTATTTAGAGAAGAATGGATTATGAGAATACTTGGATTAGATTATGGAGAAAGAACAATAGGTGTAGCAGTAAGCGATGGTTTTGGCTGGACTGCTCAAGCATTAGAAGTGATTAAAAGGAGTAATAGTACAGAATACAAAAAAAGTATTTCACGTATTGCACAATGGGTGGAGGAATATGAAGTAAATACGATTGTATTAGGTTATCCTAAAAATATGGACAATACAGAGGGAGAACGCTGTCAAAAAACAAAAGTGTTTCAAAAACAATTACAACAAGCGTTCCCTAATGTTACTGTTGTGCTTTGGGACGAGAGAATGAGTACTATAGCAGCAGAAAGAAGCCTTTTGGAAGCAGATATGAGCCGTAAAAAAAGAAAGAGTGTAATTGATAAAATGGCAGCTGTGCATATATTGCAGGGCTATTTAGATAAAAAGCAAAATGAAAAATGTTGAGGTGTGTTATGTCAAATCAGTTTGAAGAAGATTTGGAAAATGAATTTGAAGTTGTTTCTATGGAAGATGAAAATGGAAATGAAATAGAATTTGTTATAATAGATAATGTAATGAGTGAAAGAAATAGGTATCTTTTAGTAATGGAAAGTAGCTTGATGGACGAAGAAGAAGCAGATGCTATTATACTAAAAGAAATTGCCATTAATGCAGATGATGTCACATATGAATTAGTGGAAGAAGATGCAGAATTTGAAAGAATTTCTGCTTTATTTGCTAATCGTGACGGAGAATATGATGTTAAAATAGATTAAAGGAATGTTCTTAAGAAAACAGTAAAATCTGTTTTCTATTATTATATAATAAATATGCAATACAAAAGTTTGAAAAATAATGATTTGTTTCATTAAAAAATGAAAATTTATTTTGTGTATTTTTTTCATTCTTTTTCAGTAAAGCAGTATTATTTTTGTAAGGCATAATATAAAAAAGCAGTATGTCATTTTTACAAAAATAAAAAAGCTGCTCTTTTTCTGTTGCATTTTCTAAAAATTCAAAAAAGTTTTTTCATTCAGAAGTTTAGAAAAAGCATTTGTATGGCATACTATTTTTATAACAAAAGAACGGTGAAAGTGAGCAGATGTAAAAAGAGGTCAGATATAGAAGTAAGTAAGTATACTTAAAAATATTGCTTTTATATATAGACGAACTGTTATTTAGTAGTGTTTTATATCATTACTAAATAGTATGAGTAAATACCTACATTCAAAAGGAATAAGGTATTTTAAATGTCTGAAAAAATGAAAGAGAAAAACAGTTTTGATAAAAAATCAATACTGTTTTTTATCGGTGTTTTCTTTGATAGAAAAAGAAAGGATTTTAATGGTATGTCTAAAATGTGACAGACTAATATAAAAATAAATATTTCATTTGTTTTCAATGAAAGCAGCAATTTACTTGTAATAAATAATATTTTTATAAATTTCGGAAATTTTTTATTATCAGAAAAAGTAAAATATAAAAATATTTGATAAAACATAGTGTGTTTCGTAAATTTGCTGTTTTTCAACGAAATTTTTTGAAAAGAATTTCATTGATTTTGTAGACAAAAAATTTTTATATCAGCTCCTTTTAAAGTCAGTAAAGTAAGAATAAAAAAGGAGGTGTGTTTTTTGGCAACAAAAAAACAAAAGTTAAAAGTAATGGCATTAGGTGGATTAGAAGAGATTGGAAAAAATATGACAGTGCTAGAATATAATAATGATATTATTGTAATAGACTGTGGATTAGCTTTTCCCGAAGACGATATGTTAGGAATTGACCTAGTGATACCAGACATTTCCTATTTGGCAAAAAATGCAGAAAAAGTAAGGGGAATTGTATTAACACATGGTCATGAAGACCATATTGGTGCTTTGCCATATGTATTAAAAGATTTGAATGTTCCTGTGTTTGGTACATTGTTGACATTGGGACTTTTAGAAAATAAGTTAAGAGAACACGAACTATTAAATCAAGTAACTTGTCATACTGTAGTGCCTGGAGAAACTGTAAAATTAGGACAGATGAAAGTGGAATTTATACACACAAACCATTCTATAGCAGACGCTGTTGCATTAGCAATTACAACGCCTTTAGGTGTTGTAATACACACAGGAGATTTTAAAGTTGACTATACGCCTATTGATGGGGATATTATGGATATTCATAGATTTGCAGAATTGGGAAAACAAGGTGTGCTTCTGCTTATGAGTGATAGTACCAATGCAGAAAGAAAAGGATTTACAATGTCTGAAAAATCAGTAGGTGCAGTATTTGATAGAATATTTGAAGAAACACCCAAAAATCGTATTATGGTAGCAACATTTTCTTCTAATATTCATAGAATACAACAAATTATCAATTCTGCAAAAACATTTGGAAGAAAAGTAACGATTATAGGAAGAAGTATGGTAAATGCAGTAAAAACATCTTCTGAACTAGGATATTTGAATATACCAGCAGGTATTTTGATAGATATTTCAGAAATCCGTAATTTTAAAGATGAGCAACTTGTAATTATTACAACAGGCAGTCAAGGCGAAACAATGTCTGCATTATCCAGAATTGCATCATCAGAACATAGACAAGTTTCTGTAAAACCTGGTGATAAAATTATTATTAGTGCATCTTCTATACCTGGAAATGAAAAAAACATTTCTCGTGTTATCAATGAACTTTTAAAAAAAGGTGCTGATGTGGTATATGAAGGTATGGCAGATATTCATGTTTCAGGACACGCTCGACAAGAAGAATTAAAACTTATGTTAACATTAACAAAACCACAATATTTTATGCCAGTACACGGAGAGTTTATGCACTTAACAAGCCATAGAGATTTAGCAATATCAATGGGTATGGATAAAAAGAATATATTTTTGATGAAAACAGGAGATGTTCTTGAAATTTCTAAAAATGATGCAAAAATTAGTGGTGTAATACCAGTAGGACAGGTTATGGTAGATGGTCTTGGTGTAGGAGATGTAGGTAATATTGTATTAAGAGATAGAAAACATTTGTCACAAGATGGTCTTATGGTAGTAGTAGTGACAATGGAAAAAGAAAGCGGTATGGTGGTAGCAGGGCCAGATATTATTTCAAGAGGTTTCGTTTATGTAAGAGAAGCAGAAGATTTAATGGAAGAAGCAAAAGCTGTTGTTATGGAAGCATTAATGAAATGTGAAAAGGAACATATTACTGGTTGGAGCTATATAAAAGGGCTGATTAAGGATACATTAAAAAATTATTTATGGCAGAGAACAAAACGCAGTCCTATGATTTTGCCTATTATTATGGAGGTATAAAAATTGGATAATATAAAAGAAAAGGCGAAGAAGTTGGGGGAGGAAGTATATCAATCTGATTTATACCAATCCTATTTATATTATAAAGAAAGAGTAGAAAATAAGCCAGCATTAAAGCAGCAAATTGATGAACTAAAGAGATTACAGCTTAGTCAAGGACTGAGAAGAAGACAAGGAGAATTTGTATCTTTAAAAGAGGAAGAAGATTTGAGTAGAGCATATAGTGAAGTTGCTTTGGACCCAGATGGTATGGGATTTTGGGAAAGTGAAAAAAAAATAATGTCATTTCTAGCAGATGTGTTAGAAATTGTAGTAAAACAAGCACCAGTCGATTTTAGTTATATAGAGGATATGGAAGATTAAAATATTAAGAAAAAGATGAATAAATATTACTGTTAGATTATGCAAATTCCTGTTTAGTTAGAGTGGAGGTAAATCTCAGAAATATGGTATGGCTAAATCCAAATGATTACAAAAGTCAAGAATATGTGGAATTAAGGTTAAGTGCACCAAAAAGCGAAAAAATATGTCTGGAATTTAATCCTCTAAAAATGTCTTGTGAGCCTGACTGGAATCCAATGTGGGAAGAGTGGCACTGCTATATTTCTCCGTTAAGAATTTATAAACAGGATTATGAACTTTTGCTTGACTACTTCAACAAAATATATCCTATTAAAGATGCTTTTGATGGAACATTAGAACCGGTTTTTGACGTGTGTTTTTGTAACTGGATTGGAAAAAGTGATTGGCATAGTATCATTGATGAAATAGAGCAGGATTTGAACCGTGTTAGTAACGGTAAAAAAGGATTACTCACAGATTTTCTTGCATGGGTAAAAAAGGCACTTAAGCATACATCTGTTATTATAGTTGAGGGTAATTTATAAATACTCACTTGTTTTAAGCCTGAGGACTTTGGGAACACAAAGTCGAATTGAGATAAAAAAAGCATAAAACAAAGCACCCTTGTATAAATGAAGGGTGCTTATTTTTATGCTGTTGTTTCAAAAAATTGTTTATGCCATACTAAAAACATATAAATTGTCCATATTTTACGGCTATTGTCCGCTTTACCTGCTCTATGTTCGTCTAAAAATTTTACAATTTCGTTTGTTTTAAAATAAGTTTGTGCTGTTTTGCTTGTAAAGGCCTCTTTTACAATGTTGTAATACTTGTCCTCTTTTAACCAAACACGAATAGGCACAGGAAAACCTAATTTTTTCTTTTCTGCTACCATATCAGGTAAATAACGATGAGAAGCACAACGCATAGCATATTTTGTATTTTCTTTATTTACTTTAAATTTTGTAGGTAATGTTCTTGCAACTTTGAATACTTCTTTGTCTAAAAAAGGAACTCTGACTTCAAGAGAGTGAGCACAACTCATTTTATCAGCTTTTAATAAAATATCACCTATTAACCAAAGATTGATGTCAATATATTGCATTTTAGTAACATCGTCTAAATGTTTTACTTTGTCATAAAGAGGTTTTGTAATCTCTGTATGATGATAATGTCCTGTAGGGTGTTTTAATAATTTTTCTCTTTCTTCTTCATTAAACATAAAAGCATTTCCTATAAAACGTTGCTGTAAATCTTTGCTGCCTCTAATGATATAATTTTTTCCTTTTATTTTAAAAGGAATTGCCTTTGCAATACCTCCCAATAGTTTTCTGATAGGTTTTGGAAGGCGAGTAATAGGAAGTAAGTCGTGAGGTTCTCTATAAATGTTATAACCGCCAAAAAATTCATCTGCACCTTCTCCAGAAAGAGCAACCTTAACGTGTTTTGAAGCGGTTTGACTTACAAAATATAATGCAATAGCAGAAGGGTCAGCTAAAGGCTCGTCCATATGATATTGTACTTTTGGAATGGTGTTCCAATATTCTTCTGTTGTAATTAATTTGCTGTAATTATCAATATTAATTTTTTTAGACAATGATTTTGCATAATCAATTTCGTTATATTTTGCATAATCAAATCCTACAGTAAATGTTTTGTCGCCGTGAAAAGAGGCTGCAACATAACTAGAGTCTACACCACTAGAAAGAAAAGAGCCTACTTCTACATCACTAATTTTATGTTTTTTGATAGAGTCTTGCATTGCTGCATCTATTTCATTTACAAATTGTTCTAATGTTTTGCTGTTGTCTGCCTCAAATGTTGGTTCCCAATATCTTTTAATATTCATAGTACCATTTTGAAATGTGAAACAATGAGAAGGCATTAATTTATATACCCCTTTAAAGAATGTTTCGGGCAATACAGAATATTGAAATGTTAAATAATTTTCTAATGCTTCTGTATTTACTTCTTTTTTAAAAAGGGGATATTCTAATATGCTCTTGATTTCAGAACCGTATACAATATTACCATCAATAATAGTATAATAAAAAGGTTTGATACCAAAAAAGTCTCTTGCACCAAACAATATTTCTTTTTTGCTGTCCCAAATAACAAAAGCAAACATACCTCTTAATTTATTAAGCATATCTTCCCCATATTGTTCATAAGCATGAATTAATACTTCTGTATCAGAGTCATTTTTAAATATATGACCTTTTGCAATTAAATCTTCTCTCAATGATTGATAATTATAAATTTCGCCATTAAATGTTACAACAATGTCGTCTGTTTCGTTGTACATAGGCTGAGAACCGTTATCTAAATCTATAATACTTAAACGACGAAATCCCAATGCTACTTTATCATCAATGTGTTTTCCGCCGCTGTCTGGCCCACGATGTATTATTTTATTCATCATATTATCTAAAACATCATCTGCATTTGCTAATTTACCTGTAAAACCACAAATACCACACATATTTTATTTCCTCCTATTTTTTATAGTTCATAATGTAAAACTTTATCATAGTTGTGCCGTAAAAGCAATAAAATTAAGAAAAATGAAAAAGGAAATATAGTAAATAGAAAAGCAGTTACAATAGTGAAAAAAGTAACCGCTTATTTATGTATATCATTATAATAAATCTTCATAAGAATGTATGTATTTGTCAGCCAAGTTTTGTATTTCTATTGTATCATTGGGGCGAGTATCTTCTGCAACAGCAATGACATAAAATCCACCTTCTTTGGCAGAACGTACCGCATAAAGAGCATCTTCAAATACTATCGTATTTTGTTTATTTCCTCCTAAACGTTCCATTGCTTTTTGAAATGGTTCAGGAGTTTTTTTTGTTAGCCCCATTTCTGTACAAGTAGCAATGAAATCAAAATATTGTAATATATCAAGTCGCTTCATTGCTGCTAAAATATAATCTGGTTCAGATGCTGTTAAAACACACATTTTTGTACCATACTGTTTTTGTTTTTGTAAATATTGTTTTGCAAAAGGCTTTAAAGGTACAGTGTTGGCATATTGTTCTGCTACCATAGCAATAATTTCTGCTACCATTTCGTTGATTGTTTTAGGAATGTCAAATAATTGTTTAAAATAGCTGGCTGTTTCAAATAAAGTTTGTTTTTTCACTTTATCATCTAAATCAGAAGGGGGCAAAAAACCATATCTGTTTAAATAGTCTTTACCAACATTTTTCCAAAGAGGCATAGAATTAATTAATGTGCCATCTAAATCAAATATCATGTATTTTTGCATATAAGTTCTCTCCTTATTGTGCTAAATAGGCTTCAAATTTTTTGTTTGCACAAATACCTATTGTCATAGGGCCAGTATGTGTGGCGATAGTTGCACCAATTTGAAAGGGGTCTATCAATTCCATATCAGGTATATCTGATTTTAATATTTCTGAAAAAGGAAGCACTTCTTCTGGTGTATTTGTTGTACCTATTGTAAAAGTAAAATCTGAAATGGAAAAATGATTTTTTTGTATATATTCTTTTGTCAGTTCTGATAATTTTATCATTGCTTTTTTGCGACTGCGAGCAATACCTGCTTTATTGATTTCACCATTTGCTAATACAATAAGAGGTTTAATATTTAATATACTGCCAGAAAGTGCAGCAACTTTTCCAATTCTTCCACCTTTTTCTAAATGTGTTAATGTCCCCACCATAAAAAAAATGCGACTATCTGCTTTTGCTTTTTGTACATAATGGTGTACTGCATCAATATCATATCCAGCCTGCTGCATACGTGCTGCTTCTCTTACAATAAGATATTGAGAACCTGTAGCAGCCCAAGAATTTTCAATATATATTTTTCTTTGAGGATATTTTTCTTCTAGCATTTGTTTTGCTGTCATAGCAGATTGAAAAGAACCACTCAAAGTATCTGTGATAGTAAAACAAATAATGTCTTTGCCAGAGTCTAATACAGAAATAAAAGCATCTATATAGTCCTGCACAGGGGGAAGTGATGTTTTTGGAAATAAATTTTGTTCTATCATATTTTTATAAAATGTACTAAGGGGGAGTTCTACCAATTCCTTTTGATAGTTTTTTTGGTCTAATGAAACATAAAAAGGAATAACACAAATATGATATTGCTTTACAATATGGTTGGGAATATCCGCAGCACCATCACTAAAAATTTGAAATAAAGACATAAAAACTCCTCCTTAAAAATCTGATACATAAATGAATAATATTAGTATTTACTTTATCATAACAAATATAATATCTATTTTCAATTATAAATATTACAAGAAGTAGTATAAAAAACCATGTATTGTATCAGTATAGTATATTTTAAGGGAAAAGCCAATATACATCATTTACAAAATGTTGTATGTCTTGTATCAGTTTGCAGGTATGATAACCATCTGCAATAGCATGATTTACAAATATAGAAAATGGTAAAGTAATTTTGTTGTGATGACTGTGATATTTTCCAAAACAAATGATAGGTAAAAGTATTTTGTTTTCTGTAAATGTGTCATAGCTGATATTTGTAAAAGATAGCCAAGGCACACAAGAAATAGGACAATAATTTTGTCCAGTTCTAGGTTTTGTTTTAATGCCTTTTATATTTTTGTATTGCTTCATATCCTGTATTACATTGTTGTAAAAAACGGGAAAAGAAGCATTATATTCTGACCAAATATCAGAAAATGTTTTGTCGTCTTCATGAAAAATGGTATAAGATGGGTGACAAATATCCCAATAACCTAATTCTCCCTGTTCATTATAGCCCATACGAAATTCTTTATTTTGATTGATATTGTATATAATGGCATATAAAAAAGAGGGATAAAATTTTAAATGCCTGTGCTTTATTTCAGAAACAAGATTTGTAACATCTATTTCTTGTGTAATAGTATATTTTGCTTTTACTAAGTTGATATAATATTGATAATGTTCTTTTCTTTCCCAATGTTGCATATCAATAGGAGTAAATACCATAAAACCACCTCTTTTTATTTATGCTGTAATTTCTATTTGATTACCGTCAGGGTCTAAAACACAGCTTTCATAATAACCATCGCCTGTTGTACGAGGATAACTGATAATACGATAGCCATCTTCCTCTAATTTTTGTGTTAGCATATTTACATTTTCAATAGAACCCACAGAAAATGCCATATGAATATAACCTGTATGAAATAATTCATTGCTGTTGTTATCTAATACTGGGCGTGTCATAATTTCTAAACGAGTTCCGTCTTGAAATGAAATAAAATAAGTTTCTAAACCGGTTGTTTTATTTTTGTATTTGTTGTTTGAGATACCTCCAAAATAATATTCATAAAATGATTTTAGCCTGTCTAATTTTTTGGTATAAATTGCAATGTGGTCAATTTTCATATAAAACTCCCCTTCTATTTTTAATTAATTGTGTTGTAAATATTTCATTATAGTATTAACTTTACTTACTATTTTATTTTTTAAATGTGTATTATTCAAAAATAATTAATGTTAATAAGTATCCTCCACTTTTTAGTGGAGGATTTACTAATAGTATATAATTTGTTAATGTCGTGCTATATTATTATGAAAATCTTTCATAATTTCTGTTACGTTATTTGTCTGCATTACAATATCACAAACATGAATAGAATTGGTATCATCGTTAAATTGCTTTGCAGGTAATGTATATGTTGTAGTATTTCCGTTTGATAACGAAATGTTAATAACGGCATCTTGACTTAATTTTTCACCGTTATAGTTCATTACTATAATAGAAAATGTTTTATCTTGCATACCAAGTATAGAAATAACTTCTTTTGTGGCAACAGATTTCTGCCTTTGATAGTCATAATCTAACCAAATGCTATTATTTTCATCTGTAGCATATTTTGGAGTGCTGAAATTAACAAAGATATTACTTTTTTTGTCAATTAACATTAAATCTAAATCTACATTGTTGTAAGTACCCCATTCTAAGCTGATTAAATTATCATAAGGGTGAGTAATGATAATGTTACCATTTTCATCAAATTGTTGTAATTCATCAGAATTTTCTTTTGCTGTTGTATCATTATGATTTAATTTTTCTAATCCTATCATAAAAAGTAACAATAAAAGCAATAGTATTGTATAGATAATGCCAACTTTAACATTTAAGTAGTATAAAAGCAGCATTAAAATCAAAAAACCTAGAGCAAATCCTATCCAACCAAGTATGTTGTAGGAATCAAATACAGGTTTTCCGCTTATGTAAATGGTATACAATGAAAATGCGGATAAAAAAATACCCATAATAGCTAATATCCACTTTAGAGGTCTACTCATAACAGTCCCCCTATATTGTTGTAAAAAATATTCTTTTGTATTGTATATTTATATTATAGTCCCATTTCTTTTTTTACTTTTGCAAAACATTCTACTGCAAAATCTAAATCTTGTTTGGTATGTCCAGCAGAAATTTGTGTACGTACTCTTGCCTTTCCCATTGGTACAACAGGATAAGAAAAACCAATTACATAAACGCCTAATTCTAACATACGTGTTGCAAATTCTTTTGCTATTTTTGCATCATAAAGCATAACAGGTACAATAGGGTGGGAGCCTTCTGGAATATCAAATCCTAAACTACTCATTTTTTGACGAAAATACGCAGTATTTTCGTGTACTTTGTCACGCAATGCAGTGGATTGTTCTAATAAGTCAATTGTTTTGATAGTAGCAGCACAAATAGCAGGAGCAACTGTATTTGAAAAAAGATAAGGACGAGAACGCTGACGAAGTAAGTCAACAATTTCTTTTTTAGCACTGGTATAACCACCTGAAGCACCGCCTAATGCTTTGCCAAAAGTACCTGTTAAAATGTCTACTCTGCCCATAACATTACAATATTCTGGTGTTCCTTTTCCATGTTCTCCCATAAAGCCAACTGCGTGACTGTCATCTACCATAACCAAAGCATCGTATTGTTCTGCTAAATCACAAATACCTTTTAAATTTGCAATAAAACCGTCCATAGAGAAAACGCCATCTGTAGCAATCAAACGAATACGAGCCTCTTTTGATTGTTCCAAACAATTTTTTAAATCTGCCATATCATTATTTTTGTAACGCAATTTTTTTGCTTTACAAAGACGAACGCCATCAATAATGCTTGCGTGATTTAATTCGTCAGAAATAATAACATCTTGCTCATTAAGCAATGCTTCAAATAAACCACCATTTGCATCAAAACAAGAAGAATATAATATTGTGTCTTCCATACCTAAAAAATTGCTTATGCGATTTTCTAATGTTTTATGAATTTGCTGTGTACCACATATAAATCGAACGGAACTTAAACCAAATCCCCATTTATCATAACTTTCTTTTGCAGCAGAAATCAATTCGCTGTTGTCAGAAAGCCCTAAATAATTGTTTGCACACATATTTACAACTTGTTTTTTTGCAGTAGTATCAATGCGTGATTTTTGGGGAGTTGTAATAATACGTTCTTCTTTTGCAGTACCTGCATTTTGAATTGTGTTTAAATCATTTTTAAAATACTCTAGTGCTTTTTTCATTTTTAAAAAACCTCCTTAAAAAATAGACTGTTTACAATATAGTATTTTTATACTTCATAAGAAACAATTTGTGTATTGCTGTCCCATTGTATATTATTATTTGTAATACCAAGAGAATTTAATAGAGAACGCAAAGGTAAAAATGTAACACCGTTTTGTACAATAGGTGCTGTATTCATTTGAGAAGCAACACCATTGATTGTCATAACATTAGAGCCTATGGTATAACAAATTGTTTTTTCTGCTTGTTTTATAGTAATTGTTTGTGTTTGGGTATCCCATGTGATGTTTTGTGCATCAATATGAAGTGTACCAGCAACTGCTCTCAAAGGTAATAGTACATTACCATTGTTATCTATAAAAGGAGCAGCCTCTAAATAACCTGTTTTGCCGTCGTAAGTATATGTTTTTTGTCCTATAGTAAAAGTAACAGTTTTTGTTGTTTTGATAATGTCTGGTGCAATTTCAAATTCTTTTGAAATGGTATTCACTAATGTAATGTTTTCTCCCTGAAAATAACCTACAGAAAAAGTGTGTGTTCCTGCTTCTAAAGAGGAATACTTGTAAGGAAATGTGTAATTCCATATACCGTCTTCTCCTGTTATAATTGTGCCATATTCTTCATCGTCAATCAATATTTGTAATTTTCTGTTGGCAGCAGCAGTACCTGTTGCATAAGGTTTTTTACTGCCTTCTAGTGTTTTGATTGTAATAGGTGTTCTGTAAGTAGCAGATGCTTCTTTGTACATACCAACTTTTATGGTATCATATGTATTGTTTCCGCTTAAAGATAATGAAATATCTTTGTTAATTTCCGAATTTCTTGTTGGAGCAATGTCTAAATTGTGAATTTCTATTACACCATCACTAGTATCTGTTTTTTTCTGTATTGTAATATAAGCAATAGAAGGATTTTGATAATCAATTTCAAAAAAAACTTTATCTCTGTATTTTCCAGAAGATAATATTTCTGGGCTGTTTTGAAATATAAAACCATTATCTAATTTTAAAGAATAAATAGTATCTTCTTGTACTGCGATACCACTTTTATCTTTGATACGAAAAGCAGCGATATTAGTAGCACCTGTTACTTCTTTTATAGAAGTTGTTTCTAAAGTGATAGGAGAAAATGCAGAGTCTGCTGCAAAAACTTTTTCAATGTTGTTATTGTATGCAGTAAAAGGGCAACAGGTAAAAGCAAATGCACATAGCATACAATTTAATAATTTTTTCTTCATAATGAAAAACTCCTTTGTGATAATATAATAAAGAAAGAATATAGTGTCTATTCAAAATTATTTGAAATAGTATTTCTTTCTCATTTCTATTTTACACTATTTTGAGAAAAATTGCTTTAATTTTTTAGTATTATTGTATAAAGTTTGTATTACATTTTTTAGAAAATTGAATGTAAAATAATGGAATATAATAAAAAGCCCCTCTTAAAAATAAAGAGAGGCTTAGTCTGTCAATAAAGTCAAAATCTTGGGCGTTGCCCAAACCTACCAACTTTTTTGAAAAAAAGTTGGACAAAAAACTTTATTGGAAAAACTAACGTTTTTCCTTATAAAATTAATGTTTTTGAAGAAGCGAAGTTTTCGTTTAAAAGTTTGGGTCAAGCCTTTTCAAAGGCTTGTGGGTGTTTGAGGGGCATTGAACGTCCAGTGGACGTTCGCCTAATGCCGACCGAAGCGAAGCGTAGACATAGCCCTCAAGGTTTTTTGACAAGTTCAGCTCCCTTAAAAATAAAGAGAGGCTTTTTATTATCACTGTATACCAGAGGCAATTTTTTGACGCATAGCTTCAATTTGTTCATCTGTTAAGTCAAGAGGTTTATAAGCAATTTGAATACCATCGTTTTCATAACGAGGAATTAAGTGCATATGAAAATGGTCTACTGTCTGTCCAGCTACAGAGCCATTATTTTGCATTACATTCATATATTCTAAATTTAATGTTTTTTTCATTACTTGGGCAATTCTAATGGCTAATGAAAATAAACGTCCTCCTACTTCTGGGTCTAATTCAAAAATATTAGTAACGTGTTGCTTTAAAAGAATTAACACGTGCCCTTCATTTGCAGGAAAACGATCCAATATTACTTTAAATTCGTTATTTTCGTATAGTGTGGCAGAACCAAAAGCACCAGATACAATATTACAAAATATACAATCACTCATAAAAAAACGCTCCTTTTCCAAAATACTTTTTATTTTAAGTATAACATGGAAAAGTAATTTTTACTATTTATATTTTGAAAAAAGAAAACAAAGACGAATACAATGGTCTTGTTTGTCTGTTATAATTTCAAAAAGAATATCTCTTAAATCTGTTTCTGGAATGGCTACAAGTAGTTCTCTGAAAAAGTCTGTTTGTTCCATTTCTTGATGTAATGTTTTTTCAATTTCTGAAGCAACATTTTGAGAAACTGTTTTTGTAGTAGTAGGTTGTTCTGTTTGTTGTGTAGAGGAAGACTTTCCAAAAATATTATATAAAATTTCTTGTAATAGTTTTAGATGTTTTATTTCATCTAAATAAGCATTTCGTAATGTTTCAATATCTGGTTGTAATGCTTCATTTTTGATAAGTGCATCAAAAGCAGATAATGCTTCCATTGTTTCTTGCTGTGCAATTTCTAACAATTCTAAAAGACGTTTGTCTTGTTTTAAATCCTGTTTTGTAACAGAAAGAGTTGTTTCTCTGGTATTAATAGAAGTATTTTTTTGATAAATATTTGTGTTAGAGCGATATGGATACATATATGGACTACTCCTTTGCGATATGTTTTTAATGCTATGATATGCAGCAGAAAATAAAAAATGATAAAAAAATGTTATTTTTGTATGGAATTTTTTATGTAATAAATATCAAATTTATATGGATATTCTATATTTTTTTTGATATGATAAAAAAAGAATATGTGTAGAAATAATACAGTATCATATAACAATAGTGTAATGGGAGTGAGCTATGGGTGAAAAAAATAGTATTGACAGGTGGGGGAACAGCAGGTCATGTAACACCAAATTTGGCGTTAATTCCTGCACTAAAAGCAGAGGGATATGAAATAGTATACATTGGTTCTGAACAAGGAATGGAAAAAAAACTGATTGAGAAAGTAAATATTACTTATTATGGTATACCAACAGGAAAATTGAGAAGATATTTGTCTTTTAAAAATATTACAGATATATTTCGTGTAATTTCTGGCATTAAAGAAGCAACAACATTAATAAAAAAAATAAAACCAGATATTGTTTTTTCAAAAGGAGGTTTTGTTGCTGTACCAGTGGTATTGGGAGCAAAATTCAATAAAGTGCCTGTTATAGTGCATGAGTCAGATATGACACCAGGATTGGCAAATCGTATTGCAATGCCTTTTGCAAAAAAAGTTTGCACTACATTTCCAGAAACATTGCAATATATTCCAAAAACAAAAGGTGTAAATACTGGAACACCTATACGAAAAGAGCTTTTTGAGGGAGAAAAACAAAAAGGGTTAGAATTGTGTGGCTTTACAGAGCAAAAACCAGTTATTATGATGATGGGAGGAAGTCTTGGCTCTGTAAAAATCAATGTACAGTTAAGAGGAGCATTACCAACACTTTTAAAAGATTTTCAATTAGTGCATATTTGTGGAAAAGGAAATATTGATAAAAAATTAGAAAATAAAAAAGGATATAAACAATTTGAATATTTGTCTGAAGAATTACCTCATGTATTTGCAGCAGCAGATGTCATTATTTCTAGGGCAGGTAGCAATTCCATATCAGAATTTTTAGCACTAAAAAAGCCAAATCTTTTGATACCGCTTTCTGCAAAAGCAAGTAGAGGTGACCAGATATTAAATGCACAGTCTTTTGAAAAACAAGGTTTTTCTATGGTGCTGCAAGAAGAAGATATGACATATGTTTCTCTGGAAAAAGCAGTGCGTTCACTATATGAAAACAGACAAAAATTTATTAAAAATATGGAAAACAGCCATCTTTCAGATGGAGTAAATGAAGTAATAAAATTAATTATAAAACAATAAGAGGAGGAATGTAACATGAAGATTTTAGTTTGTGGTGGTGCAGGTTATATTGGCAGCCATACAGTAAAAGAGTTATTGGATAAAAATTATGAAGTTGTAGTAGTAGACAGTTTGGAAACAGGACATAAAAAAGCAGTAGATGAAAGAGCAGCACTTTGTGTAGGAAATATTTCAGATGGCGATTTTTTGGAAAGTGTATTTACACAACATAATATAGATGCAGTAATTGATTTTGCAGCTTATTCTCTTGTAGGAGAAAGCGTAACAGAGCCAGCAAAATATTTTGAAAATAATATTGGAGGTACACTTAGTTTATTGAAGAAAATGAGAGAACATAATGTAAAATATATTGTATTTTCTTCTACAGCGGCAACATATGGAGAACCAGAAAATATTCCTATATTGGAAAGTGACAGAACATTGCCAACAAATCCATATGGAGAGTCTAAGCTTTGTGTAGAAAAAATACTTCGCTGGTTTGATGAAGCATATGGTATTAAGTATTCTGTATTGCGTTATTTTAATGCAGCAGGTGCTCATAAAAGCGGTACAATAGGAGAAGACCATTTCCCTGAAAGCCATTTAATTCCTATTATATTGCAGGTAGCATTGGGAAAAAGAGAATTTATAGGTGTGTTTGGAGATGACTATCCAACAGAAGATGGTACTTGTATTAGAGATTATATACACGTAACAGATTTAGCAGATGCACATATTCTTTCATTAGAAAAAACAATGCAGGAAAATAAAAGTCGTACCTATAATTTAGGAAATGGAAAAGGATTTTCTGTAAAAGAAGTAGTGGAAATGACAAGAAAAGTAACAGGAAAAGAAATTCCAGAAAAAATAGAGCCAAGAAGAGCAGGCGACCCTTCTGTGTTGATTGCATCTTCTGAAAAAATAATAAATGAATTGAATTGGCAACCAAAATATAATACATTAGAAAAAATAATTGCTTCTGCATGGGAGTGGCATAAAAACCACCCAAATGGATTTGAAGATAGATAAATAATAAATATAGCCTGTCAAATGTTGCTTTTGGCAGGCTAATTTTATGTAGTATAATTGTATACTGTTTATTTTTGATTTTCTATATATATTTTTGCCATATTACTTGCTTGTTTGATGGGATTTTGTTCTAATAAAATATCATAGTGAGGAAGAAGTATTACAGGATAGGCATTTTCTATGTCGCTTTGATAGTAATAATTTACTGTGATAGGTTCAGTGACTGTTAATAGATTGCTACGAGTTTTATAGTTTAAATGAAGTATTTCACAAACTTTATCTAAATCTATAGCTTTTTGTATAAGAATGATTTGTGTATCCTCTCCAAATACATTTGAATTTGGTGCTACTGAAGTAAATAAACAAAGGCTAGGGGCTAGCTGACCTGCTTCAGATGTAATAAGCCAAGCATATCTATCTCCTAATCTTGATGGTTCTGTAAATTGTAATGTCATAGTATGCGTATTTTGTTCTATTGTTTGTTGCAATAGTGGTAATAAATTATAAACTTCAATAGGAGATGCAAAAACATTTATGGTAGCGTATAATGATATAAAAATAGAAATTACAGATAATATAAATAGATTTTTTTGTTTCATATAAAAATATCCTCCTTGTGTAGCTTTGTTATCATTTCGTTTAAAGTAAAAAATATTTACAAATAAATTCGCATATCATCATAATATCATAAAAAAAGCCTTCAAAATAATATTGAAGGCTTTTGTAATATAGCTTTATAAAGAATATTTTGAAATCATTTTTTTCATTGCCTCATCAAAATAAATAAAATCGTGTTGAGCATTCCATTGTTCAAATGAATATGGCACATTTTTATTTTTTAAGTATTCACAAAATTGCAAATGGTCTTTATAAAAGAAATCGTTTGTGCCACAAGTTAAATAAATTTGAGGAAATACTTTTGCTTTTTTCACTAATTCTATTAAATCAAATTCTGCTCTCCATTCTAATGTTTCTCCAAATATTGCAGTAAAGTCATTTATGAGTTGCTTTCCGAACTGTTGCTCATATTTCATACTATTTTGTTTCATATCATAAAGTCCTTGCTTTAAAAATAAACAACAAGAAGAAAAAGCTCCACAAATGCCATACTGTTCTGGTTTGGATAAGGCACACAATAAAGCTCCATAACCGCCCATAGAACTACCTAATATAATGGTGTCTTCTCTGCGAGAAGAAATAGAAAAAATATTTTTGCAAATTAAAGGCAATTCTTCTGTAATGTAATCAAAATAATCAAAACCATATTTCATATTACAATAGAAACTTCTTTCTGCATCAGGCAGTATAAAAATAGTATTTCCTTGCATAGCATAAACAGATAACATAGAATAATCTAACCAAGTTTTGCTATTTCCGCAAAGCCCATGAAGTACATAAGCTACTTTATATTGTTTTTGTTTTGATAAATCATTTGGTGTAATAATTGTAATACCTGTATCTTTTTGAAGTACATTAGAAAATATTGTACCACTTAATCTCATTATAAATACACTCCTTTACTGAAATAGTTACAACTCAACTATTTCAGTAAATACAATGCAAAGCCTCATAACTATCACCTCTTTTTAGGGTATCATTTCAATGGTATTCCATACACTATCATTTCTTTCAATTTCAGTATCTGCAAGCCACTGATTAAGTTCATCTGTAAATACTTGCTGCTTCATAGAAGATATATATTCTGATTTTATCAGTTCTTTTAATTGAGCATCGTCTGGAACAGATTTTTGGTCAATATAAATAATAAAATACCCATCTTCTGTAGATATAGGGTCAGTAATTTGCCCTTGTTCAAAATTAAAATCTATATTAAAAGTAGCATCTAATCTATTTTTATATGATTGTGTAGTTCCAACAAATTCTTCATTTTGAGAGTTCGTTTCATATTGTTGATATACTGCTTGGAACTCTTCACCTTGTTTTAAACGTTGTGATATTTCTTGTGCTGTTTGATGGTCTGGTATCAATATTGTGTTTATAGTATATTGTGTGTAGGCTGTTCTTTGTGCTTCTTTGTTTTGTTCAAAATAAGCATTAAAATCTGCTTCAGAAAGCTGATAATCTTTTGTAACTGCTTCTATCACTTTTCTGTAAAGTGAAGCATCTTCCATAATGCGATAAATGTCTTGCTGAGAAATTGAAATAATCTCTTTTTGCTGTTCTGTCATAGAAGCAAGTTCTGTATCTCCTCTTTCTTTTGCCGCAGTTTTGTCTTCATCAGAGAGAGAAACTTTATATTTGTTTGCTTTGTCTGCTGTCACTTTGACGTGGAGCATTGTAGTAAATGCTCTTTCTTTTACTACATTTTCAGCAGATTGTCCGTCAAAATCTGTTTCCCATATATCATTACCACCAATTTCATTAAAATCTCTTGTTGCTTCATATAAATATAACATATATTCTGATTTAGAAATCGCCTTGCCATCTACTGTTGCAATAATATTTTCGTTGTCAATTTGCTCTGTACAGCCTGCCGTTGCAAACAGTGAGAAACAAAGAAGCATGGCGAGTATTGATTTTAATTTTTTCATGTATACACCTGCTTCATCAAATATAATATATTGTTTTAATAGTCATAAATATTGCTTATACATACCTGAAAAACAGAAGTTTTGATAACATTCTATTTCTACTGTATATTTTTCATTATACACTAGAAAAATAAAAAATCCTAGCATTTCAATGCTTGTAATAATATTTTAATATTGTCTAGTATGATACTTTCTTTTTCTTTTGGTGTAATTTTCATAGTAATATAAGGAGAAGCACCTGCAGTAAAAAGATATTTTCCTTTTCCGTTTGTAATTAGTGTAGTAATATTTTCTGGATTGATATTTGCTTCTGGTTTTAATTGTAATAATATGCTGTTTGATTTTTGTACAATAGATAATATATCTAAATAATGTGCGTCTGCTTTTAAAAGTACCACATCTAAAAGGGTTTGAACGCTTTTAGGTAAATTTCCAAAACGGTCTTCCAGTTCTTCTTGTATATTGTAATAATCATTCTGATTTGAAACAGCAGCGATTTTTTTGTACATTTCCATACGTTGTTCTTGATTTTTGATATAAAAATCAGGAATATAAGCATTAATATTTAAGTCGATAGCAGTTTCAAAATATTCTTGTTTAGGTTCTCCTTTCATATTTTGAATTTCTTCTTCCAAAAGACGACAATACATATCATAGCCTATTGCTTCCATATGTCCGTGTTGTTCTGCTCCTAAAAGATTACCAGCACCTCTGATTTCTAAATCCCTCATAGCAATTTTAAAGCCAGAACCAAACTCTGTAAATTCACGTATTGTTTGTAATCTTTTTTCTGCAGTTTCTTGTAATACTTTATCTTTATGATACATTAAATAGGCATATGCCATTCTGTTGGAACGACCAACACGTCCTCTTAATTGATAAAGTTGAGAAAGTCCCATACGGTCAGCGTCTTGTATGATAATAGTATTTGTATTTGAAATGTCCAATCCTGTTTCAATAATGGTAGTACAAACGAGAACATCAATTTCTCCTTCTATAAAATCAGACATAATATTTTCCAATTCTCTTTCTGTCATTTGACCATGAGCGTAGCTGATTTTTGCTTCAGGAACTAATTTTTGTAAATGAAGTGTTTCTTCTGCAATATTTTGTACACGATTGAATAAATAATATACCTGTCCTCCTCTTGCTAATTCTCTATGAATTGCTTCCCTCACAAAAGCAGGATTGCTTTCTAAAACATAAGTCTGTATGGGATAACGTTCTTGAGGAGGTTCCTCTAATATACTCATATCACGAATACCCGAAAGGCTCATATGAAGTGTACGAGGAATAGGTGTTGCTGTGAGTGTAAGTACATTTACATTTTCACGAAGCGACTTTAATTTTTCTTTATGTCCAACACCAAAACGTTGTTCCTCGTCTACAATAACAAGTCCTAAATCTTTAAAAACAACATCTTTTGATAAAATACGATGTGTACCTATTACAATATCTATAATACCATTTTTTAAACCCTCCAGTGTTTCTTTTTGCTGTTTTGGAGTACGAAAACGAGAAAGCAATCCAATTTTAATAGGATAACCAGACATTCTTTGTAAAAAAGTGTTATAATGTTGCTGAGCAAGTATTGTGGTAGGCACTAAATAAGCGACTTGTTTGCTGTCTTGTACCGTTTTAAAAGCTGCTCTGATGGCAACTTCAGTTTTGCCATAACCAACGTCACCACATATCAATCTATCCATTACTTTGCCACTTTCCATATCTCTTTTGATGTCTTCTATAGCATATAATTGGTCTTCTGTTTCTTCAAAAGAAAAGCCTTCTTCAAATTCTTTTTGCCATAAAGTATCTTTGGAATATAAAAAACCTTTTGTATTTGCTCTTTTGGCATAAAGTGCTACTAAATCTTGTGCTAATATTTTGATAGCAGAACGAGCTTTTGTTTTTGCTTTTTTCCACTCTTGTCCGCCTAGTTTGTTTAGCTTTGGAGCAACGCCGTGACTGCCGATGTATTTTTGTATTAAATTCATTTGATTTACAGGAACAAACAGATTTCCGCCATTGGCATAAGATATTTTCATATAATCTTTGTTAATACCATCAATAGTAATTTTTTCCAGACCTTGAAAAACACCTATACCATGATTGTCGTGTACAACATAGTCGCCTGCTTTTAAATCAGTAAAACTTTCTATAGGCGTTCCCTTTTTGGTTTTAGTACGTCTTTTTTTACGATTTGTTTCTCCATAAAATTCTTTGTCAGAAAAAATAGCAAAAGAAATATCTTGATAATAAAAACTTTGATTTAATTTACCAGATGCCACCATAATGGCACCATTAGGTATTGTTTTTTCGAATGTTTCACTATAAAAAGAAGTAATATTTCTTTCTGCTAATTCTTTTACTACTCTTTCACAATGCGTACGACCTCCAGCCAGTATTACAATACGATAATTTAATTTTTTTAGCATATCAATTTCATTGCAAAACAAATCCATTCTTTTTTGAAAAGCAGGAGCAGATTTTACAGAAAAGAAAAAAGTATCTTTTACAGTAAAACAAGAAGCCTTTTGAGATATTGTAGTAAAAAGAATTTGAGAAAAAGAACAAGCCTCTTTTAAAATATGAGTGTAATCAAAAAGAAGATTACTCTGTGTAGGGAGTATGTATCCTTTTTCGATACGCTGTTTCATACTTTCGCCATATTCTTCAAAAATGGTATTAATATGCTGCTGTATTTTGTCTGGTTCATCAAAAAATAAAAGGGTATCTTTTGAAATATAACTTAAAAGAGACACTGTATTTTCATAAAAATAAGGCATATAGTTGTTTATGTTGCTGTGATTTTGTCCTAATTTTAATGCTTCTAATACAGGTAATGTTGTTTCTTTTAAACGTTGAGCATAGTCATAAAGTTCTTCTTTTTCAAATTGTTGTAATGTTATTTGATATTCCTTTTCGATTTTTTCTATGGCGGTAGAAGCAGTTTTTTTATTATATACTAATTCTCTCATAGGAAAAATAGAAATATTGTTTATTTTTTCAGTAGAACGCTGTGTATTTGTATTTACAAGACGAATAGAGTCTATTTCATTGTCCCAAAGCTCAATACGAAATGTTTGTTCTGCTGTGGGAGAATAAATATCTATAATGCCCCCTCTTATAGCAAATTGTCCTGCTGCTTCTACTAATTCTGTACGCTCATATCCCATCTGTATGAGTTTTTGTAACAATTCTTTTGTATCAATAACATCTCCTTCTTTTAGCTGCAATATAAAAGAAGAAAAAATCTCTTTTGGAGGCATTTTGTCAAGGAGTGCTTCTATAGAAAGTACAAGTATAGGTTTTTCTCCATTAATATAACGATGTATTACAGAAAAACGCTGACAGGTGATAGCTTGACTGCGTACATCAGCACTATAAAAAAGTAAATCTTTTGCTGGATAAAAACAAGTATCTTTGTGAAAAAAACAAAAGTTTTCGTAAATTTCACGTGCTTTTAATTCACTGTATGTTAGTATAATAGCAGGACGATTTGTATGATGACAAATTGCTGCTATCATATGTGTTAGTTGTATATCAATAATGCCAGAAGCTAATATTGGCGTATTGTTTTGTGCAATGTTCTGTAACATTTTTTGATATTGCTGTAATTCCAATAAAGGCTGAAAAAGAGTATTCAAGAAATCACCTCGTTTTGATGAGAAGGTTTTGATTTTTTATTTTCTTTTTTTAGTTTTTGATTTGTTTGGTTCATAGCCTCTTTTATGTCCTTTGTTAATATGATTTCTATGGCATGACAGGCTTTGTCTACACCGCTGAGTATAAGAGGCTCATCGTCTTTTGAAAATTTGGCAAGCACATAATCTGCTAAATCCCAGCCATTTGGCTTTTCGCCGATACCTACTTTGATACGAACAAAATCTTCTGTACCTAAATGGGCTATAATATTTTTAATACCATTGTGCCCTCCTGCACTTCCTTTTTCTCTAATACGTACTGTGCTGAGAGGCAAACTAGTATCATCATATATTACATAAAATTGTTCTAATGGTATTTTATAAAATTTCAATATTTCTCTAATACTTTCTCCGCTTAAATTCATATATGTTTGGGGTTTTACAAGAAGCACTTTTTTGCCTAATATTGTGCCATCTCCTATCAGTGCCTTGTGTTTAAATTTTGTTACATCAATATTATATTGTTTTGCAAGCTGGTCAATGACCCAAAAACCTACATTATGTTTTGTTTTATCATATTCTTTTCCTGGATTTCCTAGACCTGCAATCACTATCATATTTTTATCACCTCTGTTTTTATTAAAAAATGGTAGTAAATTCATAAAATATCTCCTTTTTGCATTAGAAATAAGTCCTAAATAAATATGTAGGACTGACTGTAAATGAACTGTGTATTATGATTTCATTATAGCTGTTGTATTGTAAAAAGCAAGGTGTTTTCAATGTATGAATTCGACAAAATCATTTGAAGTAACTGCCTTTAGGGTATGTTTTTGAAATAAAAATAAATGAGAAGAAAGAGCAGTTGCTTCTTCTATATTATGTGTAATAACAAAACAAATTTTGTGAAATAATTTTTTTTGTAAAAATGGTATAATTTGTTTTTTTCTTTCTAAATCAATGCCTACAAAAGGTTCATCTAAAAGAAATATATCTCCATCATAAGCAATTGCTTTTGCTAAAGCTACACGCCTTTGCATACCGCCGCTTAATTCTGAAGGTAATTTATTTTCTATACCAAATAAATCTAATTGTTCTAATATAGAAATGCAGTATTCTTTATCATTGTTGACAACTGTCATATTGTCTAAAACAGTAAACCAAGGCAGTAATCTATTTTCTTGAAAAAGAAATGAAATTTTGGAAGCATTGTGATAAATAGAACCTTTTTGAGGAAGTAATAAACCACTTATTAATTTAAAAAATGTTGTTTTGCCACAACCGCTTTTGCCTAATATACAATAAATTCCTTGTTTGTCAATATAACAGCAAAATTGTTGTAATATTGTTTTGTCATAACAAAATGTTACATTATCAAATTGTAGCATTGTTTTTGTTTTCATATAAAATACCCATCTTTCTACTAATATAATGAAGTAATTGTAAAAAACATTTTTCTAATAGTATACTAAATAGTATAGCACAAATTGTCCATACAAATAATTCCGATGTTTCTAAATAAATTTTTGTTTCATAAATTTTTTTGCCTATAGAAGCATTTGGAGTACATATTACTTCTGCTGCAATGCCAGCTTTCCAAGCCATACCTATGCCTGCATGACAAGCAGATATAAAATAAGGAAGTACAGAAGGAATATATATATAACGACAAGTTTTGAAGTAAGAAAAGCCATATACTTTTGCCATTTCCAAATATTGTTTTTGTGTCTGCTCTATGCCTATGCTGATGTTTGTCCATATTAAAGGAAATACCATTAAAAATGATATTACAATAGGAACAAAATCTGTTTTTACCCATAAAAGTACTAATATGCTAAAAGAAGCAACAGGGGTTGCTTTCATTGTGTGTATCGCAGGAGAAAAAAAGTCATATAATATTTTACTGCGATGGCAAAATATAGCGAATAAAATACCTAAAAATACAGAAAATAAATAACCCATCAATATACGAATAATAGAATAAAATATAGTATACCAAAAAGAATATTCTGAGCAAAGTGAAAAAAAGGTTTTTATAACACTGATAGGAGAAGCAATTAATATTTGTTTGTTTACTATCATAAATAAAAATTGCCAAAACAACAGCCATACAAATAGTATGGCCGTTTTAGAAATCAGCTTTTTATTCTGTGTAATAAAAATCTTCATCAGGCAATACGCCTCCTATAGATTTTGGATTTGCATCAAATAGAACTTGATAAAAACCTTGTAAAGCATTTTTCATTTCTTCGCCAGAAATAAAAACAATGTTGCAGTTTGGTATTGCCTTTTCAGCGGCGGCAGCATTGTCCATAATGCCGTATTGTTGTACTAATGCAGCAGCTTCTGTTACATTTGCATTGACATAATTTACAGAGTTTTCATATTCTTTTAAAAAATTTTCGAATGCTTGTTTGTTGTTTTCAATAAATTCCTTTCTTGCTACAATACAGCCCATAGCAAGCTGTGATTGTTGTAAAGAATTTAATTTTTGTGTATTATCCCATTCTTGTGTTAAATCAAGTGCTTGACGTATTGTGTTGTCTTTGAGTAAAACGGCTGTGACATTAGGTTCTGGTAAAAGAGCAATATTAACATCTCCTGCTAATAAAGCAGCAGCAAGTTCTGCGTGTTCTGTCATATATTCTACTGTTACATTTTCAATATTGTTTTTTTGTAAAATGTAATTCAAAACATACTCAGGAGTGGAGCCTTGCCCTGTAGCATAAATTGTTTTGCCTTCTAAATCAGATATAGATTGTATAGTGTCACCACGTTCTAAAATATGTAATACACCTAATGTGTTTATGGCAGCAATAGAAATTTCATGTTCTGATTTGTTGTAAACGGCAGCAGCGACATTTGTAGGAAGTGCTGCAATGTCTACTCCTCCATTTATAAGTTCTGCCATTACTTCGTCTGGTGCAGAAGAAATTTCAAATGTATAGTCGTTTGATAAATCTGTAGCATCTAATAATTGTATTGCACCAATTCCTGTAGGCCCTTTTAAAACAGCAACAGAAACGGGCGTTTTGTCTGCATTTTCAATGACATCTGGCTGTTCTGCTGCTGTGCTAGAATTATCAGAACAAGCTACCATATTAAAAAGTAAAGTAATCAAAAGTAAAATACTAAAAATAGGTTTTAATTTGTTTTTCATAATAGTGTTGCTGCTCGTAGTGTTAAAAAATAAAATGATTTTATAAAGCAGCTACTCCTTTCATTTATAAAATTTGTATGATAAAAAAGGAAGGAACTGTTGTAGTTCCTTCATAAAAGTTATTACTGTTTTTCATTATGCTGAAGTGAACAGATTTTCTATTATTATGCGTTGTCGTAATCTCTTTCCATATTAATAAGAGAAAGGTCAAAACCATTTAATGCTTCTAAGCTATTGGCAGAAGTAGCAGATTTTCCATATTGTGTAACATCGTTAATACCTTTTACAGCATGACACATGGAAGCTGCACCACCAGTACAGCCGTTTTTGCAAGCCATACCTTCAATAAAGTTGCCGTTTAATTTGCCAGCAGCAGCAAGACGCAATGCTTTTGCACATTCATCTAAACCGTTACAACGAACAGGTTTTATTTCTACATCAATATTTTGTACTTCTTTTGCTTGCATAACGCCTTCTGTTACACCACCAGTTCTGCCAAATACTCTGCCATAATAAGAAGAAGTACAATATTGTGTGTTTTCAAGAGGCATTTCTTCTAACTCAGAAATGTTGATGTTTTTAGCATCTAATACAGATTGTAATTCTTCAAATGTCATTACAATATCAATAGCATCTTTTATGTCATTTTGTTTAATTTCTACTTTTTTAGCAGTACAAGGTCCTATAAATACGATTTTTGCATCTGGGTGCTGATATTTAATCATTCTGGAAACAGCAACCATAGGAGAAACCGCAGTGGATACATGAGACATTAATTGTGGATAATGTCTTTTTACAAAATCAACAAAGGCAGGACAACAAGAAGAAGTTTTCCAACCTTTTTCTTCTACTGTTTCTGCAAACTCTTTTGCTTCATAAAGAGAAACCATATCAGCACCAAGTGATGCTTCTGCAATATCGTAAAAACCTAAATTTTTAATTGCAGTAAAAACTTGACCAAGTTTGTGTTCAGGGAATTGGCTGGCAATAGCAGGTGCTATCACAGCAAATACTTTGTAATTTGTGTTGTTCCAAGACTCTTTGATAAGACTAAGAACTTCTTTTATGTATGTTTTATCAACAATAGCACCGAAAGGACATTGATAAACACAAGAACCGCAAGAAACACATTTGTTGTGGTCAATTTTAGATTTACGGTTATCGTCCATAGAAACAGCTTTTACAGGGCAAGCACGAACACAAGGACGTTTTACTTCACTGATAGCATTGAAAGGACAAACTTCTTTACATCTGCCACATTCAATACAAATTTCTTGATTGATGTAAGAACGATGATTAACGATTGTAATGGCGTGCTTTGGACAAACTTCTTGACATTTGTGGCTGATACAACCACGACACGCTTCTGTAACAACAAAGCGGTCAATAGGACACTCGTCGCAGGCTGAGTCTAAAACATTGATTACTCTGTCATGTTTGGTAGGTTTTAAAACAAGACCAACACGGTCCTCTATAATGTGACGTTCTTTGTAAATACAACAGCGAAATTGTGCTTTTGGGCCAGGGATAATTGATTTTGCAATTTCTTGGTAAGAATCTTCCTGTTCTGTGAGAGTACCCTGAAAGAAACGAGATGCAATTTCTTTGTTTACAAGATATTTGATATACTCTACGTTACTGTCAAAATGCTTCATTAATGATACACTCCTTTTTAAATATACTTTTGTAGAGATAGGTTAATACATAGAAAACAACAATGTAAAAAAGTGTTGTATAGGTGTATTATAAGATATGTGTCAAGTTATGTCAAAGAAAACATAGCACAAAAAATATTTTTGTATGGTTTTACTATACAAATAAAAGAGCCACGAATGGCTCTTAAAATATATAGTATTATTGTTCCATTTGTTTGCCTAAAAAACCAGCGGCAGATTGTGCTAATTTACCTTCTAATTCACCCATTTTTTTGTCTTGAGAAAGAAATATAACAGCACCCATAGCATCACCTTCAGAAATAATAGGGGTAATGAGTTGATAATTGTAATTATCAGTTTCGTTGTCTTCTAGCATAGGAACAAAAGTGTTTTCTTTTCTATCTGCGATAACAGTAGTTCTTTGATTGATACATTGTTCCAATTCTCCGCTGATGTGTTTTTCAAAAAATTCTTTTTTGCTGCCACCAGAAACTGCAATGATTTGGTCTTTGTCAACAATGCAGGTAAGATGGCCAGCGGTTTGAGCTAAAGACTCAGCATATTCTCGGGCAAAAGCACCTAATTCTCCTATAGGGGAATATTTTTTTAATATAATTTCGCCTTCTCTATCAGTAAATATTTCTAAAGGGTCGCCCTCACGTATTCTCAATGTTCTTCTAATTTCTTTAGGAATAACAACTCTACCCAAGTCGTCAATTCTTCTAACTATACCAGTTGCTTTCATGATAATTTCCTCCTATTTCATAGCGGCAGAAAATCACCGCTTTTTGTATTATATTTTTTGACAATAGTATTTGTAAAACTGCAAAATTTATACAAATTTATAAAATAGGTTTTTTTGGAAAAAAAGAAAGCAAAAGGAAATAATATGAGTTTTTGTTGAAAAAAGGGGAAAAATGTGATATAGTAGGTACAGCAGTCATGACGGGTGGTCGCCCTCTTAGTATGTTTTATAATTTATTTACTACATAAAAGAGGAAAGGGGGCGGTGCGAATGACAACATTTGAAGCAATATATTTAATGTTGACTTTCAGTACGTTTATCGTACAGTTACTTTCTCTCATCGTTCTTCTGACGAAGAAGAAGTAATAAAAAACTACCCATCATAGCCCTCGCAAAGCTGGGGTAGTTTTTTATTCCCTAAGCAGGGCGACCACCTGGTGGTGACTGCTCCTCTTTTATAAATAGATTATAACATAAAAATATGTGATTTGTAAAGCACTTGTCAAAGGGGCAAGTGCTTTTTTGATGAAAAAGAAGTAAAAAAACTACCCATCATAGCCCGACAAAGCTGGGGTAGTCTTTTTTATCCAAACTAAGGGCGACCACATCGTGGTGACTGCGTCCCTTTTGTAATTAGATTATAACACAATAGAATGTGATTTGTAAAGCATTTGCTGAAGGGGCGAGTGCTTTTTTATTTTATTTTTATAAGGAAGGAAAAAAGGGAGAACTTTTTTCACTTGTGAAAAGTTCGCCCAGTGCTTCGCTTTGCTCGCTGTCTCAGCTTCGCTTCGGTCGGTGCTGAGCGAATGTCCGCTGGACATTCAGCACCCCTAAAACCCTACTCGCTTTTGAAAAAGCGAGGCAAAACTTTGAGGGAAAAACTTCGTTTTTCCGATGGTGATATGGGTTTAGTGGAGAAGGGGAGAGGTCATGGACACTAACCAAAGCTACAATAATTTGAAAAGGCTTGAGCGAAACTTTAAGGAGAAAATCGTGGGCGTTGCACAGACCTACAAGCTTTTTGAAAAAAGCTTGACCAAAAACTTTATTTTTTGCAAACGGAAGTTTTTTTACAAATGGGAAGCAAAAAGTTAAGGCATTAATAATGTAGGAAGGGGTGTGGAGAGGGGGAAAAGTTACGGGAATATTGAGGAGAGTTTACAGTTATGTTACAAGATAGGCAAAGGGGTTGCGTAAAAAAAAAGGATAAGTTATAATGTGTTCAGCAAAGGGAGAGAAGCCCAAAAAGAACAGACTGTAAGCTGAGGAACGCCAGATAGCGTTGAGATGAGGGTGAAAATATTACAGTACTGTTACACTTGAAGGAGAATTATTGACTTAGAAAAAAAGCGATGATATAATTCAACTTGTATCAAGGGGGTGCCCTTTGGTGAGGGCTTGGGTAATAAAAAGCCTAAAGCAATAAAAATACTCTACACACAAAAAAGACAACTATTATGGTTTTATAATTAAAGGAGGAAATTAGAAAATGAAAAAGTTTATATCATTTGCGTTAGCAGCAAGCATGGCATTGAGCATGATACCTGCAACAGCATTTGCAAGCAGTGATTTGACAACATCTCACTCAAATATCAGAGTAACAGCAAACACAGAGTTCAAACCAAAAGAAGATGCAGGTAGCGAATACAGAGACGTACCATACATCATATTGGAAGCAAGCAACGACTTCGTTGACACAAAACAAACATTCGAATTAGCACTTGAAAATGCTGAATGGTTAGAAATGGACGGCGACGACGGAGACAAATTATATGTTGAAGACGCTGACGTAATGAAAAAATATGTAGAATTTATACCAGAAGGCGGAGCTTCTAAAGACGACAGCTCATCTACTCCTGGAACAATCACAGAAGACATTGGTACATTAGAAAGAGCATATCAAACAAAAGCACAAGCATTATATGATGCAGCTGTAGATTATGCTAAAGCATTGGACGCAGCTAACAGCAATGCTGACAATTCAGCAGCAGTATCTTCTTTAGGTGCAGCAAAAACAGAATTAGCAGCAGCAGAAAAAGAATTAGCAGCAGCAGAAAAAGTAAATGATAGTGTAAAAGATTTTGATGAAGCAAATCTTACTAAATTATTAAATGATTATAATGAGGCTGTTTCTGCAAGTGAAGCAGCAGGCTCAGTAAGTGAACCTACTGCAGGAAATCCAGATAGTACAACTGCAGCAGATTTTTCTAAAGGTAGATATAAAGGAACGAAAGATAGCTCTTCTTTTACAGTTACATTAGATTATTATATTTATGCTGAAGATGATACAGCTGACACTCCTGCATATTCTAAAGGTGATGCGGTAGTTATAGAAGGCGATAATGCTTTACCTACTGTAGATGAGGTAAAAACTGCTATAGCAGAATTGGGTAACAAAGTAGAATTAAATGATGCTTATGTAACAGCAAAAGCTGAATGGGATCGCTTTGAAAACAGTGGAGATGTTACAGACAAAGTAACTGAAGCAAAAGAAGCTGCAAAAGCTGCAGGACTTATATTTGATGATACTGCTAACAAATTTGAAACTGTTGCTTCTGCAATGGCTAGAAAACAAAAAGCTGCAGATGCTGTAGCAGCAGCACAGAAAAAAGTTGATGCTGCACAAGCTAAAATTGATGCTGCACAAGCTATAATTGGTGCAACAGGAGATGTATCAGCTAAGAAAACAGCATTTGAAACAGCATTGAAAGAAAGAAATGAAGCAGGTGCTAAAGTAGTTAGCAAAGCAGGTGCTCAAGGTATTCAAGATCTTGAAAAGATTGATAAAGCTGTAAAACTTTGTGACAATACAGGTAGCTATGATATAAAACCTTCAACAGTACCTACAACAACATTTAAAGATTTAGGTATCGAAGCAGTTGGATTTACAACAGCAGTAGCTGACGCATATGATGAAGTAGAAGGCAGCAATGGAGCATTAGACATTACTATTGACAAAAAATCCGACTCCAGAATTATCGTAACAACAGATGGTTACAAATTCAAAGACGGTGACGTAATCAGAATTCCTTTGTTCGTAAGAACAACAGGCGGTGTTGCAAGCGTATCTATTGACTCATTGAACTCTGAGTTTACAAGCGAAGGCAAAACATTTGCTAAAACTGCTGACGGAGATACAAACTTGACAATCGAAAAAACACAAAGCTTCTATGATGGCGATGAAGTAAAGAACATCTACATTGAAGAATTAGTTCCTGGTACATTAGAAGACGACGGACTTGTATCATTGAGAGTAAACGGCGACTTCAAATTAAAGAGAGGTGACAACTTCTCCATTAAGAGAATTACAGGTAACAATTTAGACCAAGATTTAACAGAAAGTGTATACACAGACCCTAAATGTGAAGATAAATTCACAAAAGGCGATGACAGTGATGAAATCTATATCCAATTAGGTGGCACACAGTCTACACAAGCTGTTCAATACAGAATTACAGGTTTGTTAATCGTTGAAGACGGTGCTGACTTTGGTGATGAAGCTACAATCACAGTAAGCGGTGGCGGAACAAGCAAACAAACAGTAACAATCGGTACTTATGAAGATTACGGCGTAAAAATGACAGCTGAAGACAAAGAACTTCCAGTTATCTACGCAGGTACAAAAGCAAGCAGCAAATATGACAACCAAACATTGAAAGTAGTTATCGAAGAAACAGTAGCTAACTCTTTCATTGACAATAGAAAAATGGAATTGACATTACCTGATGGTGTTGAATTCGTTATGGATAATGGCGATGCTGAACAAAAAATCTCAAGCATTGACGATATTACAGAAGATTTCAAAGCATACAACTTCCAAGGTACATTGAACCAAGTTAAAGATGCTTTCACAGTTGATGCTGATGGTGGCAAAATCACAATCACAAGCAAAGACCTTCCAGAAGGTATATTCGAAAGCAGCGGAAGCAACAAAGACAGAAAGAGAAAATTCGAATTCAGCGTACACGTATCCGCAGAAGCTGACTTCACAGGCGATGTTGTAATGACATTGAGTGGCCCAGCAGTAGCTAACCAGAGCGTAAGTGCTACAATCGCTACAGTAAAAGCTCCTATCGAAGTTAGAACAACAGTAAATGAATTGAAAATCGACTACAGAAACACAGATGTAGCTGACATTACATTGGTTGAGCCAGAAGCAGGATTATGGGCTAAAGATGACGTAATCAGACTTGAAGGCGAAAGAATGAGCTTTGAAGGCGGCGCTAAAGCTGAAGTTGTTAATGGCGATATGAAACTTGCTAAATTGGGCGGAGATTATGTTGATACAGAAGACAGCGGCGACGACAAAAACGGCGTATTGTTTGTAAAAGTTGATAGCAGAAGCTCCAAAACTCCAGCAGAAATCAAAATCTCTGGTTTGAGCCTGTACATGAACAGAAGCTTGGCAGCTGGTGATTACAAATTGAAAGTATTCGGTGACGAAGACAACGAATTCTTCATGAACAACTACCATGATGATGGTGATGACTTAGCTAACAGCTTCGAAACAAGAAAAGTAACAGTTATGAATGATTTCGTAAAAGTTGTAACAGCAGGTCGTGACAAAGACGATGCTACATTTACAACAAGTATCGTAGTACCAGTTGGTTCTGATGTAATCACAGCAGGTACTAGAGAAATCAAATTGAGCGAAATGGAAGGCGGCGCTTGCCCTCCAGCATACATCAACAATGATGGTTACACAATGTTACCAGTTAGAGCCGTAACAGAATCTTTGAACAACATCGCAGCAGTTAGATGGGACGATGCTACAAAGACATGTACAATCGGTTTTGGTCAAAGAGTATTCTCTATGACAGTTGGAAGCAAAGTGCTTAACATGAATGGTGTATCTACAGCATTGAATGCAGCTCCAGAAATTAGAGACGGTCGTGTGTTCTTACCTCTTAGAGATTTGGGATACGCTTTAGGATTGTCTGAAAGCCAGATTTCTTGGGACGCTACAACACAAACAGCTAGATTAAACTAATTTGATAGTTAATAGTTGGTTTATAAAATGTAAATAAATGAGGGTGGTGACATAGTCACCACCTTTGTTTTTTAGAAAAGATGGGCTGGTGAAGGAAGGGGGAACTTTTTTCACTTGTGAAAAGTTCCCCCTAAACCCCCTCAAAAACACGCTTGAAGTATAGAAAACCGTAGGGCGTTGCCCTACAACCTACTTGCTTTTGAAAAAGCGAGGCAAAACTTTTATGGAAAACTTCGTTTTCCTTTTTTAGAACATTGATTTTACAGAATTTTACAGGTATTTTTTGAAATTTTATGAAGACTATATTGCGGAAATATCGTATAATGAGTAGGAAAGGAGGATTATTATGAAAAGTTGGAAAGTTGGTTTATTAGGTTTTGCCGCTGGCGCTATGGTGATGGGGGTTAGTCCCGTTTTCGCTAGCGTGTACAAAACTGTTCAAGCTCAAATTATGGCTGATGTGATGTTTGATGTAGATGGTAATGTTGTCGCTTCCCCCTCTAATCAGCCCGTGCTGAATTATAATGGCTATATTTATGTGCCATTGAGATTTGCCGCTGAGGCTCTGGAATGTCAGGTCTCTTTTGACCCCGTTATGAAAAGAGTTGCTGTTGTGTCCCCTGAACCTGAGGTTATTGAAACCGTTGTCGAAAAAGAAGTCGAAAAAGTCGTTTATGTCGATAAAAGTGATGACCCAGATTATGTCGTGTATAATAAATTGCCTGTAACGGTGTATAAAGATGGCTACGAGATTACTCTTAAAACGGTTATGATGGACGATAAGGAAAATGCTGGTATGAGAAGAACTAGAACATATTTGAAAGTAGAAAATACTGATGTAGATAAAATTAGTATTATGCCTTATGAAGCTAAATTGACGTTAGATGATAAGGAATTTGATGTTTCTCTCGCTGGCGGTAGATGGGACGACGCTTGGAACGAAAGTATAAGAGAAGATAAAGAAAAAGAAGGCTATATATTGTTTGATGGCGTGGAGTATGATTATACAAGTGGTTCGCTGGAGTTCCAAGTAAGAGTAAATGATGGCTCTGGTGATACTATTGATGATATACGATTTGATTTTAAAAAATGAGGTGTGATGAAAAATGAAAAAAGGTTTTTTGTCTGTTTCAAAAATTATTTCTACTGTGCTTTGCGTTAGCGTTTTAATGAGCAGTATGGTGTTTGCAGCAGAAAAAAAAGATACTACACTTGATATTCAATCATTGGATTATCAGACGGCTGTGGATATGGCAGTTAAAAATGACTCGTCATTGAAAAAAATTGCTGACCAGATTGATGTAACATTGGATAATAAAGAGGATTTGTTTGATGGTGGTGTGCGTCCTGGTGATAGTACACAGTTAGTTGTGGTAAGTGCTCAAAGATTGGCTTATTTGAGTAATATTTATTCATTAGACGCAAGTTATCGTATTTCTAAAATTACAGAAGATGTTACTAAAATAGGTATACAAGCAGCAGTTAAAAATTCTTTTACTACAATATTGTTAAATCAAAGTAAATTGGATTTACTCCAAAAAAATTATAATTTGCAAAAACAACTTCTTGCTCAAGCAAATGTTAAAAATCAGGTTGGTGTAATGAGTAACAAGGATTTAGAAGATTTAAACAGACAGACACAACAAATGGCTGAGCAGATAAAACAATTACAAATGAACATAGATAATGCTTATATTGCATTAAATGACTTGATTGGTACAAATCCAGAAGATAGATATGAAATTGTAAATGAAGTGGAATATACACCTCTTGAAATGACTATGAGCTTAGAAATGTATATCAATAGAAAACTCTCTACAGACCAATCTTTGCAAATGCAACAGATAGGAGTAGAAAATGCAGAATTTGCTGCAAAAACAATTTCACTTGGTACAACAGGCTCTCAATATAGAACAACAGAATTAGAAGCAACAAATGCAGCAAGAGATTATAAAAATGCAAAAGAAGACAAAGAAAAAAGTATTAGAGAGGCTTATATACAATTACAACAGCTGGAGTCTGCACGCAAAAATTTACAAACGGATTTAGAAAAAGCAAAATCAGATTTGGAAAAGGCAGAAGTAAATTTCAAAGTAGGAAATATTACAAAATTAACATTAGACCAAGCAACACTCGCATTAGACAGCATTGAAAACAGCTTTTTAGAAAATACATTAAATCATGATTTGTTAATGTTTACATTTGACAATACTTGTGTATTAGGCAGTGCAGGTTAAAAAATAATATGGATTAAAAATGTCAGACAAGAATATTTTATTCTTGTCTTTTTCTATTGCATTTTAATACAATATACAGTTGATTTTATAGACAGAAATAGTATTTTTTTGACAAAAAATAGCTTTTTATTGCCAAAATAAAAAAATAGTGCTAGAATAAACGAATATAAAAAAAGAGTAAGTGTATATTTATTTATAAGGAGTGAATACAAATGAAAGCACAAAAATGTATGCAATGGGTAGAAAGAGATAAAAAAGTAGTAGCACCTACACAACATCTTTCTTATTTTCCATTAGTAGTAGAAAGTGCAAAAGATGCTATGATTTATGATGAAGATGGAAATGAATATATTGATTTTCTGAGTAGTGCATCATCTTTAAATTTGGGGAGCAGTAATGATAAAATTACAGAAGCAATACAACAACAATTAAAAAAATGTACGCAATATACTGTAGCATATACTTATAGTGCTACTATGATTGAATATGCAGAAAAACTTACTTCTATTTATCCAGGAGAAGTAAGAGCAAAAGTATTGTTTAGCAACTGTGGTTCTGATGCAAATGATGCTGCTGTAAAATTTGCAAGAGCATATACAGGACGTACTAAAATCATTACATTTTTAAATGGTTATCATGGTAATACCTATGGTTCTTCTTCTTTAACAGCTTGCACGCCACGTATGCACGCTAAAATGGGACCTTTTTTACCAGAAATTTATCATTTTCCATTTTTTAGTTCTGATGTAGATGATGAAGAATGTGAAAGAGAATGTTTAAAAGAAATGGAAAGAGCTTTTGCAACATATTTGCCACCAGAAGAAGTAGCAGCAGTGATTGTTGAGCCCTTGCAGGGAGATGGTGGAATGATGCCAGCACACACGATATTTATAAAAAAATTATATGATATTTGTAAAAAATATGATATTTTGTTTATTTCTGAAGAAGTGCAGCAGGCGTTTTATAGAACAGGAAAATTTTTTGGCATAGAACATTATGATATTGTACCAGATGGCATTATTATGGGTAAATTTGTTGGAGCAAGTTTGACATTAGGTGCTTTTATGGCAAGAGAAGAAATTATGGATTGTTTGAAAGCTCCAGCACATTTGTTTACATTGGGAGGAAATGCCATTGCTTGTGCAGCAGGAAATGCTGCTTTTGATTATATGCAGTCAGAAGAATTTCAAAATATATTAAAAAGGAACTGCGATATATTACAACAAGGATTTGCTATGTTAAAACAAAAACATGGCGATATTATTAGTACAATGAATGGATTAGGTTTGTCTTATGGTATTGGTATTGTAAAACAACAAAATGGACAAAAAGTAGCTGACCCAGAGGGTACGTTTAAAATATTGTACAGAGCATATGAAAAAGGTTTGCTTATGATTTCTGTAGCAGATAATATATTGAGAATACAGCCACCTTTGAATATTGATGAAAATTTATTCAAAAAAGCATTTACTATAATAGATGAAGCAATGCAAGAGTATAAACAAGGCAGTATTCCAGATAAAGTATTAGATTTTAAACAAGGTTGGTAATCATTTTAATATAAAGTAAAGAAAGCGTGTCGAATTTATCGACACGCTTTTTTTTATAAAAAAATTACATATTTTTTATGATTTGGCAAAAGCTAATGAAATAATAAAGTATATTAAAGTAGGTGATGTCTGTTGGAACAGATTTCAAAAAATTTAGAAAAAAATATCACTGTAATAGAAAATGCTTTTCAAAATTGCGGTGATATTGTAAAAAGACGTTTTTTTGTAGGAGAGAAAAAAGAAATTGCTGTATATATGGTGTATACAGACAATATTGTAAATGGTAGTGCCATAGAGGAGAGCATATTAACAAATATTATGAACCGTTGTCGTATTGACGGTAAAAAGGAGGGTATGCTCAAAAGATTAAATGAAGAAGTTATTGCTATAGGAGAAATGACAGAAGTTAAAACATTTCAAGAAATATTTGATGCGGTACTTTTAGGAGATACCATATTGCTTATGGACGGAAATGACATTGCATTGCAGGCCTCTACAAAAGGTTTTCCTTCCAGAGGAGTAAGCGAGGCTAAAACAGAGGTGGTTGTACAAGGCCCCAAAGATGCTTTTACAGAAATAGGAGCAACCAATATTGTATTAATTAGGAGAAGAATAAGAGATACAAAATTAAAAGTAAAAAGAACAAAAGTAGGAAAAAGAAGTAAAACAGATGTTGCGATATTGTATATGGAGGATATTGTAAGAAAAGAAATATTACAAGAAGTAGAAAACAGAATAAATCAAATTGACATTGATGTGATATTAGACAGTGGGTATATTGACCAGCTTTTAGAAAATAGATGGCTTTCTCCTTTTCCGCAACTACAAATGACAGAACGCCCAGATAAAGCAAGTTCTGCATTGTTAGAAGGACGTGTTGTAATTGTAATAGATAATACTCCTTTTGTTGTAATAGCACCTGCGACATTAAATGTATTTTTTCAAGCAGCAGAGGACTACTATGACAGATGGGAAATTATGAGTTTTATAAGATTGATAAGATATTGTGCTGGATTTTTAGCAGTAGCATTGCCCGGATTGTATATTGCATTGACAGTATTTCACCCGTCTATGATACCAACTAATTTAGCACTGAAAATTGCAGAAACAAGACAAAATATTCCTTTTCCAGCAGTAGGAGAGATATTAATAATGGAATTAGCTTTTGAACTTTTGAGAGAAGCAGGTATTCGATTGCCTTCTCCTGTCAGTTCCACAATAGGCATTGTAGGAGGCATTATTATAGGGCAGGCAGCCGTAGAAGCAGGTATTGTTAGTCCGAGTGTTGTAATTGTTTCTGCATTAACGGGAATATGTACTTTTGTTATTCCGAATATTGCATTGGTTTCAGGGCTGCGTTTAACAAAATATATTGTATTACTGTTTTCTGCAATATTAGGATTATATGGTTTTTGGCTTGCATTGATATTAATGCTCATTCATATGGCAAGTTTAAAAAGTTTTCATATACCATTTTTATATCCTTTTTGCTCTGCATCAGTAAACGACTATAATGATTTAGAGGACAGTATATTCCGTTTACCATTGTGGTTTATGAAAAAAAGACCTATTTTTTCTAATGACAAACATAGACAAAGAGAAAAGGGAGGCAGTATGTAATGTTTTCCGAAAATGACAAAATTTCAATAAGACAATTACAAGCATTGCTGATATTGGATTTATTTGGAACAGGCGTTGTAACACTTCCAAGACAGACAGTAAATGCAGCAGGGAATGATGCTTATATTGCAGTGCTTTTAGGCAGTATTATTATGGCAGTTTTTACACTTGTTTTTACGACATTAGGACAAAGACATACTGACAAAACGGTAGTAGAAATTTCTCAACAGCTTTTTACTCGTCCTGTAGGATTGCTATTGTCATTGGGACTAGCAGTAAAAATAATGATAGGGGCAGGACTAGAATTGCGTATATTTTGCGAAATGATAGGACAATCTATGCTTTTTCGTACTCCCATATTTATCACAGCACTTGCTATGCTTATAATTTGCGGTTATGTATCTACAATAGGATATGAATGTCGTGCCAGAACAGGAGAAATATTGTTTGTATTTGTATTTGTGCCATTTTTGATATTGATGCTTTTGGCTATTTTTACAGCAGATTATAGCAATTTGCGTCCAGTGCTGAGTCATAGCACTTCTGACATTGCAAAAGGAGTATGGTATACTGTACTTTCTTTTCAAGGATTAGAATTTTTATTTTTGGTATTTCCTTATTTACAACGTCCTAAAAGAGCGAAAAAAGGTATGCTTCAAGCAGGATTTGTTATTGGGTTTTTTATGACGCTTATAACACTTTTGACTATAGCAGTTTTTGGACAATATTCTGTAGTAAATAAATTATTTCCAGTGCTTCAAATGATGGACTCATTACAATTACCAGGTTCTTTTTTAGATAGACAAGATATATTTATGTTATGGTTTTGGGTAGTTTCTATATTTGCATCTGTAAGTGCAGCATTATTTTTTGTCACAATATTATTTGAAAGAATGCAGCAAAATAAAAAAATACCTGCAAGAAAATGGATACTATTTGTTATGGTAATTGTATTTTTGGTGGCTGTATTGCCGCAAGATGTAGCGAGTACACATGAATATATGGAATTATTAAAAAAATATGGAGGTACATTTTATATTTTAATATTGCCTGTTGTGCTTTTGCTAGTAGATAACATAAAAAGGAGGAAACAAGTATGAACTGCATAAAAAAGGGCTTGATATTGTTAATAGTTTGTTTCCTTACTGGCTGTTGGGATAATAAAGAAATGGAAGACAGAAGTTATATTATTACAATGGGTATAGATAAAAGTGATGATGATAATAAATATTTGTTAACATTAGCACCTGCACAGCTTTCAGCAATGAATAGCGGAGAGGAAAGTAGCAATAGTGAAGCACCAGAAAAAGGCATTACCGTAAAAGGAGATAGTATTGCAGCAGCTGTAAGGCAAGCAGATACTTACAGTAGCAGACAGGTTTATTTGGGACAATTAAAAACAGTGGTATTAGGAAAAGAATTGCTTCAACAAAAACAATATTTGCAGTCTGTACTAGATGAGTTAGAAAGAAATCAAGATATTTCAGGAAAAATTATATTGCTGGGTACAGAAGACAGTGCAGGGGAATGTGTCAATGCTATATTAGAAGAAGATGCTTCTACAGGACTTTTTATATGGGATTTTTATAAAAATACAGCACAAGATGTTGCAGTAACAAAAAAATTAGATTTAGAAACATTTTTGAGAGAATTAAGACAAAGTCAAGGAAATAGTATATTACCTAGAATTACAGTAACAAAACAAGGCATTAAAATTGGAGGAGGCATTGCATTAAGTGATTACGCATTTATTGGCGATTTAACAGACAAACAGGAACAAGGGGTATTACTAATGCAAGGAGAAGGAAAAGGAGCTGTAATAGAAGGAATTTGGCAAAATAATACCATTCCTATGTGGGTTTATAAAAATAAAAGTAAATTATATTTTACAGAAGAAAATAATCAGCTCGTTTGTCATATAAAACTTTTTATAGAAGGTAGTGCAGAAGGAAGCAATTTAGAAAGCAGAAACATATTTCAAAGTAGTTCTATAAATGAAATAGAAAATATGTTTGAAATCATCATAAAATCAGAAATAGAAAATACAATAGCATTAGCACAAAAAAAATATAAAAAAGATATATTTGATATAGCTTCTGAATTGAAAAAACAAAATATAGAGCTTTATCAAAAATATGGAAGTAATGCAGATGAAATGATACAAAATACAGTATTTGATACAACTGTTTCTGTCAAAATTAGAACAATAGGTGTTGTAGATTGATTTATTTTTTTTAATAGAGAGGTATAAAATTTGATATTGTGGTCAATCCTTTTTTCATCAAATAAAAAAGCAGGTGAAAATATGAAAGGATTGGCATATACATATTATAGAGCGAAATATATATTAAAAATGGAGAAAAAAAATATTTTATGGTGTTGTGCTTTGACACTGACATTTTTGTTGTGCTGTAGTGTTTATGCTACAAAAGTGTATTCAGAGCATATACAAAACGGTATAGCACAAAAAGTAATACGTTTCCATGTATTAGCAAATAGTGATACAGAAAGTGACCAAAATTTAAAATTAGCAGTAAGAGATGCGATATTACAGCAATTAGGGGAAGAATTAGAAAACTGTCATAACAAAGAACAAACAAAACAATATTTAAAAAATAATATGGACAGAATAAAAAATATAGCATTACAAGAAATTGCTATACAAGGATATGACTATGATGTAAATGTAAGTTTAGAAAACACAGTATTTCCATTAAAAAAATATGGAGAATTGACATTTCCTGCTGGAATGTATGAGGCGTTACGTGTGGAAATAGGAAAAGCAAAAGGGAAAAATTGGTGGTGTGTAGTATATCCTCCTTTGTGTTATGTAGATGTTGCTTGTTCAGAAATAACAGAAGAAAGTAAAATCCGTTTGCAGGGAAGTTTAACAGAAGAAGAATTTTGTATTATAGATAATGCAGAGCAAGAAATAAGCACAAATGTAAAATTTAAAATAGTAGAGTGGTGGCAGGAAAGAAAATAACATCGAAAAAGTTGTTTTGGAGTGATACTATGAAAAATAAAATGTTTAAAATTATTTTTTTGCTATGTTGTGTGTTTTTGACAGCATCAGCGGCATTATATTGCAAAAATAAAAATGAAACAGTTGAAGCAATTTCTTATGTTTCTTGGGGAACAAGAGGACAGCTTGTAAGAGATGTACAACAAGCATTAAAAAACAGAGGATATTATACAGGGAATGTAGACGGCATTTATGGCACAGGTACATATAATGCGATTGTATCATTTCAAAGGGACAATGGATTGACAACAGATGGTATTGCAGGAGAGGCAACATTGAGGGCATTGGGAATTTCTTCTGGAACGGGAAGCAGCGGCATAGGACAAACAGGACAAAGCGATATTGATGAAGATTTATATTTGCTAGCTTCAGCAATACATGGAGAGGCAAGAGGAGAACCCTATGAAGGACAGGTAGCAGTAGGTGCAGTTATATTAAATAGAGTATCTAGTGAAGATTTTCCAAATTCTATTGCTGAAGTAGTATATCAAAGAGGGGCTTTTGATGCAGTAAGAGATGGACAGATTACATTAACACCAAATGATACTGCATTTCGTGCAGCACAAGATGCTTTAAATGGTTGGGACCCTACAAATGGAGCATTATATTATTGGAACCCCGCTACAGCAACAAGTCGATGGATATGGTCAGTACCTATTACAACATCAATAGGAAGACACGTGTTTGGTGTAAAATAGTCACACAAAGGCCATTGGAAGAAATACTTCCAATGGCTTATACTTTGTATCATATCCATGTCATGATGTAGCTGCTTGTCGCTTCTGGAAGTAGCAAAAATGTTTTTGATTTGGAAAAAAGTAATATCCATAACATAATTTGAAAAAACAAAGCTAAAGCAAAAATTACATAAAAATACCACTTTTTTGTTTTATGATGAAATAACTTCATAGATAAAAAACCACCTATACTGCCACCCAATAATGCTAATATAAAAAGAGTAGCTTCAGGAATACGCCTCTTTTCTTTTACAGCACAATGTTTGTCAAAACCCATTGTAAAAAATAATGCTATATTTATAATGAGTGTATAGAGTAATAATATTTTTATATACAAAGACATATCATTTCACCACGTTTCTCCAATCTAAATCACCTCTATCTAAAGCAAGAAGTAGTATTTCTGCTGTAGCCAAATTGCTTGCAAGAGGAATGTTGTGCATATCGCAAAGACGCAATATAGAATTAATATCAGGTTCATAATTTTTTTGTGTTACAGGGTCTCTTAAAAAAATCACTAAGTCAATATCATTGCTTGCCACTTGTGCACCAAGCTGCTGCTCACCGCCCAAAGGGCCTGCTAGATATTTATGAACAATAAGATTTGCTGTTTCTTCTACAAGACGGCCTGTTGTACCTGTAGCATATAATTCGTGTTTACAAAGTATATGACGGTATGCAATACAAAGATTTTCCATCAATTTTTTTTTGTTGTCGTGTGCAATTAAAGCTATATTCATAATTCAAACTATTACGAAAAAATTATAATAAATAATAAACTTTATATGTAGTATAAAAAAAGTTTATTTGTGCTTTATTATAATGCTGCAAGTTTTATCGTAATTTCTCCTTTCTTTATTTATTATATCTTTTGTGATACGTAACGCTGCAACCTGCGTTTTCTTTTGTGAGAATTTTTAACTTGTCATTAGATAATAGGTATTTTATTTATCTAATAGTGTAGTTATTATCAAAACAGGCAAAATGCCCATATTGTTTTCGTCACATTTGCACATAATTCAATCAATTTTAAAAGAGTATGGAAGTAAATTTTAAACCCCTTCAAAAAGCGATTTGGAACGTTTCATACCAATATTTAGCACTAAACCAATCGCAGTCATGTTTGTCCACATAGAACTGCCGCCATAACTAACAAAAGGTAATGACATACCAGTATTTGGCATAATGCCTGTTGCAACACCTACGTTAATAAATGTTTGAAAAGCAATCATACCAGCAACGCCCACTACAATAAGCTGGCTAAAGGAATCACGAATAGATACTGCTATTAATATACAACGAAATATGATAAAAAGCAACAACAACAATACAATGACACAACCAATAAATCCAAATTCTTCCCCAATTACAGAAAAAATAAAATCATTGTGAGGTTCAGGCAAATAACTTAATTGATTTAATGTACCTTGATAAAGCCCTTTTCCATTGAGTTGACCAGAACCAATAGCGTTGATGGCTTTTTCTGTTTGATAATAAGAGTCCATATCACGGCTAGGGTCAACAAATGTTAATATTCTTGTAAATTGATGAGGCTTTAGTATTTTGTCCATAATGAGTGGTTTTTCAAGGCTTACGTCCCATAATACAAAAGCGATTGCAGGTACTACAATACAAAGTACAAGTTTTATAATTTTAAAATCAATGCCAGCAACAAATAATGTAATACATAATATTGCAAGAAGTACAAGACTTGCTGAAAGAGAAGGTTGTTTTTGTATTAATATAACAGGAATTACAACAGTAATACAAACTAATAAGAGAGTAGGCAGTTGATTAATTTGTTCTTGCTTTTTTGTTAAGAGCTTCGCCAAAAAAAATATCATAATTAGTTTTGCAAATTCAGAAGGTTGTACATTGATAGGGCCAATGGCAATCCAACGAGTAGCACCATTTACATTTGAACCTAAAAATAATACAGCAACTAACAATACTATATTTAATAAATAAAAAAGTATATAAAATTGAGATATTGCTTCATAATCCACAAGAGAAGCCATTATCATAAGAGCAAGACCTATAGCAAACCAAATCATTTGTTTATAAAAATTGTCTGGGTCTGCACCTAAATTAATATGTGTAGCACTGCCGATACATATAATACCGAATATAGATAATATGCAAATAGCACCAATTAACCAAAAATCTAAATTAGAAAGTTGCTTTTTTACATTCATAAAAGAAAACCCTCCTATATTAAAATGCGTACATAGCATCAAATGCTAATAAAATAATGACAGACCGAAAAACAAATTCGGTCTGTAATAAGCAAAAAATAGAATATGTATAATTTAATCTTGATTTACTTTACGCATACTTTTAATAGGAATATTAGCATAAAGAACAGGAACAGTACCTGTATTATCATCAGATTGTGTTTGAGTAATTTGAATATCTAATTCTTCCTCATCAATTTCCATGTAATTGGATATTACTTTTATAATATCTGTTTTTAACATTTCTAATATTTGAGAAGAACAGTTTACACGGTCATGCACTAATACTAATTTTAATCTATCTTTTGCAACATTTTTTGATGCAGTGTTATCTCTTTTTTTGAAGAAATTAAGAAAATCCATTAAAAAACACTTCCTTTGTCTCTAATTACGACGAAATTTTTTAAAAAGTTTATTAAAAAGACCTGCATCTTTTTCAAAACGCATAATAGGGACATCTTCTCCTTGTATCCTTTTAACAATATTGCGATAAGCTTGTCCTGCAAAAGACTCCTCGTCTGTAACAGCAGGTTCTCCTTTGTTTGTTGCTACAACAATGCTTTCATCATCTGGTACAACACCTAATATTTCAATAGCAAGTATTTCTGTCACATCATCAATACTCATCATATCACCACGTTTTACCATATCCACACGTAGTCTGTTTAACACTAATGTAGGGTCATTTAAACCGCTTGCCTCTAAAAGGCCTATAATTCTGTCAGCATCTCTTACAGCAGATACTTCTGGTGTTGTAATTACGATTGCTCTGTCTGCACCAGCAATGGCGTTTTTAAAACCTTGTTCAATACCAGCAGGGCAATCTATAATGATGTAATCAAATTCTTCTTCTTTCAAACTTTCACAAAGTTTCTGCATTTGTTCTGGAGAAACAGCATCTTTATCTCTAGTTTGTGCAGCAGGCAATAAAAATAAACCATTGTAGCGTTTATCTTTAATTAAGGCTTGTTTTAGCCTGCAATTACCTTCTACTACATCTACTAAATCATAAACAATGCGGTTTTCTAGTCCCATAACAACATCTAAATTTCTTAGCCCAATATCTGCATCTACAAGTGCAACTTTTTTGCCAGTGAGTGCAAGACCGCAGCCAATATTTGCACTTGTGGTTGTTTTACCGACACCGCCTTTTCCACTTGTTATAACGATAACTTCACTCATGTATTGTTCCCCCTAGTTCTGGAATTGACTTTTTCCGCTGTTGCGGTAATCATATTTCTAGCATTTCGACAATGTAAGCCGAAAACGAGTAATTTTTCAAACTGTTTTCCATTTCATATAAAAATAGCTTGTATATTTATATATTAACAAAAGTATTGCCATTTTGCACTCTTTTTTTTTAGCAAATTATGATTTACTTTATTAAAAAACGACAGAAGGCACAAAAAATAAGCTATTTTTTGCTATGGAGAGGTCCCCAAGCCTCACAATAAGCCATTATTTTTTCCATACATTTTTAATATGCTGTAAACCTGAAAAATAATGGAGAGAAATTGCTTTTTGAAGCAACATATGACGACGTTTTTGATTTTGTTTGTGAGGCTCTGCTCTTCAAGCAAGAGGCATAACATATATTTGCCCTTCCTCTATATAGGCAAATTCTGGTGGTTTAGGCCCTTTTTTGTTTTCTTCTGGAAAGCGTGTAATAATGTCTGCAATACGCAACTGCACAGGTATCATATATAATGCAGAAACAAAAGCATCTGTCATACCATTGCAACCAGCGTGTGCAATTCCTTTTAATTGTCCTAATATAATAATGTTTCCAGAAGCCTTAATTTCTCCTCCAGGATTTACATCTCCTATTACTACCACACTGCCATCAAATATAAGGCATTGTCCAGAGCGTATAGAACCTTTGTGATATTTTGTAATATAATGTTGCTGCATATCATCAGGCAAAGTAACACCTTCAGGTATTTTTTGTGTAGTATCTTCTTTTTTTGCATCTCTAATAAATGTAATATTCATAGTAGTGTGTTCTGTAATAATTTCTAAAAGAGAAGTTTCTTCTTCTTGAGAAAGTGTTCTTCCTTGAAAAGCAATGGAAGTTTTAACACCTTCAAAAAATTTAGCAGACTCTATTACTTTTTTTTCAAAAAGTTCTTTTAATTCTGAAAAAGGAATGTCTTGTTGTAATAAAATGTTAATACCATTTTTAGTCCCCTTAAACATGACATAATTTTCTTGGTTCATAATCATTTTTCCCCCCAATTATTCTGCTAATATATTTTCCATATATTGATTTGTAGGTTCATAATTTAATCCCATATAATCCCTTATAATTTCTCTTGCAATCACTGCTGCAGGTGAGCCAGAAATTTCACCATAAGGTAGCAATACTGTAATAGCAATTTGTGGGTCATCATAAGGTGCAAAGCAAACAAACCAACTGTGAGAACTTCTTGACTTATCTTCTTCAGCTGTACCAGATTTTGCTGCAACTTGTATTGGAAAATCTCTAAATATTGCACGTAACGTTCCTCTTTGCCCCGATGTAACAAGAAGCATACCTTGATGCACAATGTCTAAATTTTGTGGCTGTAATTCCAGTATATTTTCTACTACTTCATCTATTTTTTGGGCGGTACTGCCATCAGCATTTACTAATTTTGATACTAAGTGCATTTTGTACCTTGTACCACCATTTGCCAATGTTGCAATATATTTTGTCATATGAATAGGAGCATAGTTGTTTACAGATTGCCCAATATAAGTACGTATGGAGTCGGCATCTGTCCATTGTACTTGAGATTGTGAAGCATTAGGATTGATGGTACGTATAGAACGTTCTTTGTGTGCTGGTGTTGCCATCATAGGAGAGCTTTCTCCTATTTCTATGCCTGTTTTATCATTTAATCCAAATGCCGCCATATATTCGTTTAATGTAGAAATACCTTGTAATGTAGTGCCTTCTGAAGCATTTCCTAAACGATAGGCAAGTTCATAAAAGAAATAATTACAAGATACTTCCAAAGCATGAGCCACATTAATAGCACCATGCGTACCACCACTGCTGCCATAAATCCAACATTTTGGATAAGGTTTTGCTGCTTTTGTAAAATAGCCTAAATCTCGTATGGTAGTGTTAGGTGCAATAACACCTGTTTCTAATCCTGCTATAGCTGGTATCATTTTAAATGTAGAACCTGGTGCTTTTCTTTCTGACATAGGTCTATTTACAAGAGGCGTTGTACTTGCCCTATGAATTAAATCAATGTAGTAGCTGTTGTTAAAATTGTTAGAGAACTCATTTGTATCATAAGATGGATAAGTAACACTTGCTAAAAGTTCTCCAGAGTCTACACGAGAAATCACAACAGAACCAGTACAAGGGTCTAAATTGGTATCGCCTGGTGTCAGTTCTCCAGAATCTAGTTTGTCATTTATCACTTGTAAAGGAGAAATGATACCATTTTGAATATTTGACAAATATTGTTCATCTGCTGAAATTTTTCCTTGTTCAATTAGTACCAATATCAGTTGTCTTTGCGAAATTTCTCCTCTGTCAATGGCTGAAGTTAATGTTTGTAATGCAAAATCTCTTGGATTTGCTTTTCCTTGTTTTTTTTCTTCTTCTGTAAGTTCTCTTAACTCAAAAGTAGGGTCTTGCTCTAATATTTTTTGATATAAGGCATATTGTTCCCCTTCTATAGAATTACATATCTTGTCAATAGAAATGCTGTTGTCGGCAAGCATACGGCTAAATAACTCTTGTAATGTAGTGCCTCCACCGTTGAGTTTTCTTTTTATAACATCTCTTAATGTACTTTCTAGTATATCATAAGCAGATTTTTGAAGGCGAGCATCTAATGTTAAAAAAACATCTTGACCAGAAACAGGATTTTTAGACTCTATTGTATTCATACGACGGCCCATACTGTCTACTTCCACTATCATTTCTCCGTCTTTTCCATTTAATTCTCTTTCATAAAGTGATTCAATGCCAGACTGTCCTACAACATCATTCATAGTATATATTTTGTTGCCTTCTTCGTCCACATCATCTTTGTAAATTTTATAGTTAGCATCTGTCATTTTTCTGGTGTAGCCTACAATATGAGCAAAATATTTTCCCATAGGGTAATCTCTTAAAGAGTTTGTACCTATAATAATACAAGGAAATGTGTCATTCATTTCTTCTACATTTGCAAGTGTTTTTGTAGAAACATCTAATGCTATAGTAACAGGCTGATAACGATAAAAACGTTGCAAATACATAGCATAACGTATGCCGATTGCTTTTCTTACAATATCAATAGGCAGTTCTTTGGGAATATCAAAATAATCTTGCAAATAAGTAATTGTTTGTGCAGCATCATAAGACTGTTCTTCTGTTGTTGTCATTTGTACTGTATTTTTCCAAGAAAGTTCTTTTCCTTTGTTGTCGTCAAATAAAAAACTATAAGGTTGCTGCTGCGTAATAGGTAAATCGTCCACTAATGTTTCGCTATTTTCTTCTAATATTTTTAATAAAGAAAGTACCATAAGATTTCTGTCGCTAACAGAAATATAAAGAGAAATGGCGTTTCTTTTTTCTTGTTGTGAAAAATCAGAAGGAATATTTAATTTATTTTCAAAATAAGTCAGTATTTCTTCTGCGGAACTGTCCATCATATTTTTAGGAATATCAATATCTTCTTTCCAATCCTGTTCTTCTTTTACAGTTTCAAATTGAAAGGAATAGGGCTTTGATTTTGAAATAGGTAATGTATCTGTTAAAGGCAGATTTTTTTGTTTCATGTAATTTACAAAATCCATAACCAATTTCGATTTATAGTTTGTTAAATCTAATGTAATGCTATCATCAATCTGTATAGAATAAGCTACATGATTGACAGCCAAAGGACGACCATAACGGTCATAAATTGAACCACGTGAAGCAGGTAAATTAACTTGTCTGAGTATACTTGTTGTTAGTTTTTGTTCATATTCTTCTCCATGAATAATTTGTAGTAAAAATAAACGAGAAATTAATATCACAAAAAGAATAACAATGCTACAAAGTAATATAAAAATTCTATTTTTTGAAAATTCTTGTATTCGTTCTTGAAATCTGTTCATAAACGTCCTCCAGTAAAAGGGGAAGCCTTTAAAATAGTCTGTATTTATATTTTTCTTTTAATTCTAACCATTCATTTGTACCAAATAAAATACGATATAAAGGAATGGTAAATATGCAAGAATATACGGTTTCTGGCAATAATGTGTTGCTTAATATATATAAAAAGTTTAATTGTCCTCTAAATAGAAAACTAATAATATATATAATAGTTTCATAAAGAAATACAGCAACAGCACATAACATCATAGGAAGAATATAATTTTCTCTGTAAAAATCGTGATTTCCTCTGCCAAATAAATAACCTGTAATGATGTTAAAAAGCGTAAAAAAACCTATTGATGTACCAAAGAATATATCTTGCAATAATCCTGTAAAAAAACCAACAATAGCACCTTCTGTACTGCCCCTTAAAAGGGCATAAGAAACGACTAATATAATTGTAGTATTTGGTATTACACCACGTATTTCAATGTAATGTAACACAGTAGATTGCATTAAAAAGTTTATAATAATAAATATAGCCGTAATAAAAACCCTCATTGTGTTTCCTCCTGCGTATTTTGCTGCAATACATCGCCAATCACTAAAAGAGTATCAAGATGTTTAAAATCAACATAAGGTTCAATAATGGCATATTTTGTTAAACCATTTGCATCTGTTTTAATTTCTTTTACTCTGCCTATTGTGATACCAGGAGGGTATACATCGCTGAGATGAGAGGTGACAATTTCGTCACCTTCCATAATTTCAGCTTCAGAGTCAATATATTCCATACGGCAAAGGCCGTTGTTCATAAGAGAGTATTCTCCCTTTACTACACCTAAATCTTCTGTACGTAAACTCATAGCAGGTACAGAGCTTCTACTGTCTAATATAGAAAGTGCTTTGGAATAGGTTTCACCACTTTCTATAATTTTGCCCACTAAACCATTAGAAGAAGTCAAAACCATATTTGCTTCTAAGCCATCGCTTCTCCCTTTGTCTATTAAAAAAACATCATACCAGTTACCAGGGTCTTTTGCAATAATTTGTGTGCCAGTTGTGTTATAATCAGCATATTTTTGAGAAATTTTTAATAATTCTGATAGTCTTTGGTTTTCAGTACCATATCTTCTTAATCTTTTGTTTTCTGTTTCCAATAAAGCAATTTGTTCTTTTAATTGTTCATTTTCTGCTGCTAAATTATCTTTGTTTCGTACCCAGTCAATTTTACTGCCAAACCAATTTCCTACATTTGTTGTCAATTCCTGTACAGGAGTAATCACAAAACCGAGAGCACTCTCTACAAAAGTCGCTTTTGTTTTTCTGCCATAGGTGATAAATATTACAACAATGAGTATTGCAATGGTGGCTAACATAATTTGTTTTTTGTGTTCTTCAAAAAATTCCACAATACATACTCCCTATACTTTAATTAAAATCTTATTTTTCTTGGTGAAATTAATACTGCTTTTAATGTATCAATGTGTTCTAAAACAAGACCAGTTCCTGTAGCAACACAGTTTAAAGGTTCATTGCCTATGTGTACAGGCATACCGGTTTCATCGGATATTAAATAATCAAGCCCACGAAGTAAAGCACCGCCTCCAGTTAATGTAATACCACTTTCCATAACGTCAGCAGCTAATTCAGGAGGAGTTGCTTCTAATGTTTGTTTTATAGTATCAATAATAGAATATACAGGTTCGTGTAAAGCCTCCATAATTTCGGTAGAGGTTACTACCACTGTTTTAGGCAATCCAGAAAGAAGGTCACGCCCTCTTACATTCATTTCTCTTACTTCGTCAGTAGGATATACACAACCAATAGCAATTTTAATTTCTTCTGCTGTTCTGTCACCAATAGCAAGATTAAATTCTTTTTTGATATAATTTACAATATAATTATCTAATTCGTCACCAGCAATACGAAGTGAAGTGCTTGTAACAATGCCTCCTAGTGATATAACAGCGACTTCGCTTGTACCTCCGCCAATATCTACAATCATACTGCCAGTAGGTTCTTCTACAGGTAAACCTGCTCCAATAGATGCAGCCATAGGTTCTTCAATTAAATAAGTGTCTTTGTCTTTTGCACCAGCAGAAATAGCAGCTTCTAATACAGCCCTTTTTTCTACTTCTGTTACACCAGAAGGCACACAAACAACTACTCTAGGTTTAGGGCCAAACATAGAACGAGGACAAGCCTTGTTTATAAAATATTTTAACATTGCTTGTGTTGTATCAAAATCTGCAATGACACCATCTTTCATAGGACGTATTGCTACAATATTACCTGGTGTTCTGCCTATCATATCTTTTGCTTCATTGCCAACAGCAAGAACTTCTTTTGTTTGTAAATTGATTGCAACAACAGAAGGCTCATTTACAACAATTCCTTTTCCCGGCATATATACAAGGGTGTTTGCAGTCCCTAAATCAATTCCCATGTCTTTTGAAAACATAAAATTTTTCTCCTCTCATTTGTGTTATATAAATTTAGTATTTTCAATTTTGTTAAAACTAAGCAAAATATTTTTATAAATATTATTTATAGGTATAAACGGCTTACTTGTAATCATACCGCTTTTTTGACTGTATTTCAATAATAACATTTTTTTATAATAAAAGAAATAAAAAAAGACGGTTGTAATATAGATACGAACCGTCTAAAATAATGTTTATTGTGGTTTAATCCAAAAATCTATCATATCAATATTATGTTTTAATAAAGATTTGTTTAAAAGACGAAGGGGTAAACCAGCAAGTGAGTAAAAATCACCATAAATATGTTCAATTAAAAGAGCACCTTTTCCAGTAATGGAATAACCACCAGGTCTGTCATAAGGTTCTTCTGTATCTGTATACGCATCAATCAGTTTATCAGAAAGATGGTGCATATATACGTCTACACCGTCTACATAAGTGTCTGTTTCATAAGAGCCATCAGCGTGATGATATACTACAGTTAAACCAGTGTAAGTAGTATGTTTTCGTCCCTGCAATTTTTTGAGCATAGCAACAGCATCTTGTTTATTTTTGGGACGATGTAGTATTTTTCCGAAGTCTGTTACAATGGTATCTATGCCAAGTATAATGGCTTCTCCTTCTACTCTGTCTAAAACAGACATTGCTTTCGTTGCAGAAATAGATTTTACCCATTCATAAGGAGAATATTCATTATCAATTTCAACTTCTTTTTCTTCAATTTGACAATGTAGTTCTTCAAAAGGGACATCTAATTGTTTTAATAAACTTGCCCTAGAAAAAAGATTTGTCGCTAATATTAATTTCTGTAACATGGTCGCACCTCTTTAGGATTTATAAATCAATTTTACAATACTATAACATTATATCATATTTTTTTGAAATGCAAGTTATTTTATTAAAAAATATGTATAAAATAGAAAAATAGTGACAAAAATTTTTTACTTTATATCATATTGTGCATTATGATATAAATACAACTTTGACAGTTTGACAGAATATTATTGTTTATCAATTAAATGAAATTGATTAACAAGTGTTTTCATATTTTCTGCTTCATTAGAGAGTTCTTTGCTTGTTGTGGCACATTGCTGTGCAGTTTCTGAATTTGTTTGTACAATATTTGATATTTGTTGTATATTATTTGTGATTTCTTTCATATCCGCATATTGTGCAGAATAAGATTTTGAAACAAATTTTATGTTATTTACAACAGTATTGGTGTCTTTTAATGTTTCATTTAAAGACTTTGCTGTGCTATCTGCAATAGAAACACCATTATCTACAGCAATAATAGAATTTTCAATTAGTATTCTTGTATTTTTTGCAGCTTCTGCACTTTTTTCGGCTAAATTTCGTACTTCTTCTGCTACTACAGCAAAACCTTTTCCATAACAACCAGCTTTTACTGCTTCAATAGAAGCATTTAAAGATAATATATTTGTCTGAAGAGCAATATCTTCAATGGTTTGAACAATTTTTTCGATTTCTTGTGAACAAGTGTATATGTGTGACATAGCTGAAATCATTTGCTCCATATGACGATTGTCTTGATTTAATTTTTTGCTCATAGATTGCGTTAATTCACTTGCAAGTTTACATTGCTGAGCAGATTGTTTTATATTTTCTGTAATTTGATTGATATGGTTTACAAGAGTATCAATTTGTACAGATTGTTCTGCTGCTCCCTGACTTAATAATTGTGCATTGTTAGAAAGTTCAGAAGAACTATAAGAAACTTGAAAAGAGGAATGAGCAATTTGTTGTATGATATGGTTCATATTTTCTGTAATATAATAAAAAGCCATTTCAATTTGAGAAAACTCACCATAATAGTTTTGCTTTGTATGTATGTTTAAATTACTGTTTGAAATTTGTGTTAATATGGCAGAGATTTCTTTTATCATATCATTTAAGTATTGTGCTGTGTTTGAAAATGTTTGTGCAAGCACACCAATTTCATCATAATATTTTGAAGAAATAGAAGTATGTAAATTTCCTTTTTCAATTTGTTTTGCAACATTTATAATTTCTTTTAATGGGCGTAATCTGTTAAAAAGCATTTTGACAGATAACAATATAGAAATTGCTAATGCTATTATAAATACAAATAAATTGATAACTATTTGATGTAATAATTGTTGTGATATGATGTTTTTAGGATAAACAAAGCCTATTGTCCAGTTTGTATTTTCTTCTTTTGCTGTAATAAAATATTTTTCTTTTCCGTCATAATCTTTGCATAATTGTATGCCAGAAATATTTGTAATATCATTGAGAAAGTGTAATTCAGAAAAATCATTTGTATTTGTTGTTTGTGCATCTGTTGTTTGGTAATCGGAATTTTGATGAAATAATATGTTGTTGTCATTATCTAATAAATATAAATAAGAACCATCTGTAGCATGATAATTACTTACTATGTCCTTTATGGCATTGATAGATAAATCACGTGCAATAATACCATAAAGCTGACCATCATTTTCTTTTAAAGGCATTGCTATAGTGATAACAATAGAAATACCATCTGTAGCATCAATGTAAGGAGTAGAAATATAAAGACCATCTTTTTCAACCGTATTGATATAATAATCTCTTTCTAGTGCATTGAAATCTTCATCAGGTATCCAGCCATCACCAGAAATCATTTTTCCTGTAGTTAAAACAACATAATCTGATACAACACCAAAATCAGCACCATAGTTTGTAGATTGTTCTACAAGCTCAAAAAGCTGTTGCTCACTACGTAATTCTGAAGGGATAGAAAGTACAGAATTTCCCACACTGTCAATTTGAGCAATTCTGAGAGAAAGCCAATCATTAATAGATTTTTCGTAGTAATTTAATGTATATTCCATTGTTTTTTGCATAGAATTTGTAATCAATTCTTTTGTAGTAATATAGTTAGATAAAAATATCACGGAAATGGAAAGAACCATTATAATACTAATAAAATAGGCTATACTAGAAACTAAAGAATGTTGTTTTTGAGTGGTATGATATTTATGCACAGGAAATACTCCTTTCTTTATTTTAAAACATTTAAAATGTATATACTTAAGTTGTGATTTTATTTTTATTATGTAATGATTTTTTATCAATGTCAATTATTGCTGCATGAAATGTCGAAAATATACACGAAATGTATTTTTCAAAAATTCACTTTTTATACTGATTAAATGTAAAAATAATAAATAAAAAAAGCCTGCTATAAAAGCAGACTTTTTAAAAAGAATTATTCGCTTTTTACTTCTGGTTTTGGAGCATCTGCCTTTGGAGCAGCAGGTTTTTTGCCTGTTAAAACTCCTTTTGGACATTTATTTGCACAAATACCGCATGCCTTACATTTATCATAGTCGATTACTGCTAAATTATCGACAACGTGTATTGCATCAAAAGGACAATTTTTTTCGCAGATTTTACAAGCAATACAACCTGCGGAACATACAGCATTTACATTTTTGCCCATATCTTTAGAAGAACATTGTACTTTTACTTTCTTTTTCACAGGAAGTAATTCAATAATGTGTTTTGGACAAGTAGAAACGCATTTGCCACAAGAAACACATTTGTCTTTATCAATTACGGCAATGCCATTTACAATTTCAATAGCACCGAAAGCACAAACTTTTTTACAACTTCCTAAACCAAGACAACCATAAGTACAACTTTTTGCACCGCCACCAGCTAATTGCATAGCCATAGTACAGTCATCTAAACCAAAATAGGTATATTTTTCTTTTGCTATGTCACAAGTACCTTGACATTTTACAAATGCTGCTGTTGGTTCTGCGGAACCAGCTTCTACGCCCATAATAGAACCTATTTTTGCGGCAACAGCTGCACCACCAACAGGGCAAGCATTTACTGGAGCTGTACCAGCAACAATAGCTGCTGCACAACCACCACAACCAGGAAAACCACAACCACCACAGTTTGCACCAGGCAATGCTTCAAGCACTTCTCCTAGTTTAGGGTCTTCTTCTACAGCAAACAATTTGCCTGCATAACCAAGGCCTGCACCAAGAACAACACCCAAGCCGCCTATGCTTATGATTGGGTTAATAATATTCATAATATCCATTATTTGCACACTCCTTGTTTAAATTTTGATTAAGCCTTGGAAACCCAAAAAGGCGATTGACATAATACCAGCTGTAACAAGTGCCAAAGGGAAACCATCAAATGCTTTTGGTGTATCATTAAATTCTATTCTTTCACGAATACCAGCAAACAGTATAATAGCAAGTGCAAAACCTGCTGCACCACCAATACCGTTTAATATTGCTTCAATAAAGTTATAGCCTTTTTGCATATTTACAACAGCAACACCTAATACCGCACAGTTTGTTGTAATCAAAGGTAAGAATACACCAAGTGCTTGATATAAAGAAGGTGAAGATTTTTTCAAAAACATCTCTACAAACTGCACCAATGCAGCAATAACCAATATGAAAGCAATATTATAGAGATATGTAATATTTAATGGTACTAATATAAAGTTATAAACCATATAAGCAGCCGCACAGGCAATTGTAATAACGAATATTACGGCAACGCCCATACCAGTTGCAGTTTCTACCTTTTTGGAAACACCAAGGAAAGGGCAGATACCTAAGAACTGTGATAAAACGTAGTTGTTTACAAAAATACCAGCTAATACTAATAATATCAAATTCATTTATTTTCCCCCTCCTTACGCTTTTTTCTTATTTTTGAAGTAGTTTAACAATGCCATTAAGCAGCCAAGTGTAAAGAAAGCACCAGGTGCCATAACAAATAACAATGTTTTTGGAAAAGCGTCTGGTAATACAGCAACATTGAATAATGTACCTGCACCGATAAATTCACGTACAAGACCTAAGAAACCAAGTGCTACTGTAAAGCCAAGACCCATACCGATACCATCAAATATAGAATCGATAGGAGAGTTTTTAGAAGCAAATGCTTCTGCTCTTGCCAATATCAAACAGTTAACAACAATCAAAGGAATGTAAAGACCTAATGATGCGTTTAAAGAAGGCAAATATGCCTGCAATAAAAACTGTATGATAGTAACGAATGTTGCGATAACAACGATAAAACAAGGTATTCTAACTTTGTCTGGAATGACTTTTCTCAAAAGAGAAATGAACAAGTTAGAACAAATTAAAACGGCTGCTGTAGAAAGTCCCATACCAATACCGTTTATAGCAGAACTGGTAACAGCCAGTGTAGGACACATACCGATAACCTGTGAAAATGTTGGGTTTTCGTCTATAATACCATTTTTAATTATTTTAACTGGATTGCCCATTAATTAGCACCTCCGTTTGCATTTACCCATTGTACTGCTTCATCTGCACCAGAAGAAACAGCTCTGGAAGTAATTGTAGCACTTGTAATAGGAACAATTTCGCCACCGTCTTTTGTTACTTGTATAGGGCTTTCTGCCCCAGCGAATTGTTCATAAAAGTCAGGTGATGTAGCCAATGCACCAAGTCCAGGTGTTTCCGCATGGGATAATACTCTTAAACCAGTTACAACACCGTTCATATCAACACCAACCATAGTAGATACTTCACCGCCGAAACCACTTGGAGCGGTTGTTAAAACATAACCTATTGTTTCTCCGCCTTTTGTTGCTTTTGCTACTTTTTTGATAGTACCTTCTATTGTGTCGCCATTTGCAACATCAAGTATTGCTTCAAATTCAACACCTTCATCAGGCATAACTGCTGCCATAGCTTCTGCTTCTGTTTTAGCAGATTGTGCAGCAATCGCTTCTTTTGTTGTTTCGGAAACGATACCCAAAAGCATTGCCGCAACGGCTGTAATAATCAATAATACGAGTGCAGGTCTTCCTATCTCTTTCATGATTTTTTCACCTCCAAAGCACCAAATATCTTAGGTTCTGTGAAACGGTCAATCAAAGGAACACAAAGGTTCATAATCAATATAGAATAAGAAACGCCTTCTGGATAACCGCCAAATATACGGATTAAAGTGGTAAGTAAACCACAGCCTAATGCCATAATAATCTGACCGAGAGGTGTAACAGGGGAAGAAGCATAGTCAGTTGCCATAAAGAAAGCACCTAACATTAAACCACCTACAAGAATTTCATATTGAGGAATTCTGACACCATTTCTGCCAATCAGTGCTGTTAATATAAATACTGTTGCAATGTAAACAACAGGAATTCTCCAGCTAATTACGTGTCTTACGATTAAATATACGCCACCGATAATTAAAGCGATAGCACTTGTTTCACCAATACAACCGCCAACTGTACCAACAAGAGCGTTTACCATATCGCCATTTGTAGCTGATGTAATTTCGCCTGCTTTTAATAAAGCAAGAGGAGTTGCTACAGATACAGCGTCAACTGCCTGACCAGCAGGAGCAGGCCATGTTGTCATAGCAGTTGGATAAGAAGCTAATAAAAATGCTCTTGCTGCTAATGCAGGGTTAATAAAGTTTTGACCTAAACCACCAAAGAGTTGTTTTGCAATAATAATTGCGAAAGCACTACCAACAATAGGCATCCAATAAGGAGCAGACGCTGGCATATTCATTGCTAAAAGCAAACCTGTTACAGCTGCACTTAAATCTGTAATGGTAATAGGTTTTTTCATCAATTTTTGATATAAATATTCAAAAAACATTGCTGAGGCTATGGAAAGCACCATAATTACCAAAGCATTAAGACCAAATACATAAATACCCATCAATGCTGCGGGAGTTAGTCCGATTAACACATCACGCATAATGCCCTGAATAGAGTCCTTAGAACGGACATGAGGGGTACCTGATACTATAAATTTATCCATTTTCATTTATCCCCCTTTATCATTAACTTTTTGCTTTTGCTGCTTCTGCTGCGGCTCTTGCTTTTGCGGCAGCGGCAGCTTTTTTACCAGCTTCAATTTTCTTTGTTGCACGGATAGACTGTGCCAACTGACGTTTTGCAGGACATTCAAAAGAACAACTGCCACATTCAATACAATCTAAACCATGATGTTTTACGAAGTTTTCTCCATCGCCACGAATTGCGAATTGATTGAGCATAAAAGGCATCAAGCCCATTGGACAATGGTCAACGCATTTTGCACAACGAATACAGTTTCTTTCTTCTGGAATGAAAGCTTCTTCTGCTGTAAAGCATAAAAGACCAGAAGATGTTTTTACTGTAGCTACGTCAAGTGTGAAAAGAGTTGGACCCATCATAGGGCCTCCGGCAATCAGTTTTGCAGGTGGATTGTCTTCTTTAAAACCGCCTATCGCTTCTACAATATCTCTCATAGTCATACCAATTCTGATTTTGTAGTTGCCAGGATTTTTTACAGCACCGCCAGTTACTGTCATAATCCTTCTCATAAGAGGTCTGCCTCTGAATAAAGCTCTTTCAATAGCAACAACAGTGTCTACGTTGTCAACAATACAACCAGCACTTGCAGGTAAAGCACCAGATTTTACTTCTCTTTTTGTAATGGAGTAAATAAGGTGTTTTTCTGAGCCTTGCGGAAATTTTGTCACAAGAGGCTGCACTGTAATGTTTGAAATGCCTTCACAGGCTTTTGTCATAGCTTCGATTGCTTTTGGTTTGTTCATTTCGATGCCTATTACACCTTTTGCATTAGGGTGTAATTTCAACATTATTTGTAATCCTCTTACTACTTTTTCGGACTCCTCAAGCATAATGCGGTAGTCACAAGTTAAATAAGGTTCACATTCTGCTGCATTGATAAGTATGTAGTCAATAGGTTGGTCTTTAGGAGGGTTTAGTTTTACGTGTGTTGGGAAACCAGCACCACCTAAACCAACCACACCAGCATTTTTGATGCAGTTAAGAATTTCTTCATTGCTCATAGTAGTATAGTCATGAGCTTCATTCAGTCCTTCCACTTCTACCATTTTGGCATCATTTTTTACAACAATGGCTTTTACCATATTGCCACCTGGAACAAGCATAGGACGAATGTCTACCACTTCACCAGAAATACTGGAAAAGATAGGAGAAGACATAAAAGCAGGTGATTCTGCTATTTTTTGTCCTACCTTTACATAGTCGCCTACAGCAACCAATGGTTCACAAGGTGCACCTATGTGCTGGGACATAGGGAAAAACAATTCTGAATTTTCTTTTGGGAGTATCACTTTGATAGGCTGTTCTGCAGAAAGTGCTTTGCCATCTGGTGGGTGAACTCCACGTTTGAACGTTAAAGCTTGCATAGTATCCCCCTCTGTTCAATAAATTTTTTTGGTCAATTTTGACTGTTAGAGTAATGCAATTTTACTATAAATCATACAAGTGCATAAAATGAACAAAAATTATTTTAATACAAAATGAAATACTTCTCAACCACTTTTTTCAGAAAAATTTATTTTTTCATAAAAACATAGCATTTCCGTGTAGTATAGCGTAGAAACAGCGAAAATACTTTTTTGTCATAACTATCATTGCTATAAGAGAAGAAAATACCCTATCAAAATATTTTGTATGCAAATTGTATGCTCTAGTAACAGTTTACTATTATTATTACAAAAAGTAAATGATAATTTATTACAAATTGATAATTTTTTGTAAATAAAAAAGAATTTTTTTTATTTTTGTACAAAAAAGAGAACAATGCCACAAATAATATCAAAGTAGTTTGTGACAATAGCGTAATAGTAGATTTTTTTATGATATTGTGTTATACTTCAGAAAAATCGAATTGAAGTATATTCAAAATTTAAGGTATTTTTTTCGCAAAAATGCGAAAAAAGGTTCGTGCATTTGACATTCGAGTTTCTCCTGCGTTACTTCGTCAACGCTATGTCGAACTCTCATAAACGTCAAATGCACTCACTAAATATATGATAAAAAAATAAGTTATAGAATAGCAGTAAATAATAAGTTTTTTGTAATGGAATAAGTTTTATTTTAATTCAATATATTTAGTTATGTAAATAAATAGTAATACAAGTAAAACAAAGGAGAAGAAATATGAATTCATTTCATTCTATTGTAATAGATAAAAAAATAGAAATACCATTGTACCAACAACTGGCAGAAGGACTTTGTCATATGATTGAGCAAGGGATACTTCCAGCGAACAGTAAATTGCCTCCTATTAGACGTATGGCGTCAAAACTTCATGTCAATGCAGTAACAGTAGTAACAGCATATAAATATTTAGAGCAAAAAAAAGTAGTATATTCTTTGGTAGGAAGTGGTACATATGTTTCACCTTTGCCTATAGAACAAATAGAAAAGCCTATTGTATTGGAGCAGACAAAAAAATTTGAAAAACAAAACAGTATAGAAAATGCTATCAATTTTGTAGACACTTCTATGCCACAGCATTTATTCCCTGTAGAAGAATTTAAAGAAGCGTTTGATGAAGTTTTAAGTAGAGAAAAGGGAAGGGCGTTTGAATATTTAGATAGTATGGGATATATGCCTTTAAGACAAATGTTATGCCAATATTTACAGGAATATGGTATCTATGCCTCAGCGGAAAATATACAAATTATATCTGGAGCACAACAGGGCATTGATATTATATCAAAGGCACTTGTAAATTATGGAGATACGATATTTACAGAGAAGCCAACATTTTATGGAGCTTGTGGAGCATTTTTGTCAAGAGGAGGAAATGTCATTACAGTAAGTATGGAACAAGATGGCATCAATATGTCAGAACTTGAAAATTTGCTAAAAGTATATCACCCTAAATTTTTGTATATTATGGCATATTTTCAAACACCAACAGGAATTTCCTATAGTATAGAGAAAAAAAGAAAACTGTTGGAATTAGCAGAAAAATATCATTTTTATATTATAGAAGACGATAACCTTTATGATTTTTATTATGGAGCGGAAAGAATAGTCCCTTTAAAAGCATTAGATTATAAAAATAAAGTCATTTATATCAAAAGTTTTTCAAAAATATTGATGCCCGGATTGCGTATGGGATTTATGCTTTTGCCAAAAAAATTATTGGAAAGTGTACAGTCTGCAAAATATACTACAGACATTTCCACATCAGGATTTTTGCAAAAGGGAGTAGAATATTATTTACGAAAATATGGCTGGCAATATCACAGTTCTATTATGAGAAAATATGGAGGAGAACAATATAGAATGGCAGTGAGTGCGGTCAAAAAACATTTAGAAGGAAAAATAACATTTTTGCTTCCAGAAGGAGGCATTAGCCTTTGGCTGAAATTGCCTCCAAAAGTAGAAGCTGAAAAATTGTGTACTATGCTTATAAAAGAAAAAGTAATTGTATCACCAAGTAGTCAATATTATATGGGACAAAAAGAGCAAGATAGTATTAGAGTCTGTTTTTGTAATGTAAAACAGAGAGAATTAGAACAAGGTATGAAAAAAATAGCAAGTACCATTGATAAAATACTGGAAAATGCCCCTTGACAATATATTAGAGTGTCGTTATAATTTTTTATACAATAAAATAAAAAAGAAAAATGGTATAAAAAGAAGTAGTACACAAAAATACAGCTTTTCAGAGAGAAACGAAAAAGGTGGGAGCGTTTTAGGTATGATTTGTGGAAGCAGTCTTTTTTGCAATGAAAATTGCAAACAGCAGTACGGAAAATTGTAGTATGTTCTGACGTAACACCTGCGTTAAAGGGATAGAGAGATGCTTTTGCATAATAAGGGTGGTACCACGAGAAATTCCCGTCCCTGACCATATGGTCAAGGGGCGTTTTTTTATGAGAATAAGGAGGAAACGATATGCAAAAATTAGGGGTTAATGAAATTAGAGAGAAATTCCTTTCATTTTTTGAAAGCAAAGACCATTTACGTTTACAAAGTTTTTCTGTTGTACCAAAAAATGACAACAGTTTACTTTTAATCAATTCAGGTATGGCACCTATGAAAGCGTATTTCACAGGGCAAGAAACACCACCAAGAAAAAGAGTAACAACTTGTCAAAAATGTATTAGAACAGGGGACATAGAAAATGTAGGAAAAACAGCAAGACATGGTACATTTTTTGAAATGTTGGGAGATTTTTCATTTGGAGATTATTTCAAAAATGAAATTATACCTTGGTCATGGGAATTTGTGACAAAAGTGCTTGAAATTCCAGAAGATAAGCTTCACGTTACAGTATATTTAGATGACGATGAATCTTATGATATTTGGCATAATGTGGTAGGATTGCCTGAAGAGCGTATTACAAGATTAGGAAAAGAAGATAATTTCTGGGAGCATGGATTAGGCCCTTGTGGCCCTTGTACAGAAATTTATTATGACAGAGGAGAAGAATATGGCTGTGACAGTCCTACTTGTGGTGTAGGCTGCGATTGTGACAGATATATGGAATTTTGGAATTTGGTATTGACACAGTTTGACAGAAAAGAAGATGGCACATATGAACTTTTGGAACAAAAAAATGTAGATACAGGTATGGGTCTGGAAAGAATGGCAACCATTATGCAAGGAGTAGACTCTATATTTGATGTAGATACCGTACAAAATATTATTAAAAAAGTGTGTGAGATTGCCAATGTAACATATGGTAAAGATAAAAAAACAGATGTTTCAGTAAGAGTTATTACAGACCACATTCGTTCTGTAACCGTTATGACAGCAGATGGTGTATTGCCTTCTAATGAAGGAAGAGGTTATGTATTACGCCGCTTGTTAAGACGTGCAGCACGTCACGGAAAATTATTGGGCATTAAAGGAGAATTTTTAGCAGAATTAAGTAAAACAGTCATAGCAAATTCTGGCGATGCTTACCCTGAGTTAGTGGATAAAAAAGATTATATATTAAAAATATTGACAATAGAAGAAAATAGTTTTTATAAAACAATAGATAAAGGTATGGAAATATTAAAAGCAGATATTGCAGAAATGAAAAAAGAAGGACAAACAGTAATGTCTGGGGAAAAATCATTCCGCCTTTATGACACATATGGTTTTCCTATTGATTTAACAAAAGAGATATTGGAAGAAGAAGGCTTCGGATTAGATGAAAGTGCTTTTGAAAAAGAAATGAAACAACAAAAAGATAGAGCAAGAGCAGCCAGAGGAGAAAGCACATTTATGGGTGCTGATGAAAATGTCTATAATCAATTAGATGTTAATATGGAAACAAAATTTGCAGGATATGATGTAAAACAGTTGACAGATGCAAAAGTCATTGCATTGATAACAAATGACGCTGTAGCAGAAAATGCTAGTGCAGGGGATAGTGTTTGTGTATTTTTGGATAATACACCATTTTATGCAGAAAGCGGTGGACAAGTAGGCGATAATGGTGTGATTAAAACAGAAACTGGTATGGTAGAAATTACAGACTGTATTAAAGTAGTAGGAGGAAAAATTGCACACATTGGTACAGTAAAAGAGGGAAGCATTTCTGTAGGAGATACTGCTTGTGCAGAAATTGATATGACATTGAGAATGGCAACTTCCAGAAATCATAGTGCGACACATCTTTTGCAAAAAGCATTAAGAACTGTTTTGGGTACTCATGTAGAGCAAGCTGGTTCTTATGTCAGTGCTGAAAGATTACGTTTTGACTTTACACATTTTACAGCATTGACAGAGCAGGAATTAAAACAAGTAGAAAATATGGTAAATGAAAAAATATTTGAAAGTTTGGCAATAAATACTTGTGAAAAATCGATTGATGAAGCAAGACAAATGGGAGCAATGGCATTGTTCGGTGAAAAATATGGCGATATTGTCAGAGTAGTCACAATGGGAGATTTTAGTATTGAACTTTGTGGTGGTGCACATTTGACAAATACAGCACAAGTAGGCTCATTTAAAATAATATCTGAAAATGGTATTGCAGCAGGAGTAAGAAGAATTGAAGCATTGACGGGTACAGAAGCATTAAAATATTATCAGTCACAAGAAGAACAAATGAAAAATATATGTAAAACAGTAAAAGCAAATGCAGAAAATGTAGTCAATAAAGTAGAACAGATTGTTGCAGAACAAAAAGAGTTGTCAAAACAAATAGAAAAATTAAAATCAAAATTAGCAGGTGGTGCTGTAGAAGAAATATTGTCACAAAAACAACAAATCAACGGTGTTTCAGTAGTTTGTGCAAAAGTGCAAGATGCTGACGGCAATGCACTCAAAACAATGGGTGACCAGTTGAAAGTAAAATTGTGCTCTGGCGTTGTAGTGCTGGCAAGTGGAAAAGGTGATAAAGTTAATTTACTTGCTATGGCAACAGATGATGTAGTGAAAAAAGGAATTCATTCAGGAAATATTGTAAAAGCAGCAGCAGCTTGCTGTGGCGGTGGCGGTGGTGGTCGCCCTAATATGGCACAGGCAGGCGGAAAAGATGCCTCTAAAATAGAACAGGCACTTCAAAAAGCAAAAGAAGTCATACAAGAACAATTATAAAAAAGCCCCCTCTTTCCGTGTTGGAGAGAGGGTATTTTTTTTGTAAGAATAAAATGACGATAGAATGTTACAATTCTTTTAACTATGGAAATAATAATTTGTATAAAGTGACAAATACTTCCAAAAATAAATAAATTATGATGTGAAATAATGAAAATTCTGTAGATTATGAATATTGTTATAGTAGTATATTAATTATATACTACTTATATATTCAAATCTTAAATATAAAAAAGAAAAGAGGATTTTATCAATATGAGCATTACAATAATAAAATTAATTGCGGCATTTACAATGCTGTTAGACCACATTGCTAAAGTGTTTGGTGTGGCAGGTTGGTGGTTTTTTAATGGTGAAATGTTGAGAAATATAGGCAGAATAGCATTTCCTTTATTCGCTTTTGCTATAGTAAATGGCTGGTATCATACCAAAGACAAACAAAAATATTTTAGTAAAATCGCATTGTTTGCTGCAATTTCTCAAATACCTTATTCTTTGGCTTTTAGCACTACAAATACAACGTCTTTAGAAACAGGAGAAAGGCTTTACTATATTGGCTTGAGCTATAAAATTCATATCGTATTGTTTTTTGCAGTGATTGTATTATTAAATTATTGTGTTATGAAAAAAAATCATATTGCTTTAGAAAAGTATCATATTGTGTTATTTTGGTTACTTTTGTTCAATAGTGTTATGGTAAAAATAAATGGTATATGGGTACTTTATGATACATTGAATGTATTAAATACATTTTTATGTGCATTGTTGCTGTTGTATCATTATGAATATATCAAAAAAAATGCAGTGGATAAAAAATGTATTTGTTATTTCATCAATTCTGCTGTGTATTTCATATTATGTTTTCATAGGGCAGATTATGGAGAATATTTTGAGGGAATTGCACTTGTATTGCTGTTGTATTTTGTTTATAGCAAAAAGTTGCTTTGCAGTATAGTAATAATATTGTGGGCTTTTGTAACCTATGCGATGCTATATTCTAATTTAAAAAATGCACTGTTTGCTATGTTATCTATACTGTTTTTGCTGTTATATGACGAACACAAAACACCTCAATTTAAAAATTTCTTTTATGTATGGTACCCTTTTCATATTTTTTTGATTGGTATGGCAAATGTTATACTAAAAATGGCATAAAAGTGATTGTAAAATAATTATAATCGTGTTAAAGTCAAAGTAATAAAGGAAGTGATAAAAATGGCTGATTTTTTAATGAAACCCAAAATTGATTTTGCATTTAAAGAAATTATGATGAATGAGCAGGCTCGTATTGGTTTTTTGTCTGCAATATTAAAATTAGACCCCTTAGATATAAAACAGACACAAATATTAAATACAAATCTTAGAAAAGTGCATGAAATGGAAAAACAAGGTATACTTGATGTTAGAGTACTTATGAATGATAATGTAGAAATTGATATTGAAATACAGCTATCCCCTTTGAAGGTATGGGCTGACCGTTCTCTGTTTTATTTGTCTAAAATATATACAGAACAAATTGAGACAGGGCAAAACTATACAGTATTTAAAAAGTGTGTGAGTGTTAGTATATTAGATTTTATATTATTTAAAAATGAAAATGAATTTTACTCTTGTTTCCATATATTAGAGGATACTCGTCATACACTTTATACGGATAAAATGGAATTTCATGTGTTGGAATTACCAAAGCTACCTAAAGAATTAAAAAAAGATGCAAATGATGTGTTGCTTTGGGCAAAATTTATAAATGCGGAAAGTAAGGAGGAGTTTGATATGTTAGCAAGTAAAAATAAATATATCAATAGTGCTTATCAACAACTGCAAGTGATTAGTCAAGACAAACAAAAGCAAATGGAATATACACAAAGAATGAAAGCAGTGTTAGATTATAATCAAGGAATGTTGGAAGCAAAACAAGAAGGACTGGAGCAGGGATTAGAGCAGGGTTTGAAGCAGGGATTAGAGCAGGGTTTGAAGCAGGGATTAGAGCAAGGGCTTATACAAGGGAAAGAAGAAGGCATTAACAATGTCATTATTGCATTAAAGTCTATAGGAATAGAGAAAGAAAATATATTATCTCAAATTGTTAATTTATATCAAATATCATATGAAACTGCACAACAGTATTTAGAAAAATATTTTTAGATAACATAAAAGGCATGAAAAATAAATCTCATGCCTTTTATATATTATTTCGTTGTTTTAAGGTTCTCCATCATCTTCTATATCTTCTAGTTTTATAGGCTTAATAGGTAAACCTTGATGCATCTGTTGAAAGTCCGACTCTTCTGAATACATTTCATTGATTTTATACAGCAATGTCATTAAACTGTCAGTGAGATGAACATTTTCTACAATAATATCGTCTGGAACTTGTAAATCTACGTGACTAAAATTCCACATACCTTTGATACCCCATTTTGCTAAATCGTTGGCAACTTTTGCAGCCTGAGAACGAGGCAATGTAAGTATTGCTACATCAATGTCATTATTTTTTACAAATTCCTCCATTTTGTCGATGTCATAAACTTCTACACCTCTGATAGTCATACCAATTAAGCGAGGGTTGACATCAAAAACCGCCTTTATAACAAAACCACGTTTTTCAAAGCTGGCATAATTAACAAGAGCCTGTCCTATGTTGCCACCACCTACAACAATTAAATGATAGATACGGTCTAAGCCTAATATTTTTTTAATTTCATTGTAGAGATATTCTACATTGTAGCCATAGCCTTGTTGTCCAAATCCACCAAAGTTATTTAAGTCCTGACGGATTTGGGAAGCTGTGATATTCATTTTTACACTGAGCTCTTTAGAAGAAATTCTTGTAATATCGCTTTCTAATAAATCTCCTAAATAGCGGAAATATCTAGGCAATCTATTGATAACTGCCATAGAGACTTTCTTTTCACTATCCATAATAACCAAATCCTCTCCGCTTTGACGTAATTTTAGTATAGCACTATTGTTATTTTATTGTCAACGATAACTCTTTTATTTTATAATATTTTCTGATATGATACTAGAGTAACTGTGTTTTTATAGGAGGATTTTATTATGATATTAGCGTGTAAAGAAATTAAAAAAATGTTTGGCATAAACACCATATTAGATAATATTACATTTCATATAGAGCAAGGGGAAAAAGCAGCTATTGTAGGCGTAAATGGTGCAGGAAAGACGACATTGTTTAAAATTTTGACAGGAGAAATGAGTGCAGATAGTGGAGAAATTTATTTAAAAAAAGAAACCTCTGTAGGCTATTTAGCTCAAAATCAGCAAATCGATACAGACAGAACAATATTGGAAGAAATGATGACAGTATTTGAAAAAATACGTTGTGAAGAACAAAATCTTCGTGAAATGGAAAACAAAATGTCTGTGTTAGAAGGCAAAGAGTTGTCAGACCACATTGAAAAATATGCACAAGCACAACAAAATTTTGAACAAAGTGAAAGTTATGGTTATGAAAGTCGTATCAAAGGAGTGTTAAAAGGGCTAGGATTTTTGGAAGAAGATTATGATTTGCCTATTTGTCAGCTTTCGGGAGGACAAAAAACGAGGGTGTATTTAAGTAAACTGTTATTGTCTAAACCAGATATACTTTTTTTAGACGAGCCTACAAACCATTTAGATATTGCGTCAATACAGTGGTTGGAGGATTTTTTAAAGGGGTATCAGGGTACAGTGCTTTTGATTTCACACGATAGATATTTTTTGGACAAAATCGTAACAAAAGTAGTAGAAGTGGAAAATAAAAAATCTAGTGTGTATGAAGGCAATTATAGCTTTTATAGCAAACAAAAAAATATCAATAGACAAATACAACAAAAGGCGTATGAAGTACAGCAGAAAGAAATAAAACATCAGCAAGATGTAATTAAAACATTGAGGGCATTTAATAGAGAGAAGTCAATCAAAAGAGCGGAAAGCAGAGAAAAGGCATTACAACGTATGGAAAAACTGGAAAAACCAGAAAATCTGCCAACAAAAATGAGATTACATTTGACACCTAAAATTACAAGCGGAAATGATGTATTAAAAGTAGAGGGATTAAAAAAATCATTTGATAATTCTACACTTTTTGAAGGGGTAAATTTTGATATAAAAAGGGGAGAAAAAGTAGCCATTATAGGAGCGAATGGCGTAGGCAAAAGTACGCTTTTTAAAATACTGCTGGGAAAAGTGAAACAATATGAAGGAGAAATTAGAATAGGTACAAATGTACACATAGGGTATTATGACCAAGAACAGCAAGAGTTAGATGAAACAAAAACGATATTTCAAGAAATTGCAGACACTTACCCTACTATGGATAATGGAAGAATAAGAAATGTGTTGGCAGCATTTGTTTTTACAGGAGACGACATTTATAAAACAATTTCAGCATTGAGCGGAGGAGAAAAAGGACGTATTTCTCTTGCTAAAATAATGCTTTCTAATGCAAATGTACTTATGCTAGATGAGCCTACAAATCATTTAGATATGTATTCTAAAGAGATATTGGAAGATGCAATAAACCAGTATGAAGGAACTGTGATATATATTTCACATGATAGATATTTTATAAATAGAACTGCACAAAAAATATTAGAATTGACACCATATGGTGTAAATGAATATTTAGGAGATTATCAATATTATTTAGAGAAAAAACAACAGCAGCAAATACAGTTACGAGAAAATGAAGCAAAACAACAACAAATTGTAATAGATACTGTTTCAGAAGGAAAAGCAGATTGGTTAAAACAAAAACAGCAACAGGCAGAACAAAGAAAAGCAGAAGCAAAAATAAATAAAGTAGAGAAAGAAATAGAACAAACAGAGAAAGAGATAGAACAATTGGATAAAATGCTTTTTCAAGAAGAAATTAGTTCTGATTTTAGTAAAGCACAACAATTATTTGAGCAAAAAACAAAATTAGAAAAACATCTGGAACAACTGTATGAAAAATGGGAGGAAATGCAATGACAAATATATTGTTAAGTTTAGCATTAGGTTTTTTGATAGGATATAAAAAGCTAATTAGTGAAAAAATGATATTGTTAAATGGCAAATTTCAAACAGTGGTATTGCTGTTGTTGATATTTGTTATGGGTATGAGTATAGGGATAGATAGAGAAATATTGACACAACTGCCTGTGTTGGGAGGAACGGCATTTGTGTTTGCTGTTGCAGTATGCTTAGGTAGTATTGCAGTAGTATATGTAATTTCTCGTATATTTTTTAAAGGAGAGAAAAAATAAATGAGTATAGTAATATTTGTAACATTGCTTTGTGGCATAGGTGCAGGAGTATTTGTAGGAAATGGTATAGATGCTGGTGTTATGGAAAAAATGTCATCTTTACTGCTTTTACTTTTGCTGTTTTCGGTAGGCATTGATATGGGATTAAATAAACAAGTGTTTCGCCAAATAAAAAAGCTAGGATTTAAAATATTGCTGATACCAATAGGGGTAGCATTAGGTTCTCTTTTGGGAGGAAGTGTCGTAAGTTTATTTTTTCCACAGTCGTTAAAAGAATGTCTGGCAATTTCTTCTGGTATGGGTTGGTATAGTCTTTCAGGAATATTATTGACAAAAGCAGGAAATGCTACAGGAGGTACCATTTCATTTTTGGCAAATGTTATGAGAGAATTGTTAACATTTGTGAGTGTGCCTTTTATTGCAAAACATATCAATTATTATTGTGCTATTGCACCTGGAGGAGCGACAGCAATGGATACCACACTTGCTATTATTTCAAGGAATACCAATGCAACGATTGCAGTAATGGCGTTTGTAAGTGGTGTTTGTCTGACAATGATAGTACCTATATTAGTGCCTGTTTTTTTGTAACAATAGTACAGAAAATAACGAAGGGATAGAATGGTGTATAAAATAAAAACAGAATAAAAATAATTTTGTATAAGTTAAACAAAATAAAAAATATAAAAAATAATTTGTATGACAACAGCAGTTAAAATTTGGCTTTTTTTGGAATTTATAACGATTTTATTGTATTTTTTTAGGAACTATTCCCACTTGTATTTTATGGTGTTTTCATACATAATAAGTGTTAGAAATCAGTTGTAAATCAACAGATTTTGGGGAAAGTCTGTTGTTGCCTTTTGAGGATTACAATTTGATACACAGGCACTGTTTGTTGTACTGCGAACAGAGCCAACTCCTTTATTTTTGCCTTGTTCAGAATAGGCGGTTTACAGTTTTGAAGCACAGATGAATTTCTGTGCTTTTTCCATGCCTAAAAATAGAGCTGTCGTTATTGTAAATCTGTAAAAAAATATTGACAATGTTTTAGCTTTATAGTATACTAACCAAGATATAAATATGCGGATATGGCGGAATTGGCAGACGCGCAAGATTCAGATTCTTGTCCCAGTATTGGCGGTGCAGGTTCAAGTCCTGTTATCCGCAGTAGAAAAACCCTTGATTTTTCAAGGGTTTTTCTTTATATATTTATTTGGAAATATTTACAAATTTATTTACTACGACACTACTACGACAAAAAAATTATAATGCTTTTTCCATTGATTTTTTTAAAATGTCAATTTCGTTATGTACGTAAATTTCGGTTGTCATTTCAATATCTTTATGTCCCATTATTTTTTGTATTGTATAAATGTCTACACCTTGACGACGAAGGTATGTTCCATAAGTGTGACGAAGTTCGTGCGGAGATAATATAGGGATATTTGAGGGAAGTTGCTTCATATACCTTTTTAATTTATCTGACCAAGTTTTGGGATTTTGAGGATTTTTGCAATCTTTTGAGAAAACATAAATATTTTCCTTTTTATTTTTATAAAGTTGTTTTAATATTTTGTATGCTTGATTTGACAAAGGTATTGTACGATAGCTGTTCCATTTTGGTGGTCTTATTTTAGTACATCCTCCTTTTTTTCTGGCAACAGAGCGATTTACAGAAAGAGTTTGTTTATTAAAATCAATATCATTCCACATGAGTCCTAGCATTTCACCGCAACGTAAGCCTGTTTCTAATATCAGTATAACTTCTGGCATTTCATCATAAAAGAAATTTTTCACAAAATTTAATTCTATATCAGAATATACTTTTTTAATCTGTTTTTCTTTCTTAGAAACATATGTAATCCCTTTGGCAGGATTTTTTAAACATAAATCATTATCTATGGCAGTTTCAAATATAGCATTTAAACATAATTTCATTTTTGAAAGCATAGAAGCAGACATATACGATTTAAAAGAATAAAATTTTTTAATCTGTATTGGTTTAATATCGTATAAATTTATATCTTTAAAATAGGGACATAAATGGTTTTTTACAATATTTAAGTAAGTATCAACATATGTATTTTCGTCAACATCTGGTTTTTTATATATTTCAAGCCATTGATACGCCCATTCAGTAAATGTAATGTTTTTATCAATAAACCCTACTCCTGTTCTATTAGCAATTTCTTTTTCTATTTTATATTGATTTGCTTTTTCTCTTGCATCATCTTTGCTGATACGACTGTAAAATGACTTCCTAATAAGGGTACCATCAAAATTTTTTCCAACAGTTATCTTTATTTCATAAAGATTGTCTTTGCGATTTGGTGCTTCTTTCTTTTTTCTTGCCATAATAAAAAATCCCCTTTATTTTTTAGTATAAAAATAAAGTGAATTATGATATAATCTAATTGCGAATGTAGGTTATATCTATAACCACTATATTTTAGTCCTTGTGCTAGTAACACAAGGGCTTTTTTTTATTTTCTATCATTTTCTTAAGAACTTTTCAATATATCGTTTTGTGAAACTTCTAATTTTTCCTCCACTTTTTCTTCAATGTCTAAATATTCAGCATATAATTGTAAATGTTCTTCTTTGGATAATTCATTATAATGTTTTCGGTCTATAGGCAGGACTTGTTTTTGCTCTTTTGATGCTTCTTGTGGTATTTTTATAACTGGATCATAGTCAATAAAGTAGACAGAAAAAAAGAAAAAAATAGTACCAACTAAC
>CAJUJJ010000006.1 GCA_910586765.1 uncultured Clostridia bacterium
CTACAAACACCCAAAATGCAGAAATGATAACAGCATTGGTGTTGAAATGTGTAGCGAAAAAGATGACAAAGGGCAATATTACATAAATGAACAAACACAAAATACAGCGATTAAACTCATCAAAGTTCTTATGGAAAAGTACAACATACCAATAGAAAATGTGCTTAGGCATTATGATGTCACAGGAAAAATGTGTCCAGAACCTTTTGTTAGAAATCAAGTACATTGGTTAGACTTTAAAAACAAGTTGAGTGAAGAAAAGAAAGAAGGAAATGAAATGCTTTACAATAAAATAGATGATGTGCCAAAATGGGCGAAACCCACAATGCAAAAGTTTATAGATAGAGGTGCATTAAAAGGAAATGAAAAAGGAGAATTGATGTTAACAGATGTTATGTTAAGAATATTTGTTGCAAACGACAGAATGGGAGTATATGACAGATGAGGGCGAAAAGCCCTCTTTTTTTATGTTAGGAGGTTTGCTGTTATGGATAGTTTTATTACTTGGATTGGCGGTAAAAAGCTACTTCGAAAAGAAATTGTAAAAAGATTTCCACAATATATTAGCAGATATGTAGAAGTATTTGGCGGTGCTGCTTGGGTACTGTTTTATAAAGAAAAGTATGCGGAACAAGAAGTATATAATGATATAAATAGTGATTTAGTAAATCTATTTCAATGTATCAAAAAATATCCTAAAGAAGTATTACAAGAATTGAAATTCATGCTCAATGCAAGGGAGATTTTTAACAAATTTAAACAAGACTATAACAAAAAAGAACTTACAGACATTCAAAGGGCAGCAATGTTTTATTATATAATTAGAACCTCTTACGGTACAATACTAAAACAATATAGTGCAAATTATAGAAGTCCTTATTTGCTTTTGCAAAATGCAGAAAAAATTGCAAAAAGGTTATCAAAGGTAGTAATAGAAAATAAAAGTTTTACAGATATACTAACACGATATGATAAAGAAGGTACGCTATTTTATTGTGACCCTCCATATTATAAGGCGGAAAAAATGTACAATATGAGGGATTATGTTTTTGATAAAGAGCAACATATACTTTTGAGAGATAGCCTTAAAAACATAAAAGGGCATTTTGTACTTAGTTATAATGATGATGAATTTATAAGAAATTTGTATGAAGAATTTGATATACAAGAGGTAGAAAGAAGTAGTAACTTATCCCTTAGTAATGGTAGAAGGGGAATGTATAAAGAGTTGATTATAACAAATTTTTAGGAAATAGGGGAGAAATTCTCCCCTTGTTTAAAGATACCCTGCCTTGTTTTCGTGTTGCATTTTTGTGTTGCATTGAGTTGTATTTATTGTATAAATATTGTGTTAATATGCTTATTTTTGTATTGATTTACAAATAAAAAAAGTAGTAAAATGCTTGATATATAAGTAATTTGTTATATATCGTATAATTATAGCATTATTTTAATAAAAGTAATATAACTGGTTCAAATCCCGTTAGCAGCTTAATAAATATAAAATCAAATTTTATGATAATTTTATACAAAAAAGGAAAGCCTTGTCAAATGAATACTATTTTATTTGGCAAGGCTTTTTATTCTTTTATGTAGCTATTACGATACTACACAAAGCATATAATGCTATTTTTTATTGAAAAGCATCTTTAAAAAATGTTTCCAGTTTATCAAAAGGGATAATGTCCATTTGGTCATATAAATCTGTATGAGAAGCCTCAGGAATTATCATAAGTTCTTTGTTATCTCCCTTTAGAAGTTTATACGCTTCTTGACTATACATTAAAGAGTGTGCATTTTCTCCATGTACCAAAAGAACAGCACTTCTAATTTCGGGGGCATATTCAAATAAACGCATATTCATAAGAGAACCGCTTGCAGTAGCTGCCCAGCCATCATTGGAATTAGCACAACGAGGGTGGTATCCTCTTTCCGTTTTATAGTAATCAATATAATCTTTTAGATACTGAGGGGCATCTTCTGGTGCTTGTTCTGGCAATCCTCCACCAGCAGTATATATGCCATTTTTGTATGCTTCTGTTCTTTGATTGTTGTAAGCAACACGTGCTTCATATCTTCCATTTTCGTCAATAGTATCAAAATATCCAAGTGCTGTATTGCGGCTCATATCATACATAGTGATTGCAGCAGTGGCTTTTATTCTGGTATCTAGTGCTGCTGTTTGTACAGCCATACCGCCCCAGCCACAAATACCGATAATTCCAATTTTTTCTGAATCAACATTTTCTTGTGTAGAAAGAAAATCAATGGCTGCTTGATAATCTTCAACGTTTATATCAGGAGAGTTAAATGCTCTTGGATAACCACCACTTTCTCCTGTAAAAGAAGGGTCAAAAGCAATCGTTAAAAATCCTTTTTTTGCCATTTCTTGGGCATAAAGTCCAGAACTTTGTTCTTTTACTGCACCGAATGGCCCACAAACAGCAATTGCTGGAAGTTTACCAGTATATTGTTTTGGCTCATACATATCAGCGGCTAAAGTAATACCAAAGTGATTTGTGAATGTAACTTTTTTATGATTTACTTCGTCGCTAAGTGGGAAAACCTTATCCCATTCCTCTGTAAGTGCAATTTTTTCTGTATGAATTGTATTGTCTTTCATATCTCCATAATTAATCAAATCTGTCACCTCCGATTGTATTGTGGTATTATTTTCTGATTGTGCTGCTGTTGCTGATTGTTGTTGTGTTGTTGCCTTAGCTTGTGTACTGCACGCTGTTGCAGAAAATGTAAGCATAACAGCCGTAACTGCTAGAAATATTCGTTTTTTCATAGTGTTTTCCTCCTATATAAAATTGATTTATTTTCTTTTGTTAAAGTAGTAAATTTTTTAAAGTATTACAGTGTCATTGTTTTGGCTAGAGTATACTCTCTGTTGATAGTAGTATAATATATAAATGTTAATATGTCTAATACTTATTATTTATAGTGTACTATTATTAAAAAGCATAGTAAAGAATGGCATAGAATTTGAAAAACCACGTCTGAAAGGCGTGGTCAGCGTGTCGATAAAGTCGACACGCTAAGTCGAAAACAGGTTTTCGACTTGTTTGAACAGAAGTATAAACAGCTTGTTCCATCGGCTTAAAAGCCTTGAAACTCGCTGTTTTCCTCAGGCGGGCAAAGCTCGCCTTGCGGATTAGAATGGGGAGTTGCACTCCCCAAACCCCTTGCTTTTTTCGGCAAAATGAAGTTTTTTGACAGACTGACCACGTCTGAAAGGCGTGGTTTTATAGTATAAGATTATTTTGCTTTTTGTTTTTGTAATACATCTTGTATTGTTACAACTATCACAATTACAACAACTAATACGATAAATCTTAACACAATATCAAATATGCCATTTACTTTACCATATTGGTACATATCCAGCATATAAACAGTGTCAACAGTATAATATTGTGCCATTTGATTTAACATATTGCGTTCCGTAGTGGTAGTGTAGCGAATATAGCCAGTGGGGTAATTGTCTGCCCTTATTAGTGCTAAGTAGTCATCAAAATATACACAAAGCCAATTACCATCTGGCAATTCTATTAAATGATAACGATTATATGTACCACTACTGATTATTTTTTGAAATATATTTTCCACATGATGTGGGGGATAGTGTGTCGTAATGTATTCTGAAATGTAAACTTTTCTTGTTGTATGACGAACTCTTTGATAGTGTATGCCTTTTTGTTCTACATCACGTAATCTAGCTAATGGACAAGATACAATATTGTTGCCTTTTACTGTTGCAGGAGTATTTGTATAAAACAAATGTTGTATATCTTCTTGTCTGAAAATTTGTTGCACCGCTTGAGTAGTTTTTTGTCCTTGTGCTGTTCCTGTGCCAGCTTTTAAGTCATATATCCAGCCAGTAGGTAATGTTAGCATAATAAAAATTGCAATGATAATATAGGGTATGGTTGAAATAGAAAAACGTTTTTTTTGCATAAATATCACCTACAGTTTCAAAAATAAAGTTATAAATCAGTATAAACTAACTATGATATAGTAAAAACCCCAAGAGTGTTTTCTCTTGGGGTATGAATTATAAATTGAGTGACTGCATAAATCTATCAAAATAAATATTGCCCTGCTCATTTCTTTTAAAAACGCCAGCGTGACAAAGCACTTGTTCAAATACAATACCAACTTCTTTTTCTACAATTTCAGAAACATTTTCTTCTGTAATGGCATCGTATTTTTTGATAAATTCTTCTGCCCATTGAGCGTGTTTTTCAGTTCTTTCATCGCTGTAGAAATCTTTTTTATGAACAATAAAATCTTTTAATACTTCCAGTTCTTCTTTTAAACGGGCAGGAAGTACAGCAAGTCCCATTACTTCAATCAAACCGATATTTTCTTTTTTAATGTGGTGTAATTCCTGATGAGGGTGATATACCCCAAGAGGATACTGCTCTGTTGTAATATTGTTTCTAAGTACTAAATCTAATTCAAATGTATCTCCCACTTTTCTAGCAATAGGAGTGATAGTAGAATGAGGCTCCCCATCTGTATGAGAGAATATAAATGCTTGTTCATCTGTGTAATTACGCCATTTTTGAAGTATCACATCGCCTAATTCTATTAGTCTTTGTGTATCTTTATGACGAATACGAATAACGGACATAGGCCATTTTACACGACCTACTTCTACATCTTCAAAGCCTTTTATGGTATAATTTTTTTCAATAGGAGCACTTGCCATAGGAAATTGATAATGTCCCCCCTGAAAATGGTCGTGTGAAAGTATAGAACCGCCCACAATAGGTAAATCTGCATTAGAGCCTATAAAATAATGAGGGAATAATTTTATAAAATCAAATAATTTTATAAAAGCCTCTTTGTTGATTGCCATAGGAATGTGCTTTTTGTTAAAAGCAATGCAGTGTTCATTGTAGTATACATAAGGGGAATATTGAAATCCCCATTCACCACCTGCCATAGTGATAGTAATAATTCTGTGGTTTTGTCTGGCAGGGTGATTGACACGACCAGCATAACCAACATTTTCGGCACAAAGTTGGCATTTAGGATAACTGCTTTGTTTTGCATTTTTTGCAGCAGCGATGGCTTTAGGGTCTTTTTCTGGTTTGCTTAAATTGATGGTAATGTCTAAGTCACCATATTGTGTATGTGTTTTCCACCTTTGGTCTTTTACAATACGATAGCGGCGTATGTAATCTGTGTTTTGGCTAAAATCATAATACCAGTCTGTGGCAGCTTCAGGAGAATTTTGATATAATTGCCAGAATTTTTGACTAACTTCACTGGGACGAGGTACTAACAATCCCATAATTTTGGTGTCAAATAAATCTTTGTATACAATACTATCTTCTATCAATCCCTTTTGACAAGCATAATCAAGCATATTTTGAAGCACTTGTTCCAAATGAATTTCTTCTGTACTTTCTGCATTGATGTTGCCGTCAAATTCTTCTAAGCCAAATAGTTCCATCAAACGATTTGTAGTGAATATAATGTCGTCTTTTTGTATTAAATTTTTTTGTAAACCGTATTCTACTAATTTGCAAATTTGTTGTGTAATCATGTGAAATAACGCCCCTTTCTGATACTATGATACATCAAAAAAGGAGTATGTGCAATGCGAAAAAGCATATTGTATAAAAGGAGTATCAAAAAGATAATAACAAATAAAATAAGGCTTTTTTATAAACTGTATTTTATTGTTTTTAGTAGAAAGCAAAAAAGTACAAAAAGTAACAATATATACAATACAATAGAGCGATTACTTGTTAGACACGCCGAAATAATTTATTTATAGTAGGTATAAAATAAACAAAAGCAACACAAAACAGAATATAGAATTGAATATTTATAAAATATGTGTTATTATGATAACTGTTAAATTTTGTTCCAAAAAATAAAAATTTGATAGAAAAGGGGGATTATTTTGGAACCAATCAATGTAGGCTTCTTGTCTGTATTGCCTCCAATCATAGCCATTGGTCTGGCACTTGTTACAAAAGAAGTCATTTCATCTTTAATTATTGGTATACTATCAGGTACGTTAATTTATGCTTGTCATTTTGCTAGTGGATTAGGTATTATTGTCAAAACAGTGGATACTACAATGACACTTATGACAAGTAAATTAGCAGGAAATACCGCTATTGTTTTGTTTCTTGCCATGCTAGGAGCATTAGTAGTAGTAATTACAAAAGCAGGGGGCTCACGTGCCTATGGAAATTGGGCAAGCAGTAAAATCACATCTCGTACAGGGGCATCACTTGCCACTTGTGCATTAGGAGCATTGATATTTATTGATGACTATTTTAACTGTTTGACAGTAGGTACTGTTATGAAACCAGTTACAGATAAACAGAGAATTTCTCATGCAAAACTGGCATATCTCATTGATGCAACAGCAGCACCAGTATGTATTATAGCACCTGTTTCTTCTTGGGCAGCTTCTGTAATTTCTCAAATGGGAGATACAGGACTAAATGGTATGGAATCATTTATACAGTCAATACCATATAATTTATATGCAATATTAACTATTTTAATGATTATTATTATATCTTGTTTGCAGTTGGATTTTGGTACAATGGAAAAATATGAATATGATGCCAAAAAATATGGTAAATTAGATGCAGATGGTACTTCTACCTCTACAGGAGCAGAAGAATTAAATCAGCTTCGTATTTCTGAAAAAGGTCGTGTATTTGACTTGCTTATTCCTATTGCTGCATTGATAGTATTTTCTATACTTTCTATGTTGTATGTAGGGGGATATTTTGAAGGCGGTATGAGTATTGCTGATGGTTTTGGAAATACAGATGCAGGCCCAGCATTGGCAATCAGTAGTTTTGCTTCTTTGATTGTAGCATTTTTGCTTTTTGTGCCAAGAAAAGTATTAAACTTTAGAGAGTTTATGGACGGCGTTGGACAAGGTGTAAAATCTATGGTAGGAGCCATTATTATATTGACATTGGCATGGACAATTAGCGGTGTGTGCCGTGATTTGTTGAGCACAGGAGAATATGTAGGAGATTTGGTAGCAAATTCTAATATGCCCGCTATGCTGATACCAGCGATTGTATTTGTTGTAGCAGGGTTTTTGTCATTCTCTATGGGTACATCATGGGGTACATTTGGTATATTGATACCAATTATAGCAACAGTATGTACAAAAGTTGCACCAGATTTGACAATTATATCTCTTTCTGCAACATTGGCAGGCTCTGTATTTGGCGACCATTGTTCACCAATATCAGATACGACAATACTTTCTTCCACAGGTGCAGGCTGTAACCATATTGACCACGTTTCTACACAAATACCTTATGCACTTTGCGTAGCAAGCTGCTGTATGGTGGGATATATTGTAGCAGGATTGACAAAAAATCTTTTGTTGACATTGGGCGTTTCTATTGCGTGCCTTGTGATAGTGTTGTTTGTGCTTCATAATGTAGCGGTAAAAAAAGAACAGCTCGCTGAAAGTAAATAAAGTATATTAAAAAATAAGGGGGAACTTTTCGCAAGTGAAAAGTTCCCCTTTTTTTGTTACTCTTTATTTTCTTGTAATATCTCTATCATCATTTTTGCACCAATTTTAAAACCATATGCAAACATTTCTGATAATTCTATAGAAATAGTACTGCATTTCTCGTCTAGTATATTCTCAAATTCTTTAGCAAGAGTATCATCTAATTTTGATTTAAAATCATCGTAATGTTTTTGGTATTTCTCTCGTGTTTTTTTGTAATGCTCTGATGTAGGACTGTATTGCTCTGAAGGATATATTCTACCCTCGTATAAATCTTCTAATATGTTATCCATAATTATCACCCGTTTTTTATATTATATATTATATTATAATTTATAATATAATATTATTATAAATCTATTATAAATTATAATGTATAAATGTCAATATTTAATTGATATAATCATTATAAAAGTATAATATGGAGGAATGTATTGTTATGTCAAAAGAATTTATTGTAACACCTAAAAATATAGATGACGAAGAAAATACTTATATAAATATGACATTAAGAATGAAAATAAAAATACAAAAAGAATTTGATGAATTAGCAAAAAAAAGTAAACGTTCCAGAAATGAACTGATGTGTATGGCATTAGAATATGCTTTGGAAAACTTAAAATTTACTACTAAAATTGAAAATAATAATGAAAATGAAAATAATAATAAGAACGCATAAAAATAGGGGGAACTTTTTTCACTTGTGAAAAGTTCCCCCGTCGCTTCGCTCACTGTCTCAGCTTCGCTTCGGTCGTCGCTAGGCGAACGTCCACTGGACGTTCAGCGACCCTTCAAAAACACGCTTGAAGCAGAAAAGACCTTAGGGACGCTGTCCCTAAAACCCTGCAAGTTCTCAGCTTCGCTTTGGTCGTCGCTAGGCAAATGTCCGCTGGACATTTAGCGACCTTTAAAAAGGGCTTGAGCCTAAACTTTTATGGAAAACTTCGTTTTCCTATTTATTTTCTCATTCAAAAATGACAGACTGGTATATTCCCCTTTTTTCGAGCATATGTTAAACAAACTATGCAAAAAGAGGGATTTTTTAATGAGCAAAAAAACAGTCATTGCAGGTACGCTAATATTGACTTCAGCCAGTTTAATTACAAAAGTGATAGGTTTTTTTTATAGGGTATATATGGTGAATTTGATTGGCTCTGAAGGAATGGGATTGTATCAGTTAATTATGCCTATTTATATGTTGACATGGAGCATTACGTCATCAGGATTTACTACGACCATATCGAAATTAACAGCACAAGAGAAGGCAAAAAATCAAACGGGAAACATGGGGCGTATACTCAAACAATCTCTTTTTATGACAATTACAGCAAGTATCATAATAAGCAGTTTTTTGTTTTTTTGTGCAGATTGGTTTTCAGCGACAATATTAAAAGAACCTCGTACAGCATTTGCATTTAGAGTGCTTGCATTTGCCATACCATTTATGTCAAGCGGTTCTTGTATTAGAGGGTATTTTTTGGGATTGCAGCACGCAATCATACCTGCAATATCTCAAGTATTAGAACAAATTGTTAGAATTGCAGCAATATATATGACAGCCTCTTTTTTTGTACCAAAGGGATTGAATTATGCTTGTGTATGTGCCGTAATAGGCATTGTAAGCGGTGAAGTGCTTTCTTTTTTATTTGTATTTTGTAATTACATACGATTTAAAAGAAAAAAGAAATATATTAAAAAACCAAGTATTACAGTGACAAAAGCATTTTATATGATATGTAGTATGGCAATACCTTTGACAGCGAGTAGAGTGGTAAGTTCTTTTTTGTCCACAGCAGAAAATATTTTAATTCCTCAAAGATTACAACTATTTGGACAGTCTGCAACAGAAGCAATGAGTACATATGGAGAATTAACAGGTATGGCAATGCCTTTGATAATGTTGCCTTCTGCATTTTTGACATCTGTTTCCGTTTCGCTTGTGCCAGAAATATCAGAAGCCTCTGCAATCAATAAAAGAAATAAAATTAGTACAACAGTTTATACAGCATTGCTTTTTTCTTCTATATTGAGTATAGGTGCAGGTGTTGTGTTTGCAGTATTTCCAAAAGAAGTATGCTATATTGTATACGGTCATAGTGAGTTAGGCAATTTGCTGTTTTTATTGGCATTTATATGCCCGTTTTTGTATATGCAAATGACAATAAATGGCTTGCTAAATGGTCTAGGAGAGCATACATTTATATTTCAAACAAATGTCATTTCTTCTATTATTAACATTGCTTTTATTTATTTTTTGATACCTATGTATGGCGTAAATGCGTATTTGGTGGGGTGGTTTGTAAGTTTGATATTAACAATGTTGCTTTCCCTTTATAAAATTTATTGCTGTACACAGGTAAAGGTGCAGTTTGGAAATTGCTTTTTAAAACCGCTTTTGGCAGGTTTGGCAGCAGGGCTTGTAATAAGATATGTTATACAAATAGGTACACCTTCTAAAATGTTCTTTTTGTTGTGTATTAGTGCCGTGATGTTGCTGTATCTCCTGTTTTTAATGCTGTTGGGTTGCTTGAAAAAAGAATTGCTTCAAACATTAAAGTTGTAAAATAAATGTTTATTGGATATTCGCCTAGATAAAGGGGAACTTTTTTCACTTGTGAAAAGTTCCCCTTTATTATTCTTCTGTGTGTTCTTGTTGTAATATTTCTATCATCATTTTAGCACCAAGTTTAAAACCATATATAAACATTTCTGTTAATTCCATAGTAATAGCACTGCTTTTCTCATCTAGTATAGTATCAAATTCTTCAGCAAGAGAACTGTCTAATTTTGATTTAAAATCGGTGTAATGTTTTTGGTGTTGTTTTTTTAAATTTTTATACTGTTCTGTCATAGGAGCATATTGTTCTGAAGGATATATTCTACCCTCATATAAATCTTGTAATATTTTACGCATAGTTTATTCCCTCGATATTATATTTTTGTGTTATATATTTCAAGTATATATTTCAATTATGTATTAAAAGTATATGTTTCAGGTATATATTTAAGATATATATTTCAAGTATATGTTTCAAGTATATATTTAAGGTATATGTTTCAAGTATATGTTTAAAGTATATATTTGTCAATATTTAATTGATATAATAATTACAAAAATATAATATAAATATATAATATGGGGGTATCAATATGTCAGAAAAATTTATTGTAACGCCTAAAAGTATGGAAATAAAAGAAGACAAATTTATTACTATGACATTAAGAATGGAAAGAGAAGTACAACAAGCATATGATGAATTAGCAGGAAAAAGTGAACGTTCTAGGAATGAAGTAATGTGTATGGCATTAAAATATGCTTTAAGGCAATTAGAATTTATTACTGAAAATGCTGATGAAAATGATACTGATGAAAATAATGAAAGCATATAAAAAAGGGGAACTTTTCACTTGCGAAAAGTTCCCCCGTTGCTTCGCTCTCTGTTCGCACCTGCAAACTTTTGAATGAAAACTTCGTTTTACTATTTATCAACAAAATTTTATTTTTCTTCTGAGCGATACCATTTTGCAGCGGTTTCAGGGAGCACAGAATTGATATAACTTTCTGTAGCAAATTCTAATGCTGCAAATCCACCTATTCTAGGTAATATTTGCACTGACCAATGCAAACTATTATGACATTGTTGCATTTGTTGCGTACCGCCTTCTACAAAGCAGATATTGTAGCTAATATCCTCTCTCAACTGTGTAATACGTTTTAACATTTTTTGAAGTACAAAAGCAAAATCGTTTAATTCGCACTGTTCCAACAAAGCAAAAGAAGAGATATGTTTTTTAGGCAATATCCACAGTTCATAGCTAAATCGAGAAGCATAAGGAGCAATGGCAATAAAATGTTCTGTTTCGCAACAAACTCTAGTTTTTTGCTGTTTTTCCCACGCAATCATATCACACAATATGCAACGATTATGCTCTTTGTAGTATTGCGAAAAGGAATATTGATAAGTCTGCTGTCTTTTAGAAATAATAGGCAGACCTACTAATTGCCAATGGGAATGTTTTATCGACATACCTGCATCAACACCTGCATTTTTAAATATTTGTGTTTGTTGTATCCCTTTTGTATTGCTGATGTCTATAAAACGTTTTTGCAATATAGAAATCACATTTTGTAAATGCTCTAATGAAAACTGCTCTATTGTTTGCTCGTGGTGTGGAGTATCCACAACAACTTCGTGTCTACCAAAAGCGGGTATTGCTTCATAAAATGCTTCCTTTTCTACTTTCTGATTTTTGTCATATTGTACCGCTGGAAAACGGTTAGGAAATACTCTAATACTCCAGTCTTGTTCTCTATCTTGATAGAGTGCTGGTGTTGTTTGACATTCGTTTCCTCTACAAAATGGACAAGGGCTATTTCTTTTTTCTTTTTTTACGAAATTTTTTTCAAATTCATAAGGTCTTTTTTGACGATTTTCTGCATAAATAATCCATTCTTGTGTTAGTTTGTTTTTTCGCATTTCAGACATACAGAAGCCTCCTTTTATTGCTGATACAGATACCATTCATTTATGTTGTCAAAAATATTATTTTCTAAAGGGTTTACTTGTCCTTGTATTCTATCAGAAGAAAGCATTACAAAGTCACGAAAAGCAATGCTGATATAAGGCAGTTCTTCTGCAATTTTCTTTTGTAAATTGCTGTAAGACATTTTAATATCTTCGTCTTTTACACTGTTGTATGCAGAAGCAAGTAGTGCGTCCATATCACCGTTTTGATAACGGGAATAATTGGTTAAAGAGGATTGAGCAGAGTGCAGCAAAAAGGAATAATTTGGCACTACAGAAAATTGCCAACCTCCTACAAATAAATCAAAATCGCCTGCCTGTAATTTTTGAACATAATTTTCATAATTTTGCCCGTCAAGTGATACTTCTGCACCAATTCCTCTTAATTCATCTGCGATACGTATAGCAACTTGTTTTCTGATTTCATTTTCTGTATTGTATAATATAGAAATGCGAAATGTTTCAGAAAGTTCATTTGTTGTTCTGTCAAGTATGCCATCATCGTTAGTATCTTTCCAGTTAGATGCCTCTAAATACTCCTTTGCTTGACTAATGTCAAAATCATATACCGTTATTTCTGGTTCATAAAACCAGTAGTTTGGATTGATAGGCGTTTGTGCTACTATGCCGTGCCCTAAATAAATACTTTCTAATATTGCCTGTTTGGGCGTAATACTTGCAATAGCTTTTCTGACATTGTTGTCTTGAAAAAGACTTTTAGAAAAATTAAATCCAATAAAATCATAATAATTTGTAGTGTATTGATAATATTTGACTTCATTGTCATTGTCAGATTTTCCTATGTCAGAAGAACCTACTATCAATATATCTGTAAGTCCCTGTTCAAAAGAATATAAATCGGTATCTTTATCTGTACTGATGTTTACAACAATTTCATCAATGTGTGCTGTTGTGCCAAAACTACTGATACATTTTTTCAAACGCATTTCTTTTGCAGGAGAATAAGATATAAATTCAAAATATCCATTTCCCATAGGCAGCATATTTTTGTCAGAAGTAGCTACTCTATTACCATAGTATTGACTACTTATAATAGGGAAAAGTAGAGCATATAAATTGCCACTAAAATTTTGATGAAATATAATTTCAACACTGTAAGCAGATGTTTTTCTATAACTTCTGATGTAGTTCATACAATTTTTGTAAACAGCATTGCTGTCTGCTGTTTTAGAAAGTGTGTCAAGGGAATATATGACATCATCTGCGGTTAAATTTGTACCATTTTGCCAATAAATGTCATTTCGTAAATTTAATGAGAGTACAGTACCTCCCTCGTCAAAACTCCAACTTTGTGCAACAGAAGGAGAGGGCTTATAATTTTTGTCAAGTTTTATCAAAGGCATATAAATCAATTTTAATATAGTGTCTACAGAAGCATCTTGATTTAAAAGAGGGTTTAGTGTGGTTGCGTTTCTCATAGATAAATAAAGCGTTCCGCCCTCTTGTAATGGTAGCTGCTGTGACTGTTTTTGTGTTTGTATTGGCTGTGGTGTAGTTTGTTGCTCTGCCGTTTGTTGTTGTTGTAATTGTTGTTGTTGTGATTGTTCTAATTGTTGTGACTGTTGTAATGAATTGTTGCAGCCTGCTAATAAAAAAAGCAAGGCAATATATATAAATGTTAACTTTTTCATCATGTCCTCCTTGCTTTTAAAATCTATAGTATACCATAAAGCCATTGATATATTTTTTGTACAAGCATTACTTTTTTGACATATCTTTTTGTTTCTCCATAAGGAATTTCTTTTAGTGTTATACCATCGTCACTATAACGGCTATCTTGAAGCCATTTTGATACATTGCCGCTGCCTGCATTATATGCTGCTAAAGCTGTTTGTGTTGTACCAAATTGATTTGTTAATTTGTTTAAATACCAGCAACCAATTTGTATATTGATATTTGCCTCAAAAAGCGTTTGTTTTTGATATTGTTCCATGTCCAATAATCCCGCTGCCCATTCTCCAGTTGCTTCTCTTATCTGCATAAGTCCCTTTGCATCTTTAGAAGAAATTGCATTTTTGTCAAATCTGCTTTCTGTAAATATCACAGCATATACCAAAGAAGGAGCAAGCTCGTATTGCTGACAAAAATAATTGATTTCCTGCTGATATTTTTTAGGAAAAATATGAGGTAACAACACAAAACGACAAAGGAGTATCACAACTGCAAAAAATAATGTTATTTTTGCTAGTTTAATACAAATTTTCATACTTTTCTCCATTTCCTATTCTTACATAGAATATTGTTTCTAATTGTCTTTTTAAATGTTGTAAATCTTTACTGTTGTCTAATACTAAATTGGCTTTTTGGCGATAGAAATCCCAATTTTTTTGACAGCCAATACGATTTTTGGCTTCTTGGTATGTAATGTTATCTCTTTCCATAATTCTTCTTGCTCTGACTTCTTCTTCTGCAAATACGACCCAAACTTCGCTGCATCTATTTTCTAATTTTGCCTCTAGTAAAAGGGGAGCGTCTAATACAATGCAGGTATCTTTTTGTTTTTTCTTTCTTTCTGCAATTTGTTTGTCAATTTCCTGTGTAATATATTTGTGAGTACAACGATTTAAAAAATCAAGTTTTTCTTTGTTTGTGAATACAATGCTGCCCAATTTTTTTCTTAATATGTTTCTGTCTTGGTCTAATATTGCACCGCCAAAGTAATTTGTCAGTTCTTCATAAGCAGGTTTTCCTCTTTCAATAATGCCGTGTGCAATTTCATCTGCATCAATAATATAAGCACCATTTTGTTGTAAAAAAGCGGATACAATACTTTTTCCGCTTCCTGTTCCTCCTGTTAAACCAATTACTTTCATTTCACCGTCGCCTTTCCTTTGTTTTTCATTTATTTTGTTTCAAACCATGAATTTCCTTGATGCACTTCCACAAACATAGGAACAGATAAATTGACAGCTTGTTCCATAGTTTGCTTTAATAATTGAGCTGCTTTGGGGGCATCTTGTTTGTGCACTTCTAAAAGTAACTCATCGTGTACCTGTAATATAAGTTTGGCACGTAGGCCATTTTCTAAAAGTTTTTTGTGTACTTGTATCATAGCGATTTTAATGATGTCAGCAGCAGTACCTTGTATAGGCATATTCATAGCTACTCTTTCGCCAAAAGAACGCTGTACATATGTTTTTGCATGAAGTTCAGGCATTGCCCTTCTTCTTTGAAAAAGCGTTTTGACATAACCATTTTTTTCTGCATCAAGTACCGTTTTATCCATATATTTTTTGATGTTAGGATATTTAGAAAAATATCCAGCAATGTAATTTTCGGCTTGTTTTATGGTAATGTTGAGTTCTTGACTTAAACGAAATGCACCAATACCATATATAATACCGAAATTGACAGCTTTGGCGTTTCTTCTTTGTATTTCAGTTACTTCGTCAAAAGGAACGTTAAACACTTGTGAGGCAGTAATGGCGTGAATGTCTTGATGGTTGACAAAAGCGTCTATTAAAGTTTTGTCTTGTGCCATGTGAGCAAGTACCCTTAATTCAATTTGAGAATAATCGCCATCTAAAAAACAATAATTTTCGTCAGTAGGTATAAAAACCTTTCTGAGCTGTCTGCCTAAATCCAAACGAATAGGAATGTTTTGTAAATTAGGCTCTGTGGAACTGATACGACCTGTTGCAGTAACAGTTTGATGAAAAGTAGAATAAATTTTTTGTGTTTTTTCATCAAGCACAGATAAAAGACCGTCTACATAAGTGCTTTTTAATTTAGATAACTGACGATAGTATAATATTTTGGGTATAATGGGGTGAGAGTTGGAGAGTTTTTCCAGTACATCAGCCGCAGTAGAATACCCTGTTTTTGTTTTTTTGCCTCCAGATAATGCCATATGTTTTTCACTAAATAATATTTCACCTAGTTGTTTTGGGGAATTGATATTAAATTTCGTCCCTGCCATAGTATAAATTTCCAGCGTCAATATTTCAATACTTTTTTCTAATTCTGCACCATATTGCTCTAAAGCAGTTTTGTTTACTTTAATGCCATATTTTTGCATATCGGCTAATACTCTGATAAGAGGTAACTCTATTTCAAAATAGAGTTGTTGCTGGTTGTTGTCTTTTAATTTCTGTAATAATATAGGCATAGCTGTGTAAATCACTTCTGATTGATTGCAAGCGAATTGCGTGAGTTGTTCAGAAGGTAATTCTAATAAAGAAATTTTTGATTTTCCTTTTCCGAGTATTTCTTCTTTGCAGGGATATATTTCATTCAAAAATTCTTTTGCAATGTCGTCGTATTCATAAGAATCTTTTGTTGAATTTAATAGATATGCTGCAATAGAGACATCAAATACAACATCACTTAATTCTATGTCATATTGACGAAGTAATACCATATCTGTTTTGGCATCATGAGCAATTTTAATGTAGTCTGTATTTTCAAAAAAGTCTTTGGCAGAATTTAATAAGTATACCATATTTTGATTGTTTTGGCATAGTAAAAAATAACATTGTTCTCCTCCGTCATATAAACTGATGCCTTTTATGCTGTTGTTTTCGTGTAATAAAATGTAAGCAGTCTGTCTATTTTTTTGTAATGTACGAAATATTATGTCATATTGTGATGGTTCTGTTATTGTTTGATAAGAAATTTGTTTTTTTGTAATAGACTGTGCTTTGTTTTGTTGAAAACGATTGAAAAACGTTTTAAACTCTAATTCTTTCATAATAGAGTAAACTTGTTCATTAAACATATTTTCAATGCCTAGTGTGCTTTTGTCAATAGTAATGTCAATGTCCCTCACAATCGTAACAAGTGTTTTGCTCAATATTGCTTGTTGCTGATAGGCTTTTAAATTTTCAGATGCTTTTTTTGGTTTAATTTCGTCAGCGTGTTGTATTGCATTTTCTATATTGTGATATTGTTGTATGATTTTGATAGCAGTTTTTTCTCCTATGGAAGGCACACCAGCGACATTATCTGAGCTATCTCCCATAAGTGCCTTGACATCAATAAATTCTGTAGGGGAAACGCCGTATTTTTGTAAAACATCTTCAGCGAAATAGTCTTCTATTTCTGTTTTGCCTCCTTTTGTTTTGGGAATACGAATTTTTAATGTGTCACTTGCTAGTTGTAATAAATCTCTGTCACCTGAAACAATTACGGCTGTCATACCGTGTTGTTCTGCTTTGAGAGAAAGCGTGCCAAGTATGTCGTCTGCTTCATAGCCTTCTATTTCGTATTGTTTTATTTGCATTGCTTTTAAAATTTGTTTTAATAAAGGCATTTGTTCAAGTAATTCTTTGGGCATACCTTTTCTGTTTGATTTGTATTGTTCAGATAGTTTGTGACGAAATGTAGGAGCGTGTAAATCAAATGCTACTGCTAAATACTCTGGTTTTTCTTCTTCTAGTAGTTTAAATAGTATGTTCATAAAACCATATATGGCATTTGTGTAAGTGCCTTTTGAATTTGTCAGTAAGGGTACACCATAAAATGCTCTGTTGACAATGCTGTTGCCGTCTATCATCATAAATTTTTCCATAATTGTATTCTCGCTTTCTTTTTTCGATATGTGTCATAGCCTATTATACACTATTTTGGATATAAAAAACATGACAATTTTAAAAATAATAAAATGGTATAGTGAAAATAAATTTAAAAAAAACATAGGGTATGATAGTATAATATGTGGTTATACTAGAGCAATAAAAAAAGGTGAAAAAGTAAAAACATTTTTTATAGAAAATTTTATAGTATTTTTGATAAAAAATAATTATTTATTAAGAATAGCTATTATTGACAATAGATGGCAGTATTTAGTATAATAAAAAAATGAACAAAAGAAAAAAGAATATAAAATAACAGCATGGCAAATAAGAAAGGAGTAAGTAAATGAAAGCATATCAATTAAAACAAGATTTATATTGGGCAGGTGTATTGGATAAAAACCTGAGAGTATTTGACATTATTATGGAAACAGAATTTGGTACAACATACAATTCTTATGTACTCAAAGGTAGCGAAAAAACAGCAGTATTTGAAACAGCGAAAGTAAAATTTTTTGATGAATATTTAGAAAAATTGCAGGAAGTAGTAGATGTAAATGACATTGACTATGTAGTAATGAACCATACAGAACCAGACCACGCAGGCAGTATTGTAAAACTGATAGAAATGAACCCCCGCATTTGTGTTGTAGCAACAGCTTGTGCCATAGGATTTTTGAAAAACATTATCAATCATGATTTTTATAGCATTGCAGTAAAAGAAAAAGATACATTGTCATTAGGAAACAAAACATTGCAGTTTATGCTTTTGCCTAATTTGCACTGGCCAGATACAATGTATACTTATGTACAAGAGGACAAGTTGTTGTTTACTTGTGACTCTTTTGGTTCTCACTATTGCCTTGATGATATTGTATTGAGTAAACTCAAAGATAATGAAGGATATATGAGAGCAACAAAATATTATTTTGATAATATTATAGGTCCATTTAAGTCTTTTATGCTCAAAGCGTTGGATAGAATAAAAGATTTGGATATTGATATGATATGTACAGGACATGGCCCAGTAATAGATAGTAGAATAGAAGAAATACAAAAAACATATAAAGATTGGTGTACTGTAGTCAATCCAAATGCTAAAAAGACAGTTATCATACCATATGTATCTGCTTATGGCTATACAGGACAGCTTGCAGAAGAAATCAAAAAGGGCATACAAGACAGTGGCGATATTGATGTCAGAGTATATGACATGGTAGTATCTGACCAATCAAAAGTATTGGAAGAATTGGGCTTTGCAGATGGTATATTGTTTGGAACACCAACAATAGTAGGAGAAGCATTAAAACCAATATGGGATTTGACAACATCTATATTTGCAGGAACACACGGCGGAAAATTGGCAAGTGCATTTGGTAGCTACGGCTGGAGTGGTGAAGGCGTTCCTCATATTATAGAAAGATTAAAACAACTTCGTATGAAAGTGATAGATGGCTATAGAATTAAATTGCGTCCTGGTGAAAATGACTTGACAGGTGCTTATGAATATGGCTATAACTTTGGCTGTGTGCTTTTGAATAAAGAAAATGATAAATTAAAATCTGCTAAAAAAGGACTTGTAAAATGTCTGGTATGTGGCGAAATATTCCCAGAAGGTATGGATACTTGCCCAGTTTGTGGTGTAGGAAAAGAGAATTTTGTACCAGTAGAAGTAGCAGAGTCTGATTATCAAAAAGATACAGAAGAAAAATTTGTTGTAATAGGAAATGGTATCGCAGGATTAAATGCAGCAAAAGAAATTAGAAACAGAAATAAAACTGCTTCTATCATTATGGTAACAAATGAACCATATATGAGCTATAACCGCCCAATGCTTACAAAAACATTGCTTGCAGGTGTTACTGCAAAACAGCTTGCAGTAGAAGAACAACAATGGTATGAACAAAATAATATTGAAGTAATGCTGAATGAAGAAGTGAAAGCATTAGATAGTAATAAAAAAGAAATCACATTAGCAAGCGGTGCTGTATTGAGCTATGATAAATGTGTATATGCTTTGGGAGCAGAATGTTTTGTTCCTCCAATAAAAGGAGCAGATAAAAAAGAAGTTGTTACTGTTAGAAGAATGGAAGATGTAGATAAAGTTAGAAAATTGGTAAAAACAGCAAAAAGTGCAGTTGTAATAGGCGGCGGTGTGCTGGGATTGGAATCCGCATGGGAAATCAAAAAAGCAAATTGCCATGTTACAGTAGTAGAAATGATGCCAACACTTATGAGCAAACAATTAGATAGTGATGCAAGCGAAATTATATTAAAAGCAGCACAATCACAAGGCATTGTGATGAAATTGGGAGCAGGCGTAGAAAGCATAGAAGGCGAAAGCAGCGTAACAGGAGTAAGATTAAGCGATGGAGAAATCATTGCAGCAGATGTTGTAATCATTTCTAGCGGCGTTAGAGCAAATGTAGAAATTGCAAAACAAGCAGGTATTGAAGTAAATAAGGCAATTATAGTAAATGAAAAAATGGAAACAAGTGTAAAAGATGTGTATGCTTGTGGTGACTGTGCAGAATTTGATAATATTAACTATGCACTTTGGTCAGAAGCGTCAGAAATGGGTAAAGTAGCAGGAGCAAATGCAGCAGGAGAAGAAACAAGCTATAAAACAATCATTGCACCACTTACTTTCCATGGCATGGATACCAGTTTATATGCAATAGGAGATAATGGCAAAAATGCCAATAGAAAATATAAAACAGTTGTGTTTAAAGATGAGACAAAACATACATTTGAAAAATATTATTTTGCAAATAATAGATTGGTAGGAGTAACACTTATAGGGGATACTTCTAAAATGGCAAAAGTGACACAAGCACTTGAAAAACCAGCATTGTTTGATGAAATGTTTTGATGATTAAGTGATAATAAAAGACCCTGAAGGAATTTCCTTTAGGGTCTTTTTTATATCAATATTTTTTGCTGTTTTATGTAGATGTAGTTGCTATATTGTGTAATGATTACCTGTTTTCGAAATAAAAAATACTTAACAAAATAGGGAGTGACGAAACAAGTATTTTAAAAATAGGAGAACTTTTCTATTTGTGAAAAATCCCCCTTTATATTACGTTTTTTTAATTTTCTAAATTTTAGAGATAAGTATTCATATATTCTTTTCTAATTTCCTCTGGCACAAGACTGCCACCAGTTGCCCAAGCAATATGAACAGCATTTTGCATTTTATCTTCTAAATGCTGTTTTGTGATATATTGTTTTCCCTCGTCATATTGGAACAAATCTACAACGCCCATAAAAGAAGCACAAGCAGAAGGTTCTAGGAATATATTTTCTGTATTTACAATATCTCTCATGAAATCGTATATGCGTCTATCTTGTAATGTCATTTCACCGCTGAGTATGTTTTTCATAACATTGCCTACAAAACCAGAAGGTCTGCCTACTGCTAAACCGTCAGCGTGTGTTTGTCCAGAAAGACCAAAATCTTGTACACAAATTTTATTTTGCATACCAGAAGCCATGCCTAAAATCATACAAGGTGCAGGAGTTGTTTCTACAAAAAATACGTGAACATTGTCACCAAAAAGTTGTTTTAAACCAAATGTAACACCGCCTGGAGCACCGCCTACACCACAAGGAATGTATACAAAAAGAGGGTGGTTTTGGTCTATGGTAATGTTTTGTTGTTCAAATTGTGATTTTAAGCGTTTTGCAGCAACAGCATAACCTAAAAAGAGTGTTACAGAGTTTTCGTCATCTACAAAATAGCTGCTAGGGTCAGCATCGGATTGTTTTCTGCCTACTTCAACTGCTTTGCTGTAGTCGTCAGCATATTCTACTACTTCAGCACCTCTTTTACGAAGTAAATCTTTTTTCCATTGTTTTGCGTCAGCAGACATATGCACAATTACATGGAAACCAAGTGCTGCACTCATAATGCCTATGCTCATACCTAAATTGCCTGTAGAACCAACTTGTATTTTAAATTGATTGAAAAAAGATTTCATTTCATCAGAAGCAAATACACTGTAATCATCATTGAGTGTAATTTTGCCGTGTTCTAGTGCTAAATCTTCAGCATGTTTGAGTACTTCATAAATGCCGCCACGTGCTTTTATAGAACCTGAAATTGCTAAATGACTATCTTGTTTTAAAAATAGTCTGCCAGATATAGAAACATTGTATTCTTTTTCTAGTTGTTTTTTCATGTTTTCAATTTCAGTAAGAGGAGACTCAATTAAACCGTTTTGAGGCTGTGTTTCTGTAAAGCATTTTTGTATAAAAGGGGCAAAACGAGCTAAACGAGCTTCTGCATCTTCTATGTCAGACATAGTAATATTGATTTTTGATAGTGCTGTTTTTGCATCTTCCAGTTCTTCATTGAGCCAAAATACTTCTTGTTCGGAAGCAATTTTTTTCAGTAATGGCTGGTTTTTCATTTGTTGCCAAAGTGCCTGTTCCATATATATCCGTCCTTTCTAATAAAAAATTTATAATAATATTTTATAGTATACCGTAAAAATAGGCTTTAAGCAAGTGTTATAAAAAAAGAAGTATGTTTTTAAACAGTATCACTATTTTATGAGTAAAAAAATAAATTTGGTATAAAATATTATCAATATTGTTTTATAGATTGTAATTTGAGCAAAAAAATTTTAGTGAAAATTTTAACTGTATACATTTGGAAATAGGTTGAAAAATTTTGGTAAATAGACTATAATGAATACAAGCCTATTAGATGTGCAATCCTACTGATAGGTTTTCCTTTAAAGACAGGTGGGACGAAAAATGAAAGGTGGGACGAATTATGTCCCTTTACAAAGAGAATTTATTAGACACATTACAGATGATGAAAAAAATAGCACCAGAGGAAATGACAGCGATTGTAAAAAGGTATCGTATATTGCGAACCATTCATTTATTAGAGCCAGTAGGCAGAAGAACAATTTCTCTTTCATTGGATTTTTCGGAAAGGACTGTCCGTAACGAAATAGAAAAACTGCATATGCAGCAACTCATTGATATTTCGAGGGAAGGAATGAAAGTAACCAAAGAGGGCAAACAAATACTAACAGAAATAGAGCCACTTGTAAAACAAATAGATGGCGTTGCAGCTTTTGAAAAAAAGCTAGCAGAACTGTTAGGCATTACGGAGGCGTATATTGCAGAAGGGGGCTGTAAAGGCAGCCAAAGTATAAAAAAGGAATTGGGACGAATTGCTTCAGGGATAGTTCTAAGAAATATCACAAAAGAGAGTAAAATTGCACTGACAGGCGGTTCTACTCTTGCGACAATGGTGGAGGCAATGCCTTTTTCTGGTAATAAAAGGGCAGAGCTTGTTGTACCAGCGAGGGGGAGCGTAGGTGGTATATTAGAACAGCAAGCGGATACATTAGCAGCCAAATTGGCAGAAAAATTGTCAGCAAACTATAAACTTCTGCAACTGCCCGACCATATGAGTCAAAAAGCCTTCGAAGAAATGAAACAAGAGCCATTTGTACAGGAAACGCTAAAAGAAATTAGACAAGCCGATGTTTTAATTTTAGGGGTAGGGAATGCACTGAAAATGGCTAAGAAAAGACAGGTTGACTCTTGTGTTTATGAATTTCTTTTAAAAAAGGGTGCAGTAGCAGAAATGTTAGGCTACTATTTGGATAGCGAAGGCACAATCGTGCATACTTCTTATTCTATAGGATTGCGATTGGAAGAAATTAGTAGAATGAAAAAGATTATTATTGTAGCAGGAGGAAAGAATAAAGCAGAAGCTCTTGCTGCCGTCTGCCCAATCATGCCGCAAGCTATACTGATAACAGACACCGTAACGGCAAAAGAGATAATCAAACAAATGGAGAAAAGGAATGTGAAAGTCTGTAATGAAGAAAAAGAAATCATAAAAAAGAAATAGAGAAGTGGAAAAAATTGGGAGTGAAAAAAGCAGAATAAATAAATTCTGTTTTGGAGAGAGTGTGCGGAAGCATGACTTTCATAAAAAATAAAAAAATAAAACAACCTGTAAGAGTAGGAAAGGAGATTAAGAATTATGCTGAACAAAAAATCGGTAGAGGACTTGGTAGTAAAAGGAAAAAAGGTGCTTGTAAGATGTGACTTTAATGTACCATTGCAAGATGGTGTTATCACAGATGAAAACAGAATAGTAGCTGCATTGCCAACCATTGAAAAATTGATAAAAGATGGCGGTAAAGTAATACTTTGTTCCCATATGGGAAAACCAAAAGGAGAACCAAAACCAGAATTGTCACTTGCACCTGTTGCAAAACGCCTTTCTGAAAAATTAGGCAAAGAAGTAGTATTTGCAAAAGATGATACAGTAGTAGGAGAAAATGCAAAAAAAGCCGTAGCAGAAATGAAAGACGGAGATGTAGTGTTGTTAGAGAACACACGTTATAGAAAAGAAGAAACAAAGAATGAAGATAATTTTAGCCAAGAGCTGGCAAGTTTAGCAGAAATATTTGTAAATGACGCATTTGGTTCAAGCCATAGAGCACATTGCTCTACAGTAGGCGTTACAAAATATGTAAAAGAGTCTGCTGTTGGTTATTTAATGGATAAAGAAATTAATTTCTTGGGCAATGCTGTAAATAATCCAGAAAGACCATTTGTAGCAATATTGGGTGGTTCAAAAGTATCTGATAAAATTAATGTTATCAATAATCTTTTAGAAAAAGTAGATACATTGATTATAGGCGGTGGTATGGCATATACTTTTGCAGTAGCACAAGGCGGAAAAGTAGGCAATTCATTGCTGGAAGCAGATAAAGTAGAATATGCAAAAGAAATGATGAAAAAAGCAGAAGAAAAAGGCGTTAAATTTTTAATTCCAGTAGACACAGTAATTACAAAAGAATTTAAAAATGATACAGAATATAAAACAGTACCAACAAAAGAAATTCCAGATGGCTGGCAGGGACTTGATATAGGAGAAGAGTCCAGAAAATTGTTTGCAGAAGCAATTAAAAATGCAAAAACAGTCGTATGGAATGGCCCAATGGGAGTATTTGAATTTGCTAACTTTGCAAAAGGAACAGAAGCAGTAGCAGAAGCATTAGCAAAAATTGATGCAACCACAATTATAGGAGGAGGAGACTCCGCAGCAGCAGTAAATCAGTTAGGATATGGTAGTAAAATGACACATATTTCAACAGGTGGTGGAGCATCACTTGAATTTTTGGAAGGAAAAGAATTGCCAGGTGTAGTAGCAGTAGATGATAAATAATTAAGAGGGTAGTAATATGAAAAAGTATGTAAGTGTGGCTGTGATGATAGTGTTGTCATTTATGAGCGTGACAAGTAATGCCTTTGCTAAAGAAAATGGTGTTACAATATTGCCAAAAGAACAAACAACAGTAATACAGCAACAAAATGTAATAAATGCTGATGATATTGAAATATCAGAAATAGAAATAACAAGTGTAGAGCCTATAAAATCTGATATAACAGAAATAGATACTAATGATGTTGTTGTGAAATGGCAAGAAAATGCTGTACAAGAACAAGAGAATGAAATTGCTTTTGTAGAAGAAACAGTTGCTCCAGAGGATTATATCCCTGTGTTGATGTATCACCATTTTAAAGAGGAAGAAGTGCCAGATGGAGATGGAGCAAATATCAATATAGAAGAATTTGAACAGCATTTAAAGGCATTGAATGAGGCAGGGTATACCACTATTTTTCTGAATGACTTAAACCATGTTATGCAACAAGTGCAGGAAGGAAAAGAAATGGGTATCACACAGCCAGAACTGCATATGAATGGGAAGTATGTTGTAATAACAATAGATGATGGATATAGAAGTAATTATGAACTTGCGTATCCGCTTTTAAAAAAATATAATATGAAAGCTTGTATTTCAGTAATAACATCTCGTATACATCATGGATATATTTATACAGAAAAAGAAATTGATAAAATGAGCTGGGACAATTTGAATGAAATGCAGCAAAGTGGGTTAATAGAGATATTTAGCCACACATATGACCATAAACCAGTAGAAGATAGAGTATATGAAGATGTACGTTCTTCTGTAACAAAAGGGGAAGAAATGCTTGATAAAGAACTAGAGGTCAGAAGCCCAGTAAATGTATTAACTTATCCAAATGGAAGCTATACAAAAAATATGACAGTGCTTATGAGGGCATATATGGGATATGATTTACAGTTGACAACAAATAGTGGCGTAGTTAATAGAAATACTAGCATATTAGAGATACCAAGAATTACAGTAAATTCTGGTTGGAGTGGGGAACAGCTTTTACAAAAGATAGAACAAACTGCACAAAAGACATTTCAAAAAGAATAACGTTGTAAAAAGAGAAGGTATTTATACACAGATAAAATATAATTAGTGTTATTGCCTTAGTAGAAATTTAATATTTTCATATTAAGTTGGTGAAAGCATATATGACTGAGAGAAAAATGCTATGAAAAAATATATAATAATGGGTATTATGATGTGCTTTTTGGCAGTAAATGTTTCAATAACTGCATTTGCAGAAGAAAACAGCGATATGAAAATACAAAAGAAAGTATTACAACAACAAAAAGAAATAAATATAACACAATATTGTATGTCAAAACAATTAAAACAAAAAAGAATTGCTCCAGAGGATTATATCCCTGTGCTGATGTATCATCATTTTGAAAATGGAGAAATTGAGGCTGGTAATGGAGTAGTTGTTGGTATAAATGAATTTGAGGAACATATAAAAGCGTTGCAGCAGGCAGGATATACTACCATTTTTTTGAGTGACTTATATGATATTATGAAGCAGTCAAAAGAGAATGGAAAACAGCCAGAAATGAAACTAAATAAAAAATATGTTGTAATAACAATAGATGATGGATATAAAAGTAATTATGAGCTTGTGTATCCCTTGTTACAAAAATATAATGTAAAAGCAAGCATTTCTGTAATCACTTCATTGATGTGTGCAGATTGTGAGGATTTAGAAGCATGGGAAACTGAAAAAATGAATTGGGAAAATCTGAATGAAATGCAAAACAGCGGCTTAGTAGAAATATATAACCATACATATGACCATAAACCAGTAGGAGATAGGACATATGAAGATGTGTATTATTCTATAAAAAAGGGCGAAGATATGCTTGATGAAAATTTGCAAAAAAGAAGTCCTGTCAAAGTGCTGACATATCCTAATGGAAATTATAGAAAAGATATTGCAGTATCCATACAACGTGATATAGGGTATGATTTACAAATTACAACAAATTTTGATGTTGTAGATAGAAATACAAGTATGTTAGAAATTCCTAGAATTACAGTGGATTCTGGCTATACAGGGGAACAGCTTCTACAATTAATAGAGCAAACAGCAGTTACTACATTTCAAAAAAAAAGCCTTTTTTTTAAAGTGTTCAGACATAAATTAAGAGTAACTGGAGTAATTGGTTTGATTGTTTTAGCCATATTATTTAAAATTGTAAAAGTAAGAAATAAAAAAATAATATAAATAGGAGAAAGAGGGTATTTTAGTATGAGAAAGAAAATTGTTGCAGGAAATTGGAAAATGAACAAAACACCAAAACAGGCAGCAGAATTGTGTGCATTGTTAAAAGACAAAGTAAATACAGATAAAGTAGATGTAGTATTTTGTGTACCAGCAGTAGATATTGCTACAGTAGTGGAAGCAGTAAAAGGAACAAATATTGCAGTTGGTGCAGAAAATATGCACTTTGAAGAAAGCGGAGCATATACAGGAGAAATTGCACCAGCAATGCTGACAGAAATGGGCGTAAAATATGTAGTAATAGGACATTCTGAAAGACGTGAATATTTTGGAGAAACAGATGCAACAGTAAATAAAAAAGTAAAAAAAGCATTAGAACATAATTTAGTGCCTATTATGTGCTGTGGAGAAACATTAGAGCAAAGAGAAATGGGAATCAATATTGAAATCGTGCGTATGCAGGTAAAAGCAGGACTGTATGGTTTGAGTGCTGATGATGTAAAAAAAGTAGTAATAGCATATGAACCAATATGGGCAATCGGTACAGGTAAAACTGCAACAAGCGAACAAGCACAAGAAGTTTGCTGTGCAATTAGACAGGTTGTAGGAGAAGTGTATGGAAAAGAAACAGCAGAAACAGTTCGCATACAGTATGGCGGTAGTGTAAATGGAAAAAATGCAGCAGAATTGTTTGCAATGGCAGATATTGATGGTGGTTTAGTAGGCGGAGCAAGCTTAAAAGAAGAATTTGCAAGTATTGTAAATTATTAATCAGTAAATGAGAGATAGGTATTTTTTAACATATGAAATAGGGAGAGAAAACTCCATATATAAAAACGTAAACAAATTTTGTGAAGTTTTTCATTATAGGAGAAAATAATTGCAATATTGAGCAGTTATATTTTGTTATCTGAAAATAAGGAGGATATTATGAGTAAGAAAACGACAGTTTTAATGATATTAGATGGTTTTGGCATAAATGACAAAACAGAAGGAAATGCTATTAAACAGGCAAATACACCTACAATAGATAAAATCATTGAAAAATATCCTTGTGTAAAAGGCTATGCGAGTGGACTTGATGTAGGATTGCCAGATGGTCAAATGGGAAATTCAGAAGTAGGACACTTAAATATAGGAGCAGGACGTATTGTATATCAAGAATTGACAAGAATTACAAAAGCAATAGAAGATGGCGATTTTTATGAAAATGAGGAATTGCTCAAAGCAGTAGAAAATTGTAAAAATAATGATAGTGCATTGCATTTGTTTGGATTGCTTTCAGATGGCGGTGTGCATAGTCATAATACACATTTGTATGCTTTGCTTCAACTGGCAAAAAGAAATGGATTGGAAAAAGTATTTGTACATTGCTTTTTAGATGGTAGAGATACACCACCATCATCAGGTGTAGATTATTTGGCACAATTAGAGGCAAAAATGAGAGAAATAGGCGTTGGTAAAATTGCCACAGTATCAGGACGTTATTATGCTATGGATAGAGATAAACGTTGGGAAAGAGTACAAGTAGCATATGATGCCATTGTGTCAGGAAAAGGTGTTACAGCAACAAGTTCAGAAGAATGTATCAAAGCATCTTATGCAGATGGAAAAACAGATGAATTTGTGTTGCCAACAGTAATTACAAATGAGGAAGGAAAAGCAATCGGAACAATAAAAGATAAAGATTCTATTGTATTCTTTAATTTCCGCCCAGATAGAGCAAGAGAAATTACAAGAACATTCTGCGATAAAGAATTTGACGGTTTTGAGAGAGTAAATGCACCAAAAGATATTACATTTGTGTGCTTTACAGAATATGATGTAACCATTGAAAATAAATTAGTAGCATTTAAGCCACAAAGATTAACAAATACATTGGGAGAATATATTTCATCATTGGGATTAAAACAGCTTAGAACAGCAGAAACAGAAAAATATGCACACGTTACATTTTTCTTTAATGGCGGTGTAGAAGAACCAAATCCAAATGAAGATAGATGGTTAGTACCTTCTCCAAAAGTTGCGACATATGATTTACAGCCAGAAATGAGTGCAATAGGTGTAACTGATGGATTGGTAAAAGCAATCAATTCTAAAGAATATGATTTGATTATAATAAATTATGCAAATCCAGATATGGTAGGACATACAGGAGTGCTCTCCGCAGCAATCAAAGCAATCGAAACAATAGACAGTTGTTTAGAAAGAGTGTTGAAAGCATTGATTGATGTAAATGGTCAAATGTTTATTTGTGCAGACCACGGTAATAGCGACCAGCTTGTGGATTATACTACAGGAGAACCATTTACAGCACATACAACAAATCCAGTACCATTTATATTGGTAAATTATACAGATGGCATTGGTTTGAGAGAAGGCGGAAAATTAGCTGATATTGCACCAACATTGTTGGATATGATGGATATTAAAAAACCTGCTGAAATGACAGGAGAAAGTTTATTGATTAGTAAATAAAATTTTGTGATATTTGATGAAAATATGTATTTTTGGTTGAAAATGAGATAAAAGTTTGCTAAAATATACCAAGACATACTATAAACAAAAGCAAGAAAGGACGTGTCATATATGAAACTTGCTGAAGCATTGATTGAAAGGGCAGAAATTCAAAAAAGAAATGTACAGCTTTTCAATCGTATTACGAGCAATGTAATGGTGCAGGAGGGAGATATTCCCGCAGAAGAACCAGAAGAATTGATTGCAGAATATGAAGAAAATATGAAACGTCTGTTATTTCTTGTGCAAAAAATAAATAAAACAAATGATACCACACCATTTGGTAATGGAACTGTAGCAGATGCCATTGCCCAAAGAGATAACTTGAAAACAAAAATTGGTATATATCGCTCTGTGTATGAAGCAGCTACAATACGTCAAGAACGTTATAATACAAAAGAAATTAAATTTGTGAGATGTATTGATGCAAAGGCGTTGCAACATACTATAAATGAACTTTCTAAACAATATAGAGAAATTGATACAAAATTACAGGGGATTAATTGGACTGTAGATTTAATAGAAAGTTAAAAAATGGATAAGAAAAGATAAAATGCGTAGTGCGACCTAGTCAGGAGGGAAAACCTGTACGACATTTGGGGCATCGGACTTGTGCTAATATTGTTATTGTAAAAGTCAATAATGTTACAATAGTATAGTGTAATGAGTATTGTAAAAACCAGTGCTGGTTTTATCTTTTCAAGGGCGGGTGTGGGGAAGGTGTAGTAAAGAAATGTAATGTTAACAATAGTATAATAGCTTTTTAAAAATGAAAGGTTATTTACTATGATGATAAAAGCAATAAAATTTAAAAATAAAGAGGAGGAAAGAGAACATGAAAAGTTATATTGAAATTACTGATGTTCACGCAAGAGAGGTATTGGATTCCAGAGGCAATCCAACAGTAGAAGTAGAGGTAGTAGTAGAAGATAATGTAGTAGGTAGAGCTGCAGTACCTTCTGGTGCATCTACAGGTGCTTTTGAAGCAGTTGAAATGCGTGACGGCGGTTCCAGATATGTTGGAGCTGGTGTACAAGATGCAGTAAACAATGTAAACGATGTCATTGCAGATGCTATTATTGGTATGAATGCACTTGACCAAGTAGCAATCGATACAAAAATGATTGAAATGGACGGCACACCAAATAAAGCAAAATTGGGTGCAAATGCAATACTTGGTGTATCTATGGCAGTAGCAAAAGCAGCAGCAGAAGCATTAAAAATGCCATTATATCAATATCTTGGTGGTTTCAATGCAAAAACAATGCCAGTTCCTATGATGAACATTATGAATGGTGGTAAACACGCTGATAACACAGTAGATATTCAAGAATTTATGATTATGCCTGTTGGAGCACCAACATTTAAAGAAGCATTGAGAATGTGTGCAGAAATTTATCATAACTTGAAAAGCGTTCTCAAAGGAAAAGGACTTTCTACAGCAGTTGGTGATGAAGGCGGTTTTGCTCCTGACCTTCCAACAGCAGATGCAGTAATTGATTTAATTAAGGAAGCAGTAGAAAAAGCTGGTTATAAATGGGGAGAAGATATTAAAATTGCTATGGACCCTGCTTCTACAGAACTTTATGATGAAAAAGATGGAAAATATCACTTCCCTGGCGAAAGCAAAATGACAGGAAAAGATGTTGTAAGAACATCAGCAGAAATGGTAGAATTCTGGAAAGCTCTTTGTGACAAATACCCAATCATCTCTATTGAAGACGGTTTAGCAGAAGAAGACTGGGAAGGCTGGCAGTTGTTGACAAAAGAATTGGGCGACAAAGTACAGCTTGTAGGCGATGACTTATTTGTAACAAATACAGAAAGATTGCAAAAAGGTATTGATTTGAAAGCTGGTAATGCAATATTGATTAAAGTAAATCAAATTGGTACATTAACAGAAACATTCAATGCAATACAGTTGGCAAACAGAAACAATATGACAGCAGTAGTATCTCACCGTTCTGGTGAAACAGAAGATGCTACAATCGCTGACATCGTTGTAGCTGTAAATGCTGGTCAAATTAAAACAGGTGCACCTGCAAGAACAGACCGTGTTGCAAAATACAATCAGTTGTTGAGAATTGAAGAAGAATTAGGCGATATAGCAGAATATTTAGGCTTAAAAGCATGGTTCAATTTAAAATAATAATATAATATGCTTTTCGTACAAGCCCTCCATTTAAAAAAATGGGGGGTTTTGTTATGTTAAAAAATAATGTTGATAGATATTAAGAAAAGTGGTACATTTGTAATATAATGATACCAAAAAAGAAAGGAAGGGAATTGTATGTTACATATGAATACGATATTGTATATGATGTCAGCACTAATGGTAGGGGGAGGAATGACACCAGTAGTAAATATAGAAGAAAATCCTATTGTGATAATAGAAAATGAAAAAACAGAAGCAGAATATGACCCAGTAGAAGTACCACCTCAGCCACAACAAAATAATGCTGCTGTAGGATACCATGACAGAAAATCGTGGTGGTTTAAAAGAAATAGTGAAAATATGCCACCATCAGCACAACAAGATATAGCAATAGATAAATATGATGCATATTATTTGGGAGATACACAAAGAAAAACAATTTATTTGACATTTGATGAAGGCTATGAAAATGGATATAGTGAAAAAATATTGGATATATTGAAAGAAAATGATGTCAAAGCAGCATTTTTTGTAACAAAGTCCTATATAAGAGATAATACAGAATTGATAAAAAGAATGGTAGCAGAAGGACATGTTGTAGGAAATCATAGTGTAACACACCCAGATATGACAAAATTGACAGATGAACAAATTGCGTCAGAAATACAGGAATGTGCTGCATATTTTAAAGAAGTAACAGGACAAGAAATGCCACATTTTTTTAGACCACCAGAAGGAGTATATAGTATACATTCTTTGGAACAAACACAGGCACAAGGATATAAAACGATATTTTGGAGTTTTGCATATGGAGATTGGGACGTCAATAATCAGCCCGGAAAACAGGCGGCATATGATATGGTTATGAATAATTATCATAATGGAAGTATTATGTTGCTGCACGCTGTTTCACAGTCAAATACAGAAGCATTGCCAGATATTATAAAAAGTTTGAGAGAAAAAGGATATACATTTATGAGCTTGGAGGATTTGCCAGAAAAAGAAGTATAAAAAATGGTATATAATGAGGTGACTGTTTTGAGTATTGATGTTGATATTGTAAAAGCATTTGAGGAATTGGAAGAAGAAATACAAAAATTTAATAAATTAAAACAAGAACAGCAAGAAATAGATGACGAACAAATTCTTACATCATGTGAGGTTAGTGTGTTGACAGATTTTGATGAATATATTATAACACATTATGATAAAAATAGACCCATAGGAGTAGAAGCATTTTATCAAATTCATGCGTGGCAGTGGTCAGTATTTTATGAAGGAATAGAACTTTATTATGAAAATTTTTATCAAGACAGTGATTATAAAACAATTTTACGTGTTGCAGAGTATATAAAAGAAATTGGATATGCTGAATTTAGTGAATATTATGTTGCTCCAGCAGTAGAATATGAAGAAGTTCCAGAGGAAGAATGGGCAGGAGAAAATACAGAAATGACTTGGAATTTTTATGTAGATGTTTTAATGAAAATGAAATCAATATTGTTGGCATCGCAGAAAGAAAATCAATAATGAATACTATGTATTGTGGTTTGGGAAGGAGATTGATTTGATTGTAGTAGAAATGTATCAAGAATTGGAAGAAGTGATACAAAAATTAAAAGAAGAAAAAAGAGAAAAAGGAAAAGTAAAGGAATGGCCTTCAGCATATAGTATGGTGTTTGGTAGTGAGCTATTGCCAGATTTTCATGAATATGTGGTGAGATATTATAGTAAAAATATGCCGATATGGGGGGAAGCATTTCAACAAATATATATTTGGCAGTTTGTAGCACTTTATAAAGGAAAACAAGGACTAATTGACTATTATGAGATGTTTAAAGAAAATAATAGTTGTAACATAATTGTAGCTGTTTCAAAATATTTAAAAGAAAGTGGGTATTGTAAAATTTGTAAATATTATGTTGCTCCTATTGTAGTATATAATCAAGAAAAATTGAAATGTGTTGAATATCCGCATGAAATGTACAATATATTGCAAAAAACAAGAGATTGGATAGTAACAGAAGAAGGTCAAAAAATGGTATGGAATTTTTATGTAGATGTTTTAATGAAAAATAAATCAGCATTGTTGAAAAGTAAAAAATAAAAATTGTGATGTAGAGAGAAGGGAAAAATCCCTTCTTTTTTTATATTTAGATATCGTTAAGTAATATGTAATAGAATGAATAAAACAAAAGAAAAAGCCAAAAAAATAACAGCAAATTGTGTTATGTATAAAAAAGAGGGGGAATAAAATGACGAAAAAAGGGATATTTTTGTATAAAAAAAAGTAAAAAAGGGGACAGGCTTTGACAAATTTCTTGTACAAGTCGTGATATATTGTGTATATCCTAAAATGAAATGAGGAGGTAACAAAAAAATGCAGTATCTTTTTCATGATGACAACAATTTATATAGTGCTGCTGGGGAACAAGATGATGTAACATTGCCGTCTAATATAAAGCAGATAGGTTCTATAGAGGGAGATATTAAAATATATGTAGAGGACTATGTACATACCTATTTATATCAGTATGCCAGAAGTGGAGGAAATAAAGAAAAACTTGCCGCATTGGCAGGAAAGAGAGTTGTAGTAGAGGGAAAAGAAGTTATAATCATTAGTGGGGCAATACAAGCAAAAGATACAAAACAGCAAAGAGGGGCAGAAAGTTTTACAGAAGATACATGGAGATATATCAATGGACAAATGGAAGTGTATTTTAAGGGGCTGTCACTTCTGGGGTGGGTGCATACACAGCCCGGATTTGGGACATTTTTGATGGCAAAAGATGAAGCATTTCATAGAGAACATTTTAAGGAACCGTGGCAGGTATTGTTTGTCATAGATTCATTGGACAAACTGGATACCTTTTTTATACATAATGCAGAAAAAACAGGACTAAGACCTGCAAAAGGATATTTCATTTATTATGAAAAAAACCAAGAGATGCAGGAATATATGCTGGACAATAGTCTGGTACGTCCACGGTTAGAAAAACAAAAAGAAAATATAGTGGAGGAAGGAGAGGAAAAAAGGAAACGCCCTACACCAGAGGAAAGAATGGACGCAGCAAAAGATATAAGGCGTGTGTTGAAAAAGAGGGCAAAAGAAGCAGAAGAAGAAAACCGCAGCAGATTGACCATGTTGGCAGGTGTCAGTAGTATATTGTGTATTGCTTGTCTATTTATGGGGGTTAGTTTGTTGAATAACATCAGTAGAGTCAGAAAGCTGGAAACGGAGATAGCCACAGTGCAAAATTCCTACTATGCTATGGCGGAACAGCTTGAGGAAGCACAAACACAAATGGTGTTTGCAGCACAAAAGGCAGAACAAGAACAGCAGGAGCGACTGAAAAAAGAGGCAGAAGAAAGAGCTGCACAACAGAAGCGAGAACAAGAACAAAAAGCCGCTGAAGAAGAAGCAAAAAGAAAAGCGGAAGAGGAGCAACAGAATAAAATACTTGCACAATACGTTGTGGAAGCGGGGGACAGCCTCGGGTATATCAGCAGTAAATTTTATGGGACAAGTGCAGGCATAAAAGACATTATGGCAGCGAATGGTATTAATGATGGAAATAAAATTATCTGCGGGCAAACACTTATCATACCAAGAAGGTAAAAAAGGTGGAGATAGGAGAAAATGTACTTCTATCTCCTTCTGTTTTATGGAAAATAAAAAGTTAAAAAGACTTATGAAATATAAGTCTTTTTTAGAGTGTTGTAATTTTTAAATGGGTACAAATTTTACATGAATTACTTTTCCAATAATGCGAACACGATTTTGCTCTTCACCAGAAAAAATATAAGAAGAATAAGAAGGATTTTCAGGTTGGAGTACAAGAATATTTTCTTTTTTTAGTATACGCTTTAGAGTAGCAGTTTCGTCATCAATGGTAACAACAGCAATGTCACCATTGTTTACATCAGATTGTTTGCGAACAAGAACAAGGTCGCCATCATGTATACGAGCGTTCACCATACTGTTGCCTTTTACACGAACATAAATGTATTCATAAGAAGGATTTAATTCAGAAGCGTCAACAGCTTCGTAACCTTCTATGTAATTGTCTGAAAAAGAAGGATTACCTGCATGAACAGAGCCAATAATAGGTAATTTTATAATAGAATTGTTTATCTGATTTAATTTACTGGTGCTGTGAAGATAACCGCAGGATACTAATAAATCTTCATAATTTACAATAGGACTGGCAATATTTTGAAGTAAACGAGCAGAGGGAGGCCTGTCTAACTTTAAATTAAGATATTTGGAGAGATAAGTGCGGTTAAAACCAGTAATTTCTGCAAATTCTGTTGAAGTTTTGCCGTTCATTAACTTGATGAGTTGTTCTTTAAAAAGATGTTTTTGAAACATGGTGAGAGGAAACTCCTTTCTGATATATTGATGATAATATTATAATATGATAATGAAAAAAAGGCAATTTATAGATGATGTTTTTTGTTGACAAAGAACATATGTGCTGATAATATGAAAGTATTATCATGTGTGAAATAAAGAGAGGGTCTATTGAAAGGAGTGTAGTGTGATGTATGTGTGAAAAAAGTTAACAAAAAGAAATGGGGAAATTTTCACTATGAAAAAAAAGGAATTTCAAAAAATAGCAAAAGAAGAAAGGCTTCAGATGAAAAAAAAGCTGTTTAGATGGGGAAGGACACTTGATTTTTGTCAGAGAAAGCAGAGAGAAATTGATAAACTTCAAAAGATGGTAAAACAGTTTTTTATATTGGGAGAAAACGCACCATTTTTAGGAGAAGAAGTAGTAACTTTGGAAGGAGCGAAACAACTTTATGAAAAAGAGATAATAAAAATTGTGGAATACATAGAAAAGGAGATGGAAGAATATTCAAAAATGGAGAGATGTATAGAACAGTTGGAATATGAGGAACAAACATTTTTAAAACTGAGATATGAAAAAGAGTATCAGTATGATTATATATCATTACAACTTCATAAAAGTAGGGCAAAATGTTTTAGAGACCATGATGCCATATTAGATAAATTAATTTTAATAAGTAGAGAACAAAAATTAGCTGCATAAATAGAATAAAAATACTGCCGAAAATAGTAAAAAAAGTTGTAATAAAAAAATATGAGACTTTTTGAGATTTTGTAAAATATATTCTGTAGAAGAAAGGGGGAAAGAAATGAAAAAAGGCTTAAATAAAAATGAAATGGAATTTTGCCGTCTGAAAGTAGAAGGAAAAACAGATTTACAGGCAGCAAAAGGAGCAGGCTATTCAGAGCAATATGGAAAAAACTTGTTGAAAAAGGAATATATACAAAAAGAAATCAAAAAGTTGCTGGAAGAAAAGAGAAAAGAAGAAATTGCCGACGATACAGATATATTGCAGTTTTTGACAAGTGTAATGAAAGGAGATGCTTATAAAGAAAAAAATGATGCTGTTATGAAAGATAGAATGAGAGCAGCAGAATTGTTGGGAAAAAGACAAAATGTGTTTGAGCAAACAGATAGTAAAAATGATGTAGTAATTATAGTAGATGATATAGTGAATAAAGGGAAGTGCTGAAAGAAATGAAAGAAAATAAAATTCAGCTTTCGAAATTAATTGCGAAATCATTTTATGAAGTGCATAAAGATATTTGGAATGAAAAGAATACACATTATTGGCTAAAGGGAGGTAGAGGAAGTACAAAATCATCATTTGTTTCGTTGGAAATCATATTGGGGATAATGAAAGATAGTGAAGCGAATGGGGTAGTGCTGAGGAAAATAGGAGTACATATAAAAGATAGTGTGTTCGAACAAATATGGTGGGCAATATCTGTTTTGGGAGTAGAACAACAGTGGGAGGGCAAATTGTCGTCACCGTTGGAGATAACATATAAACCCACAGGACAAAAAATATTGTTTAGGGGGGCAGATAACCCAAGAAAAATAAAATCCATAAAATGCCGAAAAGGGTATGTAAAATATATATGGTATGAAGAAACAGACGAATTTTCAGGAATGGCAGAGATAAGAAATATCAATCAGTCTCTTATGAGAGGCGGTAAAAAGTTTGTAGTATTTTATACCTATAACCCTCCTAAAAGTAAAATGAATTGGGTAAATAAAGAAGTTGAAAGAAAAAGAGAAGATAAATATATACATCATAGCACTTATGAAGAAGTACCCCAACAGTGGCTGGGAAAGCAATTTTTTATAGAAGCGGAGCATATAAAACAGGTGCAACCCGAAGTGTATCGACATGAATATATGGGAGAAGTCGTTGATACAGAGGGAACAGTGTTTCAAAATATTGTATTGAGAGAAATTACACAAGAGGAGATAGCCACATTTGATAATGTAGCGAGAGGATTGGATTGGGGATATGCAATAGACCCGCTGCACTATACGGTAAATCACTATGATAAAACAAGGAGAAAACTCTATATATATTTTGAGATACAACAAAGGGGATTAAGTAATAGAAAAGCGTATGAAATGATAAAACAAGAAAATAGACAAAATGGGGTAATTGTAGCAGATAGTGCAGAACCGAAATCTATTGCAGAAATGCAGTCGTATGGTTTGAGAATGATAGGAGCAAGGAAGGGACCTGATAGCGTAAATTATGGTATCAAATGGCTGCAAAGTCTGGAACAGATAGTAATAGATGAAAAAAGGTGTCCTAATACCGCAAGGGAATTTTTGGAGTATGAATTAGAAAGGGATATTGATAGAGGTTGGCTGTCAAAATTTCCAGATAAAAATAATCATGCAATAGATGCGGTTCGATATGCAAGGGAATATGATATGAGAAATGTAAAAGTAACATAAAAGGAAGGAGGGAAAAAATGTATATCACAGAATTAGAATTGATGAAAGCAAAATTGCAAGCAGAAAAAAAGTGGAATGAGAGCGAATTGTTGAAAGCACTCATAACAGAAGATGAAAATAGTAAAAAGAAAAAGGAAATGATAGAAGGAGAAAAATATTATTGCTGTGAGCATAATGTACTTCAAAAGAATTTTTCAGTAAGACATTTTTCAGAAACATATAAAAATGCAGAAGGAGAAGAACAAGAAAGAATTAAATTGCTTTCTAATCCAAATAGAAGTAATCACCATGTAGTATGTCCTTTTCATCATATTTTGGTAGAACAAAAGGTTTCCTATTTGGTAGCAAAAGAACCAAGTATATTGGTGAGAGAAGAAAAAGGAAAAGAGATGACAGAATATGAAAGATATATGGCAACAGTGGCAGATGAAGTATTTAATGGCGTTTTATATGAATGGCTTGTTGGGGCATCAAATAAAGGAATAGAATATGTTCATGTTTACTATGATAAAGAGGGTGTGTTGCAGTATTGCGTTGTACCAGCAGAAGAATTGATTGTATTTTATAATTCTGTAAATAAAAAAGAGATAGAACAGGTAATACGATATTATCAATTTGTAATAGTGGAAAATGGCAAAGAAAAAGCAGTAAAAAAAGTAGAGTGGTGGACAAAACAAGATGTCACATATTATATAGAAAAAGGAGATGGAAGCTATGAAAAAGAAGAACAACAAAAAATAGGACATTGGACAGTAGTGAAGGGAAAACAAGAAGAAACAGAAAGAGAAGAACATGGCTGGGGAAGAGTGCCATTTATAGCACTGAGAAATAATAGTAAAGAAATGTCTGATTTGAAAATGATAAAAGGCTTGGTGGACGCTTATGATTTGATTTGTAGTGAAGGAACAAATAGCTTGCTGGACTTGGTTGAATTGTATTGGGTAATAGCAGGATATGGAGGAGAAACAGCAAATGCCATAACAAAAAAATTGCAAGTTAATAGGGCGGTGCAGATTTCAGATGCTTCTGGAAAAGTAGAAACAAAACAAGTTCAGTTGCCTATAGAGGGGAGAATAGAGTGGCTGAAATTGCTGAGAAAAGACATATTTCATTTTGGTATGGGAGTAGACACAGATAGTGAAAGACTAGGAAATGCACCAAGCGGAGTATCATTGAAATTTCAGTATGCAATGTTTAATTTAAAAATCAATGGCATAATACCAGAAATTAAAAAGGCATTAAAAGACTTTTTTTGGTTTTTGATAGAAGATAATAACAGAAAAAATGGTACAGAATATGATGTAAATAAATTAGATTTCAAATTAAATTTAAACAGCATAACAGATGATATGGAAACAGTAAATATGATAACAGCATCAAAGGGAATTGTGAGCGAAAAAACACTTTTAGCACAGCACCCATTTGTACAAGATGTTAATAGTGAAATGGAAGCCATAAAGCAAGAAAAAGAAAGGAATGAAAAGTATGATGCAGATGGAGAAAATGGACAAGCAGGAACAGTACAAAACAAAAGAACAAGAGTATCAGCAGAAAATAGCACAGTTAAAAAAGGAAAAAGAAGAATTGAAAAAGAATTACAATGAAAAACTGAAACAGTATGCAGTGCAATCTGCATTAAAAGAAGCAGGCGGAAGAAATACAAAAGCATTGCTTGCGTTGGTAGAATTGGACGAAATTGTTTTAAATGAAGATGGAACAATAGAAGGATTGGATATAAAAAAATTAAAAAGAGAAGTCCCTTATTTATTTGAAGAAGAAAACAAAAAAATAGAGGGAACAGGATATTATAGTACAAACAAAAAAACAGATAAAAAAAGTGAAGCAGCAAAACAATTTCAAGCAGCATTGATGAGAAGATAAAAGGAGGAAAAATAGTATGAGTATTAATACAATAGAATATGCAAAAATATTTATGGAAGCGTTAGATGAGCAACTGGTAGCAGGAGCAACAAGCGGTTGGATGGAAGAAAACAGCGGACAAGTGCAGTATACAGGAGGAAATGAGGTAAAAATACCAAAAATAGAATTAAATGGTCTGGGTACATATGATAGAGATAATGGATTTGTGCAAGGTGCAGTTACATTAACATATGAAACAAAACAAATGACACAAGATAGAGGAAGAACATTTCAGCTTGATGCGATAGATGTAGATGAAACAAATTTCGCATTGGTAGCAGGAAATGTAATGGGAGAATTTCAGAGAACAAAAGTAATACCAGAAATTGACGCATATCGCTATAGTAAAATAGCAGAATTGGCAACACAAAATAAAAAAGTGTCTAATTACCACGCAGAAAAAGATAGTATTGTGCAAAAACTTCTGGAAGAAATTACAATTATAAAAGATATTGTGGGAGATGAGAATGAAGTAATTGTAACAATGTCAACAAAAGTAGCGAATTTATTGGATATAGCAAGTAATCATATGCTGGAGAGCGGTACTTTTCAACAAGGAAATGTGGAATTAAAAGTAAAAAATATTGATGGAAGTCCTATTATAAGAGTGCCTTCTGCAAGATTAAAAACAGGGTATCAGTTTTTTGATGGAGTAACAGAAGGAGAAAAAGAAGGCGGATTTGAAGCAAAAACAGATGCAAAAGATATTAATTGGATTATTGCAGTTCGTCATGCGTTGATTGGAGTATCTAAAACAGATGTCACAAGAATATTTGACCCATTAACAAATCAAAAAGCAAATGCTTGGAAAATTGATTACAGAAAGTATCATGATTTATGGATACCAGATAATGCAGTAGAAGGAATATGGGTAAATATTGATGGACAAGTAACAACGTCAACAGGGGATAAATAAAATGGAACAAAATAATGAAAAAGAAAAATATTTTGTAACAGCAGAAGAAATATACCAAAAAATAAAACAACTTCGAAAACAGAAAGAAGAAGTAAAAGAATATGAAACAGAGCAGGAAACTGTATATGAGGCAGAGCAAGAAGAACAAACAGATGAAATATTGCTTTTTGCAAGTGAAAGAAGCATTGAAATGGTAAAAGGGTATTGTAATATAGAACAAATTCCTATAGAACTAAAAAATGTTTGTGTAGAAATAGCGATGTTACTTTATGACAATGAGAACTATGGAGAAGAAGAAAAAAGTGCTCGTTTAAAAAGTATAACAGAAGGAAATGTTTCAGTAAGTTATCAAAATGAAGCAAGTAGCTGGAAAGAGCAAAAAAGTGTTTTGATGAAAATGTTTTCAGAAGAATTGAATAAGTTTAGAAAAATGAAATGGTAATAAAGTAAAAGAAAAGAGGTGAAATATTATAAAAAGGGCAAAAAAAGATATAGAGAAATTTTTTAATGAAAACTGTATTGTGACAGAGTGGGAGAAACAAAAACAATATTGGGGAGAAACATTGCTTGCGGAAAAAGAGCAAAAAAAGCAAATAAAATGTAGATTGTGTAGAAGTCCTAAAATAGCAGTAAAAAATGGTGTTTTACCTGCAGAGGTAATATATGATGCTGTGCTGCTATTTTGTAAAGATGATGTAATAGTGGCAGGGAGTAAAATTAAAATGGAAAAGGAGGGAGGGGAAATATTTCAATGTGTAGGGGAAATGGTAAGTTATAATACACATAATGAAATTGCATTAAAAAGAGAAGATATAACATAAAGGGGGGAAATGAATGGAAAAAGGAGTATTGCAAATTATAAAAGAGATGGTAATAAAAGCAATAGCACAAGAATTTGAACACAGCGAAGTGTATGGAGAAGAAGTACCTCAAAAAGGAAGTAAAAATTGTTTTGGAGTAACTGTAAAAAGTGTAGAACAAAAACCACTTTTAAAAGGCAGACGAGAACAATGGATAACAATGAATGTAGAATATAGAAATGATACAGAAAAAAGAGCAAAAACAGAAAGCACACAAAATGCCGAAATATTGTATGATGTGCTGTCGCTGATAGGAGAAGGAAAAGATAAATTTTTTGCAGTAAAAATGCAGCATACTATGACAGAAAAAGGATTTGAGTTTGAAGTAGTTTATTATGTTCAAATTATGCCTGTTGTGACAGAAAGGAAAATGGAAAGACTGGAGCATAATGGAAGTAAGGTAGTAGGATATTAATGGTAAGGAGGAAAAGGAGTGCAGGAAGAAAAAGATGTGTATGAAAAAGAGCAGTTTTTGAAAAGTAAAAATAAAAAATGGAATAAAGATGTTATACAAGCAGTGTTAAAAGAAGGAAAACAGTATAGTAAAAAAGAAGCCGAAAGATTAATAAAAATGTATTTAGAGGGAAAAAGAGAAAGGAGAAGATGAAGGCGTATGGCATTAGGAGGAGGTACTTATTTAGTACAAAATAAAATATTACCTGGAGCGTATATCAATTTTGTATCACAACCAAGAGCAATGGGAACATTGGGAGAAAGAGGTACTGTGTGTATGGCACTGGAATTGGATTGGGGAAAAAGTGGCATGATGACAGTAGAAGCAGAAGAATTTCAAACAGAGGCACAGGATATATTTGGATATGATTATACTCATGAGAAAATGAAACCGCTGAGAGAATTGTTTTTGTATGCAAAAAAGGCATTGCTTTATCGCTGTAATAGTGGGGAAAAGGCAAGTGCAAAAATAGGAGAATGTACTGTTCAGGCGAAATATGGCGGAACAAGAGGAAATGATATAAAAATTGTAGTTACAAAAAATGTAGATGATGAAACTGCATTTGATGTAAAAACATATTTAGATTTGGTATTGCAGGATACACAAACAGCGAAAACGATAGAAGAATTAAATGAAAATACTTATGTAACATTTCAGGGAACAGGGGCATTGCAAGCAAATGCAGGAATAAACTTGATAGGCGGAACAAATAAAGAAGTAACTGGAAATGATTATGCTGATTTTTTGGAAGAAGCAGAGAAAGAAAACTTTAATGTTTTGGCTTATGCAGGAGATGATGAAGTAACAAAAGGATTGTTTACAGCATTTACAAAAAGATTGAGAAATGAAGAAGGGGTAAAATTTGTAACAGTACTGTTTGATTATACAAAAGCAGATTTTGAGGGGGTTATATCTGTAACAAATGAGACAGAAGAACAAAAAACAGCTTTGGTGTATTGGACAGCAGGAGCGGAAGCGGGAGCAGAAGTAAATGAAAGTATTACAAATAGAAAATATAATGGAGAATATAGCGTTAAAGCAAAATATAAAAAATCAAGATTTGTAGAAGGATTGCAAAATGGAGAGTTTTTGTATTATGAAGATGGCGATGATATTAGAGTGCTGAGAGATATTAATACATTTACATCATTTGAAAGTAATAAAAATAGTGATTTTTCAAGCAATAGAGTAATACGAGTGCTTGATGCAATAGCGAATGATGTAGCGAGAATATTTAGTCAGTATTACTTGGGAAAACAAAGTAATAATGATAATGGAAGAAATCTGTTAAAAGCAGAATTGATACAGTATCATGAGCAGTTGGAAGGAATAGAAGCAATAGAAGGATTTGAACCAGAAGATATTACAATTATGCAGGGAATAGAAAAGCAAGATGTTGTAGTGTATGAGAAAGTAAAACCAACAGATGCTATGGAAAAATTGTATATGAAAGTAGAAGTCATTTAATTTGGTGAGGGGGTAAAAAGATGGCATATTTGAGAGCAAAAGATACTATTAATGGAGCACTGGGTACTTGCTTTGCATTAATCAATGGTAATCGATATGAAATTATGCAGGCGAAAAATGTAGAAGCAAAAGTGGAAAAAACAAAATCAGAAATACCAATATTGGGATTGACATCAAAGCAACATAAAGCTGGAGGCTGGAAGGGTACTGGAACAATGGAAGTGTATTATGTATCAAGTCTGTTTCGAAAAGTAATGTTGGAATATATGAAAAATGGAGTAGATACCTATTTTGAATTGCTTGTAACAAATGAAGACCCTACAAGTGAAACAGGAAAACAAACAGTACTTTTGAAAGGTGTTAATATTGATAGTATGTTTATCACAAAATTAGATGTAGATAAAGAAGCACTTGATGAAGTGTTGACATTTACATTTAATGATGCAGATTTGCTGGAAGAATTTAAAGAATTGTAAAAAGAAGAATAAAGTCCTCCATCTTATTAGATGGGGGACATATGTTATATAGATAAAGGAGAAGGAAAAAAATGAAGGCATATTATAAACAAAATAGAAAACAAATAGAAAGTAAAAATATAGTAATTTCGGAAAGATTGACAGATGAGCAGGGAAATGCAGTAATATGGGAAGTAAAACCATTAAGCCAAAAAGAAAATGAAAATATATTAAAAAAATGTAGAGTAATGAAAGAAGAAAGAAAACAGAATTTATATGAAGTAATGGTGTTGGCAGAAAGTGTTGTATTTCCAGACTTAAATAATATAGAATTGCAAAATAAATATCATGTAGTAGGAAAAGAAGCATTGCTTTTGGAATTGCTGACAGCAGGAGAATATGAAAAGTTGAAAAATGTGGTGGAAGAAGTGCAGTAAAAGGGGAGGAAAAAATATGTATCGATTTTATATGAAACAAAATGGAGAACAGATATTACTGCCAGTAGCACCATCAGAATTAATAACAACTGTAGAGGGAGAAAGTGAAAAAGTAGATTTAGTGAATATAGGGGAGGGAAGTATATTAAAAGATATAGGATTGAGAAGAATTTCTTTTACAGTGTTGCTGCCAGCAGTACAGTATAGTTTTGTACAAACAGAAGGTGTCCTTCAGCCACCTATATTTTTTTTAAATCAGTTTAGACAGTATAAAATGAGTAAAAAACCAGTAAGTTTGATTGTATTTCGAAAATTGGTAAATGGTACAGAATTATTTAGCGGAAATATAGATGTTTCTTTTGAAAAATATACAGTGTTAGAAAGAGGTGGAGAACAAGGTGATTTTTGGGTAGAAGTGAATTTAAAAGAGTATAGAAAAATTACGTCTACAACATATAAAATGGAGCAAAAAGAAGGTCAAACAGTGTTAGAAGAATTTGGAGCAAAAAGGGAAGGGAAAGAAGTTCCAAATACTTATACTGTAAAGCAAGGAGATAGTCTTTGGAAAATTGCACAAACAATGCTAAATGATGGTAGTCGCTATAAAGAGATTGCAGAAAAAAATAATATAGTAAATCCAAATAAAATACAAGTGGGGCAAATATTGCGTTTGGGGTGATAAAAAGTGAATGTCAAAATGCTTATAGAAAATAATGGAAAAGTATATGATGCAACAAATTTGTTAGAAGGGGAAGTTACTATTGAGAAAAGTATATTAGGGACTTGTGGAAAAATGACTTGCTTTATTATAAGAGATGGCATTACACAGTTTGTAGAAGGAAATCAAATACAATTTTATGCAGAAGATAAGTTATTTTTTTCAGGGTGGATAATGAGAAAAAGTAGAACTTCAAAACAAATTATAGAAGTAACAGCATATGACCAATTTTTTTATTTAGTGCAAAATAAAGACACTTATGTGTATTATAACAAAAAAGCATCAGAACTGATACAAATGATAGCAAATGATTATGGTCTGGAGACAGGAAATATTTGTGATACAGTATGGAAAATTCCTCAAAGAATAGAAGAAGGCCAAACACTTTGGGATATGATTAATACTGCATTGAATATGACAAAAAAAGAAATTGGAAAAGAATATTTTTTTTATGATGAACAAGGAAAACTGACACTGACAGAAAAAAGCGATATGATAACAAATGAAGTGTTACAGTGCAATGGAAGTATAGAAGATTATATTTATACAACAGATATATCAGAAGATACTTATAATGGTATACAACTATTTCAGGCAGGAAGATTGGAAACAGAAAAGTTGTCTTATAGAGAAGAAAAAGAGGAAGAAGTCAAAAAATGGGGAAGGATATTGTACTATCAGAGAGTAGACCATAGATTGACGCAATATGATTTAAAAGCAATGGGAGATAGTTTTTTAGCACAAAAATGTCGTGTAAAAAAGACATTACTATTAAAACAACTTTCAGAAAAATTGATATTGATACCTGGTCAGTCTGTTTGTATAGAATTGCCAGAATTGGCTGAAATAAGTTTAAAAGGAATGTTTGTGATAGAAAAAGGGATTTATCATTTTTTTAATGGAGGATATAAGGCAGATTTAAGTATAAGAATGGAGGAATAAATTGTGATAGAAGAAAAATATTTACCAGAGGATAAAGAAATTGAAGTATCTAAAAGATTTTTAGGAGAAAATGGACAAGCATTGAAATGGAAAATAAGGGCATTAAAAGAAAAGGAACACCAAAAAATAAAAGAAAGAAAAATAGGAGAAGGGATAGAACAGTATTGGGGAAGATTGTGTGCTAGTTGTGTTGTAATACCAAACTTGAATGATAAAGAACTTTTAAAAAGCTATGGCTGTGATAAAGCAGATGAAGTGCTAAAAGAGATGCTGACAATGGGAGAATATATGATACTTTTGAAAGCGGTAAAAGAGCAAAATTGTTTTGAACAAAGAGAAGAAAAAATTAAAAATGATATAAAAAAGCAATAAAGGAGGGCAAAGCAGAAGCAGATTATGCTGCTTATGTTCTCCGACATTATCATATATTGCCAAGCCAATATTTTCATTTGGATTTTGAAGAAAAAATGTTTATAAAAAGTGTTGTGGATTTGGAATTGTATGAGAGGTGATGATAATGTTTTCGTTTTATAAAAAACAGCTTTTAAAAAATGAAAAAGAAAATAATTTTTTTTGGCATTGGTATGAACAACAAGAAATAGAAAAAAAGGGGATATTGTGGCAACAACCATATTTATATGAAAAAGAACAAGAACAATTAAATAAAATACCTACTGATAAAATAAATACTTTAAAAAGTAATAAAAAGAAAAAATATATTCAAAAAGAAGCAGAAAAAAAACAAAAAAAAGAAAATAATATATTTGAAAAACAAGAGATATTTATAGAACAAAAAACAAAAAGTATGTTTGATGAAATACAGTATCAACAACAATATGAGGAATATAAACAAAAAAAAGAACAAAAAAGAGAACAACAACAGCAAAAAAGTAATATAGAGAAACAGAAACAAATTGAAAAAGAAAAACAAGTAAAATATCAAATACAAAACAAATATGAAATAGAAAGACAGTATCAAATAGAACAACAGAAACAGTATGAAAAGCAAAAACAACAACGATATGAAAAACAAAAGCAAAATACACAACAAAAACAAAAAGAATATGAACAACAAAATCAGCAGCAAAAACAAAAACGAAAACAAATGCAACAGCAATATGAAAGTGAAAGAGAACAAAAAAGGCAAGAATTACAACAATATAAAATAAACAAAAAAAATCAAATACAAAATAAAAGTGTATGGGAAGTAGAAAAGCAAAATAAACAATATAGTAAAGATATAGAGAAACAGCAGTATTTTGTAATAAAAGAGGCACTTGATAAAAATGAAAGTGAAAATAAAAAAGAAAAACAAAATAAAACTGTGTTAAAAGAAATGAAAAAAGAAATAAAAAAGGGGGATATTTGGAAATATAAAAATATTCTAAAAAAAGAAACAAAAGAAAGTATTTTTAGTAAAGGAAAACAAGCATTACAACAAAAAAAATATGACATAAAAAATGTTGTTGATAAAATAGAAAAAAGTAGTTTTGAACAAAATCAAAATGAAAAAGAACTTAAAAAGGAATTGGGGTCTATTTCAAAAGAAAAAGACAATGTAAAAAGTGTATGGAAAAAAGAAAATGAAAATAAAAAACAAATAGAACAAAACAATAAAAAAAGAAATGCAGAAATTATACAAAATATTGTAAAAAGTAGTTTAGAACAAAGAGAAGAACAAAATCAAAAAAAACAGCAAATACAAGAAAAACAACAAAATATGGATATAAATACATTATTTTTAAATATGACAGAAAAGCTATTGGAACAAAGAGAAAGAAGTTTAAAGAGTAGTCAAATAAAAATATGAAATGGGGCAAAAAGAATGTTGGAGGCAGTAAAATTATTGGCATATGATGTGTTACAGCAGGAAAATTTGGCTGATATTTGCTATGGTACTGTAACAGCAACAGAGCCGTTAAAAATAATATTAGAGCAAAAATTAGAATTAACAGAAGAATTTTTAGTGTTGTCACAAAATGTAGTAAAACATTATGAGAGTTTTTATATGAGAAAAAAAGATAGTAATGAAGAATGGAAACACTATGAAATAATAATTGAAAAAGAATTGAAAAAAGGGGAAAGAGTGATATTAATGAAAATGACAGGAGGGCAAAGATATGTAATATTAGATAGAGTTGGGGAGGAGATGGAAGTAAATGAAACTGACACCACAATCTGAAATGGAAATAAATAATAATGTGGTAATACAAAAAATCCCCACATTAACATATAGAGTACAAAAAGAGAAAGAAATTGTGTCTGGTACAGTAGATGAATTGGAAGCAATGAAACAAGCAGTGTTTAAAATATTGTTTACAGAAAGATACCAGTATGAAATTTATAATTGGGAATATGGTATGGAATTGAGGGATTTGTTTGGCAGAGCAAAAAGCTATGTTATACCAGAAATTAAAAAAAGAATTGAAGAAGCATTATTAGCTGATGATAGAATAAAAGCAGTAACCGATTTTAAATTTGGAGGAAAAAAGGGAGAATTAGAAGTAAAGTTTAAAGTGCATACAATATTTGGAACGTTAGAGATAGAAAGGACTGTTGATATTTAATGTATGAAAGTTATGAACAATTGATGGAAAGAAAATTGGAGCAGGTAAGCCAAAAAAGAGATAGAAGACAAGGTAGTATTATATTTGATGCGATTGCACCAAATGCAGCAGAAACAGCCATATTTTATTCAGATTTGGAAATGTTGGAAAATCGTACTTATGGAGATAGTGCAACAGAACAAGATTTGACAAGAAGATGTATGGAAAGAGGAGTATTTAGAAAAGAAGGTACAAAAGCCACTTTTTTAGGAAAATTTACAAATAGAAATGAAGAAGGCTGTAATGTGCCTATAGGAATGAGATTTAATTTGGAAGAATTAAATTATGTTGTGATAGAAAAAACAGCAACAGCAGGAGAATATATATTGGAATGTGAAACTGTAGGAGAAATAGGTAATCAATATCTTGGAGATTTGATACCAATTACCTATTTAGAGGGATTAGCAAAAGGGGAATTGATAGAGCTGCTGACAGAAGGAGAAGATGAGGAAACAGATGAAAGTCTGAGGAAAAGATATTATAGCAGTTTTAATACAGATACATTTGGAGGAAATATAGAAGATTATAAAGTAAAGGTAATGGCGTTAAAAGGAGTAGGTGGTGTAAAAGTAACACCTGTCTGGAATGGAGGAGGAACAGTAAAACTGACCATAGTAGATGGAAATTTCAATGCACCAATAGAAGGAGAAATTGCAAAAATACAACAAGTAATAGACCCTCAAAAAAGGGGACTAGGATATGGTATAGCACCAATAGGACATAAGGTAACAGTAGAGCCAGCAAAAGAAGTAAAATGTCATATTGAAATGACATTACTGTTGAAAGATGGGACAAATAAAACAAAAGTAACAGAAGAAATTACAAATTCTATAGAAGATTACTTTTCAAATTTAAGAAAACAATGGGCAGATATGGAATACTTGACAGTGCGTATTAGCTATTTAGAGTCAAGAGCATTAGATGCAGAAGGTGTTATTGATGTGCAGTATACAAAAATAAATGACCGTGCACAAAATTATATATTAGAATATGATGAAATTCCATTTTTGGAAAGCGTGGTGACAGAATGAGACAAATGTATGAAAAGTATTTGCCGCCTTTTGTAAAAGATACAAGAGAATTTCAAACATTGTCAGAAATAGAGGGCAATATATTAACAGAAGAAAAACAAGCAAAAGAAGATTTGGAGGCTGACCAGTGGATTGTAACAGCAACAGAAAGAGGATTGAAAAGGAGAGCAAAACTTTTAAATATTGTAAGAGAACAAAATGAAAGTTTAGAAGATTTTAGACAAAGAATACTTTTTTTGTGGAACCATCATAAACCTTATACATATTTTCATTTGTTGGATTGGCTAGAAGGAATATGTAATAAAGATAATGTAACAAATGTAAAAGTAGATATGCAGTATGATTTATATTATTTACATATTGAAATTAGATTGATTAAAAAGCAATTACAAGAAGAAATAAAAAAGACAGTACGTAAAATGATACCAGCAAATATTACATTGGAAGTAACATTGCGATATAATTTGTATGGAGAAATAAAACCTTATACCTATGGAGATTTAAAAAGAAAACAATTTCGATATATTGATGTAAGAGAAGAAGATATTAGATATTGGGATATGTGACAAAAAAACCGTGTTGAAGAAATCAACACGGTTTTCTTGTCTATTTACCAATTTTATATCAGTAATAAAATAAAAAATAAGGAGAAAATAATATCTATGAAATTTGTTGTATATTGTGGAAAATTAAAAAAAAAGGAGGGTTTTGATAGACTAATTGTGGAGGTGAAGAAGATGTCACAAAAATTATTTGGATACATTCGTGTTTCCACAAAAGAGCAAAATGAAGTAAGACAAGTAAAGGCATTGAAAGAACAAGGAGTAAAGAAAAGCAATACGTTCATAGACTGGCAGTCAGGAAAAGATTTTAATAGACCAGCCTATCATAGAATGATTGAAAAGGTAAAGGAAGGAGATTTAATTGTAATTAAAAGTATTGACAGATTAGGAAGAAATTATGAAGAAATTATTATGCAGTGGAAGTATTTAACAAAAGAGAAGAAAGTAGATATTCGTGTGTTGGATATGCCTTTGCTGGATACAAGTAAAAGCAAGGATTTGTTAGGGACATTAATTTCTGATTTAGTATTGCAGCTACTTTCTTTTGTAGCACAAAATGAGAGGGAAAATATACATCAAAGACAAGCGGAGGGAATTGCCGCAGCAAAAGCAAGGGGTATGAAATTTGGCAGACCAGAAAAAAAACTTCCTCAAGATTTTTTTACTATAGTGAAAAGATGGAAAAATAAAGAATTATCTGCCTGTGAGGTAAGTATAGAACTGGGGATTAGTACCTCTACATTTTATAGGAGAGCCAAAGAAATGGAAAATTGTGATGTAGAAGAAATAGAAAATTATAGTGTAGAGAAAATAGAAGAAGATGATATGATATAGGGGCAATAAGGAATAAGTATGATATGTTGGCAAAGGGACACTTCTGTTACTTCTGGAATAATGTTATAATATAAAAAAATAATTGTGTTCAAAAGGAATAAAAATCCTTTTGGACACAATACAAAAAATATTTTATGAAAAAAGTGATGTAATAGCATGATGTGTGATTTGTGCCGTAATGCCCCAAATGGTGTATTGTTGATATTGATAAAATAATTCTGGTACTTTTGGTTTAGCAAAAGGATAATTTTTTCCACCATGAATACGTTCGTAAGGGAAATCTTCTTCTGTAAAGGGAGAAAAATATAAATAATGAATTTCGGGCTCTGTATTTTTCAAAAAAGAAATTGGCACTGTAAATATTTCATCTACTTCATCTGTGCTAAAACAAATATCTTTTACGTTGATGTCAGAAACAAACCCTATAAATGGCATTATTACGACACCAAATGTCGTTAATACAAAATCCATACAGCCAAGCACTGTAATATTGTCTGGGGAAATGCCTAATTCTTCTTGTGTTTCACGTAATGCAGTTTGAAGTGGTGTTTCGTCATTTTCTCCTCTGCCTCCCGGAAAACTGATGTCGCCTGGTTGGTGAAGTAAATTTTCTGAACGTTTTGTAAAAAGTAAATGAATTTCACCGTCAATATTAAAAAGTAAAAGCATAACAGCAGAAGGAAGATATTTCATAATAGGCTTGGGAATTTTATTTTGTAATTTATTTTTGATATTTTGTATATAAGCGGTTGTGTCTTTCACAAAATCACTCCTTTATTGATTTGTCATTAATTTTTACGAAGCTTAATATATTTTGGAGCACTGCGACGACGGTTTTCTCCCATTGCTGCATAATGTTTTTGTGTAGTATTGATGTCAGAATGTCCTAAAGCATCTGCTACTAAATAAATATCACCAGTTTCTTGATATAAAGAAGTAGCATATGTACTGCGTAATTTGTGAGGAGATATTTTTTTAGAAGGTGATGCAATGCGAGAGTATTTTTTGACAATATTTTCAACAGCACGAACGGTAATACGAGTACCTCTGTTTGAAAGAAAAAGAGCTTGCTCATCTTCTGCCTTATTTTTTTGTTTTTCTCTTTGAGCAATATACTCTAATAAAGCCTGTTGTACTTCATCATTAAAATAAAGTATTGATTCATTACCCCCTTTACGAGTAACTTTTACACTATTATTTCGAAAATCAATATCATTTAAGTCAATTCCTACACATTCTGAAACACGCATACCTGTACCTAAAAAAAGTGAAATCAGTGCTAAATCTCTTTTTTGGCTGTGAGCAATATGAGCCTTTTGTGTGTGAGACATAGCATCTGTATTACAATTTTCTACTAAATCTAAAAGATTAGCAACTTCATCTGGTTCTAAATAAATAATTTGCTTTTTGTGTATTTTGGGAGCATCTACAATAGCAGCAGGATTGGAAGATACTTTTTGTTTTTTGTAAAAAAATTGATACATTGTTCTAACAGCAGCTAGTTTACGTATTTTTCCTACAGCATCATTTTGAATGTCAATCATTTTTTCTGGACAAAGAGGGTCAGGCTTTTGATAATATGTCAAATATTCCAAAAAGTTTTCAATATCATCTGCACTGATTTCATTTAAACAATCTAATTGCATATCTTCCACAGCAATTCCTTTTAGTTTTTTATGATGTTGTGAAATATATGTAAAAAATATTTTTAAATCATAGGCATATACAACACGTGTTTTAATAGATGCTGTGTTAGACATTGCCCTAAAAAATTCACCTAAAAAATAAGGACATTCCTCTAATATGGCACGTAGGCGTATTGTATAATTTCTTTTTTCTTGTTCGTGATAAGTACCCACAGAATAACTTCCTTTCTATTTTTATTAGTGCTTATTTTATTGTATTATAATTTCCAGCCTTTTATATCAGAACGTTGTATTGCACCAAATACTTTTTCTTGCAAATTTTTATAATCTTTTGAAAGAGAGTAAAGTAATTGCTTTGTTTCTTGTCTTTTGGTATTGCCATCAGCAATACAAGGATTTTTTACAATAGAAATACCACTTTTTTGTATAAATCCTTTTATTTCCATTTCTGGTACATACATAAGAGGACGAATGGAATAAATTTGTTTTCTATCTAAAAAACTGACAGGGGAAAAGCAATGAATACGACCTTCATAAAAAAGTGACATAAAAAATGTTTCTACAATATCATCTTTATTATGACCCAAAGCAACTTTATTGCAATTTAGTTGTTCTGCCATATCATTTAAAGCTCCTTTTCTCATTTTAGCACAGAGAGAACAAGGATTTTTTTCTTTTCTTTCTTCAAATATAATTTGTCCTATGTCTGTATTTACAACAGTATAATTTACACCAATTTCGTCACAAAAACGTTGTATATCATCATAGCTAGCATTAGGCAATCCTAAAGAAACAGTAATTGCTTCTAATTCAAATTGTTTGGGATAAAAACGCTGTAGATTTTTTAACGCTAATAAAAGACAAATACTGTCTTTTCCTCCTGAAACACCTACAGCAATTTTGTCACCTTGTTCAATCATATTATAATCTTCTACTGCACGACGAACATAACTTAATAGTTTTTGTAATTTCATAAAACACCTCCAAAATAATATAATAGCGAAATATAAAAATGATAAAAATTTTTATAAAAAGATTTTTCAATGGAAATAGTGCTTGTAAATAAAGGATTTATTGACATTATGATAATAAATAACATTATTTTATTATACTAAAAATTTAATAAAATAAAAAGTAATTACTATGCTTTTTTCATAAGAAAGGATATAATGAGTTTATATAGATTTAGAAAGGGGTGTTTTTATGAAAAGAGTAATGCTTTCTATATTGCTGATATTTTGCATAGGCATAGGGCTTTTAGGCTGTAAACAACAGCCTGAGCGAACAGTGCCACAACTACAACAGCAGCAAAATACAGATGAGGCATTGACAGAGCAATATGTAAAGGAGGATTTTTTAAATCAAAAAATTGCAGATATGACAGTAGAGCAAAAAGTCGGACAACTTTTTTTCTGTGCATTTAGGAGAGATGATAAAAATGTACCTATTACAGTATGGAATGAAAACATAGAAAAAACAATACAACAGTATCACATAGGGGGCGTAGTGTTATTTGGAGAAAATATTGATACAGAGCAACAAACAAAACAGTTGATTGCAGAATATAGAAATCATTGTGATATACCACTGCTGATAGGAGTAGATGAAGAAGGGGGCAGAGTAAGCCGTTTACATTCTAGTGGAAAATTGCAAGTAGCAGATATTCCTTCTGCTGGAGAAATAGGAGAAAGTAATGACACAAATGTGGCATATGAGGCAGGGAAAACAATAGGAAATGAATTGAAAGAATTAGGATTTGATGTAGATTTTGCACCAGTTGCAGATGTCAATACAAATGAGCAAAATACAGTAATAGGGGACAGAGCATATTCCAGTGATGCACAAATAGTAGCAGAAATGGCAACCGCTTTTATAAAAGGATTACATGAAAATGGTATTAGTGCCTGTGTAAAACATTTTCCAGGACATGGTGATACCATAGAAGATAGCCATAATGGCATTGCGGTAGCATATCATACATTGGAAGAAATGGAACAAACAGAATGGCTTCCTTTTCAAAATGCCATACAACAAAATGTAGATTTTGTTATGGCAGGACATATTACTACGCCAAATGCAACAACAGATGGCTTGCCTGCGTCATTGTCTTATGAAATGCTTACAGAGCAATTAAGAAATAAATTGCAATTTAAAGGAATTATTATTACAGATGCTTTAGATATGGGAGCGGTTACAAAATATAATGAACAAGATACTTCACTTATGGCAATCAAAGCAGGGGCAGACATGGTATTAATGCCATTTGAATTAGAAAAATCTTATTATGTTGTTTATAATGCAGTAAAAGAGGGGAGTTTATCAGAGCAGGAATTGAATGAAAAAGTAAAAAGAATATTGTCGTTAAAATATGATAAAGGATATTTTCAATAAATTTGCAGTATAACGCTATTGAAAGTATACAAAGAAATTATTATAATAATACTTAAAATCTTTTTTACTTATATGATATATTTGGGAAAAGTCCTTTTTGTATAGAATTGGAGAGGTGAATTTTGTGAGGATAGAAGAAGAATTATACAAAGAGTTAATTGACAAAATGAATACTTATCACCCAACAAAAGAGTTTGATATTATTGAAAAGGCATACCGTTTGGCAGTAGAAGCACATAAAGACCAAAAAAGGAAATCGGGAGAACCATATATTATACACCCTTTAAAAGTGGCTTATATATTAGCAGAACTAGAACTTGATAAAGAAACCATTACAGCAGGCATACTGCATGATACAATAGAGGATACTCCTTATACTTATGAAGACATTGCTGAACTTTTTAGCGAAGAAGTGGCGAACCTTGTAGATGGTGTTACAAAATTAGGAAAATTGTCTTATTCTACAAAAGAAGAAATGCAGGCAGAAAATTATAGAAAAATGTTTATGGCTATGGCAAAAGATATTAGAGTAATATTAATTAAATTAGCTGACCGTCTGCACAATATGAGAACACTTAACTATATGACAGAAGCCAAACAAAGAGAAAAAGCACAAGAAACACTTGACATTTATGCACCTTTAGCACATAGATTAGGTATTTCTAAAATTAGAACAGAAATGGAAGACCTTTGTTTTCAATATTTAAATCCAGATGCTTATTACGATTTAAAGGAAAAAATAGAAAGGAAAAAAATAGAAAGAGAAGATTTTGTAAAATCTATTGTAAATGATTTAAAGCAGAAAATGGAGCAGTCTGGTATAAAGGGAAAGGTAGTAGGAAGAAGTAAACATTTTTTTAGTATTTATAAAAAAATGGTAAATCAAAATAAAACACTAGACCAAATTTATGATTTGTTTGCAGTAAGGGCTATTGTAGACACAGTAAGAGATTGTTATGGTGTTTTAGGTGTTGTGCATACTATGTACACACCTATGCCAGGTAGGTTTAAAGATTATATTGCTATGCCAAAGCCTAATATGTATCAGTCTTTGCACAATACGCTTATAGGCCCAGAAGGAGAACCTTTTGAGGTGCAAATTAGAACATGGGATATGCATCGTACAAGTGAATATGGTATTGCGGCACACTGGAAATATAAAGAAGGCGGAAAAAATGGCACAAATAAAAAAGGTGACAACGAACAAGCAAAATTGACATGGTTAAGACAAATATTGGAATGGCAGAAAGATATGTCTGATAATAAAGAATATTTGGATACCATTAAATTAGATTTGAATATATTTAATGACCAAGTGTATGCTTTTACACCACAGGGAAAAGTAGTCAGTTTGCCAAAAGGTTCTACTACAATAGACTTTGCTTATATGATACACAGTGCTGTTGGCAACAAAATGGTAGGGGCAAGAGTAAATAACAAAATGGTTTCTATAGAATATCATATTCAAAATGGTGATAGAATTGAAATATTAACTTCTCAAAATTCAAAAGGCCCTAGCAGAGACTGGCTCAGTGTAGTAAAAAGTTCTCAGGCGAGAACAAAAATCAATCAATGGTTCAAAAAAGAATTTAAAGAGGAAAATATATTAAAAGGCAAAGAACTCATTGATAAAGATATGAAAAAGAAAAATTATGTACCTGCTGAACTTTTAAAAACAGAATGGATGCAAATTGTGCTGAATAAATTTGGTTTTAAAGATTGGGACGCACTTTGTGCTGCAGTAGGACATGGCGGTGTAAAAGAGGGACAGGTAACAAATAGACTAGCAGAAGAATATTTGAGAGAAAAGAAAAAACAAGAAGACCAAAATGTATTGCTTGATGCTCTCAATAGTGATATTGTACAGAAATTAGAAAGACATAAAAGTAAAAGTGGTGTTGTAGTAAAAGGAATAGGAGATGTTGCAGTACGTTTTTCAAAATGCTGTAATCCTGTGCCTGGTGATGAAATTGTGGGATTTGTTACAAGGGGTAGAGGTGTTACAATACACAGAACGGACTGTATTAATGTAATGAATTTAACAGAAGAAGATAGACATAGATTAATAGAAGCTGAGTGGGACGTAGAAGGCAAAGGTATGGCAAATGTGTCTTATTTAGCTGGTATCCGCATTGTAGGTACAGATAGAGTTGGTTTAATGATGGAAGTTTCAAAAGTATTTACAGATGAAGATGTTTCTGTAAAATCACTTACTATTAAAACAACAAAAAATACAGCAATATTTGATGTAACAATAGAAGTAAAAGGAAAAGAGCAGCTTGAAAAAATTATAAAAAGACTTATGAAATTAAATGATATATTAGAAATAGAACGTGTAGCAAATTGATAGGAGGATATTATGAGAGCAGTATTACAGAGAGTACAAAGAGCAAGTGTAACAGTAGAAGGACAAGTGATAGGAGAAACTGGTAAGGGAATTATGGTGCTTTTTGGTATGTTGGAAAGCGATGATGACAAAGTAATAGAATATATGCTTGATAAAGTCATTAATATGAGAATATTTGAAGATGAAGCAGGGAAAATGAACCTTTCTCTATTAGATATAGAAGGAGAACTTATGATTGTACCTAATTTTACATTGTATGGAGATGCCAGAAAAGGCAGACGTCCTGGTTATTCTAGTGGTGCAGCACCTGCTATTGCAAGTGGTATATTTGATAAATTGGTAGCATACGCAAAAACATTGCCTATTAAAAAAGTAGCAACGGGACAGTTTCAAGCAGATATGAAAGTAGAAATTGTAAATGATGGCCCTGTTACAATACTGTTAGATAGTGAGAAAAATTTTTAATTAAGGAAAAAAATCATATGATATATTTTATAATAAAAAATCATACATTGGAACATGATGTACAAACAATAATACAAGTGTTTTATCCTAATCGACATTATTATATAGTACAGCAGCCAGAGCAAAATGGTATTACAATAGAAAGTATATTGGAACAGAAAAAAGCAGTGGCTATATATTATGAAAATGGCATACAAAAAGAAAATGCTTTTGTAGAATATGATAATACAAATTTGTCTGAAAAAGAGAAAAAAAGAGTCATAAAAGGTTCTATTTATCAATTATTGAAACGAATAACAAACATACGTCCACAATGGGGATTTATTACGGGGGTACGTCCTGCAAAAACAATCAATGAACTTTTAGACAAAGGATATACAGAAGAACAATGTCTGCGTTATTTTACAGAAGGATATGATGTAACAGAACAAAAAGCAAAACTTTCATTAGAGGTAGCGAAAGCAGAAAGAGATATATTACGTAAAAATAAACAAAATGATATGAGTTTGTATGTAGGAATTCCTTTTTGTCCTACAAGGTGTCTTTATTGTTCTTTTACTTCTTATCCACTTACACAATATCAAAACAAAGTAGAATTGTATTTGAACGCATTGTATAAAGAATTATATTTTTTAGGGGGATATGCAAAGTCATTTGATTTAAAAACGGTGTATGTAGGAGGAGGAACGCCTACATCACTTACAGCAGAACAAATGAAACAGCTTTTTGACACTATGACAAATTATTTTGATTTAAAAAAAGAGGGACTGGAATTTTGTGTGGAAGCAGGCAGACCTGACACCATTACAAAAGAAAAATTGTTTGTTATGAAAGAATATGGTGTCAATAGAATTTCTATCAATCCTCAAACAATGAACCAAAAAACATTGGATTTGATAGGAAGAAAGCATAGTGTAGAACAAATAAAACAAATTTATGCTGTTGCACGAGAAATAGGCTTTGATGTTATCAATATGGATATGATATTAGGGCTACCTCAAGAAAGTGTAAAAGATGTAGAATATAGTATGAAAGAAATGGAGAAACTCCGCCCAGATAATTTGACTGTACATACATTAGCAGTAAAAAGAGCCTCTCGTTTAAAAGAAAATTTTGATTTGTATACACTTACCAGTGCGGAAGAATTACAAAAAATGATTGCAGTAGCAGCAGACTATGCTCAAAAAATGGATATGAAACCCTATTATATGTATCGTCAAAAAAATATGGTAGGCAATTTTGAAAATGTAGGATATTGTGTAAAAGGAAAAGAATGTATATACAATGTGCAAATTATGGAAGAAAAACACAATGTATTTGCAGCAGGAGCAGGAGCAAGTACCAAAACAGTAGACATTGCTCAAAATAAAGTAGAAAGAATATTCAATGTAAAAAGTGTAGAAGATTATATTACACGTATAGATGAAATGATAGACAGAAAGAAAAAAGGTTTTCAAATTTAGGAGGGGATTGCATTGGCGGTTCAGCTGGTAAAAGGAACAAAAGATTTATATGGAAGTGAAGTATTGCAATGGCAAGAATTGGAATATAAAATACGTCAGCTTTGTGCAGTATTTGGTATTGGAGAAATGAGAACACCTATGTTTGAATTTACAGAGTTGTTTGCCAGAGGAGTAGGAGAAACAACGGACATTGTACAAAAAGAAATGTATACATTTACAGATGATGGTAATAGGAGCTTGACATTAAGACCAGAAGGTACAGCAGGAACAGTAAGGGCGTATATTGAGCACGGTATGCACAACCAAGCACAGCCTACAAAATTGTATTATATTTCTCCAACATTCCGTTGCGAAAATACACAAGCAGGCAGACAAAGACAATTTCATCAGTTTGGTGTAGAAATGTTTGGCTCTTATAGTGCAGCACAAGATGCGGAAGCAATCTCTGTTGCAACAACATTGCTAGAACAGTTAGGTGTAAAAAATGTAGAATTGCGTTTGAATAGCTTGGGCTGTCCAGAATGTAGAAATCGCTATAACCAAAAATTAAAAGAATTTATTGCTTCTCATTTGGACAAACTTTGTGACACTTGTAAACAAAGATATTTAAAAAATCCTTTAAGAGTGTTGGATTGTAAAGAAAAAGGCTGTCAAGAAGTGATTGCAAATGCTCCTTCTGTGTTGGATTGTTTAGATGAAGAATGTACAAAACATTTTGAAAAAGTACAAACAATATTGAAAGAAATGGGTATTGCTTTTACAATAGACCCTAAAATTGTAAGGGGATTGGATTATTATACTAGAACAGTATTTGAATTTGTGTCAGATGGTTTGACAGTGTGCGGAGGCGGTCGCTATGACCAGTTAGTAGAACAGTGTGGAGGAAAACCAACAGGAGCAGTAGGTTTTGGTATGGGAATAGAACGCCTTGTGATGATACTAGAAAAGCAGTATGGACAGTCAGAACAAAAAAATGATGTTATGATATATATTGGTGCTATGGGAGAGAAGGGAATGTTAAAATCTCAAGCATTGACATTGCAAATGAGAAAAGCAGGTATTCATGCAGAATGTGATACAGTGGAAAGAAGTGTAAAAGCACAAATGAAATATGCTAATAAAATCAATGCAATGTATACTGTTATAATAGGAGATACTGAAATAGAACAAAATAATGTAGAACTGAAACAAATGCAACAAGGTACAGTGGAAAATGTTGCATTAAGTGATTTGCTACAAGTAATGCAGCAGAGAATATAATAAAATAATGAAAAAGCATCTATTTCAAAAAATAGGTGCTTTTTTGTTTAATGCAGAGAAATAAAAACATTTGACTATAACAAAAGTAAATTGTCTAACATAATAGTAAAAAATATTGACAGAATATGTTTGAAATTGTATAATGAAAAAAGTGTGTATCATAAAAGTTTTATACCAGAGAGGTTCAACAGGGGGAAAAAGGTATTATGAAAGCAAAAAAAGCATTTGCTTTGTTGTTGACTATGAGCATCACTACAACAATATTGCCAGTAACAGCAATGGCAGAACAAACACAAGAAAATATAGTGACACAACAACAAGAACAAATACAACAAGGGGAAAAAACAGAACAACAAGAAGAACAAACACAACAGCAAGAGCAACAAACACAACAGCAAGAGCAACAAACAGAACAGCAAGAACAACAAACACAACAACAAGAACAACAAACACAACAGCAAGAGCAACAAACGCAACAACAAGAGCAGCAAACACAACAAAAAAGAACAGTTACTGTAACATTTGATAAAAATGGTGCAGAAGGCACAGAGCCAGAAAGTGTTATCATATCAAATGGAAAAGGTTTTTTATTAGAGCAAAACGATATGACAAAACAAGACAGCTTTTTTGTAGGTTGGGGAATAGAAAAGGAAAGTACAGATGTTTTGTTTTTAAGTGAAGAAGAAATTACAGTGGAAAAATTGCCAGAAGATATTACAGAAAGTGTAACATTGTATGCAGTTTGGCAGCAAGCAGAACAATGCCAAATATTGTATGACTTAGGCAATTCAGAAATTGTTAGAGAATATACTTATACAGGAAAAACACCTGAAAATATACCAAGTGAAAACAAAGAAGGAAAACAAATTATTGCTTGGAAAAATGCAGAAAATGAAATTGTAGAAATTAAATCACAAGTAGTAATGGAGAATGTAGCATATACTGCTGTTTATGATATGTCAGAAGCATCACAACAACCATCACAAAATGTAGATGGTGCTGTAGCATTAGAAACAGAAAAACATATCAAGTATATGGACGGAAGTAATGGTAATTTTTATCCAGAAAAAGCATTGACAAGAGCAGAAGCATGTCAAATATTGTATACATTATTGAAACAAAAACAATCTCCTTCTAAAACTTTTTTAGATGTAAGTACACAAGATTGGTATGCAAATGCAGTATGTACACTTGCCACAATGGGATTGATAGAAGGATATGGCGAAAATTTTGAGCCAAATAAAGAAATGACAAGAGCAGAATTTTTGACAATATTGTCAAAGATATATCCTTCTGATGGTACAATGCTAACATTTACTGATGTACCTAATGACCATTGGGCATTCGCAGCAATATCTAATGCAGCAAAAAGAGGTTGGATAAATGCAACAGAAAATGTATTTCCAGATAATTCTATAAAAAGACAAGAAGCTGTTGTGATATTAAATAGAGTGCTTGGTAGAACAGGAGATAAAAATACTATAGAAAATGCAGACAGCAGAGTAAGAGAATTTTTTGATGTTTCTCCAACACATTGGGCATATTATGACATTTTAGAAGCAACTGTTGTACACGATTATCAAAAAACAGATACAGCAGAAAATTGGACATCTTTTCAAAAAGAAGCATTAAATATTCCTTCTGGGTTTTACAGCAGAAACGGCACACTATTTTATGTAGAAGAAAATGGAAATCTAGCAAGAAATAAAACAATAGGCAATTTTACATTTGATGAAAATGGTATTTATACTACAAATCATACAGAATTAGATAAAAAACTTTCTGAAATTATAACATTACATACCAGTGAAGATATGGCACAAGAACAAAAACTTCGTGCATTGTATGATTATGTGAGAGATGATTATAGATATATAAAAAGACCTTTTGTGCAAAAAGGTCAAGTGGATTGGGAAGCAGAATATGCAGAACCTATGATTGATATGCACAAAGGAAATTGCTATAGTTTTGCAGCATTATATTATTATTTAGCCAAACAAATAGGCTATGATGCACATGCTGTAATTGGAACAGTAGGACATAACCATGCTCCTCATGGCTGGGTAGAAATTGCTATGGACGGTACAACCTATTTATTTGACACAGAAATGGATATGGCATATAGATTACGTGGACAGCAGTATGATTTATTTAAAAAGACATACAACAATGCACCATTTGTATATGTAAAATGGTAAAAAGGGTGATATATTATGGTTTTTAGTTCTGCCATATTTTTATATTGGTTTTTGCCTATTACATTTTTACTCTATTTTATAATACAAAATAAAAAATGCAGAAATATCATATTAACAATGGCAAGTATCATATTTTATGCTTTTGGACAACTGCAGTATTTGCCATTGCTTTTATTTTCTGTGTTGTGCAATTATATTTTTGGTGTACTGCTTTCAAAACAGTATTGTAATGTTTTCAAAAGAAAAAGTATTATTACATTTGCTGTTATTGTGAATATTGGTATGCTTTGTGTATTTAAGTATACGGATTTTTTTATTGAAAGTCTGAATACAATATTGCATACGAATATTCCCACAATAGGGATACCTTTGCCTATAGGAATATCATTTTTTACATTTCAAGGGATTTCTTATGTAATAGATGTATATAGAAATCGTACAGAGGGAACAAATGACTTTTTAAAAGTGCTTTTGTATATTTCGTTTTTCCCTCAGCTAATAGCAGGGCCTATTATAAAATACCATGATATTTCAAATGAAATAGATAATAGAGTTTGTACATTAAAAAAAGCAGCAGAAGGGTTAAGGCGTTTTACAATAGGTTTAGCAAAAAAATTATTGCTTTCTAATACTGTAGGATTGGTTGCAGATAGTGTTTTTGAATTAAATGCAGCACAAATTGATATGCGTTTAGCGTGGCTAGGTGCTATTTGTTATGTATTTCAAATTTATTTTGATTTTAGCGGTTATAGCGATATGGCGATAGGTTTAGGAAAAGTATTTGGTTTTCATTTTAAAGAAAATTTTAATTACCCCTATACAGCCGACAGTATCAAAGAATTTTGGAGAAGATGGCACATTTCTCTTTCTTCATGGTTTAGAGATTATTTGTATATTCCACTAGGAGGAAATCAAAAAGGGAAATTTAGAACAGGCTTAAATAAATTGATAGTGTTTTTTGCAACAGGTTTCTGGCATGGTGCAAATGTAACATTTATATTGTGGGGACTTTTTCATGGGCTTTTTTCTGTATTAGAACAAGCAAATGTAATACCCATTACAAAAATGAAAGGCAATATAATAGGACATATTTATACTATGATTGTTGTGATAATAGGTTTTGTACTTTTTAGAAGTGAAAACTTGTCACAAGCAGCTATAATGTTAACAAAAATGTTTACGATATCCTCTGTTACATTGGAAAGTACATTGCTTCTCAAACAACTGCTTTCCTATTATACGCTATTTATATTATTTATTTGTGTGGTAGCTTGTTGGGGCATTGTACCGAAATTATATCAAAAAGGAATTGTAACAAAAAATGTTGTAGAATGTGGAAGTTATGTATTTGCTATGGTACTTTTGATATTGAGTGTAATAGATTTGTCTGCATCAACATTTAATCCTTTTATTTATTTTCAATTTTAGGTGTTGTGACTATGAATAAAAATGGTTTATATGGTTTTTTTATATTATTTTTTATGACAATTTGTGCATTGCCTTCTGTGGGAATGTTTTTTAAAGAACAACCAAAGCCAAGAGCAAATGAAATATTAGCTCCTAAACCTTTGCTAATATTGCCAGAAGGTGGCATCAACAAAAATTATTTGCAAAATGTAACAGACTATGTAAGTGACCATATTGCTTTTCGGTCAGAACTAATTACAGTACATAATAGCATATTGTCGAAAGTGTTTGATACTTCTGCATCAAAAGATGTAGTATTAGGAAAACAAGGCTGGTTATATTACAAAGATACAGAAAACGACTATTTGGGTAAAAATGTTTTGTCTGATGCAGAAATTGACATTATAGCAAATAATATCAAAATGATGCAACAATATGTAGAAGCAAATGGAGCAAAATTTTTATTTTTTATTGCACCCAATAAAAATAGTTTGTATGGGCAGTATATGCCAGATTTAGGAGCAAAGTTTTCACAACAAAGTAATGCAAAAAAATTGATGTCAGCACTACAAAAACAAAATGTGCCTTATATTGATTTTTTTACTGTTTTTGATGAAAAAGAGGAAATATTGTATCATAGATTAGATTCTCATTGGAATAATAGAGGTGCAGCACTAGCGAGAGATACCATATTAGAAGCGTTAGAGATAGAACAGTATATAAAATGGTATGATATGCCTTATGATATTATAAAAAATCATAAAGGTGATTTGTATGAAATGCTGTATCCTATGGGGAAAGAATTGGACAATAATGTTATATTCCAAAAAGAATTTGAATTTACAGCAGATAATGAAATTCACGCTCCAGATGATATACAAATTGATACTACAAATGAAACAAAACAACATTCTTTGTTGATGTTTAGAGACTCTTTCGGTAATGCACTATATCCTTTTATGGCAGATAGTTTTGGGCATAGCCGTTTTTCCAGAAAAATGCCATATCATTTCACTATGATGGAAGAAGTTTATGCAGATGTTGTAATTGTAGAAATTGTGGAAAGAAATATTTCAAATTTAGCAAAATATGCACCTATTTTCCCATCACCTATAGTAGAAACAGATATAACACAGTTACAGCAAATAGATGTTTGTGATGTCGTAGTGGAACAGAGTGATTTAGAGGGATATAGTTGTATTAAGGCAACAACAAATCAAAAAGGAAAAGTATATATACAGTGGCAAAACCAAATTTATGAAGCCTTTATAACAACACAAGGGCAAAATGGACAAGCATTGATTGCTTATGTGCCAGAAGGAACAGAAATGGATTTGCAAGCTGTTTTTATGATATAAATAATATGTTTATTTGAGAAAGAGGGAGTATTAAAGTGAAAAAAGTAATGATGTTGTTGACAGCAGTTTTTTGCAGCACTATTGTATTGACTTCTTGTGGAAGCAGCAGTGAAGCACCACAACAAACAGAAGGAACAGAGCAAACAAGTGATACAGAAAAACAAAGTGATGAAAAAGAAGTAAAAAAAGCAGAACCAGCAGAAAAGGCACAAGAAGCAGAAAAAGCCGAACCTGCACAAAAACCAGAACAAGCAGAAAAAGCACAACCAGCGGAAAAAGCAGAAACACCACAGCAAACAGAAAAAGCACAGCCAGCACAAAAAGCACAAACAACACAAGCACAGCCAGCACAAAAAGCAGAACAGTCAGAAGGTGCAACACAGGCACAACCTGCACAACAAGCTGCACCAGCAGAAGTACAAAGTGCTGAACCAGCAACACCAGCAGAGCCTGCACAACCTGCTACACCAGCAAAAGATAACAAACAAATTGCAGTAGATTATATAGGTCAAAGTGCAAGTAGTTTGCAGGGAGCAATAGGAAGTCCTTCTTCCACAGATTATTCTTCTAGTTGTTTAGGAGATGGAGAAGATGGAGAATGGAGATATAACGGTTTTACAGTATATACTTATCGTGAAAACGGAGCAGAAACCGTAACAGATGTACAATAATAAAACATAAAAAGTAGGGGTAATACAAATAAATTTGTTTGTATTACCCTTTTATAGTGATTTTGTTTGCTATTTTCAGAATTTTTTAATGATTTTATTTACTATTTTTAGAATTTATTATATTATCTGGCATATCTGCCATATTATCTGGCATATTTCTATCATCAAAAAATTGATGTCTTCTTCTATTTGGAACAAAGCCATCATAATCTGCTGAAAAACGTTCTGCTTGTGGCATATTATTTGGCATTTCTCTTCGACCAAAATGACCAAATGCTCGTTCTCTCATAGACATAAGTTGTTCAAATTGTTCATTGCCTATACGTTCTCTTGCTTTATTTACCCAGTTTGTCATAGTATCCTCCTCATTATCATCATTTGTTTTTGCTTCCAAAGCTCCAATAATTTTATCTAAATATTCTCCAAATTGTTGTAATTCCTCTAAAGATAAACAGTCAAGAATTTCTTGATAGTTTGTTTCAGGCTGTTGTACTTGTTTACCTTTTTCTGTTAAATGAACAACCATAACTCTTTTGTCATTTTCAGATGGTTTGCGTTCTGTATAACCATTTTTTTCAAGTTTGTTTAGTAATTCATTTAAAGATTGTTGTCTAATGCCTAATAGATAGGATAAGTCTTTTGTTGTAATTTCTGGCTGGATTTTCAACATAGCAAGTATGCGTCCTTGACCCCTTGAGGTGTCAGCAAATGCTCCTAATTCTGATTGACAAATCATTTGATGTCTTCTCATTAACCATTGTAATGTGGAGAGTTTTTCATAAATAGTAATATACATATCGTTCATAGTATAACCTCCTTTTATTTTATAAAGGTACCTTATGATTTTATAATACAGGTACCATTTTAATTTGTCAATAGTACCTGTATAAAAATTTTTGTTTATTACAAAATAATGCTCACTAAAAAGCAAAACTTTTCAGTGAGCATTATTTTTTGTGTAATGTATTTTAAAAAAATAGTTTTTATTATTGCTGTAATGCCGCCATCAATTTTGGAATAAGCTGTTTTTTTCTGGAAACAACACCTTTTAAATAAGAACAATGTTGTCCTTCTGGAAATTCTGCTTTAAAAGCAGATTTCATAATTTCTGGTGACTGTTCTCCAACAAATATTGTAATAGAAGATTCTTCTATAATATCTGTCAGCAAAAAGAAAAGCATATCTAATCCTGTTTTTTCTAAATGGGTAAGCATATATTCTTCAATTTTTGGTTGTAAGGCTTCCAATTCTTGTTTATCCATAGAAGAAACTTGACCCACACCAAAATTAACATCTTCTGTACTGAATTTTTTGAAATCTTGATAAAATATTTCTTCTTCTGTTTTGTCTTGTAAAGCACTGCCTGCTCTAAACATTTCTGCGGCATGAAGTGCAATGTCAATTTTTGCAATATTTGCTAATGCTCCTGCGGCTTGTTTATCTGCTTGTGTACAAGTTGGAGAGCGGAACATAAGTGTATCTGAAATAATAGCAGAACATAAAAGACCTGCAATATTTGGTTCAATTTCCACTTCATTTTCGCAGTACATTTGATAAACGATAGTAGCAGTACAACCTACAGGCTGATTGCGGAAATATACAGGAGCAATGGTTTCTATAGTACCTATTTTATGGTGGTCAATGATTTCCAATATTTCTGCATCGTCAATACCATCTACTGCTTGGGACCTTTCATTATGGTCTACCATAATTACTTTCTTTTTATCCATATCAATGAGGGAACGACGAGAAAGCATACCACAATAATTACCATCACTGTCTAATATAGGAAATTCTCTATGTCTTATTTTTGCTACAGCACTTTTAATATCGTTTACAAAATCTTCTGTTTTAAATGTGCAAAGTTTACTTGTTTTCATAAAATAGCCTACAGGGGTACTTTGGCTAATCAGTCTTGCTACCATATATGTATCATGGGGAGTACTAATCATACGACAGTTGTGTTGTAATGCAAGTTTTTGTATTGTTTTGGAAATAGGAGCACCCATACAAACAATAATACAGCCTGCTTCCATTTCAATACCACAAAGCTGTGATTCATAGCGATTTCCTGTAACTAATATGTCGCCTTCTTCTACATAGTTTTCTAAAAGGTCAGGATTTGCTGCACCAATTAAAAGTTTACCTTGTTCTACAAAACCATTTTCATCTCCTACAACCATAGTTCCTTCAATGGTTTCTAATATGTTTTTGTAAGGTGTTTGAGATAAAGAAAGTATGTGTGTTTCGTACACGTCCATATTTGCTGTTGCAATGTCTTTGAGGGCAATAATACCTTCTAATTCACCATTTTTGCCAATAACGGGCATAGTAGCATCTTTTGTATCTCTCATAAGTGTCCAAGCTCTTTTTAAAGAGGTATCTCGAGAAAGACCTTGAGGTTTTTTAATAGAAAGGTCTTTTACTTGTGTTGCAACGTCTGTAATAAGTTGAGGACTTTCTATGCCAAATGTTTCTAATATAAATTTTGTTTCATTGCTCACTTGACCAGCTCTCATAGGAATGTAGGTATTGCTACTAATTTTATTTTTGAGATGAGCATAAGAAATAGCAGAGCAAATGGAGTCTGTGTCTGGATTTTTATGTCCTATGACATAAATGGGCTTTTTTTCTTGTACATTCATAAAAATACCTTCTTTCTATTAGAAATAGATAGCATAAATGCACAGAAGCAATTTATGAAATACTATTTCAAATGATATAATATTAATATATTTAGTATATAAAAATTACATTTTTTCGTCAATGTTAATATACAAATAAAACATAAAATTTTTGTTTAAAATAAAAAACATAAATAAAATTTCATTGATAAAAAAGAATGTAAACATTGTATAAAAGTATGTTATACTGTAATGAATGAAATTATGCAGGAGGAATAATAAAAAATGGTAGGAATATTGACAATTTTTGGAGTAGTATGGATTTTTCAGGGGATAAGAGATTTTTTCATGACAGAAAAATTTGCAGATAAAAAGAAGGACATTATAGAAGAAAAGAAAATGGAATATACCAAAGGATTAGGAAAAATAGAATTATTTATTGGTGTGCTTTTTATTGTGTTTGAAAAAGTAGTGCAGCGATATTTGGTAGGGAAATATAGTGCAGTATTATTTTTTGCAATAATGATAGTAATATTGATATATTTTTCAAAATGGAGTAAACAGTATACTATAAAAAAAGAACAACAGTGAGAGGATTGTATACAATATGATAAGAGTGGGAGAAATAAAACTAAAAGTAGGAGAAAATGAAAGTAAATTAAAGCAAAAAGTGATAAAAAAACTGCATATTAATGCAGGGGAGATATTAGAACAAAATATTTATAAAAAGGCATTAGATGCAAGAAAAAAAGAAAATATTCACTATGTTTATACAGTAGATGTCAAATTGAAAAATGAAAAAAAGGTATTAGAACGCATCAGAACAAAAAATGTAACAATAGCACCAGATATGACATATTATTTCCCTCAAGGAAAATCGCTTCTGAATACAAGACCTGTTGTGGTAGGATTTGGGCCAGCAGGAATGTTTGCAGGGCTTTTGTTAGCAGAAATGGGATTGAAGCCTATTATATTGGAAAGAGGAGAAGATATTGACAGTAGAACAAAAACAGTAGAATTGTTTTGGAGAGGAAAAGAATTAAATACAGAAAGTAATGTACAATTTGGAGAAGGAGGAGCAGGAGCGTTTTCAGATGGTAAATTGACAACAAGAAGTAAAGATATACGTTCCAGAAAAGTGCTTGAAGAATTTGTAAAAGCTGGTGCACCACATCAAATATTGTATGATAATAAGCCTCATATAGGAACAGATAAATTAAAAATCGTAGTAAAAAATATTAGAAAAAAAATTATATCATTGGGGGGAGAAGTTCGCTTTTGCAGTAAAGTGACAGATTTAAAAATAGCACAAGGCAATATAAAAGGAGTTATTGTAAATGATGGAGAAAGAATTAATACAGAAGCAGTTGTGTTAGCAACAGGACATAGTGCAAGAGATATGTATGAACTTTTGTATAAAAAGGAAATATGTTTGGAACAAAAACCTTTTGCTATGGGTGTTAGAATAGAACATAAACAGAAAATGATAAATGAAGTACAATATGGAGAAAAAGCAGAACAGCTCCCTCCAGCAGACTATAGACTTACTTATGCCACACAAAAAGGAAGAGCAGTATACACATTTTGTATGTGTCCAGGAGGATATGTTGTAAATGCTTCTTCTGAAAAAGGGCATATTGCTGTTAATGGTATGAGTGAATATAAAAGAGATGGCATAAATGCAAATAGTGCACTTTTGGTACAAGTTTTTCCTGAAGATTTTGGAAGCGATGAACCTTTAGCAGGTATGTATCTGCAAAGAGAATTAGAACAAAAAGCATTTCAAAAAGCAAAGGGAGCCGTACCAGTGCAGTTATTAGGAGATTTTTTGAATGAAAAGTGTTCTCAAAATTGGGGAGAAATACAAAGCAGTTGTGTTTCTGAAGTATGTTTTTGTAATATTGCAGAAATACTGCCTAAATTTATTACAGAAGCATTGCAAGAAGCTATACCAGAATTTGGAAAAAAATTAAAGGGCTTTGATGTCCCTTATGCTGTTATGAGTGCAGTAGAAAGCAGAAGCTCCTCCCCTGTTAGAATTGTAAGAAATGAACAAATGCAAAGTGTTTCTGTAAAGGGACTTTATACGATAGGGGAAGGTGCTGGATATGCAGGAGGGATTGTATCAGCAGCTATTGATGGCATTATAGCAGCAGAAAAGGTGTTTCAAATACACAAATAAATCCCTTTCGACAACATAAAAAGAAAAATGAAATCTATTGACAATATTATAAGCGAGTGCTAAAATTTATTTAGTTAAATTTACGTTAATATTTTGGTCAAATAATAACATAAATGAACAAATAAAACAAATAGCATAATAATCAAGAGGGGGATTATCGGTGAAAAAATTAAGTATTAAGACCAGACTTTTAGGCGGCTTTATTTGCGTAATTGTATTATCCGCTATTATGACAGTAATTTCTATTTTTTCATTATCCAGTACACAAACAAATTATGAAACAACAATTAACGGACCTATTACTGATACGACGACATTAATTAGAGCGAGACTAAATTTGAATATTTTAGGAAAATATGTACGTGATATGATTATACAAGATGATTATTCACAATATGAATCAAGGTTTAGAGAAACACAAGCAAATTTGGAAGAAGAACTTACAACATTAAAAGAGAAATATGGAAGTTCAATAAGCGAAGTAAATCAATATTATGATAAAGTAACAACATGGATTTCAGAAGCAGATAGAGTTATATTGTATTTACAGTCTCATGCAGATGAAGAAGCAAAACAATTGTTAATAAATAGTTGTATTCCTCTTTTGGCTGAGTCGGCAGAAGTAGCAGAAGCATTAGAAAGTAATTTACATACACAACAAACCACTGCATTAGAACAGAATAAAAAAAGTGCAACAGCAGCTTCCTTATTTGTAACAGTTTTACTGATAGCAAGTATTATCATTTCATTGGTATTTGCAGTATTTATTACAAGAAGTATTACAGAACCTATTAGAGAAGTACAAAAAGTAGCAAGAAAAATGTCTGAAGGCGATTTGAGTGGAGAAATTGAATATTATTCTACAGACATTATTGGAGAATTGGCAGATGACGTTAGATTATCATTGAAAACACTTGCTTCATATATAGCAGATATTAGTTTAGTAACAGGAGAAATGGCAAACGGAAACTTTACAGTACATTTGTCACAGGATTTCAAAGGGGAATTTAGAGATATTCAAAGCTCTATTGAAACATTATCCAGAAATATGTCTGATACTATTGTAAAAGTAAATAATGTAGCAAATAAAGTATCTTCAAATGCAGAACAAGTATCTAGCGGTTCACAAGCATTGGCACAAGGAGCTACAGAACAAGCAAGCTCTGTGGAAGAACTTTCTGCAACAATTACAGAAATTTCACAACAAATTACAAAGAATGCAGAAAATGCAAGAGAAGCAAGCAAGAAGTCACAAAAAGCAGGTGACCAAATTGATATTAGTAATGAACAAATGCACGAAATGATGGAAGCAATGAGTGAAATTACAGAAAAATCACAAGAAATTTCTAAAATTATTAAAACGATTGATGATATTGCATTCCAAACAAATATACTTGCACTGAATGCCGCAGTAGAAGCAGCTAGAGCAGGTACAGCAGGAAAAGGCTTCGCTGTTGTAGCAGATGAAGTTAGAAATTTGGCAGGAAAATCTGGAGAAGCTGCAAGCAGTACAACAATATTGATTGGAGATACTGTAAAAGCAGTAGGAAATGGTTCTAAAATTGCAGAAGAAACAGCAAAAACATTGGAAGAAGCAGTTTCTGTAACAAAAGAAGTTGTTACATTGATTGATACCATTGCAGAAGCAAGTGAAAAACAAGCAACTGCTGTAAGTAATGTTACCATTGGTGTTGACCAAATTTCTGCTGTTGTTCAAACAAACTCTGCAACAAGTGAAGAAAGTGCCGCAGCAAGTGAAGAATTGTCTGCACAAGCAAGTGATATGAAGAGATTGATAATGCAGTTTAAATGTGACGGCATGGAAAATGATACCATTACATTAGATGTAGAACCAGAAGAAGATTATAATTTTGTAATGGACGATATGAGTAAATATTAATAAAAATAAAAAAAGGCTTTTGGCTGAGGCAGCCAAAAGCCTTTTTTTTTAGAAAATATGAATTATTTGTATTTTTTATGACAAATAAAAACTGTGCAAAATAGTAAATTATCGTATATTTTCAGAAAATGTTTTTAATTCTTCTAAGCTTCGTATATCAGAGGAATGAAGATTGACATTTCCGCTTGCTCCTTCTGATAATGTCAAATAATATTCTTTTGCATGGATATTGGAATTAAGCAAGTCATTTACGTTTTTTATGTTTTTAGACATTTTTATCACCTCATTGCTATTTTGTACGAAATATTGTTTTTTATACAAAACAATATAAGAGTAGTATTATTTTTAAATATAAAAAAGAATACAATAGTATTTATATCGTATATATTGCACATTTTTATTGTGATATTGCTAGTATATATGGTATAATGTATAAAGCAAAGAGTTTCATTATAGTAATAAATGAAAAAAACTATTGCGATATTGGAGAGGTTGAGAGAATATCATGAAAAAGACTGTTGAAGAAAAGGCGGAACTTGCCAAAATAAAAATTGACAAAAAACTGCAAAAACAACAACAAAAAGCAGAAAAGGCAGAAGCAAAAAAAGAGGCTGCTACAGAGAAAAAAGCAGCAAAAAAAGAATTACAGCAACAAAGAAAAGCAGCAAAAAAAGAAATTGCTTCTGCAAAAAAGGAAACACAAAAAGAATTAGCAGAACAAAAGAAAGCAGCAAAAAAAGAAGCGGCAGAACGAAAGAAAAATGCAAAACAAGAGGCAGCAAGTAAAATAAAAGCATTAAAAAATGATGCAAAACAAGGAAAAATAGCATCAGGAGAAAAAGCAGAAACTACAAAGGCAAAAGGCAAAGACAAACCAATCAAAAAAGAAAAAATAAAAAAAGGAAAGCCAAGTCCAAAAGGAAAAGGCAAAAATAAATCAGAAGAAAGTTCTGGAGGAAGTAAAAAGAAACTGTTTGCGGGTGTTTTAGCATTGGTGTTTGTATGTGCAGGTATTGTAGGATTTTTACATTTTAGAGGAGGAAATAAAGAAGAAGAAAAGGACCCTTACATAGAAGCATATGTTTTAGATGATGATTTTGTAACATCTATTCCTAAATTTTTGGGGGAAAGTGAAAAAAGAGCATTGCCAGAAATTACAGAAGAAGAAAATAACGGTAGTAAACGTATTATATATAATTATACAGAATTAAAAGATGCTGATGATGAAGTAAGAGATTATATTAACTTTTTAACAGGAGAACAGGAATTTGTACCTATGTTTGACTACAATTTAGAAGCACCTGGTGGTTATGTTTCTGTGGGGACAGCATCTCAAGAAGAAGGAAAAATATTAAAAATAGATATTGACTATACAGATACAGATTATAAAGTAATGGTGAGTAAAACAAGCGAAAAATTGCCAGAACCAAAAGATGACTCTGATAAAATAGATATTTCAAGAGATGGAGCATTAAGTTATTTGTCAAGTTTTTCTGCTGAAAAGTTAGGATTACCAAAGCCAATAGAAGAATATAAAGCAATTTATGACAATGGGCAAACTTCTATAGGTAATCATAACTGTTATGGTATTAGTCTGTATGAAATAGGTAGAGCAGGTACAAATGTATTTCAAGGCAAATATTTTGTTGCAACAAATCAAAGTGCTATTTATCGTTATGATGTTGAGGAAGATACTTATGTTGAAATTGAAGATTCAACATTGCCTCCAAAAGCAAAAGAAACATTACAAGAAACTGCTGCACAGTTGAATGAGGCAGAAGAAGGTAATTCAGATGGTGAAGAACAAAGTAATTCATCTGAAGAAGAAAATGACAAAGAAAATAACGAAAAAGATAAAGAAGATAAAAAAGAAGACGAAGAAGATAAAAAAGACAAAAAAGAAAATAAAACACAAAAAGGCAGAAAGGCTGACAGAGAGGAAAATCAAGAAGAAACAGAAGAATAATATGATTAAATAAGAGTATGATTTGACAAAAACATACTCTTATTTGTATTTATAAAACAGTAGTAGAATTTATGTAGTTTTATATTGAAACACAGCATTGTCTGTCTTATAATGAAAAAGTGAAAAATAAAGAATAGGACGGTAAAAATATGAAAACAAGATTTTATTTAATAAGACACGGAGAAACAGAATGGAATTCAAAAGGGATTTATCAAGGATTGACAGATATTCCGCTTTCTGAAGAAGGAGAAAAACAAGCATTATGTTTAGGAAAACGTTTTGAAAATCCTTCTATAAAATTAGATGCGGTATATTCTTCTCCTTTGCAAAGAGCTATCAAAACAGCAGAAAGTATGGCAAATGCAAAAGGATTGTCTGTTGTACCTTATGAATATTTTAAAGAAATTAATTTTGGAGAATGGGAAGGTCATAATGTAAAACAGCTTACAGAAAAATATGGAAAAAGCTACACAGATTTTTATGAAAGACCTTTTAGCCATACTTTTCCTGGCGAAGGTAGCTTTGAAATAGTAAAAGAGCGTTCTGTAGAGGGATTTTATAAACTTCTGGAAAAGCACAAAGGACAAAATGTTGCGATTGTATCACATGGTGGTGTATTAAGGGTACTTATTATGGCACTTATGGATATGGACGAAACATTTTATAAAAAAATGTGGCTCAGCAATACTTCTATTACTACAATAGATGTAAGTGAAAACGGAAAAATGGTATTGTTGACATTGAATGATTTTGCACATTTGGAAACAATGAATACATTGAAAGGTGAAAAGGAATGGCAAATGTAATTGTAGTAGGCGGTGGTGCTTCTGGTATGATGGCGGCAGGCAGAGCAGCAGAAAAAGGACATACTGTACATTTATATGAAAAAAATGACCGTTTAGGTAAAAAGATATATATTACGGGAAAAGGACGTTGTAATATTACAAATGATAGTGATATTGAAACACATTTAAACAATATTCCGAGTAATCCTTATTTTATGTATAGTGCATTTTATACATTGGATAGCGAGGCAACAAAACAGTTTTTTGAAAAATTAGGATTACAAACAAAAACAGAAAGAGGAAACAGAGTATTTCCTGTAAGTGATAAAGCTGGTGATGTAGTAAGGGCATTGCAAAAATATTTAAAACAAAATAATGTATTTGTGCATACAAATACAAATGTAAAACAGATATGGATAGAAAATGGCATAGCAAAAGGTATTGTATTGTCAAATGGAAAAAAAATAAAGTCAGATAATGTTATTGTATGTACTGGAGGATTGTCTTATAGCGGTACAGGTTCTACAGGAGATGGCTATGATATGGCAAAATTAGCAGGGCATACAGTTACAAAGTTATATCCTTCATTGGTACCTTTAAAAACAAGTGAAAAATGGTGTCAGGAGGCTATGGGGCTAAGTTTAAAAAACTGTGCGATTACTGTAAAAAATGAAAAAGGCAAAACAGTATATCAAGATTTTGGAGAAATGCTTTTTACACATTTTGGCGTATCAGGCCCTGTTATATTAAGTGCAAGCAGACATATTGTAAAAGAGTTAAACAAACAGATTTATACTATAGAAATTGATTTAAAACCTGCATTAGAAGAAAAAACATTGGATAACAGAATATTGAGAGATTTTCAAAAATATAGCAATAAAGATATTAGAAATGCACTTGACGATTTACTGCCTCAAAAATTAATACCAGTTATTATATCACTTTCTGAAATAGAACCTATAAAAAAAGTACATGATATTACAAAACAAGAAAGAAAAAATATAATACAACAAATAAAACATTTGACTGTTCATGTGACTGGTACAACAGGATTTGAAGAAGCAGTAATAACTTGTGGAGGGATTTGTGTAGATGAAATAGACCCCTCTACAATGCAATCTAAAATAATAAAAGGATTGTATTTTGCGGGAGAAGTGTTGGACATAGATGCCTATACAGGAGGTTTTAATTTGCAAATTGCTTTTTCAACAGGATATACAGCAGCAGAAGGAATAAAGGAGGAATAAAATATGATTTGTGTGAGAGGTGCTACAACAGTAGAAAAAAATGAAGTCAATGATATATTGCAGGCAACAAAAGAAATGCTGGAATGTATCATTAAAAAAAATGAATTGGAATTGTCTGATATTATACAGATACAATTTACAATGACAAAAGATTTAGATGCCGCATATCCCGCAGTTGCAGCAAGAGAAATAGGTATTACACAGGCAGCATTGATGTGTATGCAGGAATTGTATATTGCAGGAAGTTTACAAAAATGTATTCGTTGTGCAGTGTTGTGTGATGTGAATAAAAAACAAAAACAAGCAAATCATGTATATTTGCAAAAGGCAAGAGCATTAAGACCAGATTTAAGCGAGTGAGGGAAAAATATGAAAAATTATAGCATTGCCATTGATGGGCCAGCGGGTTCAGGTAAAAGTACTGTAGCAAAAAAAATTGCAAAAGAATTAAATCTATTGTATATTGACACAGGTGCTATGTATAGAACAGTAGGACTGTATTGTTTAGAGAATGGCATTGATTTTAATGAACAACAAAAAATTACTTCTGCACTAAAAAATATGAATATGAGTATAGAATTGCTGCAAGGGATACAAAATATATATTTGAATGGTGAAAATGTAACAGAAAAAATTAGAACACAGCAAGTAGGAAAAGCAGCTTCAGACGTTGCTGTGATATTGGCAGTAAGACAAAAATTGGTACAAATACAAAGAGATTTGGCAAAAGGGCATAATGTCATTATGGACGGAAGGGATATAGGGACAAATGTGTTACCTGATGCAAGTGTCAAAATTTATTTGAATGCAAGTATAGAAGAAAGAACAAAACGCCGTTGTAATGAATTGGAAGCATTAGGAAAGCAATATGATAAAGAACAGATAAAAAAAGAAATCATACAAAGAGATGAAAATGATAAAAATAGAAAATATAATCCTCTAAGAAAAGCAGAAGATGCTTTTGAAATAGATAGCTCTTGTATGAACATAGAGCAAGTAACAGAGACAATATTAAATATTGTAAAACAAAAAGTAAATGATTTGGGGGTGTAATATGTTTTATCAAATTGCAAAAGTAGTGTTAAAAATACTTTATAAAATATTATTTCGTATGACAATAGAGGGACAACAAAATGTGCCTAAACAAGGCGGTGTAATACTTTGTGCCAATCATAGTAGTAATTTTGACCCTGTAACAATGGGTATTTATTCTGATAGAACGGTTTATTATATGGCAAAAAAAGAACTTTTTGAAAATAAATTTATGTATTGGCTTCTCAAACAGTTAAATGCCTTTCCAGTGGATAGAAGTACAGCAGATATGACAGCGTTTAAAAATGCAGTAAAGCTGTTAAAAGAAGGAAAAACAATAGGAATGTTTGCACAAGGTACAAGAGTAAAGGCAGGAGAGGAAAAAGCAGCAAAAGCAGGTGTAGCATTGTTTGCTATGAAGGGGAAAGCACCTGTTGTGCCTGTAGCAATTAGCGGAAGTTGTAAACCATTTTCTTCTATGAAAATAGTGTATGGAAAACCTTTATATTTGGAAGAATACAGAGGAAAAAGACTAAATACGCAATCTCTCAATGAAATTACAGAAATCATAATGAAACAAATTAATGATATGAAAGTAGAGGCTTAATTATGGCAGAAATTATTGTAGCAAAATCAGCAGGATTTTGTTTTGGTGTAAGTAGAGCAATTAATATGGCTTATGATGAAATTAATAAAAATAAAAATAAAAATATTTATACTTATGGTCCTTTGATACATAATAAAGAAGTGATAGCAGATTTAGAAAAAAAGGGCATACACGTCATTGAAAATTTGGAAGAAGTAGAAAAAGGTACTGTTATGATACGTTCTCATGGTGTAGGACAAAATGTGTATGACGCTATCAAACAAAAGGGACTACAAATGGTAGATGGTACTTGTCCTTTTGTAAAAAGAATACATGATATTGTAAAACAGGCATATGAGCAAAAAAGACAAATTATTATTGTAGGAGATAGTAAACACCCTGAAGTACAAGGTATCAATGGTTGGTGTGAAAATAGTGCCATAATATTGGCAGAAGCAGAGCAGGCAGAACAAGCACAATATGATAATGATAAAAAATATACTGTAGTGGTACAAACAACATTTCGAAAAAATAAATTTGATGCCATAATAGAAATATTAAATCAAAAAGGTTTAGAATTAGATATTTTTGATACAATATGTTCTGCAACAGCCGAAAGACAACAAGAAGCAGTAGCATTATCTAAAAATGTAAATAAAATGATAGTGATAGGAGATAAAAGTAGCTCTAATACGCAAAAATTGTTTGAAATTTGTAAAAAACATTGTAAAAAAACATATTATATTGAAACAATTTGTAATTTGGTGTTGAATATTTTCGATAAGAATGATAAAATAGGAATAACTGCTGGTGCATCAACACCGCCAGCAATCATTAAGGAGGTAATTGGTACAATGAGCGAAGCATTAAAAGATGCAGTACAAAATAATGGAGGAAGTGAAGAAGAGCTGACATTTGAGCAAATGTTAGACCAATCTTTTGTCACACTTCATACAGGAGATGTGGTAAAAGGAACTGTAATCAATATTTCAAATGAGGAAGTTTCTGTAAACTTAAATTACAAATCTGATGGTATTATTCCAAAAGGGGAATATAGCAGAGATGCAAGTGTAGTTCCAAGTAAAGTATTACAGCCTGGAGATGAGATTGAAGTATTTGTTGTACGTGTAAATGACGGCGATGGAAATGTGCTTCTTTCAAGAAAACGCATTGAAGACCAAAAAGGCATGGAAGAAATAGAAGCAGCTTACCAAAATAAAACAGTTGTAACAGGAAAAATAGTAGATGTGGTAAGAGGCGGCTTAATTGCTTTGGTAAATGGCGTTAGAATATTCATTCCATCTTCACAGGTTTCAAATAAATTTATTGAAGATTTGAATGTATTTAAAGGAAAAGAATTGGAATTTAATATCATTGAATTGGATAAAGTAAAACGTCGTTTTATAGGCGGTAGAAAAGCACTGATAGAAAAGGAAATATTAGAAAAGAAAGCAAGTATATTTGAAAAATTAGAAATCGGCTCTAAAGTAAAGGGCAAAGTGAGCAGAATTACAGATTTTGGGGCATTTGTTGATTTAGGCGGCGTAGATGGATTAATTCATATTTCAGAAATGTCATGGGGACGTATTACAAATCCAAAAGAAGTATTAAAAGAAGGACAAGAAGTAGAGGTTATTATATTAGATGTAGATAAAGAAAAAGGAAAAATTTCACTTTCTTTAAAAGATAGCCAAAATAATCCTTGGACAACAGCAGCAGAAAAATACCCTGTAGGTTCTATTACAGAAGGAAAAGTAGTGCGTATGGTACCATTTGGAGCATTTGTAGAATTAGAAGCAGGAGTTGACGGACTGGTACACATTTCTCAGATAGCAAATAAACACGTTGAAAAACCAGAAGATGAATTGAAAGTCGGAGAAATAATTAAAGTAAAAATATTAGAAGTAAATGCAGAACAGAAAAAAATCAGTTTGTCAAAGAGAAAAGCAGAAGAAAATACAGAAGAAGCTCCAAAAGAAGAAACAGCAGAATAATTATGTAGCCAAGACAGCGAGTGCGTATTCGCTGTCTTTTTATATATAGTAATGGTATGAAGTTGTGTTTATGAAAATGATTGTAGCAGGCTTTATGATATGATAAAATAGAAACAGTGAATAATAAATTAGAAGGGGAGTATAGTATGAAAAGTAATAAATGGAATATAATACTTGCTATTTTAACTATGTTTATGAGTATTAGCTTTATTGTAACAACAATAATACCAAGTGAAAATATTTCAAAGGGAGTATCTGGTGTAGTTGCTCTTTTTTATATGTTAAGTAGTATTCTTTATTTTTGTACTTATATTCTAAATAAAAAACGTATTAAAAAAGATAAGTGTTAAATATTGTAATAACACAGTATAGAAAAAGTTGTGATTTTGGAAAATTTGTGATATACTATATAAGTGTGTTTTTTTAAATGAAACAAAGAAGGAGGAAGTTGTTTGGACATTATTTGTCATATCGACCATACTTTGTTAAAACAAACAGCAACATGGCAGCAAATACAAGAAATCTGTGAAGAAGCAATAAAACAAAAAACAGCATCTGTTTGTATACCGCCAAGCTATGTGAAAAAAGTATCTGAATTTGTAAAAGGTAAAATTGCTGTTTGTACTGTAATAGGATTTCCGAATGGATACCATACTACAGAAGTAAAGGTATTTGAAACAGAAAATGCGATTAAAAATGGTGCTGATGAAATTGATATGGTTATCAATTTAGGTTGGGTAAAAGATGGGCTTTTTGATTTAGTGGAACAAGAAATAAAAGCAATAAAAAAAGTTTGTGGAAACCATATATTAAAAGTAATTGTGGAAACTTGTTATTTAACAAAACAAGAAAAAGAAATGCTTTGTAAAATAGTAAGTCGTTCTGGAGCAGATTTTATAAAAACAAGTACAGGATTTGGTAGTGGAGGAGCAACAGTAGAAGATATTAAATTGTTTTCCGAAAATATATCAAATGGTGTAAAAATAAAAGCAGCAGGTGGTATTAAAAGTGTTTCAGATGCAGAAGAATTTTTAAAATTGGGAGTAGAAAGATTAGGCTCTAGTTCTTTATTGGGCATGATAACAAAAAAATAGTAAAAAAAGGTAAATTATAATTTTTTGACAATTTACTCTTGTGTATATGCGTATAAAACAATATAATATAAACAGTATTGTTTTTTAAAAATATATTACATGAAACAGTATTTGTATCAAAGACAAAGGTGTTTTTCCAGCGTTCCCGCTGGGAACTGCTATGTCAAAACACCAAAAAACGTCAATGATACTCACTAATTAAGTTAACAGCATCAAGAAAGCATTTGCGGAGGGGCTATGTATTTCTTGATATAAAAAATATCAATCATAAAGGAGAATGAGAAAAAATGAAATTTTTTAAATCAGTAACAGCGATTGCGTTATCATTAACAATGGTTATGGGGCTTGCAGCTTGTGGTGGTTCTGCTGAACCAGAACAAAATGCACCAGATGAACAACAAGGAGAAGCTCCATCTGGAGATGTAAAAACATATAAAATTGCAACAGATACAACATTTGCACCATTTGAATTTGAAGATGAAAGTGGAAATTTTGTAGGCATTGATATTGACATATTAAATGCTATTGCACAAGACCAAGGTTTTGAGGTAGATTTGCAAGTATTGGGATTTAGTGCAGCTTTACAGGCTGTAGAAGCAGGACAAGCTGATGGTATGATTGCAGGTATGAGTATTACAGAAGAAAGAAAAGAAAGATATGATTTTTCAGAACCATATTATGACTCAGCAGTTGTTATGGCAGTATCTGCAACAAATGAAGATATTAAATCTTATGAAGATTTAGCAGGCAAAAAAGTTGCTGTAAAAGTTGGTACAGAAGGTTATGCTTTTGCAGAAAGCATTAAAGATGAATATGGTTTTGAAATGGTAGTATTTGATGATTCTAATGGTATGTATCAAGATGTTACAGTAGGTAATTCTGTAGCTTGTTTTGAAGATTACCCAGTAATTGCATATGGTATACAACAAGGTTTGCCATTAAAACTTAATGATAAACAAGAAGCAGGTAACTCCTATGGTTTTGCAGTAGCAAAAGATAAAAATACAGAATTGCTTCAAAAATTTAATGATGGTTTAGCAAACATTAGAGAAAATGGAAAATATCAGGAAATCGTAGATAGCTACACAAAGTAATCAGGCTAGGAGTAATAGAATATGAATTTTTATGCGTTTTTTTTACAAAATTTGCCAAGATTACTTGAAGGTTTGTCACTTACCCTCCAGTTGACAATACTTTCATTGATTTTTGCCATTATTGTAGGTATGATTTCTTGTTTTTTTAAGATTTCAAGTATAAAGCCTTTAAATTGGATTGCGACAGTATATTTAAGCGTAATCAGAGGTACGCCTCTTATGGTACAGGCATATTTTTTGTATTTTGGTATTGCATCTGTATTAAATATACAAATCCCTTCTTTTTGGGCGAGTGTTATTGTATTGACATTAAATGCAGGAGCATATTTATCAGAAATATTTAGAAGCGGTATTTCCGCAGTCAATAAGGGACAAATGGAGGCAGCAAGAAGTCTTGGATTGCCTTATCATGTAGCGATGAGTAAAGTTATTATCCCTCAAGCAATACGCATTGTTATTCCTTCTGTAGTAAATCAGTTTATTATTACATTAAAAGATACTTCTATCATTTCTGTTATTGGTATGGGAGAATTGATGAGAGTGGGTACATTGATTGCAAACAGAACATTTAGAGGTTTTGAAACATATGGTATGGTTGCAATCGTGTATTTTATAGTCATTATGATATTAACAAAAATATCTCAAATCATAGAAAGGAGACTTTCCAATGGTAAAAGTAAAGGCTGAGGCACTACAGAAAAAATTTGGAGATTTAGAAGTATTAAAGCATATTGATATGGAAGTACATGAAGGCGAAGTTGTTTGTCTAATAGGGCCTTCTGGCAGTGGAAAAAGTACATTTTTAAGATGTTTGAATTTTTTGGAAGAACCAACAAGTGGTACAATCATTGTAGATGATTATAATTTGACAGCGAAACAGGCAGACATCAACAAAATAAGAGAAAATATAGGTATGGTGTTTCAACAGTTTAATTTATTTCCACATTTATCAGTAATAGATAATATTATGCTTGCTCCTGTTGATAGAAAAAAAATGACAAAAGAAGAAGCAAGAAAAAAAGGTATGGAACTTTTGAAAACTGTTGGATTAGAAGAAAAAGCAGAAGTTTTTCCAGCACAGCTTTCAGGAGGACAACAGCAAAGAGTTGCCATTGCAAGGGCATTGGCAATGCAGCCAGATGTTATGCTTTTTGATGAACCTACATCAGCATTAGACCCTGAAATGGTAGGGGAAGTATTAAATGTTATGAAAAAGTTAGCAGAGCAAGGTATGACAATGATTGTTGTAACACATGAAATGGGTTTTGCAAGAGAAGTTGCAGACAGAGTGATATTTATGGACGGTGGCTATATTGTAGAACAAGGCACACCAGAGGAAGTATTTGGAAATCCACAAAATAAAAGAACACAAGACTTTTTAAATATGGTTTTGTAAATAAAAAGACTGCTTGAAAAAAGCAGTCTTTTTTTATGCTTTTTTTGATAATAGTATTGAATTTAGTAATATTTTGGCTATAATATATTTAAAATTTATTTACTCGTCATTCATATTTTATTCAAATATATGCAGTATACTCATACTCATAAAAAGCATGAAAACGTCATAACAATAAAAATAAATAGTTGGGAGGAGATATATTATGTTAGAAGACGATAAAAATACAATGAATGAAAATATGGAAGAAGATATAAATGAAACAACTCCAATAGTAGAAGAAGATAAATGTTATTATTATGAACAAGTAAAAAGAGCAGAAAAAAAGAAACGTTATAGACCTTGGGTAAAATATATTGCAACTTGCTTGATAATTAGTATAGCAGGGGGTGGAAGTTTTGGTGTAGGTTTAGGTTGGTCACAGAATTATTTTTCTAAGGCATTGCCATCAGATACTGTAACAGCGCCAGAAAATTATGCACCTTCCGCAAAAGCGATTTCAAGTACAACAATGAGTAAAAAAGATGTTATAAAAACAGTTATGCCTTCTGTAGTAAGTATTTCCACAAGAATACAAGGAGAGTCTATGTGGGGTATGGTGGAAGGCTCTGGAGCAGGTAGTGGTATTGTATTTTATGAAGATGATGAAAAAGTAGGTATTGTAACAAATAACCACGTAATAAAAGATGCAGCAGAAGTTTTTACTGTATTTGAGGAAGAAAAAGAAGTAAAAGCCAAAATAGTAGGTAGAGATAGTGATGCAGAAATTGCAGTGTTGACTGTTTCAAAAGAAGACTTAAAAAAGGCAGGAATAGAACAAGTTACTGTAGCAAAATTTGGAAATTCTGACGAAGTAGAAGTCGGCGATGATGTATATGCCATAGGAAATGCCTTAGGAGAAGGAATGAGTGCAACAGATGGTATGATTAGTGCCATAAATAAAGAGGTTACTGTACAAGGCAGTACATTGAAAAATGTTTTACAAACAAATGCAGCAATCAATCAAGGTAATAGCGGTGGTGCATTGGTAAATGTAAATGGAGAAGTAATAGGCATCAATACAGCAAAATCAATTTCTGGAGGTACAGCAGAAGGTATAGGATATGCTATTCCAAGTAATAATATAAAAGAAATTGCAGAGACATTACTTACAGAAGGTACAGCACCAAAGCCAGGTATGGGAATTTATGTAAGAAATGTATCAGGAGAAGTAGCTAATTTATATCGTTTGCCTGTAGGGGTTATGGTAGAGCAAGTAATTCCTGGTAGAAATGCAGAAAAAGCAGGTATGCAGTCTGGAGATATTATTATAGAATTAAATGGCAAAAAAGTAATGGATACAGATGCTTTGACAGAAATATTAAAACAACTTGAAATAGGAGAAACAGCAGAAGTTTATGTTGTTAGAAATGGAGATACTTCTGTAAAATTAGATGTAGTAATTGGTGATATGAACGAATACGATGAATAAATTAAAAAAGGGCATTTTGTGAAAGAAATGCTCTTTTTTTGTTTGCAGCATATTTTTGACAAAAAACAATGTTTTGGGTATAATCTGTAAAAATGCAGTATAAAAAGGAAGGGTAGTATTATGGAGAGAATTGCGACACCGTCTGTAACAAAAAAAATCATAGAACAAAACGAGTTTTATTTTAAAAAGAATTTTGGACAAAACTTTTTAATTGACAGTAATATATTGCAAAATATTGTAGAATGTGCTGATATTACAGAGGAGGATTGTGTACTTGAAATAGGGCCAGGAATAGGCAGTTTGACACAAGTGCTCGCGGAAAGAGCAAAAAAAGTGATTGCAGTAGAAATTGACAAGCATTTGATACCTATATTACAGCAAACAGTAGGGGAATATCAAAATATTGAAATTAGAAATCAGGATATATTAAAAACAGATATAGATGAAATCATACAAAATGAAAATGATGGAAAAGATATTAAAATTGTAGCAAATTTACCTTATTATATTACAACGCCTATTATTATGGATTTGCTTGAAAATCATAGAAAAGTAGAAAGTATTACAGTTATGGTTCAAAAAGAGGTTGCAGAGCGTATGCAGGCACAGTTTGGCAGTAAAGACTATGGTGCATTGTCTATAGCAGTACAGTATTATTGTGAAGCAAAAATAAATATGATTGTACCACCTTCTTGCTTTATGCCAAAGCCAAAAGTGTCCTCCGCTGTAATTACACTGAAATTGCGAAAAGAACCTATATTAAAAGGAATTGATGAAAAACTATTTTTTCATATTGTAAAATGTGCTTTTGGACAAAGAAGAAAAACACTTTTAAATAGTCTTTGTAATCAATTAAAATTAGGGCTTTCTAAAGATGTACTAATGGAAGTAATACAATCTATAGGACTTGATGAAAAAGTAAGAGGAGAAGCACTTTCTATACAACAATTTGGAGATTTAACAAAACAAATTTCTCTAAAGCTGTCAAATGAAATGAATTAAAAAAATAGTTCTGTTTTTTACATTGCTTTCATAAAGTTTATAATAGCAAAGTAGGCTTATTTGGAAGGAATGATGATATGTATAATAGACGATATGATAAAGCATTTGTAATGTTAAAACAGGAATTAGGTGGATTTTCAATAGGGCAGCAGTCTGCGTGGGGAAGCTGTATTATGGAACTGAAAAATAAAAAAGGGCGATTGACGTTTTCAGTGCAGGGATTAAAAAAGTTGACAGATGGTAGAAGATACGAAACATTTGTTATAGCAGGAAAAGGCAATGCTATGAGAGGAATTAGCTGTGGTATTATGGAAGTAGACCAACATGGCAAAGGAGAATTAAAATGGGAATTTGACCCTGATTTGATAGGAAAAAGCGGTTTTTCTGTAGAAGAATTACATACAGCAGCGTTAATTGTAAAAGGTGGATATGGATTGACAGTACCTTTAGCTGGATATTTTAATGAAAAAGTGGCATGGAAAAAGTTTTTTAAAGAAGAGAAGGAACAACAGCCAGATTTAAGAGCAGCGGAAGCGATATTATTGGAAGAACCAAAACAAAGTATAAAAGAAACTACCAAAAAAACAATACAATTAAAACAAGAAAATAAAATTGTAGAAACCGAACCAGAACAGCCAAAACAACCACAAAATATCGTGAAAGAACAAAAAATTTCTAATACAATACAGAATAAAAAAGAAACTTCTTCATTTCAAAAAAATTTTAAAGATATGCTTTTCAATTTTAAAAGAGAATTAGAAAAATTAGAACAAAGTGGCGTGTTAACAAAAGAAGAACAAAAACATATTACAGAAATAAAAACAAATACACAACCAGAACAAACTGTAGTACAACAGCAAAAACAACAAAATGAACAAAAAACAGAAATAGAGCAAGAGCAAAAAATAGAAATGGAACAAAATACAGAAATCGTACAAGAACCACAAGCCACTATACAAAGCAATACTATGGCAACAGAAACAAATAAAGAAATTGCGTACATATTACAAAACAATGATACATTACAACCTTTTGAAGAAGGAATTTGGAAAAGCATTGCATTAGAAGAATTAGCTGTATTACCAGTAAATATTACAGAAGTGATGAAAAATCTGTTTTATATCTGTGCTTACAGAAAATACAAACATTTTATATTTCAAAAAACAGCAGAAAAGGAATATACTATTGGAGTACCTGCACAGTATTATCCAGAAACAAGAAGGGAAGCAGAACATTTGTATTTTACGACATTTCAGCCTTGTGGAAAAGAAGTAATGAAAACAGGTTGCTATGGCTATTGGCTGAGAAAAATAAAAGCTGAATAATTACTTCTATTTTTTAAATAGACAAGGTATTGAAGTATAGTATGGAATATAGTATAATGGCATAAAACGAAAGGAGAATGCTAGTTTTTTACATAGCAATTATCATATTATGAGAATGAGAAACAAGCCTTGGGCAGAGGAAGAATTACAGACAAATAAGAATGTAGTAAAACAGCCTATAGAACAAAAAGGGAAATGGTCAGAATATTTTGGAAATGATTATCCTATTCATGTAGAAATTGGTTGTGGTAAAGGCAGATTTATTGTAGAAAATGCCAAACGTTATACAGATGTAAATTTTATAGGAATAGAAAGACAAACCACTGTAATTGCTATTGCAGCGAGAAAAATAGAACAGTATTTGCCTAATTTAGCACTTATTTGTGATAGTGCAGCAAAATTATCAGATTTATTTGAAATAGGAGAAATAGAAAGAATTTATTTGAATTTTAGTGACCCATGGCCTAAAAAAAGGTGTATGAAAAGAAGATTGACATACAGAGAATTTTTACAAAGTTATCGTCATATTATGGGGGAAAAAGGAGAAATCTTTTTTAAAACAGATAATAAAGGGCTGTTTGAATTTTCATTAAATGAATTTTGTGCAGATAAATGGAATTTGTCTCATATTTGTTTTGATTTGCATAATAGTGAATATATGCAACAAAATATTATGACAGAATATGAACAAAAGTTTTCTGAAAAAGGTATGCCAATATATAGATTAGAAGCACGATATGGTAAAGAGTAATAAATGAAATAAAGTCCCTTGTCTTTAGACAATGGGGCTTTTTGGATATTATGGAAAATAAAGAGATAAAGAAAGGAAGATACTATGAAAAAGGAAAGCATAGAAATGGTATGGAATGAAAAAGTGCAAAATAGTAAGGGGGATATTTCTTTTTTAAATAAAGAGCAATCTCAAAAGGCAATACAATATCATAAAAGTTTTGCTGTTTATGAAAAAACACCTCTTGTAAATTTAAAAAATTTAGCACAAAAATGTAATGTCAATGCAATTTATTTAAAAGATGAAAGTTATCGATTTGGTTTAAATGCGTTTAAAGTATTAGGAGCAAGTTATGCTATAGCAAATCATATTGCACAAAAAATAGGACAAGATGTTTCGACATTGTCAGCAGAGAAAATTGCTTCTAAAGAAATAAAAAATAAAATAGGAGAAATTACATTTGTAACAGCAACAGACGGCAATCACGGCAGGGGACTTGCATGGACAGCGAAACAGTTAGGACAAAAAGCAGTGGTATATATGCCAAAAGGAAGCAGTAAAGAGAGATTACAAAATATTATTGCACAAGGAGCAGAGGCAGAAATTACAGATAAAAATTATGATGATGCAGTAAGGCTGGCACAACAAAAAGCAGTAGAAAATGGCTGGGTAATGGTACAAGATACAGCGTGGGAAGGCTATGAAGATATACCAAAATGGATTATGCAAGGATATACCACAATGGGATATGAAATAATGGAGCAATTAGAACAAAAACCAACACATATTTTTTTGCAAGCTGGTGTCGGAAGTATGTCAGGAGCAATTACAGGATTTTTTGCAAATATTTATAAAGAACAAAAACCGATTATAGTGGTTGTAGAACCAACAAAAGCAGACTGCCTATTTCAGACAGCAAAGGCAAATGATGGTACATTCCATTGTGTAAAAGGAGATATGAATACCATTATGGCAGGATTGGCTTGTGGAGAACCTTGTACAATAGGCTGGAATGTATTAAAAGAATATGCAGATGCCTTTATACGCTGCCCCGAATATGTAGCGGCTGATGGTATGAGAATGTTAGCAGCACCAGTAAAAGGAGATACTGCTGTAGTATCTGGGGAAAGTGGTGCAGTAGGAATAGGTTGTGTAGCAAATATATTACAATATAAAGAATTAGAAACTATCAAAAAAGCATTAAAATTAGATGAAAATTCAGTGATATTGTGTATTAGTACAGAAGGAGATACTGATGTCCAAAACTATAAAAATGTTGTTTGGGAAGGAAAGTATTCTAAATTTGAAGTATAAAATAAGCTAAATAGGGTATATTGGGGGTATTAAGTTATGAGAAAATTTGATGCTGTAATATTTGATATGGACGGGCTTATGGTAGACACAGAAAGAATAATGAAAGAACAAATAAAAGAAATATTAAAAGAAATGGGATTTCCAGCAACAGAACAAAGTATATTGAAATTGATTGGATTGACAGACAGTAGAACAAAAGAAGTTTTGGAAAAAGAGTATGGAAAAGAATTTCGTCATGATATATTTTTAAAAAAACTTTTGGAGAGAAAACAAAATGTGTATCATAATGAACAAATTAACGTCAAAAAAGGGTTGTGGGAACTTTTAGAATTTTTAAAAAAAGAAAATATGAAAAGTATTGTAGCAACAGGTACTATTAGAGAAAATATGACTTTAATACTAAAAAGAACAGGATTGTTAGAACACTTTAGTTTGTCTGTATGTGGTGACGAAATAGAAAAGGGAAAACCTAGTCCAGATGTTTTTATAAAAGCTGTAGAAAAATTAAATGTACCAAAACAAAAATGCTTGATATTGGAAGATTCTCAAAATGGCATTATTGCAGCAAATAATGCAGGTATAGAAGTGATATTTATAAAAGATATAGTAACACCAGAAAAGCAGTATATGGAACAGATTTATGCAGAATGTAGTGACTTATCAGATGTCATACAATATTTAATATAATAAGGAGAATATAAATATGAGTGGAAAACTAAAAAATATTGAAAAAGGTACAATATTAAAATTAAAAGAACAAATAGTATATCAGCAAGGGCAAATTGTAAGCAAAACATTAGTACAAAATGAGGCAGTAAGTTTGACATTGTTTGCATTTGAAAAAGGAGAAGAAATCAGTACACACGCAGCAGGAGGAGATGCTCTTGTAACAGTGTTAGAAGGCACAGGAAAATTTACAATAGATGGCAATGAATTTATATTGCAAGAGGGAGAAAGTATTATTATGCCTAAAGATATCCCTCATGCGGTATATGGACAAGAAAGATTTAAAATGCTTTTAAATGTTGTATTTTAATGGAGTAGCAAAAGGGGAGAAAGTGAGTGACAATAGCCGAAATTGCAAAACTAGCAGGAGTATCTAGTGCGGCAGTATCTCGCTATTTGAATAATGGATATATTAGCGAAGAAAAAAAGCAAAAAATAAAACAAGTGATTGAACAAACAGGATATAGACCTTCATTGCAAGCACAAACATTACGTACAAAAAAATCAAAATTGATAGGTGTGGTATTGCCAAAAATCAATTCTGAAACAATAAGCAGAATTGTAGCAGGAATAAGTTTAATACTTTCAAAACAGGGATTTCAAATATTACTTGCCAATACAGAAAATAGTGTGGAAAAAGAGCTGGAATATTTGAGTGTTTTTCAAAACAATAATGTAGATGGTATTATATTTATTGCAACATTGCTCAGAAAAGAACATAAAAAAATTATAAAACAAATAGGTGTACCAGTGGTAGTGGTGGGGCAAAGAGTAGATTATACAAGCTGTATTTATCACAACGATTTTTTAGCTTCAAAAGAATTGACAGAAATTATGCTTTGCAATGGCAGAAAACAAATAGCGTATATAGGTGTTACCACAAAAGATAAAGCCGCAGGATTGGAAAGAAAAAAGGGATATTTAGAAGCATTAAAATCATATCATATTACAGCAGAACAAGATATTATGATAGAAAGTGATTTTTCAATGGAAGCTGGCTATGATGCAATGAAAAAATTGTTTGAAAGCGGCAAAAAGATAGATGGCATATTTTGTGCAACCGATTTCATAGCAATAGGAGCTATGAAATATTTAAAAGAAAAAAAAATAAACATACCAGATGATATACAAATTGTAGGAATAGGACATACAAAACTGTCAAGTATTATTACACCTACACTAACAACAGCCCATTTTTATTATAAAACAAGTGGACAAGATGCTGCTGAAATGCTTTTAACATTATTAAAAGAAGAAAAAAAAGTGATTAAAGAAATAAAACTTGGATTTGAAATAATAGAACAAGAAAGTACAAAAAATAATTAATAAATATAAAACTGCCAATATAGTGTAAAATAGATATAAAAAACAATATATTAGGCAGTTTTTGTTGTTATTTACAGAAAATAATTAAAATAATTTGTGTATTTTGGCTCTATACAACAGATATAAAAACCGCTATAATATGAAACAAGATATGAAATCGATTTCAGAAAAAAAGAGCAGCGTTTTAATAGAAATAATAATTTAAGAGGGTGAGCTTATGGATTATAAACAGTCAGCAAAAGAGGTTTATGAAAAAATCGGAGGAAAAGAAAATTTAATTTCAGCAGCACATTGTGCAACAAGATTAAGACTTGTTATAGCGGACAATGCAAAATGTGACAAAGAAGCAGTGGAAGAAATTGACGGTGTAAAAGGGGTATTTTTTGCTTCAGGACAGTTACAGATTATATTTGGAACAGGTATTGTAAATAAAGTATATGATGAATTTATAGCAGTTTCTGGCATTACGGCAAGTACAAAAGAAGAAGTCAAAGCAGCAGCAACAGCACAAACAAATTGGTTTAAAAAAGGTATTAAAACATTAGGAGATATATTTGTACCAATTATACCAGCTATCGTAGCAAGTGGTTTTTTGATGGGAATTATGGAATCGCTTAACTTTATGGTAAACAATGGCATTGTAAACATTGATACATCAAGTTCTCTATATGTTTTTGCACAGCTTTTCAGTAATACAGCATATACGTTTTTGCCTATACTGATAGCAGTAAGTGCAGCAAAAGTATTTGGAGGAAATCCGTTTTTAGGTGCAGTTATAGGTATGATAATGATACACCCCAATTTACAAAATGCTTGGACAGTAGCAACAGAGGGCGTATTACAAAAACAAAGTGTATTTTTTGGACTATATAGTATAGATATGGTAGGGTATCAAGGACACGTAATACCAGTTATTATAGCAGTTTGGGTATTGAGTACCATTGAAAAGAAATTACATAAAATTGTGCCAGCAATGTTTGATTTGTTTGTAACACCTTTAGTTAGTGTATTTGTAACAGGATATTTGACATTATCCATTATTGGGCCTATATTTGTATTGATTGAAAATGGAATATTGGGTGGCGTACAATGGTTAATTGCATTGCCTTTAGGTATAGGAAGTTTTATAATGGGTACAGCATATGCAACAACAGTGGTATCAGGTATTCATCATATGTATACCATTATAGATTTGGGACAAATATCACAGTATGGTATGACATATTGGTTGCCTTTGGCTTCAGCAGCAAATGTAGCACAAGGTGCAGCAACACTTGCAGTTTCATTAAAAACAAAAAACAAAAAATTAAAATCAATGGCATTGCCATCTTCATTAAGTGCATTTTTAGGTATTACAGAGCCTGCAATATTTGGTGTCAATATGAGATTTTTTAAACCTTTTGTAGCAGCATCTATAGGAGGCGGTTGTGGTGCATTATATGCTTCTATAGTAGGTTTAGGTGCAACAGGAACAGGCGTAACAGGTTTGTTTGGTATATTGCTTCATTTACATAGACCTATGCAATATATTATTACAATGGCTATCGCAATAGGAGTTTCATTTGTATTGACATGGGTAATATGGAAAGATGAAGAACAAAAGAAAACAGAAAATAAAACAGAACAACAGACAGACAAAACACAACAAGTAACTATAACAGAACAAAAAGCAGAAATAAAATCATATGATAAAACGGTATATAGCCCTATTCAAGGAAAAGTAATTGCATTAAATTCTGTAAAAGATGAAACATTTGCAGGAGAATTTTTAGGAAAAGGTGTTGCAATACAGCCAGAAGAAGGCAAAGTAGTAGCACCATTTGACGGAAAAGTGACTGTAGTAATGGATACAAAGCACGCTGTAGGTATGACAAGTGATAGCGGTGTAGAAATATTGATACATGTAGGTATGGATACAGTACAATTAAATGGGAAACATTATGAAACGCATGTTAATATAGGTGATGAAGTAAAAAAAGGTGATTTACTTTTAACATTTGATAAAGAAGCGATTGTTGCAGAAGGCTATGAAATTACAACACCAGTTGTTGTTACAAACACAGCAGATTTTAAACAAGTAAATGGTTTGGCAGAAAAACAAGTACAAAAAGGTGATGTTATTATAAACATTGAATAATTTATTTTGAGGTGAAAAATAATGAATGTATTACTTCAATATTTAAGCAAACAGTTAGATATAGCAGAAAAAGATGCTTTTTCAGCAATGCAGCAACAAAAATGGAGGGCGGGGTATCATTTGATGCCCCCTGTAGGTTGGCTGAATGACCCAAATGGTTTATGTATGTATAAAGGAGAATATCATGTATTTTTTCAATATTCTCCTTTTGATGTAGAAGGTGGACTAAAATTTTGGGGGCATTATAAAAGTAAAGATATGCTTCATTGGGAATATTTAGGAGTTTCACTTTTTTCAGACCAACCTTATGATGTGCATGGTGCATATTCAGGTTGTGCATTTATAGAAAATGAAAAAATGTATTTGTATTATACGGGCAATGTAAAATTGGAAGGAGATTTTGACTATATCAATGAGGGTAGACAATCTAATACAATATTGGTAGAAAGTGATGATGGTATTCATTTTAAAGAGAAAAAGTGTATACTTACACAAAAAGATTATTCAGATGGTTTAACGCTTCACGTACGTGACCCTAAAGTTTGGAAAGAAAATGACGTTTATTATATGGTATTAGGAGCAAGAACAAAACAGCAAAAGGGTGTTGTATTGCTGTATACTTCTAAAGACAAAATAAATTGGAAATTTAAAAATACATTAACAACACAGCAGAATTTTGGATATATGTGGGAATGTCCTGACTTGTTTGAATTAGAAGGACAAAAAATACTTTCTGTTTCTCCTCAAGGATTGCAAATGCAAGGAAGAAATTATCAAAATATACATCAGTCTGGATATTTTTTGATGCAAGGAGATTATGAAAATTATACATTACAAAATTTTAAAGAATGGGATAGAGGATTTGACTTTTATGCTCCTCAAACATTTTTAGATGAAAAAGGCAGAACAATATTAATAGGCTGGGCAGGTATACCTGATGAAAAAGGATATACTAATCCAACAGTAAAACAAAACTGGCAGCATATGCTGACAATGCCAAGAGAATTAAAATATAAAAATGGAAAAGTTTATCAAATGCCTGTAGAGGAAATAAAACAACTTAGAGAGTACGAAATTGCTGTAAAAAATAATATGACAATAATACCTTCATTTGAATTAGAAATTGACAATAAAAGCGGAAAAAGTTTTTCTATTGAAATAGATAATGATGCCTTAATTGAATTTAATAAAGAACAATGCTATTTTGAAATTTGTTTTAAAGGAGAAATGGGAGCAGGTAGAAAAAGCCGCTCTGTAGATTTGAAACAATGTGACAAAGTAAATATATTTGCTGATAAATCTATATTAGAAATATATATTAATGAAGGAGAAGAAGTATTTTGTACAAGATTTTATCCACAAAATGATGAAGTTGTGCTATACTGTCATTGTGACACAGAATATTGTAAAATGTGGCATATGAATAGCTATAGTATGGGGAGGAATATTGTATGAAAAAATTGGTAGCAATAGGAGAAGCATTAATTGATTTTATACCAACAGAGAAAGGCTGTTCTCTGGGAGAAGTGGATACATTTCACCCTGTTACAGGAGGAGCACCAGCAAATGTTTGTGGTGCATACACAAAGCTGGGCGGCGTATCCAATATGATAACACAGTTAGGTAAAGATGCCTTTGGAGATAAAATAGAAAAAGATTTAAACTATTTTGGCATCAATACAGAACATATTTTAAGAACAGACAAAGCAAATACTTGTTTAGCATTTGTGTCATTGATGGAAGATGGCAATAGAGAATTTTCTTTTTATAGAAAGCCAAGTGCCGATATGCTTTTGCAAAAAGAAGATATTGACGAAAAATGGTTTGAAGATAGTTTTGCACTGCATTTTTGTTCTGTTTCATTAGGAGAGTATCCTATGAAATATGCTCATAAAACTGCTATAGAATATGCAAAAAAGGCAGGAGCAATGATAAGTTTTGACCCTAATATTCGCTTACCTTTGTGGGACGACCATGAAGCATTAAAAAAGACAGTGTTAGAATTTTTGCCTGAAGCTGACATTTTAAAAATTTCAGATGAAGAATTAGAATTTATTACAGGTTGTAAAACAATAGAACAAGCAAAGGATATTTTGTTTAAAGGAAATGTAAAATTAGTGCTTTTTACAAAAGGGGCAGATGGAGCAGAAGTATACACAAAACAAATGAAAGCTGTTTCAGAAGGAAAAAAAGTAAAAGCAGTAGATACAACAGGAGCAGGAGATGCTTTTATAGGTTCTTTTTTGTATCAGCTTTCCGCAGATGGTGTGACAGCTCAAAATCTTTCTGAGTTGTCAGAGCAAAAAGCAATAGAATATATGGATTTTTCTAATGCGTATTGTGCTTATAGCGTTCAAGGTAAAGGAGCGATTGCTTCTTATGCTACTATGGCAGAAATGAAAAAGTGATGTAAAAAACCTCCTATAGTTTTTATAGGAGGTTTTAATATGAAAAAAATTATAATGTAACAGAAAAATTATCAATTAAACGTGTTTTACCAATAAATACAGCCATAGCAACTAAAATTTGTCCCTGCAAATTTTCTATAGGTTCCATACTAATACCGTTTACTACATCTACATAGTCTACACGTGCTAAAGGTTCTTTTTGTATATTTTCTTTTAGTGCATCAGTAAGGGCTTTTCCGCTTCGTTCGCCTTTTGCAATAATTTCTTTTCCTAAAAGCACAGTTTTACTTAATATTAATGCAGCTTTTCTTTCTTCAGCATTTAGATAAACATTTCTTGAAGATTTTGCTAAGCCATCAGCTTCTCTGACAATAGGACAGCCTACAATTTCAATATCAAAAGAAAGGTCACGCACCATACGACGAATGACTGCAAGCTGTTGTGCATCTTTTTCTCCAAAAAATGCCTTGTTTGGCTGCACAATGTGAAACAGTTTAGAAACAACTGTACAAACACCTTTAAAATGTCCAGGTCTGCTTTTGCCGCAAAGCTGTGTTGTTAAATTTTCCATATCTACATAAGTACAAAAATCAGGAGCATACATTTCTTCAGGAGAAGGGTGAAATACTAAATCCACACCAATTTCTTCCAGTATAGCACAATCATGTTCAAAATCTCTAGGATAAGAAACTAAATCTTCTGAAGGGCCAAATTGTATAGGATTTACAAATACACTTGCTACTGTTTTGTTACATAAAGCAACAGATTGTTTTGCTAAACTGGCGTGCCCTTCGTGAAGATAACCCATTGTAGGTACTAAGCCTACTGTTAATCCTTCTTTTTTCCATTGCTGCACTTGTGCTCTCACTTGTGCAACTGTTTCTGCGATTATCATGGTTTGAACCACCTTTCTGCAACATTTTAATATAGTTTTTCTAAAACATCATCTTTTATAGTGAAGCTATGAGCAGCATCTGGGAAAGAGCCTTCTTTTACTTCTTTATCATAGTTCTGGAATGCTTCTGTCATAATTGTACCAACATCTGCATATTTTTTGACAAATTTTGGAACATAATCTTTAAACATACCTAACATATCCTGATAAACTAAAATTTGTCCATCACAACCAACACCAGCACCAATGCCAATTGTAGGAATAGTTAATTTTTCAGAAATCATTTTGGCTAAGCGGTCTGGTACACATTCCAATACAATAGAAAATACACCTGCTTGTTGTAAAGCAATAGCGTCTTCTATCATTTTTTTAGCTACTGCTTCGTTTTTACCTTGTACTTTAAATCCGCCTAACATATTAACAGACTGAGGTGTCATACCTAAGTGACCCATAACAGGAATTCCAGCAGAAGTAATTGCTTTAATTTGAGCAACAACTTCAATGCCACCTTCTAGTTTTACCGCACCTCCGCGACCTTCTTTCATTAAACGACCTGCATTTACTACAGCATCATATACAGATGTTTGATAAGACATAAATGGCATATCAATAACAACTAATGTGTTTTTGCAGCCTCTGGCAACTGCTCTGCCGTGATGTATCATATCTTCCATAGTAACAGAGAGTGTATCTGTATAACCAAGTATGACATTACCAAGAGAGTCACCTACTAATATACCATTAATACCAGCTTCGTCCATTAATTTTGCTGTGGAATAGTCATAGGCTGTAAGCATAGAGATTTTTTCGCCGTTTTCTTTCATACTTTGAAATGTTGCTACTGTGTTTTTCATTTTTGTTCTCCTTTCAATATCTCCCTCATATTGCTGTAGTCTTTATTGGTGTGTTTTTTTTCAGCAATATCTATTAGTGCAAGAGAAAGAGGGATATAAATTTCTTTTTGTTGCTGAGAAAGACAGTTTAAATGTTTTGCTATAGTAGAGATGTCACCACGTTCTATAGGGCCAGTTAAACTTTGTTCTGCCCCTTTTTGCAGTATGTGCTTCATATTTCCTTGTGCTAAAGGAGATAATGCAGAACGTGCTTCTTGTTCTGTAAAACCACATTGCTGCATTAAATCAAATGCAGTATTCATTAAAGCAATCACCAAATTGCTTGCTATAACGGCTGAAGCATGATAAGCAGTTTTACAGTCTGAAGAAATAGTTTTTATACGACAGCCATGAAATAGACTTTTTATTTCTTCTAAATGGTCAGGGTGTCCCTCTAAAGCAAAAAAAATATCCGTCAATTCTTCATAAGCGTGAAATTTATCGCTTATGGCAAAAAGCGGATGAATAGAATATCCAAAAGCACCAGTTTTTTCTATACCAGTAAAGGCCTCACTAGCAGAAAGGGTGCCGCTGCAATGACAAATATATTTTCCTTTTATAGGCATATTTGCAATTTGCTTAAATACTTGTGTTAAGCTCCCATCAGGAACGGTTAAAAATAGAACGTCACAAACATTAACGATTTCTTCTATTGTATCAAATGCTTTTGTTTGTGTAAATCGTGCCGCCTCATTTGCTGATTTGCTGCTTCGGCTGTAATAGCCTATAACAGTATAGTTACGTTGTACAAAAAACTTTCCTAGAGTGCAACCGACTTTTCCTGCTCCAATCAATCCAATATTCATAGGACATCACCTTCCTTTTTTGATAGATGACGTTCGTTTTTTAGAAAATGGGTGTCTTTGTAATATGCCGTTATTATGTCAGGTATAATTTCCTTTGGAATACTATCCATCGTAGACAAGTATAGCATGGTCATAAAAGTATGTAAAGGGTAAAAAGCAATTCTTTACAAAAATGCCATTTCACTTTTTTAGTAAATTTTGTTTGCGATAGATGACATAATATGTTATAATAACATTGCTATATTTTGTAAAAAATGGTCAAAATAATATAATAAATGACGAATTTTAAATAATAATGTTACAATAAAAAACATAAACACAGAAGGGAGGAACTGATTTTATAACATTATAAAATTGGGAATTTATGGCGGAATATTTAACTCCAGGCGTATATGTAGAAGAATTTAATTCTAGCGAACCACCTATGTCAAGTGTTAGTACAAGTACAGCAGGATTTATAGGAATAACAGAAAAGGGCCCTCAATATGGAACACCAATATTAATTACAAATTTTGCTTCATTTCGTAGAATATTTGGAGGGTATTTGACAGAAAGGGAATTTGGACAATATCGTTATTTAACTTATGCGGTAAATCAGTTTTTTACAAATGGTGGTTCAAGATGTTATATTAAAAGAGTTGTACCTTCTGATGCAAGTTATAGTTGTAGTTCAGAACAATCTCCTGTGGTTTTTTATGCAAAAGAACCTGGAGAATGGGGAAATAAAATTACAATTACTATAACAAAAAATAACAATATAAAAACACAAATATTAGAAGAAATAGAGAATAAATATCGTGTAAAAAGTACACAAGGTTTTTTAGTAGGAGATATTGTATGTGTTACAACAAATGAAAATGTTTATTATAATAGAGTAATAGATGTAGACGATAATACAATTACAATGCAGAAAGCATTTGAAAAAAATGTAACAGATGATAATATAGTACCTCAAATAGTGCTTTCAGTATGTAAATTTGACATTAGTGTAAAATATGATTTGATAGAAGAAAAGTATGAAAATTGTTCATTCAATAGAAATTCTTATGATTTTGTAGCAGAAAGATTAGCAAAAAGTGAATTAATTATGATAGAAATAAAAGAGATAGAAGAAGATATGCCACCTTTTTTATTGTTTTGTGAAGAAGAAAAAGACAGTTGTAATATTCGTTTGCTGGGAGGAAAAAATGGTACACAACAAGCAATTTCTGCTATAGACTTTATAGGAGAAGATAAAGGGCCTAATAATAGAAGTGGATTGCAGGCGTTTATAGATAATAATGAAGTAAGTTTGCTTGCTATACCTGGCATTACAGACCCTCAAGTTTTGCTGTCGTTAATAGCACATTGTGAAAATATGGGAAATCGTTTTGCAATATTGGATATACCAAGAGAAAAAAAGACAGTTAATGATATTGTAGAATATCGTGATTTATTTGATAGTGATTTTGCAGCAATGTATCACCCATGGGTGAAAGTAGCAGACCCAATTACAAAAAATGCAGTTGCTATTCCTCCTTCTGGTTCTGTGGCAGGAGTATATGCTAGAACAGATAATACAAGAGGTGTTTTTAAAGCACCAGCGAATGAAATTGTATCTGCTTGTGTAGGATTAGATTGTAACTATACAACGGGGGAGCAGGATATTTTAAATCCAAAAGGGGTTAATTTAATTCGTAGTTTTTCAGGGGCAGGTATTCGCATTTGGGGAGCAAGAACCATAAGCTCTAACAGTTTATGGAGATATGTGAATGTTAGAAGATTATTTTTATATATAGAGGAGTCCATTAGAGTTAGTACAAATTGGGTAGTGTTTGAACCTAATGAACCATTGCTATGGCTTCGTGTAAAAAGAACTATAGAATTATTTTTAGGCGATTTATGGAGAGCAGGAGCATTAGCAGGAGGTTCTGAAGGAGAAGCTTTTTTTGTAGATATTGGAGCAAATACAATGAGTCAAAGCGATATTGATAATGGGCGATTAATTTGTGTAATAGGTGTTGCACCAGTAAAACCAGCAGAATTTGTAATATTCCGCATTACACAAAAAACAAATGGAGCAGTATAAAGGAGGCAAAAAATAAATGGCTGGAGAATTTCCTTATCCTTATAAAGGGTATCGCTTTAAGGTAGAAATAGATAACATTTTTGTAGCAGGATTTAGTGAAGTAACAGGATTTGATGCTACGATTGATGTTACAGAATATAGAGAAGGAGATGCAAAAGACAACACTGTAAGAAAAATACCTGGACTTGTGAAGTATAGTAATATTACATTTAAAAGGGGAGTAGTAGATGCCATAGAATTTTTTACATGGCTTGATGAAATTAATCAAGGAAAAATTACACCAGAAAGAAAATCTGTGATTGTACGCTTATTTGATGACAGTAATCAAGATACTCCTGTAGCAGAATGGAAATTGGTAAGGGCATTTCCTTGTAAATATGTAGGACCAGATTTAAAAGGTGCAAGTTCTGATGTTGCCATTGAGTCGATAGAATTTGCACATGAAGGATTGGTTCGTACATCACTTGGCGGTGGTGGAGCAGAATAAAAAAGAATAAAGGAGAAAATGAAAAATGTTTCAAACAGAATTTGCATTTGAATTGCCAAAGGGATATGTTGACGGAAATGGTACATTACATAAAAAAGGAATTATGCGTTTAGCAACTGCTGGAGATGAAATTATACCTATGAAAGACCCAAGAGTACAGCAAAATCCTAGTTATATTACTATTATATTGCTGGCAAGAGTAATTGTAAAATTGGGCGATTTATCCCATGTGGATACAAGAGTAATTGAAAATCTTTTTACAGCAGATTTGGCTTTTTTGCAGGATTTGTATCAAAAAATAAATGAAATGGATATTTATACTATTAAAAGCGTTTGCCCATATTGTGGAGAACAAATTGAAATTGCATGGCCTTTTGAGGGGGAGTAATGAAACAATATCCCATAAAAAAGTTATATGAAGAAATGGAATTTATTGCTTATTATAATCATTGGGATTATGAAACATTAATGAATATGGAACATAGAGAACGTATAAAATGGTGTGAAGAAATTTCAAAAATAAATCAAAATATTAATGGAGAAAAAGAAAAGAAAAATATTTTTGATATATGAGGAGGGGAAAAATGGCTTATGAATATCAATCTGCATTAGCAAAAAAATTTCATTTGCAGTTGTCACAACAACAGCAATATCCTCTCCTTTGTTATCAGTATGATGTAATATTAGGAGGATATTTGACAAGTTTTTCAAAAATAACAGGATTAGTATTGAAATCTTCGGAAGTTACTGCTGTCAATGAGGGAGGAAGAAATCAACCTTATTTATTTCGAGATAGCAAAAAAAAGATACATACAATGGTATTAGAAAAGGGATATGGCACAGTTGATTTAATGAGTTTTTGTGACAACATAACAGATGTTACCATATTATTGAGAAATCAAAAAGGAGAAATTATACAAGCATATAGTACAAGTTATGCTGTAGTACAAGAGATTAAATTTTCTGATTTAGATGCTTCTAAAACAGAGGTTTTAATACAGTCTATGACAATCGCTTATACAATGTTAAATGAAGCAAAAGATGTTAAACAGACTTGCAGTAATATAGAAAAAGAAAATATAAATATGAATGAAAATGTAACATATTCTTTAGCAACAATGCAAAATAAAAAAAGTATAACAAATTTGAAAAATACAGAACAAAATAATAAAAATATTGCTGAAAATAATCATTTAGATTTTATTAAAAAACAAAATCAAAAGGCATTTCAAAAACAAAATAAACAAGTATTAGAATTAGAGGAAAAAACAAAACAAATTAAAAACAATGCTATGAAAAAAGTGGATTTTTCAGCATAGAGTGAGAAATTATGATAAATAATAAATTACTACCTATTTCTGCTAAAAATATTAAAACAATATCTGATACTTTTGCAAAAAAAAATATACTAAAACATAAAACTATTTTAGAAAGAGATGTAAAAGATACTACACTTATTTATAAAAAACAGTCAAATATGGATAGGAATATGATATTGGAAATTTTGTATTATATGAAAGCAATGCAATATACAGCAAATTCTAATTTTCAAATAAAATTACAAAAACAGTATATACAAAATATTTTAAATATTTATACTGTTTCTAATGAGTTAAAAGAGATAAAAAATTTATTTTTTTCACAACAAAATTGGGATATTG
>CAJUJJ010000007.1:0-7630 GCA_910586765.1 uncultured Clostridia bacterium
CCAGTAGGCTTTCTGGAACCACGCGACTATCGCGTGGTTTTCTCCACACAATAAAAACAGGCTCTTTTGCCTGTTTTTACTATTTTTATATTTATTTCGTATTAAAGTTTTTCCACTTTTACAGAAGTATCTACATCTTTATCTGTACAGCAGCAATCATCTTCATCAAAATCGTCCCAGTCAGTATCCCAATCTTCGTCAAAATCATCATCATTCATTTTATTTTTGAGTAAATATACTACAGCAATTAATGTTGCTACTAATATCGCAGTAACAATCGCAATAAAAATATATAACCCTCTTTTATCCTCTCTCTTTTGAATACCACGAATAGCTTCTTTTATGTCCTCCAGAGAGGTGTTGTTTTCTAAATACTTTTTCATCATAATTCCTTCTTTCTTTATTTTATTTTAATAGATATTATTTTTATAAAATGCTTTATTATGTTATTTATATCCTCTGAATACTCTTTTTCTTACAAATTCTTTATTTTTTTTCAATTCTGTATATTCAAAATATGCTTTTTTTAATATTTGTCTTTCATCATTAAATTTTAATAGATGATATGCTTCATGAAATTTATAAAAACCTGCATCTGCAAAATATTCTTCACTTTGTGGTTTACAATAGAAAGAATTCGTTGTCATTAAATACCAATGTACTGTTTTATTTACAAAATCTTCATTTCCCTTAAAATTATATTGTGTTTTTCCAACATATTTTATAATATTACCTATTGCCCCAGTTTCTTCTTGTACCTCTCGTAATGCTGTTTGACGATAAGTTTCGCCTGGCTCTACTGTACCCTTTGGTAACACCCAACCTAAATATTTTCCATTTTGGTTTTTATATAAAAGCAATATTTTCCATCGATAAATGACAATGCCTCCACAGCTAATTGCTTCTATCAAAACATTACCTCCACTTTTGTTCTAATTTTCACTTGCTTTTAGTATACATTGTATTGTATTATTTTTCAAGTCAGTTTTGAATAAAAATAATTATTTTTGATGTAATGTGTTTTTAAAAGGAGAACGCTCTAAAAGTATTTTCATTCTTTTTAACCCTATATACCACAAAAATAATACAAAAATCAAAAAAGGAAACCATAATATTTTTCTATCTAAAAATAAAATGTAATTATATGTGCCATGCAATACATAAGGAACAAAAAACGTTTTTACAATATAAATTGTTTTGTGATAATATTTTGATAATGCTAAATAATAGCCCATTTCTAAGCCAAATAAGCCATGTCCAGGAACAGAAAAAATTGCTCTTGCTAAAGCAGTCTCATATCCTCCTAATTCTTTATGAAATACATATATAATATTTTCCAGCCAAGCAAATCCTAATGCAATAAAAACGCCATATACAATACCATCAAAAGGCTCATTAAAATTAGGATTTTTAAATACTAGAAAATATAAAAATAAAAATTTAATGCCCTCTTCTACACCAGCAGAACTAATAAAAGCATTAAAAAACGGTGTTTCTGTATGAGGAAAAAGCCTTTCAATCGTAATACCTACAGCCCATATTACAAATGTGCTATAAACACCATACAAAAGTCCTAAAAATAACATTTTATAAGGTTCTTTTTCATATTTATCTCGTATAAACAGATAAACTGCACCAATAGCAACAGGTGCAGAAGCAGCCTGTAATAAGCCTGACATTGCTTCTCACCTCCATAACTATCAGTTTATCCAATTTTTTTCAAAATATGTTATTGATATTTTTGTAATGCAGCCTGTAATACTTTTCCAGCAATAGGTGTTGCACTTCCTCCTTGATTTGCATTTTCAATCATAACTGCAACAGCAATTTTAGGGTCATTTGCAGGTGCAAAACCAATAAACCACGAATGGTCACTTCCTGTAGCATTTTCTGCTGTTCCTGTTTTGCCCGCTACATCTACACCATATATTTGTGCTGCTGTCCCTGTGCCTTCTGACACACAAGAAATCATCATATCTGTAATAATATCTGCTTCTTCTACAGAAATAATTTGTTCTATTTTTTCAGGTACAGTTGTTTTAGAAATATCACCATTATAATATTGTATGTGGTCTACAATATAAGGCTTCATCATAATGCCATCATTTGCAATAGCAGATGCTACCATTGCCATATGTAATGGCGTTGCAAGTGTTTTTCCCTGTCCTATAGCAGTTTCTACAATTTCATTTTCTTCAGATTTTTTTTGTAAAGCAACTTGACTTATGCTATGTGCTAATACAAAAGGATAATTCTCATTAAAATAAAAGTCTTCTGCTTTTTTTCTAATATTTTCTGCTCCTACTCTTTTTCCCAATTCTGCAAAATAACAATTACAAGAAGTAGCAATTGCTTTTTTCATATCTACTATACCATGTACTCTATTATTATAACAATGTATTACTTTATTTTCAAAAACAGCTTCCCCAGTACATTCATAAGTAAAGTTTTTCCAATCACTATAATATTGTATTGCTGCCAAAGCTGTAATTACTTTAAATGTAGAACCTGGAGGATATAAGCCTTGTGTTGCTCTATTAACAAGAGAACTATCTTCATCATCTCTTAAACTTTCCCAATTTTGTGCTACTGTATTGGGGTCAAAATCTGGATAAGCCTGTAAAGCTAATATTCTCCCTGTAGAAGGTTCCATTACTACAATAGCACCTTTTTTGCTGCCTAATATATCTCCTGCAATAGATTGTATATCCATATCTACTGTTAAAACAATATCATTTCCTTGTACTGGTTCTCCTTTTAATATGTTATTTATTCTTTGTAATACTTCATTATGTGCCTTTTGCAATTCAAAATTTTCTGCTGCTTCTACACCTGTTTTTCCTTTACTGCTATATCCTGTAATATGTGCTGCCATACGAGAACGATTATAATTTCTTGTATAACTGCCATCAGCATTTTCAATACTTTCTGCGAGTATATCACCGTTACTATCTCTTATATTTCCTCTTTTTACAGAATTATCTACATAATTTATTCTAGGATTATAAGCACTAGAAGAAATTTCTTGTCTATCTATAAATACTAATTTTGCCATAGATGCCAATATCAAAAAAAATATGAGTGTAATCAGCCAAAATATTCTTTGTGCACTTCTTTTCATATTATTCACGGAAGCCATCACCGTCCCATTTTGTATTTCCTGACTTTTGTTGCAAGCTATCTTGATAACCCAATTCATGCTGTTCACAATAAACATTTACCCATTGTAGTAATCCTACCATCATAATACTAACTAATACAGAACTGCCTCCATAACTTACAAATGGTAATGTTACACCTGTTAAAGGAATTAATTTGATTACACCACCAATAATTAAAAATGCTTGAAAAGCAAACATTGTAGTGACACCTGCTGCTAAAAGGCTATAATATCTTCTTTGACAACGTATCACAACTAATATTCCTCTAAAAAACAGCATAATGTAAAGGCAAACAATGCCCATACCAAACAATGTTCCCATTTCCTCACAAATAGCTGCAAATATAAAATCACTTTCTACTACAGGAATACTATTTGGCATACCCTTTGTTAAGCCACTTCCTAAAAGCCCCCACGTTGTAATGGCAAAAAGAGAATTTACAATTTGATATCCTCCTCCATCAATATCAGCCCATGGATTTTTCCAAGCTGCTACTCTCACTCTTACATGAGAAAACAAATGATATGCCAATGTAGCGGCAGCACTTGCTGCTCCCATACCTGCAAAAAATAATATTTCATTTGATGTAGAAATATAAAGCATTACCATATATGTCATAAAAAATATCAATGCACTTCCTAAGTCTTTTTGTAATACTAATAAAAGTACAATGCCTGCACTTAATGTACCCGTTATCAATAATTCCTTGAGTTCTACTCTTTTTCGAAAAACACTTGCTAAATAAAATATAAACAAAAACTTGACAATTTCAGAAGGTTGAAATGTAACAAAACCTATTTTTAGCCAATTCACAGAGCCATATTTTGATGTACCAAAAAGCAATGTACTTAATATCAAAGCATATGCTACAATAATATAAACATATTCAAATACCTCAAATCTAGGTATTAATCGCAATATAAATGGAATAAACAGCATAATAATAATGCCTAATGTCATCCACACTAATTGCCTTACTGCAAGAGCAGGCTTTAATCTTTGCAACATAATCAAACTAATATCTAATAAAAATAACATACCTGTCCATATCAAAGGACAGCCTTCATAATAAAATTTATCTAAAAGCGTCATAGAAAGCAACAAAAAAATTAGTCCTGCTAATGCAACACCTAACGTTTTAAAATTGAAAAAAAATGCTCCTGGTTCATAAGACAATATCAAAAACGCTGTTACATGAAGCCATATAATTAAGCCTTTTTGTATTGAAATAGCACGAGAAGGACTTCCTAAATAACCGCCCTGCTCATAGGCAATATATACAATTGCTTGCCATAAAAATAGTACGATATAGAATAAAAATAAATATCTGCTAAATAGTATGATTAAGTCAAACATATAATCCCTCTTTTATCATTTATTCCACGCCTCTAAAATAATGACCTTTTGTGCTTCCTTTTTCATTCATTTCATGTAATAAAATTTTTGTTTCACCACTTTGTATTGTACAATCTTCTGTCATTTCCGCATAGGCATTTAATATTCTTTGTGTTCTTTTTGCTCCTTCTTTTGTAAACATTAAACGAACACTGCCTGTTGTACTTTCTAATATTTCATCATAAAACTTTAATGTAAATAAAGGTTTTCCATTCAATATTGTACAAACACATTGCTTACAATCAGTCATTAGAGGAAATTTCATACCCTTTCTATCTTTCAAAAAATATAAATCATCATTATCTTTTTCAGAGCAATAAATACCGCTTGTTTTTCCTCCTGCAAAATTTCCTATAGGACATTGTTGTGTTACCATAAGTGGTACATAACCATATACTACCATTTCACATTGCTTATTTGCCATACTATTGATTTCTTGTAAATTATTTTCTAAAGAAACACAAACAGTATCTGCACCTTTTTGCTGCCAAAAATCAACGCTTTCTCCATTTAATACATTCATAGTATAATCTATTGTAATTTTTTTATCAGTATTAGCAATATCAAAAAACTGTCCTGATGACCTTACTAAAAAACCATCAATATTACTTTGCTTTAATGTTTGTATTGCTTCAGTATATAGTCCTTCTGACTGTTTTCTTTCAATTCTTGGTAATGCTGCATATAATTTTATATTATTTTTATGACATTTTTCAATATATTTATTATAATTCTTTTTAAAGTCTTCTGTTAATTCGCAATATATAATATGAACACGCCTATCACTAGTTACTACATCAAATTGTTCTATTGTGTTAACAAGCACATTCATTTTCTTTGTTTTTATGATAGGCATTTGTTTTCTCTTTTCTTTTTGAAATTTCAATGCTTTTCTTTTCGATTTTTTTATTATAGCATTTTGTAAAGCATCTGTAACTGCTCTACGAATTTCATTAATACTGCTGATACCTATATAAATATCATCATCTGCTTCTATTTCTAAACATTCTATATAAAAAGGTGTTGCACCTGTTTTCATAGCCTGTTGTTTTAATTTTTCTATAGAAAGAGATTGTTTTTGTGCCGTTTCTACTATATCGCCTTCTTTATATATCACATTACCTTTATTATCCCAAATTTGATAGTATAAAGGTAATCCTTTTTTTGCTCTTAATTTTCCGTATATAGTAAGCTTTCTGATGTCTTTTTCCCATGTTTTTTTTAAAGCGTCTTCTAATGCTTTATCATGCGTTTTGTATACGACATCATTTTTAGAAATATTGCCCTCTATTTTCAAGCTAATAAATTCTCCTGCTTTAGAAGCACGAGAAATATTACTTCCTACATGAGGTTCTTTTTGTGTCCAAATTTCAATACCATCACCAGCTACAAGTGGTTCTCTTGTTCTAATGGTTACTTTACCTATTTTTTCATTATAACTATCTACAAATCCAGTTTTTAATCCCCATGTTTTTGGGCGTTCAATACTCATCATATCACTACCTGCATTTGTATTGTAATATCCTTCTGTAAAACCTCCACGATTAAAAAGCTGTGTTAATATTTTAATATCTTTATTATCTACTTCATAACTTTCTGGTGAATTTTCATATAAATCTAAATACTTTCTATAAATTTGTGTTACGCCAGCTACATATTCTGGACTTTTCATACGTCCTTCTATTTTAAGAGAAGATACACCACTTTCAATAATCTGAGGCAATATTGTAATTGTTTGTATATCTTTTGGAGAAAGAATATGTCCTTCTTTTATTTTATCATATTGCCTATATAATGTATAAGGCAGTCTACAAGTCTGTGCACACCTTCCACGATTTCCACTGCGTCCTCCTAATATGCTACTCATAATACACTGACCAGAATAACAAACACATAACGCTCCATGAACAAAAACTTCAATATCTGCTTCTGTATTTTCTGCAATATATTTTACTTCTTGTAATGACAATTCTCTACTTAATACAATTTTAGAAAATCCTTGCTGATATAAAAAATTGACATCTTTCAAATTGTTTGTTGTTAGCTGTGTACTTGCGTGTAAAGGCATATCTGCAAAGTATTTTTTAATCAATTCTGCTGCACCAATATCTTGTACAATAAGTGCGTCTACACCCATTTCATAAAGCTGTTTAACATAGTTTAGAAATGATGGTATTTCTTTTTGTTTATATAATGTATTTACTGTTACATATACTTTTACTCCCCTTAAATGGCAGTAGTCACACGCTTGTTCTAATTCCTCCATAGAAAAATTATTTGCATATTGTCTTGCACTAAAGTATTTTCCTCCTATATATATCGCATCACAGCCATTATTTACTGCCGCATAAACACTTTCTATAGAGCCCGCTGGTGACAATAATTCTGGTAACATTATTTTACTCCTTTCCAACTACTTTATTACTTTCTATGAGCTTTCACTTGATTTCTATTTTTTCTGCTGTAATTATAACGCCTGTTTTCTTCCATATTTCTTTTTTCTTGTTCTTTCAATTTTTGCTGTAATTCCTCTGTTAATTTTGTTTGTTCTTCTAATTTTATCTGTAATTGCTGTAATTCTGAAAGCTCATTTTTTTTATCTAATTGCTTTTGCAATTCTGAAAATTCTTTTTGCTTTTGTTCCAATTCCATTTTTTGTGTTAATTGTTGTTGTAAATCTTGTGACTTTTTCTTTTCTTGTTCTAACTGTAAATTCAAATCAATTAATCTCTGTTCTAATTCATTCTGTTTATTTTCCCAAATAGATTGATTTTTTTGTTCATCTGTGTTTATTTGTTTTTCTTTTTCTAATTCGCTTTGCAAATGCTCTGATTTTGTTATTTGTTCTTCTAATTGTAAACGAATATCATAAAGTTGTTTTTCATATTGTTTGTTTTGTTCTAATTCTTTTTGTAATTGTTCTGACTTTATTTTTTCTTGTTCTAATTGTTCCAAAACAGTATGTAATTTATCTCTTTCGCTTTCTGCTTGTTCCGTTTGTTTTTGCTGATTTTGCTCTAATTCTCTTTGTAATTGCTCTGACTTCGCTTTTTCTTGTTCTAATTGTTCCAAAA
>CAJUJJ010000007.1:7730-99625 GCA_910586765.1 uncultured Clostridia bacterium
AATTCTCTTTGTAATTGCTCTGACTTCGCTTTTTCTTGTTCTAATTGTTCCAAAACAGTATGTAATTTATCTTTTTCACTCTCTGCTTGTTCTGTTTGTTTCTGCTGATTTTGCTCTAATTCTTTTTGTAACTGTTCTGATTTTGCTTTCTCTTGCTCTAATTCTACTGTTAAATTTTGAAGTATAGAAGAAACTTCTTTTTCTTTTTTCTCCCAAATTGTTTGTCTTTCAAATTCTCTTTGTTCTAATTGAGAAGTTTCTTGTATCTGCTGTTGTAAATGTTGTGTTTGCTTTTTCTCGCTTTCTAAAAGTAATATTAAACTATCTAATTCTTGCTCATATTGTCTTTCCTTTTCCTCCCATACTGTAACATTGCTTTGTTCATTTAATTTATTGTTTGCTAACTCTAACTGCTTTTGATATGTATCTTTTTGTTCTTCTATTTCTTTTAACTTCTCTTTGCTGTCATTCCATTGCTGCCTTGTATTTTCTAGTGCTTGCTCACACTGTTTTAATCTTTCTTTTATTTCTGATAATTGTTTTTGTTCTGTTTCTAATTTATCAAATTGTACTTTTTTTTGTTCTAACGTATCCTCGATTTGTTTACACTTTTCTTCTGCTTGTTGTTTTTCTTTTTTTAATGTTTCTAAATCTAATTTATTTTTTTTCAATTCATCGGAAATATTTTGGTATTTTTGTTTTTCTTCTAATAATAAATCTTCTTTTTGTTTTAATTTATTTTGGTTCTCTACAATAGCATTTCTTGCTGCTTCTAAAAGTTTTTTTAACTCTTTCATTTGTTTATTTCTTGTTTCTTCTAATGCCCTTTTGCGTTCTGTATCTGCTAATTGTTTCGTTAATATAGCATTTTTTTCTCTTTCTTTAAAAAAATCATCTGCAACATTAATTGATGTTAATACATGAGTCATTCTAACATCAGCAGCTATGTGAGGACTAAGCCCTTTTACTTCTTGTATTTTAACATTGATATAATCAGCCACTTGTTTAATATGTTCTTCTGTTTCTTCTCCTACCAGTGTAAATGGCTTATCATCAATAATAATTTTTACTCTGTTTTTCGACAAAAAAACCCCTCCTAAAATCCTTTTGTGGACTTATTACATTTCATTATATCATACTTTTTTACATATGGAATACCATTTCTTTTTACATAAAATATACAGAAATGATACAAAAAAAGAAACAAAAAATACAATAACAGAGTTTAGCAAAAATTTACGAAATATAGAATGTATTCCCACTTGAAACCAATGTTCATTACAAGAATACAATATATAACAGTGTCCTAAAAAAATATAAAAACTGCTTTCCTCTATTGCTTTAAATATAGAGAGAAACCATCTGGGTGCCTTTTGTGTAATACTATAGGACATATGATAAAATGCTACTATTGCACTGATAGAAAATAAACAAGTAAAAATTCTCCAATTTTTATAAACAATTCCCTCTATACTTGAAGCATAAGAATGTGTAATATGCCAATATGCAAAAAAAATAAAACAAATATAAATTAAAATACTATATTTTTGTATTTTACTTCTAAAAAATTCTAAATTCTCAGACATAATACAGCCTAACATAAAATAAATAAAATATGTCATAAAAAATCTGTCATCATATGGAATATAAATATATTTTAAATAAATATATTGTATTAGTGCAGAAACTATAAAAACATATATGAGTTTATAGTTTCTCACAAAATACAAAAATATACCAAATAATAAATAAAACTGAAAAATAATTGTTATAAAATAAAATGGCGATATTAAATCTCCCATAATAAAACTAAAAATATGTTGTTGTATTGTTTTTTCTGCCATAAATCCAAGTGATGTTAAAAATCTATAATAAACTACATACCAAAAAATATAAGGAATTAATATTTTTAAAAATCTTTTTTTCATAAAATAAAAAAAATCAAAAGATTTTTGTTGATAAGAATAAGTTAATTTCAGTCCACTTAAAAATACAAATCCTGGTACTACAAAAGAAAGAGCTTTATTAAACATAAAAAACACTTTATGTTGCCAGCTTCCCAATAACAATTTTGTTACTCCTTCTGAAGATGTATGTATCAGCACCACAAAGCAACATAAAAATGATGTTAATAAAAACAACTCCGTTAATTTTTGTTTTTTTTCCAAAAAAATCCCTCTTTCACATTCTTTTCTATGCTTCATAGCAATTATTGTTTTATAATATTTTTTCAATAATATTCAGTATACCGTTTTCTATAAAAATATACAATATATAGTTTATTTTGTTTTATTCATTTTTTATAACATAGAAAAACTGCCACAGATAACTGTGGCAGCTCAAAGTCGGTTTTGATAAAAGGATTTCTATATTTTATTGCTGATTTCTTACATATTCAGCACCTTTTGCAAGTGCTTCTTTATTGATAGGAATAAATTTTGCTTTATTTTCGCCAAATACTTTTGTAAATGCGTCCAAAACAGCTTGTTCTGATACTGTTTTATCAACTTCTAATAAAGCACCTAATAAAATGATATTTGCTAATTTAGGATTTCCTAATTCTTTAGCAATTTCATTTGCAGGAACATAAAATGCTTTTACATCTGTACGTTCCACTTTTGATTCTATCAAGCTGGAATTTAATATAATTGTTCCACCTGCACCAACGATTTCTACAAATTTATCATAAGATGGTTGATTCATAACGATAGAAGCTGTAGCATCTGCTGTAATCACTGGAGAACCTACTGGTTCATCAGATACAACGATAGAGCAGTTTGCTGTACCACCACGCATCTCAGGACCATAAGAAGGACACCATGAAACTTCTTTTCCCTCAAGCATGCCAGCATAAGCAAGCAATTTGCCCATACTTAAAACACCTTGACCACCGAAACCTGCACAACATACTCTTTGTGTACTCATATTATTTTCCCTCCCCTGTAAGATCCTTAAATACGCCAAGAGGATAGTAAGGAATCATTTTTTCTCTTACATATTCCATTGCTTTGACTGGTGTTAATCCCCAGTTTGTAGGACAACTTGAAACAACTTCTACAAATCCGAAGCCAAGGCCTTCTTTTTGTACTTTTAATGCCTTCATAATTGCTTTTTTAGCTTGTGCTACCTGTCCAGGTGTTGTTACACTAACTCTTTCTATATAAGCAGGACCATCTAATGTTGCAAGCATTTCGCTTACTCTAATAGGGTTACCTTGTACTTTTACATCTCTACCTTTTTTTGCTGTTGTTGCTTTCATTCCTGGTAATGTTGTAGGAGCCATCTGACCACCTGTCATACCATAAATACCATTGTTAATGAAAATAGTTGTAACTTTTTCACCTCTAGCTGCTGCATGAACAATTTCACAAGTACCGATTGAAGCTAAGTCACCATCGCCTTGATATGTAATTACCATTTTGCTAGGGTCTACTCTTTTAATACCAGTTGCAGTAGCAGGAGCTCTACCATGGGCACATTGAATTGCGTCAAAGTTGAAATATTTATTTGCCATAACAGCACAACCAACAGGTACACAAGCAATAGCGTTTCCTGTTTCACCCATTTCTTCCAAACATTCTGCCAGTAATTTATGTACTATACCATGGGCACAGCCAGGGCAATAATGTAATTTCACATCTGTTAAACCTTTAGATTTTTCATATACGACTGACATTATTTGTCACCTCCCATTACAGATTTACCAAATTCAACAACTTCTTCTGGTGTCAATATAATACCACCAGTTCTGCCATAGAATACAACTTTATTTACATCGTTACAAGCAAGTTTTACATCATCTGTCATTTGTCCCATGCTCATTTCAACATCAAGATATTTTTTAATATTTTCTCTCTTAAATGCGTTTACTGGGAATGGATATAATGTTTTTGGACGAATTAAGCCAACTTTATAACCTGCTGCTCTTAATGTATCTACAGAAGATTTTACAATTCTGGAAGAAGTACCATAGGAAACGAAAGCATATTCTGCATCGTCCATGCAATATTCTTCCCAACTTTGTTCATCTGCTTCAATAACATCATATTTTTTCTGTAATGCGATATTGTGATTTTCACAATCTTCAGCGTCCATGTTTAAGTTTACAATCATGTGTTTTTCGCCATTACCTTTACCTTTTAATGCCCAAGCATCTTTTGAAGGTAAATCTTTTTTAGGAGAATAATTAAATTCAACTGGCTCCATCATCTGACCAATCAAGCCATCAGAAAGTATTATAACTGGAGTTCTATAAAAATCAGCTAAATCAAAAGCGTCCATAACCATATCAACTGCTTCTTGTACAGAAGCTGGTGCTAAAACAATATTGTGATAGTCACCATTGGAACCACCTTTTACACACATATGATAGTCTGCTTGACCTGGTTGAATTGTACCAAGACCTGGGCCTCCACGCATCATGTTTACAACAACTGCTGGTAAATCAGCATTTGTAATGTAACCGATACCTTCTTGTTTTAAAGCAAGCCCTGGAGAGGAGGAACTTGTCAATACTCTCGCTCCTGCTGCTGCTGCTCCATATACCATATTGATTGCTGCTAATTCACTTTCTGCTTGAACAAAAGTACCGCCTACTTTTGGTAATTCATCAGATAAATACTCTGGCAATTCGCTTTGTGGTGTAATAGGATATCCAAAAAAGAATTTACAACCAGCTTCAATAGCCGCCTTTCCAATCGCTTCATTGCCTTTCATTAATACCTTTGCCATATTAAAATCCTCCTCCCTTAATCTATTTTTTCTACTGTAATCGCTGAATCTGGACACATTCTTGCACAACTCGTACAAGCGATACAGTCATCATTTACTACTTCTGCTGGGTTATAACCTGCTTCATTAATTCTTGTTTCTGACAATTTCAGTACTTTTTTTGGACAAACAGAAACACACAATTCACAGCCCTTGCAGTAGTTCTCGTCAATCGTTACTTTACCTTTTGCCATTTTTGATACACCTCCATTATTTTTGCCTACATCCAATCTTTTCTCATATAAAACTTAAGAGGAAAAAGTTCTCCACCTAAATCATCAGGTAATTTTTCTGCATCTTTTACAACTTCTTCCACATAGGTTGTATATTTGATCGGTACTCCAGAAAGCTTACTAGCTTCTTTGAGTATTTTATCTCCCATTGTAATATCTTCTGCTGTTGTTTCACGGATAAGATTTGTATTATTTACAAATCCTGTTACTTTCAAGCCAGAAGCATCTTCAATGCTTTTCATTTCCCTTAAAATACCTTCTGGGGATGAGGTATCTGGTCTATTTACATTAACCACCATAAGGAAATCTGTTTCTGCACTGTCCAAGAGAGGTTTTAATCTGCCAAGTACCATTGTACCTACATCATTTCCACCTAAATCAACAATATACTTTGTTGATTTATCTCTTACAGGAGACGTAATTGCTGCAACTGCAGGAATATCTACACTATCTCCTTCTAAATTAGAAGAAATCACATGGATACCCATTTCTTCTAATTGCTTTTTTCTCTCTCTGGAACGAAAATATACATTTACAATATCCAAATCACCAAGGGTGACTTTGGGAGAAGTCTCAATTGATTTCATAGCATAATTTACGGCAAATTCTGTCTTGCCACTGCCATAATGCCCCGTAATTATGGTTACTCTTTTATCATTCTGCACCATAAATACTACCTCCTAATTATACTATTTCAATAAAAAATGATTTTTATATTTTTGTAAAAATTATATATTCGTATATTTTTACTTATTAAATTTGCATAATATAAAAATCAATTACTGTATTTATTTTAATACATTTTTATATAATTTCTTGTTTCTGTATGTATTATAACTCAACTTGCACAATAATGCAATAATTTTTACAATATTTTTTTATTTTTTTTAAAAAAATACAAAACAGTTATAATCATATATTATAACTTATGATTTATTTTTATTAGATTATTTGTATATTTTTGTGTATTTTATTAGATTTTTGCCAAAAATACCCTTTTATTGTTCGACAAGCTTGTTCTTTTTTTATATTCTTATGTTATGGTGTTTGTTAATAAAAAGACAGCTATTTCGTGGCTTGTATACACTAAGAAATAGCTGTCTTACTCTTTATTTTCACCATTGTTGTCTAACAACAATACTATCTTTATTTTATTTTTATAACATATATATCCTTATATTCTACACATTTCTTGTCATTTTAAAATATATTATATATTGAATAAAAGTTCGCCATAAGTTGGAAATGGCCAAATGTTTTCATCTACAAGCATCTCTAATTTATCTGCTGGCTTTCTTAATTCTTCCATCGCTTTAGCTACATGGTCACGATAAAATACAGCCTGCTCTTGATTAGAACATTGCAAATGATGTGCTTTTTCCGTTTCTTGTTCTAATATTCTTAAATTTTTATAAAATAGTTTTATATTTTCTGTAATATCACATAGTAATTTTTCTTCTACACTGATATCTCCTTCTACTTCTTTTACAATACTTAAAGATTGTGCTACACTACTTTTATATTTTACAACTGCTGGTAATATCTGCTTTGATGCAATATCTATCATTGTTTTTGCTTCAATATTAATTTGTTTGATGTAAGACTCATAATGAATTTCTGCTCGAGATTGCAATTCTAAACGACTTAATACTTTATGACGTTCAAATGTTTCTATAGTAGCATCATATGTCAACGCTGGAATAGCATCTACCATTGTAGGTAAATTAGGTAACCCTCTTTTTGCTGCTTCTTCAATCCATTCTTCAGAATATCCATTACCATTAAATATTACTCTTTTGTGTTCTACATATGTTTTATGAATTAAATCATGTACTGCTGTCGTAAAATCTTCTGCTTTTTCTAACGCATCTGCAAATTCTTTTAAAACATCTGCTACTACTGTATTCAATATAAAGTTAGGGCCAGAAATAGAACCAGAAGATGGTACCATGCGAAATTCAAATTTATTTCCTGTAAAAGCAAAAGGAGATGTTCTGTTTCTGTCAGTAGCATCTTTTTTCAGCGTTGGTAGTGTATTTACACCAACTTTCATTTTGCCTCCTTGTATGCTAGAAGTTGCCTCCCCATGCTCTATTTGTTCAAAAATATCTGTCAATTGGTCACCTAAAAATATGGAAACAATCGCTGGAGGAGCTTCTCCTGCACCTAATCTATGGTCATTACCTGGATTTGAAGCAGAATGACGAATTAATGCTGCATGTAAATCAACTGCTTTAATTACTGCGACTAAAAATAATAAAAACTGTGCATTTTCATGAGGTGTCTTACCAGGGTCTAATAAATTCTGTCCATCGTCTGTACCCATAGACCAGTTATTATGTTTTCCACTGCCATTTACTCCTGCAAATGGTTTTTCGTGAAGCAGACAAGCAAGTCCATGATGGCTTGCAATTCTTTTCATAGATTTCATAACAAGCTGATTATGGTCAGTAGCAATGTTACAAGTATCATAAATTAAAGCAAGTTCATGCTGTGCTGGTGCAACTTCATTATGTTGTGTTTTTGCTGAAACGCCCATTTTCCATAACTCAACATTTAATTCTTTCATAAATTTTGCAATTCTTTCTTTAATGCTTCCAAAATAATGGTCATCTAATTCTTGTCCCTTTGGAGGAGCTGCACCAAATAGCGTTCTTCCTGTAAATATTAAGTCCTTTCTTTGTTTATATAATTCTCTATCAATCAAAAAATATTCTTGCTCTGCACCTGCATAAATATTAATTTTTTTAGAAGTCGTATTTCCAAAAAGACGCAATATTCTCAATGCTTGCTTATTAATTGCTTCCACAGAACGAAGTAAAGGTGTTTTTTTATCTAATGCTTCTCCTGTATAAGAACAAAATGCTGTTGGAATACAAAGTGTTACCCCTGCTGAGTCTTCTCTTAAAAATGCAGGAGAAGTACAATCCCATGCTGTATAGCCTCTTGCCTCAAATGTTGCTCTCAATCCTCCAGAAGGAAATGAAGAAGCATCAGATTCCCCTTTTATTAATTCCTTTCCAGAAAATTCTGTAATTGCTTTTCCATTATTTACTGTTAAAAAAGAATCATGTTTTTCTGCTGTAATGCCTGTCATAGGCTGAAACCAATGCGTAAAATGAGTTGCACCTCTTTCCATTGCCCAATCTTTCATAGCATTTGCTACTACTTCTGCTACAGAAGCATTTAATTCTGCACCTTCTTCAATAGTATGTTGTAACTCTGTATAAATTTTTTTAGGTAAATGTTCTCTCATTTGTGCATCATTAAATACATTTGTACCATAAAGCTCTACTATAGAAATTTTTTCCTGCATATATTACACCCTTCCTAATTTTTTTAATTACAAATATATGTATTTTATTAGACATTAGTAATATAACTGTTTTTTTAAGATATACTAATGTTTTAAAAATTATCTGATAGGAGTAAAATAATTCCCCTACTCGACTTTATCTATTTTACAGATAATAGCATAGAAATACAACACTATATTTTACAAATTTTTGATATATAACAAAAAACCGCCTTATTAGGGGCGGTCTTTTGCTGTGTGTATGTATGTGTTTTATGCAGATAGAAAATCATCTGCGAGGGGAAGCAATGTCATAGGTGTTACATTTCCTCGTGCCATTTTTTGTATCAATTCAACAACACGACTCTCTGATGTAGATAAACTTTCAATTTGTTCTTTTTCAATTAATTGTTCTTGCTTATATTTTGTAATTTCTATACCATAAATGGCATCTTCTGTTCCTTTCGTTTTCTTTTTTAACAGCCAATAATACAAAAGATGCTCTTGACCTGTTTCATCAATTATTTTTTTGCAAAAAGTCAATATACGTTCCATGTTTCTCTCCTTTACATTTAGAGTATTTATTTTCTGAAGTATATTATATAGACTTTTCACATAAAATACCACTAAAATATTATTACAAAATAGTACAATTTATAACAAATTAGATAATATACGACAGTATATTACACCATTTTATGAAATATACTGTTGTATATCGTATCAATTTGTCAAAATTTTTATAATAAAAATAGTATTTTATTATTCTATTACATACTTTTGTAATCTATTTTCCATTTCTTCCTGTGCATATACCTCTAAATATACCCCTTCTGCTTTATGTTGTTCTGTCATAATCTCACATTTTCCATGTACCATATTTAAAAGGCTGCCTTCTGTATAAGGTAAAAAAACTTTCATAGATGTGCGAAAACTTTTTAACAATATTTCTATTTTTTCAAGCATAGTATCTAAACCTTGTTTTGTTTTAGCAGAAATTGCTACTTTATCCCTTGCAATAGCATCAAGTGGTAAAGGTGTTTGTACATTTTTATCTATTTTATTATACACTGTTATTACTGGTGTTTTTTCACAATGTAACCCTTTTAAAGTTTGATATACCACGTCCATTTGCTCTTGTCTATTTTCATTAGAAGCATCTACTACATGGATTAAAATATCTGCAAAATTTAATTCCTCTAATGTAGCACGAAACGCTTGTATTAAATGATGGGGTAATTTTTGTATAAAACCTACCGTATCTGTAAGTAATACTTCAGTGCCATTCGGTAATTTTACTTTTCTAGTAGTAGTATCTAATGTAGCAAAAAGTTTATCTTCTGCCAATACACCTGCATCTGTAAGTGTATTAATTAAAGTAGATTTTCCTGCATTAGTATAGCCTACTAAAGATAACAATGGTGTTCCTTTTTTATTTCTTTGATTTCTTAAAAGTTGTCTATGTGTTTGAATTTGATTTAATTCTTGATTTAATTCTCCAATTCTATCTTTAATATGACGACGATTTGTTTCCAATTTTGTTTCTCCTGGACCTCTTGTACCAATCCCTCCACCTAAACGGGACATAGATGCACCAATGCCAGCAAGTCTTGACAATCTATATTTTAGCTGTGCTAATTCCACTTGTATTTTTCCCTCTTTTGACATAGCACGAGAAGCAAAAATATCTAATATGACCATTGTCCTATCCATAATTTTAGTTTGAAGCATTTGCTCTAAATTTTTCATTTGGGCAGGTGACAACTCATCATCACAAACAATACCAGAAGCATCATAAGTTTGTATCATCATTTTGATTTCTTCCATTTTTCCTTTGCCTATATAATGACCAGAGTGTATTCTTTCTCTTTTTTGTATTACTTTTGCTACTGTAATCGCACCAGCAGTTTTTACCAATTCTTCTAACTCATCTAAACAAGCCTCTGTGTTCATTGTTCCATTGTTTTCTAAATCTACACCTACTAATATCACCCTTTCTGGTGTTTGTTCCGATATATGAAGCTGTGTTTGTTTTGCCATATTATTTTTCACTCCTATACTTTTGTACAAAATTAGCGTTCCGATAAATTCGGCACGCTAATCAGTTTTTGCTATTGCCATTAAAATTCAAATTCTACATCTGAAAGCCTTCTTTTTATTTCTTCCATAACCTGTCTTTCTTCCTGCTCGCCATATGCTAAAAATGTTACTGTCATTCTGACGCAATGTTCTACATCGTCCCATGGCACTGTTGAAATACATTTTTCTCTAATCAGATATTGGCTAAAATCCTCTCCTGTCTTAAATCTTTCTCCCCCTTTTATTCCTTTTGGTACTTTAAAATAAAGATAAAAAGAGGCTTTCGGTTTTACTGCATCGAAACCTAAACTTCTCAATGTTTCTACAAGCATATCATGTCTGCGAGAGTATTTTTTATTTGTTTCCTCTGTAATTTCTGTATGTTCCATAGCATACTTACCAGCAAGTTGTATTGCAGCAAACTGCCCAGAGTCATTATTATCTTTTACTGTTGCAAATACCTTTACTGCTAGAGCATTACCTACTACAAAAGCCATTCTCCAACCTGTCATATTAAATGCCTTACTTAAAGAATGAACTTCTATACAAACATCTTTTGCTCCTTCTAAAGAAAGTATGCTTAATGGTTCTGTACCATCAAATGTTAATGCGGCATAAGCTGCATCTTGTACTACCAGTATACTATTTTTTTTGGCAAATGCAATGACTTCTTTAAAAAATTCTTTTGTAGCAAATGCTCCTGTAGGATTATTAGGATAATTGATGTAAAGAAGTTTTGCTTTTTTTACAATATTTTTAGGAATTGCCTTTAAATCTGGCAAATAGTTATTTTCTTTTTTCAAAGGCATATTATAAACTTCTCCGCCTAACCATTGTGTCATAGTACCCATAACAGGGTATCCTGGTACTGTCATAAGCGTTACATCTCCTGGATTGATAAAACATTGTGCTATCATAGCAAGAGCAGGTTTTGAACCAATCGCATGACAGATTTCTGTTTCTGGGTCAATTCCTTCTACATGATATACTTTTTTCATATATTCTGCTGCTGCTTGCTGAAACTCTAGTATACCATTATCTGTATATCCTCTATTTTCCCATACTGCTGCCTGTTCTGCTAATGTTCTAATAACACCTTCATCTGCCATAGCATCAGGTTCTCCTACGCCTAAATCAATCATAGCCATTTCAGGGTGTTCTTGTTCAGCAAGACGTCTTGCTCTTTTTATTTTTTCAAATTTATAAATAACTGTATCTTTTCCAAATTTTTTTCCCCCTAATCTTTCCGCAATCAATTTTTGAATATAACTTTCTTTCATAACAAAATCCTCCTTCTTTTTTTCATAGGTATATGTATACAAAATCATATGATTTTGATTGTTGTTTTATTTCAACCATATGCCATCAAAACAAAATCTTGCTTCTCCTGTCATATAAACATGATTGTCTTTTTCGTCCCATTTAATATGCAATGTTCCGCCTAACAGTATAATATCTGCTTCTCTTTTACAAATACCATTTCTTGCTGTTGCCACAAGTGTTGCACAAGCACCTGTTCCACAAGCCATTGTTTCACCTGAGCCTCTTTCCCAAACTCTCATTTTTAAATGGGTATCATCTACTACTTGTACAAATTCAATATTTGCTTTATTTGGAAAAAATGAATTAATTTCCAATATACTTCCGTATTTTTCTACCTCAAAAGTATCTGTATTTTCCACATAAGTAACTGCATGAGGGTTTCCCATAGATACACAGGTCATTTCAAATATTTTATCTTTTGCTGACAACATTTCTTTTTGTATAAATTCTCTATCACTTAAAGTAGGTATTTTTTTACCTTCAAATATAGGTTCTCCCATATCTACTGTAACAGTATCTACTACACCATTTTTAATATGTAATTGTAAATATTTTATGCCTGCTAATGTGCTAAGAGAAATGTTTGTTTTATTTGTTAAACCTCTATCATATACAAATTTTCCAACACATCTGCTGGCATTACCACACATTTCTCCCTCTGAACCATCAGCATTAAACATTCTCATTCTAAAATCAGCTTCTTCGCTTGGCATTATCATAACAATGCCATCAGCTCCTACACCAAAATGTCTTTCACTCATTGTTATCGCTAATTGCTGTGGATTTGTTACAGTTTCTTCAAAACAGTTGATATAAATATAATCATTTCCGCAGCCTTCCATTTTTGTAAATTTCAAAAAAAACACTCCCTTTTTATGTAACTTTTTATCATATGCGGGGCAATATTGCCCCTAAAAAATATCATCGTGATGATGTTGATGATATACCCTTATAAAATGTTAATGCGTATATTCCTGCTAATCCTACAACTGCAAATATAATTCTTGCAATCCAGAAAAAAGCACCACCAAATATAGATGTTACTAAATCAAATCCAAAAAATCCTATTAGTCCCCAGTTTAATGCACCTATGATAACTAATGTTAATACTATCCAGTTGATATTTTTCATAGATACAACCTCCTTTAGAAAATAATAAATAAATGCAGCGGATTTCCGCACAATTATCTTCTCCAAAGTCATTCAATTTTATTAGAAAGTATTTTCCAATGCTTTTTCTAAGCAAACATTTTTTATATTTCCCACAATAGAAACACTCATATTTTGTTTTATAAATATCTTTTCTATTACTTTTTGTATATCTTCTGCTGTTATTTTTTCAATTTGCTGTAATATTTCTTCTGTATCTTGTACAAATCCTCTTAAAAGTACAGAAGCACCAGAAGCAGTCATTAAATTAACGGTACTTTCTTGTCCTATAATAAAATTACTAATCATTTGTTCTTTTGTCACATCAATCAATTTTTGAGAAAGCTTATTTTCTTTTAATATTTTTATTTCATCAAATATCAATTCTATTACTTTCTCCGTTTGATTGGGATTCATGCCAGCATAAATAGCAAATAAACCACTGTCTACATAAGCAGAAGTATAACTATATATTGTATAAGTTAATCCATTTTCTTCTCTTACCTTTTGGAATAAGCGAGAACTCATACCCCCGCCAAATATTGTATTAAATACCGCTAAAGCATATTTTTGAGAGTGGTCTCTTTCTAATGCTGGAAAAGCTATACATAAATGTACTTGTTCAATATCTTTTTCTCTTTTTACAATATTAGGTGTATATATTGTTTTCGTATCATAATACACAAAATCATTTTTTCTTTTCCACTGACCTAATGTTTTATTTAATTTTAAAAACATTTCTTCTGTATCAAAGTGTCCTGCTACAGAAATTATTGTATTTTCCGTATGATAACGTTTTTCAAAAAAGTCCTTCATATTTTCTGTATGAAATTTTGAAATACTTTCCACAGTACCCAATATAGGCTGCCCTAAACTACTGTCTTTCCAAATTGCTTCTTGCAAACTATCATGCACTAATTCTTCTGGTGCATCTTCATACATATTAATTTCTTCTATTATGACATTTCTTTCTCTTTCAATATCTTTTTGTTCAAAACGAGAACGTAAAAACATATCACTTATTACGTCTAATGCTCTATCAAAATGTTTGTCTAATACTCTTGTATGATAACAAGTATATTCTTTTGTAGTATAGGCATTTATTTGTCCTCCAACAGCATCCATTTCTTCTGCAATTTGTTTTGCTGTTCTGTTTTCTGTTCCTTTAAAAAGCATATGTTCTATAAAATGTGACATACCATTATATTCTGGTTTTTCATTGCGAGAACCATTTCTTACCCATATACCAAACGAAATACTTCTCACATAGTCAATTTCTTCTAATACTACTTTAACACCATTATCTAATTTTTTTATAATTACCATAATCACTATTCTCCCATCAAAACGAATTAGCATTAGCATAGGCATTTTTTTAATATTTATACATAATAATAGGGCTGCAACAATAGACAGTAATTTTCTGTCTTTTTGTATACAACCCCATTGTTGTTATGTCATTATTTATTATTTATCTGCATCTTTTACAGAAAGATTTAATCTGCCTTGACTGTCAATTTCAAGCAATTTTACTCTTACAGCATCTCCTACAGAAACAACATCTTCTACTTTTGCTACTCTTTGTGGAGATAATTTTGAAATATGAACAAGTCCTTCTTTTCCTGGAGCAATCTCAACAAAAGCACCAAATGCCATTAATCTTGTTACAGTACCTCTGTAAGTTTTTCCTGGCTCTGGCTCCATTACAATGCCAGAAATCATTTCAATCGCTTTTTGAATATCGTCTGTATTTTTGCCCTTTATAAATATTCTGCCATCATCTTCTGTATCAATTTCACAGTTTGTTTCTTCTATAATCTTTTTAATCACTTTTCCTCTTGTTCCAATCACTTCTGCAATTTTATCCACATCAATGGTCATAGTTGCAATTTTAGGAGCATATGGAGAAAGTTCTTTTCTAGGTTCTGCAATCGCTTTTGCCATAACTTCATCTAATATATATGCTCTAGCTCTGCCTGTTTGTGCAAAAGCCTGTTCAATCATTTCAAATGTTAAGCCTTTTATTTTCATATCCATTTGAATTGCTGTAATACCTTTATGTGTTCCTGCTACTTTAAAGTCCATATCTCCAAAGAAATCTTCTAATCCTTGAATGTCTGTAATTTCTATAAAATCATCATCTGCTTCTCCTGTTACAAGTCCAACTGAAATGCCCGCTACAGGACGTTTAATAGGTACACCTGCTGCCATAAGGGATAATGTTGAACCACATATACTTGCTTGAGAAGTAGAACCATTAGAGCTCAAAATATCAGAAACTAATCTAATCGCATATGGAAATTCTTCTTCACTTGGAATAACAGGTAACAATGCTCTTTCTGCTAAAGCACCATGTCCAATTTCACGACGTCCTGGTCCCCTAGATGATTTTGCTTCTCCCACTGAAAATCCTGGAAAATTATAGTGATGAATATATCTTTTATAAGTTTCTGTTTCATCTAATCCATCTAATTTTTGCATTTCTGCAATAGCACCTAATGTTGTAACAGTTAATGCTTGTGTTTGTCCTCTTGAGAACAATGCAGAACCATGTACTCTTGGTAAAACATCTACTTCTGCAGAAAGAGGTCTGATTTCTTCAATACCACGACCATCAGGACGCTTATGTTCTCTCAATATCATTCTTCTTACTGTACTTTTTTCAAATTTATAAATTGTTTCATCAATCAATGTAACAATGTCTGTTTCTTCTCCTACTTCTGCTATCAATTTTTCTGTAAGATTTTCATTGACTTCTTCTGTAATTGCTTTTATTTTGGCATCTCTGTCTTGTTTCTTTTCTGCATAAACTGCTTCTTCCATACGAGCATCTGTAATATATTCCCTAATCATATTGTAGACATTTTCTGGAATAATATGTTCTTCATAAGGTGCTTTTTCTTTTCCTTCTTTTTCAACAATTTCTTCTATCCATTTTACAATCTTTCCATTTTCTTCATGTGCAAGACGAATTGCTTTCATCATTAAATCATCTGGAATTTCATAAGCTCCTGCTTCTATCATCATTACTTTATCTTTTTTAGAAGATACTGTTAATGATAAAAGTGTTGTTTCTTTTTGTTCTGCTGTAGGATTGACAACAAGCTCCCCATCACAATAACCAATATTAACAGAACCTACAGGGTCAGTAAATGGTATATCAGAAATATTTAATGCCAAAGCTGCACCAATCATAGCAGTTACCTCTGGTGAACAGTCTTGGTCTACTGCCATTACTGTAGCAACAATGCTAACATCATTTCTATAATCTTTTGGAAAAAGGGGTCTCATAGGTCTGTCAATACACCTAGAAGTCAATATTGCTTTTTCAGAAGGCCTTCCTTCTCTTTTAATAAATCCTCCTGGTATTTTTCCTACAGAATAAAGTCTTTCTTCATAATCAATGCTTAATGGAAAAAAGTCAATACCCTCTCTTGGTTTTTCAGATGCAGTTGCTGTTACTAATACAACAGTTTCTCCATAACGAAGCAATACAGCACCATTTGCTAATTCTGCTACTCTGCCAATTTCAGCAGTCAATGTTCTGCCTGCTAATTCCATAGTATAGCTTCTATACATAAAAAATCTCCTTTACATAAATCTTTTTTCGCACTATAGACCTTCAGCTTTATCAACATAAAACAAAATATGTTTGCAAAGCTGGAAATCTATAGTGACGCTTCTCATTTTGATAATAGAATAGAGAGGAAAAATTCTCCTCTCTACTCTTGTCATTTTTTACTTTCTTAATCCTAAATTACTAATCAATTCACGATATTTTTCAATATCATTATCTTTTAAGTAATTCAAAAGACCACGTCTTTGACCAACCATTTTCAAAAGGCCACGTCTGGAATGATGGTCTTTTTTATGTGTTTTTAAATGGTCTGTCAATAATGTAATTCTTGCTGTTAACAACGCAATCTGTACTTCTGGTGAACCTGTATCAGATGGTGTTCTTCCATACTTTTGTATAATTTCTTGTTTGTTAATTGCTGGCATAATAAAAAGCCTCCTTAAAATAATAATAATATTCGTATCCCCAAACGCTAAGTAAATGGTCGGAGCTTCCAAATACTGGGCATTGGTTTTACAGCTTCTTTAGTGTATCACATTTTTTAATACTTGACAAGTCTGTTTCTATAAATATCATTGTTTTTCACGCCAAACATCATATTCTTTAGAAGCAAAATATTGTTTTGCACTTTCTGCATCTCTTTCCATCTGTTCTCTTAGTGCTTCTACAGAAGGAAATTTCTGCTCCTCTCTTATAAATTTAAAAAAATATGTTTGTATCGTTTCTCCATAAACCATTTTTTTAAAATCAAAAAGATATGTTTCTACTACTTTCGTTGTTCCATCGACAGTAGGGTTTTTCCCAATATTTGTAACTCCGTAATATAGCTTACCGTCGTGGAGTGTTTTTGTAGCATAAACACCATTAGGAGGAAATAATTTTTTAGTATGTGCTTTGATATTGACAGTAGGAAATCCTATTGTTCTGCCTAATTTTTTTCCTTGTGCTACTTCTCCTAATATAAAATAAGGAGAAATTAACATACGATTTGCTTCTTCTAAATTTTTATCTTTTAAACATTGACGTATTCTTGTACTACTTACTCTATCCCCTTCAAACAATACAGAAGGTACATAAATTACTTTTACGCCTCTTTGTTCTCCTAGAACTTTTAAAAGTTCATAATCTCCAGATTGATTTTTTCCAAATTTGTAATTTTCTCCTACAATAAGCACTTTACAATTTAATTGTTCAAATATTAAATTACAAGCAAATTCTTCAGCTGTCATAGAAGAAAACTCTTTATCAAAAGGATATTCAATATAAATATCTACTCCCATTTTCTCCATCATATATTCTTTTTCAGAAGGTGCCATAACAAGTGCAAAGTCTGGCTTTCTTCCAAAAACAAACATAGGGTGAGGAGAAAAGGATAATACAACACTTTTTAAATCTTCTTCTTTTGCAAATTGTTTTGTCAAACGAATTAAAGCTCTATGCCCCATATGCAAGCCGTCAAAATTGCCTATTGTAACTGCTGTAGGCTGTTGCTGTGTAATATTTGTATCTGTTATATGTTTCATGATTGACTCCTTTAAAGTAATATTTTTAAAGGCTTCATACATAGCCCATTTTTTTCTGTTATGATTTCATATATACCAATTAATACATTTTGACTATCATATCCTAACACAGTCTGTCCTTGTATGATTGTTCCATTTACTTTTTCAAAAAAATGTTCATAAATTTTATTTCCATTGTATAATAGTTTATTTCCTTTAGACGATACTACAATACTGCTATACTGCTCCAATGCTTTTTCTAAAGAAACTAATGCTTTTTGCAACTCATTTTTTTCTGCTAGTTCCTTTAACTTATCTAATGTGATAGCAGTATCTAAAGAAAACATGCCTGAAGAAGTTCTCAAAAGAGAACCCATATGTGCACCACAACCCAATTTTTTTCCAATATCTACACAAAGTGTCCTAATATAAGTTCCCTTTGAACAAGCAACATCTATTTCAAATTGGTCAGGTGGCATAAATTTCGTAATGTTAATATCAAATATTGTAATTGTTCTTTGTTTTCTTTCTATTTCTTTTCCTTCTCTTGCTAACTCATATAATTTTTTACCATTTACTTTAATCGCAGAATACATAGGAGGAGTTTGACAATAAGTACCTAAAAAAGAATATACTACTTCTTCTATTTTTTGTTGTTCAAATACAACTTCTTTTTTCTGTAATATTTCACCAGAAGCATCTTCTGTTGTTGTAGTTGTGCCCAATACTACAACGGCTTTATAACTCTTTTTTCCATTCATAATATAATCAGCTAATTTTGTGCCTTTTCCTACACAAATAGGCAAAACTCCTTCTGCATCAGGGTCTAATGTGCCTGTATGTCCTACCTTTTTCTGTTGTATTATTTTACGTACTACTGCAACGACATCATGAGAAGTAAACCCTTTTTGTTTATAAATATTGAAAATTCCGTCCATAATTTTCCCCTTAAAACAATTCAGCTATTTTTAACTGTATCTCATGCCATGCTTGTTCTATTGTACTATAAATAGTACAACCAGCTGCTTTAACATGACCGCCTCCACCAAAATTTTGAGCTAATTTACAGACATCAAATCCGTCTTCTCCTCTAAAACTTGCTTTTACTTCGTTTTCTCCTTTTTGGTAAATAAAACAAGCAATTTTTATGCCTTCTACCCCTTTTATAAAATTAACAATACTATCTACTTCTTTACTTGTACCATGACATTCTTTTATATCCTGTTGCGTCAAAAAAGTATAAATTACATTTTCATTAAAATATTTTTCTGCTTTTTCAAATGCTCTGCCTAACAGCTTTAACTCTGAAAAAGTTCTATTGTCAAAAAATGTAGTATAAATTTTATTTGCTGGAATAGAATATGTCATCAATTCTGCTGCTGCTGTCATTGTTATAGGACTTGTAGAACTATGGCGAAAACCTGCTGTGTCATAGAGTATACCTGCATAAAGTGCTGAGGCAATTTGTTGATTGAATACAGCATCATCTCTTAAAAATTGATATATAATTTCTGAAGTAGAAGAAGCATCGCTATTTACATAATTATATTTACCAAAATACGTATTACTAATATGATGGTCAATATTTATTTTCTGTTTTGTTTTATCAAAAATTTGTTGTGCCTCCCCTAAACGTTGCTTATCTCCGCTATCTAATGCTACAAAGGCATCAAATGTCGCATCTGCATATTTTTCTTTTGGCAATAACAAATTTTTATCTGCAATAATATCATATTTATTCGAAAATTCTTCTAAAACAACAGATACATTTTTTCCTTGTTTCTGTAAAGCATAGGCAAGAGCAAAGCAAGCACCTACTGCATCGCCATCAGGGTTTTGATGTCCCCCAATGGCAATACTTTGGCAATACTGTAATGCTTCTTTTATTTCTTCAAATGTATTATTCATTTTTATTCACCAGATTTCCTTGTTTCTCTCTCTTTTGCAACTTGTTCCATAAGCTGGTTCATATGAATAGCATATTCTGTACTTTCATCTAATTTAAACTGCAATTCTGGTGTAAAACGCAAATTTATTCTCTCTGCTACTAAATGTCTTATAAAACCGCCTGCATTTTTTAATCCCTTCATAACATTTTGTTTTTCTTCTTCATTTCCTAACACAGATACAAATACTTTACAATATTTTAAATCTGTAGTTGTATCCACTCGTATTACACTTGTCATAGCATTAATACGAGGGTCTTTTACTTCAAAACGTATTATTTGAGAAAGTTCTTTCATAATTTCATCATTAATGCGAGAAATTCTGTTATTATTTTTCATATTTTTTCTCCTATTTATCTTGGTACTTCTACCATTTTAAATGCTTCTACAAAATCGCCTACTTTAATATCATTAAATTTTTTAAATACAAGGCCACATTCATATCCTGCTGCAACTTCTTTTACATCATCTTTAAAACGCTTTAAGCTTTCCAATTCTCCTTCAAATATTACAATACCATCTCTTGTAATTCTAGCCTGACAATTTCTTTCGAATTTTCCATCTAATACATAACTTCCTGCAATATTGCCAACACCAGAAGCTTTAAAGAGTTGACGAATTTCTGCGTGTCCCAATACTTTTTCTTCATATACTGGGTCAAGCATACCTTTCATAGCTGCTGTAATATCTTCAATAGCATTATAAATTACTCTATATAGACGAACATCAACTTTTTCTTCATCTGCAAATAATTTTGCAGCAGGCTCAGGACGCACATTAAAACCAATAATAATAGCATTTGATGCAGATGCCAGCATAACATCAGATTCTGTAATAGTACCTACGCCACCATGAATAATACGAATACGCACTTCTTCATTGGAAAGTCTTTCTAAACTTTGACGTACTGCCTCAACAGAGCCTTGTACATCTGCTTTTACTACAACATTCAAGTCTTTTACATTTCCAGATTGTATTTGTGTAAATAAATCATCAAGAGATACTTTTTGTGGGGTATCTTTTATTAGATTTTCTCTATTTTTTGCCACAACACTTTCTGCAACTTGTCTAGCTTGTTTTTCATTTTCTGCTACATAAAAAGTATCACCTGCTGTAGGTACTTCTGAAAGTCCTAAAATTTCCACAGGTGTAGAAGGGCCAGCCTTTTTTACACGTCTGCCTTTGTCATCTGTCATTGCTCTAATTTTACCATAAGCACTGCCCGCTACAATAGGGTCACCTACGTGAAGTGTACCATTTTGTACTAATACAGTAGCAACAGAACCTCTACCTTTATCAAGTTGTGCCTCTACAATAGCACCTCTTGCTTTTTTATTAGGGTTTGCTTTTAATTCTTTCATTTCTGCAACTAATGTAATCATTTCCAAAAGTTGGTCAATACCTTCTTTATTTACCGCAGAAACTGGAACACAAATTGTTTCGCCGCCCCAATCTTCTGCCAAAAGACCATACTCTGTTAATTCCTGTTTTACTCTGTCAGGATTTGCAGATGGTTTATCCATTTTATTGATAGCAACAATAATATCTACACCTGCCGCTTTTGCATGGTTAATCGCTTCTATTGTTTGAGGCATAACACCATCGTCGGCTGCTACAACTAATACAGCAATATCTGTAATTTGTGCTCCTCTCATTCTCATAGCAGTAAATGCTTCGTGTCCTGGTGTATCCAAAAAAGTAATTGGTTTTCCATCAATTTGTACTGTATAAGCACCTATGTGCTGCGTAATACCGCCTGCTTCATTGCTTGTCACACTACTGTGACGAATGGAGTCTAAAAGAGAAGTTTTACCATGGTCAACGTGTCCCATAACAACTACAACAGGAGGTCTTTCTTTTAAATCTTTTTCGTCATCTTCTTCCTCTTGTCCGAACACTTCTTCCATAATGTCCTTTTCTTGTTCTTTTTCTAATATAATATCAAATTCTTCCGCAATAGCAACTGCCATATCAAATTCAATATTTTGGTTAATAGCTGCCATAATTCCCTTTTTCATAAAAGATTTTACAATTTCTGATGCGTTTTTTCCAAGTACTTCCGCAAGTTCTTTTACAGTAGGATTTTCGTTGATATATTTTACTGCTACATCTTCTTCCTCTTTGTTTTCTTCCTCTACAATTTGTCTTTCTTCTGTTTTAGAAAAATCTTGTTTATGATTTTTTTCTTTTTTATTTTTCCCTTTTTTATTATTTTGATACTCTTGTTTATTTTGTTCTGTTTTTTGTTCTTCTGTTGTTTTTTCCTGTGCTATAATAGTATCTTGATTTTGTTTTAATCCAAATACTTCCATAACAACTGCTGCATCTTCTTCTTTTAAACCGCTCATATGGCTTTTTACTTCAATACCTAGTTCTTTCAATTTTTCAATTAATTCTTTGTTTTCTATTTTTAACATTTTTGCAAGCTCATAAATTCTAATATTAGGCATTGCTCCACCTCCAATAATTTTATTGTACTATTTTCTGTAATATGTTTTTTGCAAATCCTTCTTCTGTTATTGCTAATATAGCTCTGCTTTCTTTTCCCAATGCACTACCAATTCTTTCTTTAGAACCTAATACAAAAATTGGTATATGATAATAAGCGGCACTATTTTGAAATTTTTTTTGAGTATTTGCTGAGGCATCTTCTGCTAATAAAAGTAATTTCGCTGTTTTATTTTTAATTGCTAATTCACAGCCAACTTCACCTGAAACTACTTTACCTGCCTTTTGACAAAGTCCCAAAAGAGAATATATTTTATCCATTTTTTATCTCACCACGTAATTGTTCTGCTAATTGTTCATAAACCTCTTTAGGTACAGCTTTTTTAAAAGACCTATCTAATCCCTTTGATTTTTGTGCTTTTTCTAAACACTCTATATTAGGGCAGATATATGCACCACGTCCTGGCTTTTTTCCTGTTGCGTCCAAAAAAAATTCCCCTTCATCATTGTGTACAATGCGTATCATTTCTTTTTTATTTTTCATTTCTTGACAGCCAGTACATTTTCTCAATGGAATTTTTCTTTGTTTCATAAATAAAACCTCCTTTCACGCTTTCTGGAAAGAAAGCTTTTCAAAGAATTTTACTATAATTATTGTTGTTGTTCTTCTATTTCATGAAGCTGTTGTGATACATCATTTTCCATAGTTTCTTGTATTTCTTCAGATATTTCACTTATATTTTTCTTTTCTTCTGGTTCTTCTAAATCTGCAAAAGCTTCTTGACATAAACGTAACATTCTTTCTTGTTCACTTTCATTTTCACTCTCTTGCTCATTATCTATTAGTTCCATATTGTTTTCATCATTTTCTAAAAAGTTTGTTTCTCTTGCTTGCGTTTCACTTTTAATATCAATTCTCCAACCTGTTAATTTTGCTGAAAGTCTTGCATTTTGTCCTTCTTTTCCTATTGCAAGAGAAAGCTGATGGTCAGGCACTACAATTTTCGCACTTTGTTCCTGCTCATTGATAGAAACAGCCACTACTTTAGAAGGACTTAATGCAGCTGCAATAAATTCTTTAGGGTCTTCACTCCAGTTAATAACATCTATTTTTTCACCGTGTAATTCATTTACAATAACATTTACTCTATAACCATTTTGTCCTACACAAGCTCCTAAAGCATCTACATTTTTATCTTTTGTGTAAACTGCAATTTTTGTCCTAGAGCCTGCCTCTCTGGCAATGCTTTTTATTTCTACTGTTCCATCATATACCTCTGGTACTTCTTGCTCAAAAAGTCTTTTTACTAATTCTGGGTGTGTTCTGGAAACATAAATTTGAGGACCTTTTGTACTTTGTTTTACTTCTAAAACATAAACTTTTATTCTATCCATAAAATTATATTCTTCAAAAGGAATTTGTTCATTTGGTGTTAATATCGCATCAATTTTTCCTAACTGTACAATCACATTTTTTCTTTCTCGTCTTTGTACAATGCCTGTCATAATATCTTTTTCTTTTGTAATGTATTGATTATAAAGTATTTCTCTTTCTGCCTCTCTAAATTTCTGTACGACTACCTGTTTCGCAGTTTGTGCTGAAATTCTGCCAAAATTCTTTGGTGTTACTTCAATATCAATAATATCACCTATAATAAAATAAGGATTGATATTTCTTGCATCTTCTAAAGAAATCTGAAGCATTTTATCTTCTACTTCTTCCACCACTTCCTTTTGTGCATAACAAGCAACATCTCCTGTTTCACGGTTAATTACAACTTTTATATTTTGACTTGTACCAAAATTTTTTTTACAAGCTGATACAAGAGAAGTTTCTATCGCTTCAAATATAACTTCTTTATCAATGCCTTTTTCCTTTTCAATTTGGTTTAACGCATTTATAAATTCTACTCTATCCATTTTTTTAATTTCTCCTTTTTATACTATTTGTATTTTTGTGTTCCAAAAATACATTCACAACGGACAGTAAACTAAAATATGACTGCTAAACGAACACTTGCCGTTTCTTTTTGTACAAACTGCTTTTCTGTTCCATCTTCTTCTATTATGGTAATTACACCATTATCAAATTGTTTTAATTCTCCTTGATATTCTTTTTTGCCTTCTAATGGTTTATACAATTTTATGTCAATGATTTCTCCAATATATTTTTCAAAATGTTCTGGTTTTTTTAATGGTCTGTCAATGCCTGGAGAACTTACTTCTAATATATAAGCCTGTTCAATAGGGTCTGTCTCGTCCAATTTTTTTTCCAAAATGCGGCTTACATTTTCACAGTCCTCAATGGTAACACCACCATCTTTATCAATATATACTCTTAAATACCAATTAGGGCCTTCTTTTACAAATTCTAAATCTGCTAATTCCAATGCTTTTTCTTCTAATATAGGCTCTAATATCGCTAATACCTTTTTTTCTGTATTATTTTGTTTCGCCACAAACTCACCTCATAACAAAATTTAAGAGTGGGTTTTCACCCACTCTTTTGATATAAAAATCTATTGATACTGCTTTTAGTATAGCACCTTATACTATTAAATGCAAGAAATATTTACAAAAATATTTACAGCGTTACTGACTATCTCTTTGAGCAATGATATAGTATATTTTTATTTCTGCACCAACTGGTTCCGATACTGCTCTAAATGTATATTCTTTACTTTTTCCAAATATACTATTATTTACTTTTACATAAATATGTCCTTTGTCATTTGGATTAAAAATACGTTCTTCTTCTCCATTTATAGTAGCTAAAACTGCAATATCTCCTCTATTTTCTATATAAAAATTAACATATTTTCCATCTTTTTTATCTAAGGTATAATCACTTTCAAAAACATCACTAACATATAGACCTGTACTTACAGTATCTGTTTCATTTGTAACAGTATTATCTTCATTTGCAAATATCATATAAGAATTAAAAAAAACTGTTATAATTGTCAAAAATAGAAGTGTTATCTTTTTTATATTCACAAATATTCCTCCTCTATTACTGTCACTTTAGAGATTACACTCTTACTTCTTCTCCTTCTTCTTCTAAAAGTTGTTTATTTTTGTCTAGCACAGGCTGTACAAAATTTTTAACATAATTTTCTGTTTGTTCTGGTGCAATACCAACAAAGTTTTCTGGTATCATAATAGCTTCTAATTCTTCCATAGTCATACCAAACATAGTATCATTTGCAATTCTTTGTAGTAAATCATTAGGCTTTCCTTCCATTTTAACCATTTTTCCTGCTTCCATAGAATGTACTCTAATTCTTTCATGCAGTTCTTGTCTGTTTCCACCTTTTTTTACAGCGTCCATCATAATATTTTCTGTTGCCATAAATGGTAGTTCATCATTCAGATGTTTTCTAATTACTTTAGGATATACTACCAAACCATCTACTACATTTCTATACAATGTCAATATCGCATCTACACATAAAAATGCTTCTGGTACACTAATTCTTTTATTTGCAGAGTCATCTAATGTCCTCTCAAACCATTGTATGGAAGATGTGATTGCTGGATTAATAGCGTCTGCAATGACATATCTCGCAAGAGAACCTATTCTTTCAGAACGCATAGGATTTCTTTTATATGCCATAGCGGAAGAACCTATTTGACTTTTTTCAAAAGGTTCTTCAATTTCTTTTAAATGTTGTAACAATCTAATATCATTACTAAATTTAAAAGCACTTTGTGCAATAGAAGAAAGTACATTTAATATTTGAGCATCTAATTTTCTAGGATAGGTTTGTCCTGATACTTTAAAATAATTTGTATATCCCATTTTATTGGCAATAATATCATCTAATTGTTTCACTTTTTGTTTATCTCCATCAAATAATTCCAAAAAGCTAGCTTGTGTACCCGTAGTACCTTTTGAGCCTAACAATTTCGCTTTACTAATTTGAAATTCTATATCTTCTAAATCCATCATTAAATCTTGCAGCCAAAGCGTTGCTCTTTTTCCTACTGTTGTAGTTTGTGCTGGCTGAAAATGTGTAAATCCTAATGTTGGCATATCTTTATATTCTAAAGCAAATTTTGAAAGCTCATTTATGACATTTAATAATTTCTTTCTAATAAGTTTCATTGCTTCTGTCATAATAATAATATCTGTATTATCTCCTACATAACAGCTTGTTGCTCCCAAATGAATAATAGCCTCTGCTTTTGGTGCTTGCTTTCCAAAAGCATATACATGGCTCATAACATCGTGACGTACTTCTTTTTCTCTTGCTTCTGCCACTTCATAGTTAATATCATATTGATGTGCTTTCATTTCCTCAATTTGTTCTTCTGTAATAGCAAGTCCTAGTTCTTTTTCTGCTTCTGCTAAAGCAATCCACAATTTTCTCCATGTTTGAAATTTAAACTCTTGTGAAAATAAGTGGGACATTTCTTTACTTGCATATCTTGTATTTAATGGAGACTGATATTGTTGTTTCATTTGTATACTCCTTTCCATATTTGAGTAATGATTATACCCAGACACCAAATCTATTATTTTCTATATCATAAAAATTTTGAGAAAAACTATTTCCAAACATAACTGCAATATCCTTTAATGAAATATAAATTGTATTTTCTTTATTCACAAGAGGATATGCCAACGCTCTAGCTTTTTCTCCATTGAATGAAATTTTGCTGTTCTCTATTTGTATCATACTACATCTTTGTGCTATATGACATTCTATTTGTTTTGTATTTTCATACCATATTAAATCACACGCTGTTAAATGATATGTTTTTTCTGCCTTTCGAATAACATCAAACAAATCTCTTAAAGGTATCATTATCATACCATTTTCTAACAGATAAGGATAATGATTTGTTTCAAATGCTTCCCCTTCTAAATAAAACAAATTACTTTTTGCTTCAAATGATAAAAATTTAGGAAAATATACAGTATCATAGTCATTCGTAATAACTGTATTTACTATAGGCTGTTGCATTTCATTTGCATAGCAATTTATAGTAAAAATCATAAAAGATAATAAAACAGCAACTATTTTTTTATTCATAAATATCACCTTTTTATTTGTCTTTTTTCAGAAAAGTATTTCTATTGAATAAGACTTAAAGCATAATACATATTTCTGTATACAATTATGAATTTTTTGTTTGTTTAACAGCTTTGTAAACTGAAATTCGATTACTTTAAGTACAATAAATCCTTTTTGAATTTATCATAATTAAAATTACCTTTAGATTTAATTTGTTTTACCGCTGTCAAAATCATTTCTTTTGTTTGCTCTACTTTTCCTAAACTATCTGCTTTATAGTAATTTTCAAAGTTCATTCTAATTGTTATACTAACAATACTTTTATTACAAAGAAATTTGATATTTTCTTTCCATTTTCCGCTATCATATATTTCCTGTGGAGCTACAACAGGAATGATGCCAATAATATGTAAAGTATCGCTATATTCCTTATCCTTAAAAAAAACATATGCTTTTTGGCAAAATTTATATACTTCATCGTCGACACCATAATGCTCTTTAAAATAGGCAGGTGAATTTATATTTAATTCCATAATTCACCCCAAATATTTACAATTTTCAAAAGTGTGCTTTATTTTGATGTAATTCTTCTCCAAACTTCTTCATAGGCTTCTTCTACACCGCCCAAATCTCTACGAAATCTATCTTTATCTAATTTTTGTTTTGTATTTGCGTCCCAAAGGCGACAGGTATCAGGAGAAACCTCATCAGCAAGTATTATTTTATCACCATATTTACCAAATTCTATTTTAAAATCTACTAATATAATATCTCTTTCTATAAAGAATTTTTTCATCAATTCATTTATTTTTAATGCACTTTCAGAAATTGTTTTCAATTCTTGTTCTGTCGCAATACCAATGGCTGTAATTTGCATATCATTAATCATAGGGTCACCTAGAGCGTCATTTTTATAAGAAAACTCTAATACAGCATTTTTTAATGATGTGCCTTCCTCTACCCCAAACTTTTTAGAAAAGCTCCCTGCTGCAATATTTCTTACAATAACCTCTAATGGTACAATTTTTACTTTTTTTACAAGTGTTTCTCTATCACTAATTTCTTTTACAAAATGATTTTCAACACCATTTTCTGCTAAATATTGAAATACAATATTTGTCATTTTATTATTGATAACACCTTTTCCTGCAATAGAACCCTTTTTTAATCCATTAAATGCAGTTGCATCGTCTTTGTAATCTACAATATACAAATTTTCATCTTCTGTTTTGTACACTTTTTTTGCTTTTCCTTCATAAAGCATTTCTAATTTTTTCATACCATTCTCCCCTTTGCAGTTATATTACAAAATTTTCTATTTTATACTACCACAACAAAAAAAGAACCGCAATACTTTCAAAAATTCTTTACAGGGCAATTTATTTTTTCTATTGTAATATGTCCTTTTGTCACAGACACAAGAGAATAGGTTTCTTGCTCTAAAAAGAACTTCCAAAAACCATCATATCCTGCTCCTGTTAAAACACAAAGCATAGCACTCATAACACCATTGTGTGTCACTAAAAGCACCGTTTCATTTTCTTCTGTTTCTTTTATTACTTGTTCTAACGCTTTTCTAATTCTTTCATAAAATGTAAAAAATGCTTCTCCCTCAGGAATACAAAAATTTTTCCAATCCTTTCCCCACTGTTCAAAGGCTTCTGGATATTCCTTTTGTAATACTTTATAATGTTTTCCTTCCCAAAGTCCAAAATTTAATTCTCTGAACTCTTTTCTTTTATCTAAAACAATATTCTTTCCTTTTGTAATAATTTCTGCTGTTTCTACAGAACGTTTTAAATCACTTGTAATTACTTTATCACATATTACATTTTTAAAAAATCCATATAATGTTTGTGCTTGTTTTATTCCTACTTCGTTAATAGGGCAATCTGTCCAGCCGTAATATAATTTTTCTTTATTCATATCTGTTTGTCCATGACGCACTAAATATAATTTCATATTATTCCCCCTTGTAAAGTCATTACTGCTAAAAATACAATTTCTGAAAATTCATAACCTGCTCCTAATGTATCTCCTGTCATACCTCCAATTTTATGCTGACAATATTCTCTAAAAAGAAAACCAAAAAGTAATACTGTCAATATAGGCAAAATACTTTTCATTCTTAGAAATCCTGCTAAAAGTGCTATTCCTATTAAAACTGATGTTATCATATATTTTGTATATTTTTTTGTTAAATATAAACTACCTAAGCCAGACTGCTCTTTAGCATAATTACTTTTCATTAGTATAGGTGTTGCCATTTTTCCTGCTACTGGTGCAAGCAATACTGCTAAATATCCATCACTTTCTGCCATTGATACCAAAAATACTATTTTTAATATAATATCAAACAGTAATGCTAATGCTCCATTTGTGCCTACTCTACTATCTTTCATAATTTCAAGCATTTTTTCTTTTTTTCTTGCAGAGAAAAAACCATCACAAGTATCTGCTAAACCATCTAAATGAAATCCTCCTGTTACTATCGTTTCAGAAAGTACTGCAAAAACTGCCCCTATGAAAGGCATTTTGAAAAAAAATACCATTGCTCCATAACAAACATAGTCAATTAGTCCTACCAAAAGTCCTATTAGTGTATAAAATAAAATTCCTTTTGAAAATTCTTGTTGAGGTAATATTTTATTTGAAGTAGGTACTGGTAATATTGTTAAAAAGCTAACTGTACTCCAAAATAATTGCAATGTTATCACCCCTTTATTTTCATAGGAATACCAGATACTACAAAATATACTTCATTTGCTTTTTGTGCTAATATCTGATTGACATTTCCCATCATATCCCTAAAATATCTACTCAGTTTATCCATTGGAACAATTCCTAATCCTATTTCCCCTGTTACAATAATTATTTCACTTTTTGACGCACTACAAATTTCTGCTATTTCTTTTAACTCCAATAATATTTTATTTTCTAGTTTCATAAAATCCATTTTCTCAACATCATCTGCTTCACTATATTCAAATATCAAATTTGTTAAAAGTAATGTAATACAATCCAATAATATACAACAATATTTATTTTCTGCATTTTTTATCTTTTCTGCTAAATTGATATAACTTTCTAGCGTATCCCAATATTCTGGCCGACGTTGTTTATGCTTCAAAATGCGATGCTCCATTTCTTCATCAGTTACTTTTGCTGTAGCAATATAAAGTACATTTCCATTTACTTTTTTTGCTAAATCTTCTGCAAAAGCACTTTTTCCACTTCTGTCGCCTCCTGTTACTAATATCATATTGTTTTATCCTCTCTAATATCTATGTAATTTGATTTGTCTACATTCCCCTGTTCAAATGTTGCCATTTCTGCCATAATTTTTGTTGCTGCTTCTGCTAAATACATTGTAAAAGGGCAACCTGTGCCTTCTCCCAATCTCATCTCTAGTTGAAAATAAGGACGTAAACCAATTTGTTTTGCTGCAATGTGATATGCAGGTTCTGCTGACTGATGAGAAGCTAATAAATATTGTTTTACCAAAGGCTGACATACACACGCTGCTAATGCTGCACTAATGGATATTACACCATCTACTATAATAGGTATTCTATAATAAGCTGCACCTAAAAAACAACCCATAAGTCCTGCAATATCAAATCCGCCTATTTTTTGTACTACTTCAAAAGCATTTTTTTTATCCATAGTATGATGTAATTGTAATATTCTTTTTAAAACTTCTTTTTTCTTTTGAAATAATTCTTCTGTTAGTCCTGCCCCTTTTCCTGTTGCTTCTTCTACATTACAGCCTGTTAATGCTATAATCACAGATGTTGCCGTTGTAGTATTGCTAATTCCCATTTCTCCTGTTCCTAATATAGTATAACCTTGTTGTTTTAGTTGTTTTACCAATTCAAAACCTGTATAAATTGCTTTTTCCATTTCTTGCTTTGTCATAGCTTCTTCTTTTGCACTATTTTTTGTACCATAATTAATTTTTTTATAAATAAGTTGTTTATGTATTACATTGCCGTTAATTCCGATATCTACAATTTTTAAATCTATATTTAATTGTCTTGATAATATAGAAATTCCTGTCATTCCCTCCAACATATTATACGTTTGTACTGCTGTTACTTCTTGTGGTGCTGTGCTAACACCTTCCTCATAAACTCCATTATCTGCACACATCACTATAATTGCTTTTTTATCCAATTTATTTTGTATGCTTCCTGTAATTCCAGAAATTGTAATTGCTAATTCTTCTAATCTTCCTAAACTGCCAATAGGCTTTATTAAATTATCTTGATATTGTTTTGCCTCTTTCATTGTCTTTTCAAAAAGAGGTTGTATGTCATTTATCATTTGCTGTATATTTTCCATATATATGCCCACCTTTTCAAAATACTTATATTTATATAATAAATCAATTTAAAAACAAATAAAAGCCCCTTATTGTACCAATAGGGCATAATAAGGAGCTTTTTTAATGAAATTATTTCAATACGAAAGATTGACAGTCAGTACATTGATCCATTGTTGGATTTGTTTCATGAGTACCTACTTGGATACTTTTTAAAGAACAGTAATCTTTTGAACCACAGTGGTATTTACAATTTGTTACACTACATCTAATACATTCGTTTGCAGTTTGCATAATGAATTCCTCCTAAAAATATAAATCATATTTGTTACAAAAATAGTATGACCAAAAATAAAAAATATATAAATATTTTTCTTTTCAAACGCTGGTAAAATCTGTTATACTAATATTGCATTTATCATAACAACAAAAATAAGGAGAATTTTTATGCGAATTAAAAAAGAAAATACAATGTGTATTGTCATTGACGATCAAGAAAAACTTATCCCCAGTATTTTAGAAAAAGAGCAGCTTTTAGAAAATACTAAAAAACTTTGTACTGGCTTATTAGCACTAAACGTTCCTTGCATTGTAACAGAACATTATAGAAAAGGATTAGGTGAAACAGTACCTATGTTAAAAGAAGCATTAAAAATACCAGAAAAAACAAAAGCATATGATAAAATTACATTCAGTGCCTATGAAAATGAAGAAATTAAAAATTTTATTGCACATTCTGGCAAAAAAAATATTATTATATGTGGTACAGAAGCACACATCTGTGTATTACAGACAACGATTGATTTACAAAATGCTGGTTATCAAGTGATATTAGTAGAAGATTGTATCGGTTCTCGTACACAAATTAATAAAGATGGTGCTGTAAAAAGAGCAATGCAAGAAGGTGCTATTATAAGCACATATGAAGCAATATTATTTGAATTAGTAAGAGTAGCTGGAACACCTGAATTTAAACAAATATTAAATATTATAAAATAATTTAAAAAAGAGAGTATTTTTATTATTTATATGAAATACTCTCTTTTGTTTTTATATTATTATAATTCTATTTTTTGAATTAACTTTTCTATTGCCTCATCTAAAAATGAAACATCTTTTTGTTCTATATTTCCAGCATCACAAAGTGCTGCAATATCTGGTTGTATTGGGAGTTGTGCCAACACATCAATATTCATTTCGTCAGCAACTTGTTGCAATTTACTCTCTCCAAAAGGATATAACTTTTTACCACAATCATCACAAACCATATAGCTCATATTTTCAATAATACCACAAACCGGAATAGACATTTTTTCTGCCATATGATAAGATTTTTTTACAATCAATGAAACCAAATCTTGAGGTGTGGTTATAATGACTACACCATCTACAGGAATACTCTGGAATACTGTTAAAGGAACGTCACCTGTACCTGGAGGCATATCAATAAGCAAAACATCTAAATCCCCCCAAGCTACATCAGTCCAAAACTGTTTTACAGCATTACCAATTACAGGGCCTCTCCATACTACTGGAGCATCTTCTTCCTCTAATATTAAATTTGTAGACATAATAGAAATACCAGTTTGTGTATTTACTACATCAATACCATTCCCATTTCCTACTGCTTTTTGATGTACACCAAAAGCCTTTGGTATAGAAGGACCTGTAATATCTCCATCTAATATTCCTACACGATACCCTTTTTTACGGAGTGCTACTGCAATACAAGATGTCATGGAAGATTTTCCAACACCGCCTTTTCCACTCATAATACTAATTACTTTTTTGATATGACTTTGTGAATTTGGCATCTCCATAAAATTTGCTTTTCTTTCTGCACAGTCACTCTTACAGCTAGCACATTGTGACTTGTCACAGTTGTTACTCATTTTTTCCATCTCCATTCTCATTCTTTCGCTGGTGCAAATAAATCTAATGTAACATAAATTGTAAAATTAGAATCAAACGCTGCTAAACCATAATGTGTTAATTCTGGATTTAATAAATTCGTTCTTGTACCTGCTTCCATCATAAGCTGATGATAAGTATTAATTGCATCTTCGCCTTCTATTTTTACAACGCTTTCTCCTGCCATAGTGTATTTTACACCCCCTGCAGTCATTCTGTCAAATGGATTTTCGCCTTTTTGATTGGTATAACCAACATAATTATTTTTGCTCATATCCCAGCTATGATAATATGCAACATTGGCTGCGGTGTCATCACTTGTTAATACAGCAGCTCCTTCTTGCACACGAGCACTATTTATAATATCAATCAATTCTGTTTTAAAGTTATCTAAAAACTGTTGAGAATAACGTAACTGTAACTGTTGTTTATAATCAGAAGTACGAATTAAAATACCTTCTGCTTTATAGTCTTTATTTAACAGTACAAACGTATCTTTTCCTTCATCTTGCAATTCTGCTCTAAAATTTTTTAAATCTAAATACCTCACATTTGTAATGTCATTTGCGTCCATTTTTCCTGTAACACCTTTATATTGAAATGTCATATCATTTGTAAAAATTTCTGCTATTTTATTGTCTTTTATAGAAACCATAAAAAAATGTTTATAATTATTTATATAGACATATCTTTCCAATGAATAACTATTCTGGTCAATACGGCTAGGCTCTCCCCAATCCGATTTTAATTTTGAAACGGTTTGTCCAATCGAAATTGTTTTCCCATCTATTACAATACCATCTGACTGATTTTGTGATGTTGTATTTGTTTTTGTATCTTGTTTTGGTTGTTCCGTTTTAGCTGACTGTTCTGTTGGTTGTTCTGTTTTAGCTGGCTGTTCTGTTGGTGTAGTTTCTGTTGGTTGCTCTACTTTAGCTGGCTGTTCCGTTGGTGTGGTTTCTGTTGGTTGTTCTGTTTTAGCTGGCTGTTCCGTTGGTGTAGTTTCCGTTGGTTGCTCTACTTTAGCTGGCTGCTCTGTTGGTGTGGTTTCTGTTGGTTGCTCTACTTTAACTAGCTGCTCTGTTGGTATAGCTTCTGTTGACTGTTCTGTTTTTTGTGCATCACTTGGCATTGTACTCTCATAAATTGCTGTAAATGCTACAACAGCTTCCTCTACAGTGACATCTTTAAAAGGAGAAAAATATCCTTCAAATCCATTCATAATACCAGCCATTTGTATTTTTTTAATATAAGGTAAAACACTTTTATCCAACTGGTTAATATCTTTAAATTCAATTTCTGTATTCTTTTCTTTTAATTCTATATTACTTTTTTCTAATGTTTTTACGAGTACGATTGCCATTTGTTCCCTTGTAATAGGGCTATCTGGTTCAAAAATATGTTCCTGTTTTCCACTTATAATTCCCATAGCATAAGCAAAAACAATTTCTGGCTGATTTGTATCCCAAAAAGGATTATGTATATTATCAATATTAATTCTTTCTTTTGTTACTTTTTGATAAAACTGTATCGCCATTTTTGTAAATTCTTGTCGTGTCATATTTTCTGTTCCATGTGAAAGCAATTCTTCTGGTATTAATTCAAGCTGATAAGCCTTTTCCATACTGGAAACTGCCCAATCACTTGCTTTTATTTGTGTTGCTGCAAAGGCAGTTGTTGTCATAGAAACAGTCAATGCTGTTGCTACACTCATTTTAAAAAACCATTTCATACAACCTTTCCTTTCTTTTAAATTTTTATTGCTACTTATTACAAAAGTATGTACAATTTATGAATAGTATACCATATTTTATAAATTTTTCAATACATATATTTTAAAAAACTTCTTAATTCTTTTTATTTTCATAAGCAGTATTGTTAAAAAATTTTGTAAAAATTATGTTACAATTTTTATAAAAATCATATTAAATATGATACAGAAAGGCTGCCGATAATACCGACAGCCCTACTTTGTTTTTTATTGTTATTATCAAATTTTGTATACTATTTTTTATGTGTTTTATTTTTTGTACTTTACATTATTATAGATATTATTTGCAGCTTATAAAAAATATAATTCCTAAAGATTAAGCTAAAACACCTGCTAATTCATTTACAGCTTGTTCTGCATCGCTTCCTTCTGCTGTAATCACTGCTAATTTTCCTTCTATCATGCCTAAGGCAATCGTTCCCATAATACTTTTTGCATTAATTTTTTTGTCATCAATCATTACTTGTATTCTACAATCATATTTACTTGCTGTTTGTACAAAAAAAGCTGCTTGTCTTGCATCTAAGGAACTGTTAATAACTACCTTTTTTTCTGCCACGCAAAATCACCTTTATCCTTTCTTAATTGCTCAGCAATATTGCTGATTTTTTTTAAACGATGGTTTATTCCTGATTTTCCTACAGGCGGAGCCATCAAAAGTCCTAATTCTTTTAAACTTGCTTCTGGATACTGCAATCGTAACTCTGCTGTCTTTAAAAGAGTTTCTGGCAAATGTTTCCACTCTTTTTGCTCTTGAATATATTGTATATCTTCTATTTGTTTAATAGCTGCCGTAACTGTTTTATTCAAATTAGCCGTTTCACAATTCACTTTTCTATTTACACTGTTACGCATATCTTTCCATACACGTACATTTTCCATTTTTAGTAAAGCAGTATGTGCCTGCATGATATTAAGCATATCAGCAATTTGTTCGCCTTCTTTCAGATATACTACAAAATACTGCTTTCTATACGTCATTTTAGCATCTAAATGAAATGTGTGAAGTATGTTTTGCAGTTGCTGTGCTTGTTTTACATCTCCATGTACAAATTCTAAATGATAATTTTTTTCGGGGTCATTAATGGAGCCTGCTGCTAAAAAAGCACCTCTAATATAAGCTCTGCGGCAGCAAATACTGTGTATAACAGGCATATAACATTGATTTGATATTTTATTTTCGTCTGATAGGATACCTGTTGCTGTTAATATTCTTTCTACACCTGCTGTTTGTGTAATTGTCAGTATATACATGACATTCTCGTGATAATGCTTATTTTTTTTAACAGTTACATTACACTTTATTTTAAAAGTTTTTTCAATTAATGTAAAGTATTTTTTAGCAAGGAAAAGATTTTCTGTCTGCAATTTTAAACAAAATTTTTTTCTAAAATGCCCTATATATGCACACATATTTATAATACTTGCTATCTCTGCAATATTGCAATGGCGTGCATTTCCAAATCTTTGTGCAATTTCCTCTTTAACATTATATGAAAATGACAAACTTTTTCCTCCTAAAACTTTTTATGACGAACATCTTTTTCTATATCGTTATGTTTTAACAATATATTGTGATTTTTTTCGTACAATTTTTTATAGAGAGCATTTGCAAGTGTAACAGAACGATGCTTTCCTCCTGTACAACCTATACTAATAATTAACTGATTTTTGCCCTCTTTAATGTATTGTGGTATCAAAAACTCTAACATATCTGTCAATTTTTCCAAAAAAATATTACTTTCTTCAAAATTCATTACATAATCATAAACAGGAGCATCATTACCTGTTAACTCTTTTAATTCTTGTATATAAAATGGGTTAGGCAAAAAACGAACATCAAATACTAAGTCACTGTCTACAGGAATACCATACTTAAATCCAAAAGAACATACTGTAATAATAAGACTTTCAAATTTCTGATTTTCCAAAAATATTTTATTAATCTGTTCTTTTAATTCTCTTGTTAATATGTGGCTTGTTTCAATAATATAAGTTGCTTTCTTTTTTACTTCTTCCAGCATTTGTCTTTCTTTTGCAATACCCTCTGCAATAGAACCTCCCTTTGAAAGTGGGTGACTTCTTCTAGACTCTTTATATCTTTTTATTAATGTTTTTTCAGAAGCATCTAAAAACAGTATTTCATAATCATAGCCAAAACTTTGCAATTCAGAAAGTACAGAAAATAAATCAGAAAATAGTTTTCCGCCTCTTATATCAATTCCCATAGCAACCTTATCAATTTCTCCACCCTGCTCATAACAAAGTTCTGCAAATTTTGGTATCAATGCTGGAGGTAAATTATCTACACAAAAAAAGTTAATATCTTCTAAAAATCTCAATACAGTAGATTTTCCTGCTCCAGACATTCCTGTTACAATGACAAATCTCATACTACTTCACCTCACATAATTATTCTTCTCCAATCACTTTTACTTCTGTTTCTAATGACACACCAAATTTCTCAAATACTACTTTTTGGCAATGCTTTATCAATTTCAACACTTCTGCACAAGTAGCATTTCCTTTGTTGATAATAAACCCTCCATGTTTTTCAGAAACTTGTGCATCTCCTATGCAATAACCCTTCAATCCTGCATCAGAAATTAATTTTCCTGCAAAATATCCTTCAGGGCGTTTAAATGTACTGCCTGCACTAGCAAAATTTAAAGGCTGTTTTTGTCTTCTTTGTTCTGCTAATTCTGTCATTCTATTTTGAATAACATCATACTCTCCTTTTTCAAGCTGAAGAACAGCATTTAGCACAATACATTCTTTTTCTGGTATAATACTATGTCTATAAGATAAATCTAATTCCTTTACAGAAAGTGTTTTGACTTCTAATTCTTTTGTTAGCACCTCTGTTTCTAAAATAACATCTTTCATTTCTCCACCATAAGCACCTGCATTCATACAAACTGCACCACCCAATGAACCAGGAATACCTGATGCAAATTCAAATCCTTTTAAATGATGCTGTAAAGCTGCTGTACCTATAGCACTTAATAAAGCACCTGCTTCTGCTTTTATTTTTTGTCCTTCTACAGAAATATGGTTCATATCTTTTCCTATTTGTATTACAACACCTCTAATTCCCTTATCTCTTACAAGCAAATTACTACCATTTCCTATAATTGTAACAGGTATATTATGTTTTTTGGCAATAGCAATAATTGTTTTGATTTCCTCACCATTGTGGGGAGAAATATAAATATCTGCTGCTCCTCCAATGCGAAAAGAAGTATGCTTTGCCATACTTTCATACTGCAATACATTTTGTTGTGTTAAAGCATTTTTCAATTCTTCTATCAAATTTATTCTCCTCTTTCTTTTAAGCGTCTTCTAAGCCAAAACTTTGGCTAATTCTCTGGCTTAGCACTTCTGCTGCATTATATCCCATACGTTTTTGTCTTTGGTTGATTGCCGCAGACTCGCATATTACTGCGACATTTCTGCCTGGACGTACTGGAATAGAATTACAAACTATTTTATTGCCAAGTATGTCAATATATTCCTCTCCTAATCCTAATCTATCATAATCTTTTTCGCTGTCCCACATCTCTAAGCGTATTACAAGGTCTATACTTTGAGAAATTTTAACAGAACTAACACCAAATAATTCTTTTACATCAATAATGCCAATTCCTCTTAATTCAATAAAATATCTTATCAATTCAGGGCTTGTGCCAATTAATGTATCATGAGATATTTTTTTAATTTCAACAGCATCATCAGCAACTAATCTGTGTCCTCTTTTGATTAATTCCAATGCAGTTTCACTTTTGCCTATACCACTTTCTCCTATAATCAATATGCCTTCTCCATAAATATCTACTAAAACACCGTGCATAGTAATACGTTCTGCAAGTTGTTCTGTCAGCCAACGTATGCACTCTGCCATAAATATACTTGTACCTAGTTCTGTTTTCAATAAAGGTACTTTATATTTTTCTGCAAATTCTATCATTTCTGGAAAAGGTGCCAAATCTCTGCATATTACAACACTTGCTACAGAAAAAGAGAAAAACTTTTGTAATATATCTCTTCTTTGTTCTGCATCTAAATGACTTAAATAACTATGTTCTACTTTTCCAAATATTTGCAGTCTATCATTATCAAAATGTTCATAAAAACCTGTTAACTGCAATGCTGGACGGTTTACATCACTTTTTGTTAATATTTTGTCTTCTAAGTTGACAGATGGTACTAAATTAGTTAAATGAAATTCTTCAGCCAACTTATTTATTTTTACTGAATACATTTTCATATCCTCCATTATAATGATTACACTTTATCATACATGATTACAACTATGTTTGCAACTTTATAGCAAAATAAAATTATATTCTAAAAAAACGATAGACACTTTCTGCTGATTGTATTGTCATTTGTGGAACTTGTAAAATTTGTTCTACTTCCGCATTCGCAATCGCTTCTATATTTCCGAAATACTCCATAAGAGCCTTTTTTCTTGCCTTTCCAATATTGGGTATATCATCTAATATAGAATGAACTGCCTTTTTTTCTCTTAATTTTCTATGATATTCTATGGCAAAACGATGTACTTCATCTTGTATTCTTGTTAACAGTTTAAATCCTTCTGTATGTGTATCCATTAAAATTTCCTTTTCATTAAAAATCATACCCCTTGTTCTATGTTTATCATCTTTTACCATACCACACACTGCAATATTCATGTCAAATTCTTTCAACACTTCTTCTGCTGCCCGAACCTGTAATATCCCTCCGTCCATCAATATCAAATCTGGCAATCTTGCAAAATTTTCTTTTTTTCCTTCTTTTTTTTCTTTTACAGCATGGTTCATTCTTCTTGTAATCATTTCTTTCATACTTGCAAAATCATTTGCTCCTATCACTGTTTTTATTTTAAATTTTCTATAGTCACTATATTTTGCTTTTCCATTTTCAAATACTACCATAGCCCCTACAGATTCAAATCCTTGTGTATTTGAAATATCATATGCTTCTACTCTTTCTAATTTATATTGCAGTCCTAAAGCATTTTGTATTTCCTGCATAGCACCTACTGTTCTACTTTCTTCTTTTTTTATTCTTTCTCCTGACTGTTCAAATGAAATCATAGCATTTTTCCATGCCAAATCTACTAGCTTTTGTTTTTCGCCTTTTTTTGGTGTTGTAAATATAACTTTACTTCCTCTTTTTTCTGTTAAAAACTGCTCTAATAATTGTTTTTCTTCTGCTATTAATTCTTCTTGTAATATTATTTCTTTTGGTATAAATGCTGTACCACTATAAAACTGTTTTATAAATTCTGTCATTACTTCACTTCTTGTACGATTTTCAACAGAATGTAGGCTATATTGTTCCCTACCTGTCATTTTTCCTCCTCTTATAAAAAACATTTGTGCTAATCCTTCATTATGTGCTCTTACAAAAGCCGCTACATCACAATCTCCTAATCCTGTATTTGCCATTTTTTGTTTTTCACTGATATTTTTAACACTTGCTAATTTATCTCTTAATATAGCAGCTTTTTCAAATTCCATATTTTCAGATGCTTCATACATTTCTTTTTCTATTCTTTTTATAATTGTTTCATGTTTTCCATTTAGAAATTGTTCTATTTCTGTTATCATTTTGTTATACTCTTGCTGTGTAATTTTGTTATTACAAGGTGCATAACATTGTCCAATATGATAATTTAAACAAGGTCTTTCTTTTCCTATTTCTTTTGGTAAACTTTTTTTGCACTTTCTAATAGGCCACAATTTTTGTATGGTATCAATCGTTTCTTTTATTGCAAAACCATCTGTGATAGGTCCAAAATATTTTGCTTTATCTTTTTCAACACTTCTTGTAATAAACACTCGAGGATATGCCTCATTTGTAATTTTAATATAAGGATATGTTTTTCCGTCTTTTAAAAGTATATTATAAAAAGGTTTATGCTTTTTTATTAAATTACATTCTAAAAGTAACGCTTCTAACTCATTATCTGTTATAATATATTCAAATTCTTTAATGTGCTGTACCATTGTTTGTACTTTTGGTGTATGGTTTCTATTGTTTTGAAAATATTGTCTAACACGATTTTTTAAATTAACTGCTTTTCCCACATAAATAATTTGTTCTTTTTCATCTTTCATTAAATATACACCAGGTTTTTGAGGAATTTTTTTTAATTCTTGTTCTATATCAAACATTTTTTACACTCCTTAAAAATTCTTTAAGTATTTTAGAATTACATGACGAAACATGATTTTTCCGCTATAATATAAAGAATATCACAAAATTTTCACAAACGAAAGGATAGTATATATGAAAAAAAAAGTACAGAAAAAAATTCCTCTTTTTTTTAAAATATTAGGTGTAGCTGGCATATTAGACTGCTTATCTATATCATTGGTTTCCAATTTTAATTTTGGAACATTATTTCCAGGTGGTATAGGTTGTATATTTCTTATATACGGACATTTTTATCAAAAGTTAAACAATTGGGGGAAATCTGGTTTTGGTAAAATTTTTATGAAAACAGCAAAAATTGGTTTTTGTTTTTTCTTTATCAGTTTTTTTATTATCACCTCTATTATTATACAAAATGGTGCAAAAACACCTGATAAAAATGCTGATACTATTATTGTACTTGGTGCTGCACTTCACGGCTGGACTGTTAGCCCTGCACTGGCTCAACGTTTAGATACTGCAAAACAATACTGGGACGAAAATGATGTATCTTATATTGTTGTTACTGGTTCTCAAGGCCCTCAAGAACACAGAACAGAAGCAGAAGCTATGAAAGAATATCTTGTAACAAAAGGTGTTCCTGCTGATGCTATATTAATAGAAGACAAAGCACATAATACAAGACAAAATTTTACCTATTCTAAAAAAATATTAGACAATATTTATCAAAACAAGAACTATACTATTGTTTATGTTACGAATTATTTTCATACATTCCGTGCGGGTCTTCTTGCAGAAAAAATTGGTTTCAATGCACAAGGATTAGGTGCTCCTGTAACATTTTATATGCTTCCTAACTATTATATTAGAGAATATTTTTCTGTTATAAAATATTTTCTTTTAGATAACCATACTTAACGAAAAAGGGATATTCCTTTTTTATCAAAATAAGAATATCCCTTTTATTACAATATAATCAACCTATACCACCATATATAATGCTTAATATTACAACGATTGCAGCCAAAAACACATAAAAATATTTTGCTATCCAGAAAAAAGCATCTCCAAGTGGTTTATCTCTACCTGTATTTAATTCTTTTGCAATATTTTCTTTTCCTAATACCCAATAAATCATAATAGCACCTAACACCGCTCCTATAGGTACAACATATATTGTAATCATATCCATCCATTGCCCCATATAAGGCTCATATTCTAAAAATAGTCCTACTGCAAATACAATGGCTCCTATCAACACAACAGAAAATTTTCTTTTCAAATTTGTTCTGCTTTGTACTGCTTCACTACAAACTTCAAACATATTGATAAGAGAAGTAATTCCTGCAAACAATACAGATGCAAAGAAAAATGCTCCAAAAAGTTGTCCCATAGGCATTTTTGAAAATATTTTTGGTATTGTAATAAACATAAGAGGAGGGCCAGAAGCTGGGTCCATACCAAAAGCAAACACTGCTGGAATAATAGCAAAACCTGCTAACATTGCCGCACAAGTATCTAATATTGCTGTCATAACCGCAGAATGTACTATATTTTCTTTTTTGTTCAAATAACTGCCATATATTATCATACCAGAGCCTGTAATAGACAATGAAAAAAAGGCTTGTCCCATTGCCATAATCCACGTTTCTGGTTTTAATAAATATTCCCATCTTGGAATTAAAAGATATTTATATCCTTCCATCGCTTCTGGTAAAAATGCAACTCTTACTGCCAATATAATAAATAAAATATAAAATGCTGGCATCATAATTTTGCTTACTTTTTCAATACCAGTAATAATTCCTGTCATTAAAGCTATTACAGCAATTAATATTACAATGATATGCCATGGAACACTGCCAAAAGCACCTGTAATTTGTCCAAAATATTCAGAGGATTCTACATTTAACATCTCTCCTGTAATAGAACCAACTAAAAAACGTAATACCCACCCAACTATAATAGCATAGCCAATAGCAATACCAAGAGAACCAATTAAAGGAATTGCACCTAATATTGCTCCTCCTTTTTTTCCTCTTGTTTTCATAGCATATTCATAAGAACCTATAGGCCCCGTACCTGTTAAGCGTCCAAAAGCAAACTCTCCTGAAAGTCCTACCGCTCCAAATAATGCAATAAAAAAAATATAAGGCAATAAAAAAGCTGCTCCCCCATATGCCCCCAGACGATAAGGAAACATCCATATATTTCCCATACCTACCGCTGAACCAACAGAGGCAAGCACAAAGCCTAATTTGTTTGTAAATGTTGTTTTTGTTCCTTCCTTCATTTTTGCACCTCTACTCCTTTATTATTTCTGTCATAAATTAGGGATAATTATGACAAACACTTTTGTCCTTTAAAGTGTCACACTTTAAAGCGTATAAGTATTGTATTCCTTTTTTTATATTACTGCAATATCAAAAATAACCTATTTTAGTGTAAAAAATTATAGCTTTTTACTTTTATTTCATTAATATGTTACAATTTTTTTATTTTTACTATCTCTTTCACAAAACATAGTGTATCGTGCATTGTATTTTTTGTTACTATTGACCATAATAAAAAATGGCGAAGAATGTAAAATCCTTCGTCAAAATTACTATTTTTTTATCAAAAACTTTTTTAATTTTCTTTTTCTTTGTTGTTTTATTAACTTTCTAGCATAACATAATGCTTTTTCTTCTCCTTGTTCTGCCAATATATGCAAAAGTTTCTCAAGAAGTTTTTGTGAAGAAGGATACATAACATGATATGCCTTACTATTTTCATAATAAAGTAAGGGACTTTTTTGCGTATAATTTTCTTTTTGATATGTTTTACAAGCAGCAATTCTATCCAAAAACATTTCTACTACATAACATACAGGCATTTTCATACCTATAAAAACGGGGTCTTTTTTTCCGCTATAATCTAACCAATACTCAAAATGATGTTTATTTCTACCTTTGTGATGTAGCCAAGAAGAAGAATATCCTTTTTCTTCTTTTTCTGCATTATTAGGACTTCTTGTACCTTGATAATATTTTGCACCAATAAAAAATTCTGTAGGAGCATATTTTGATAAATCATGCAGCAATCCCTGACGATACAATCCTACTGAAAAACAATACTTCATAACAAGTAATTTATGTTTTGTAATGGTATTAAAATGTTCTATCCATTTCATAAAACCGCTCTCCTTTTTGTATTAGCATACCACATTTTTGCTAATTATTTCAAGCGGCTTAAAACAATTACATATATTTTCTCATATGACGTAGTGCACTTTTTTCTAAACGAGATACTTGTGCTTGGCTAATGCCAATTTCTGTACTTACTTCTGTTTGCGTTTTCCCTTGAAAAAATCTAAGATTAACAATTCTTTTTTCTCTTTCTGTCAATCTTTCTATTGCCTCACTTAAAGAAATATTCTCCAACCAAAGACTATCTCCATTTTTTTCATCACTGACTTGGTCCATTACAAAAAGTGTATCTCCTCCATCATGATACACAGGTTCAAAAAGTGAAATAGGGTCTTGTATTGCATCTAATGCCATTACAACATTTTCTTTTGGCATACCCAATTCTTTTGCAATTTCTTCAATAGCAGGTTCTTTTGATTTTTCTGCTGTCAGTCTTTCTTTTACTTGTAATGCTTTGTATGCTGTATCTCTCAAAGAACGGCTTACTCGTATAGGATTATTGTCCCTTAAATATCGTCTTACTTCTCCTATAATCATTGGTACTGCATAAGTAGAAAATTTTACTCCTTGTGTTACATCAAAATTGTCTATTGCCTTCATAAGCCCTATACAACCTACTTGAAATAAATCGTCCATATATTCTCCTCTATTAGAAAAACGTTGTATTACACTTAAAACCAAACGTAAATTACCATAAATATATTGTTGTCTTGCTTCTTTATCGCCTTGTAATATTTTTTGAAATAATATTTCTTTTTCTTCATTTTTTAAAATGGGCAGTTTTGAAGTATTCACGCCGCATATTTCAACTTTGTTGACCATTTCTCATGCCTCCTCTTATCTTTTCATTAAAAATGATTTCCAGAGAAGGAAATTTTATACCCAACAAAGCCTGCCATAATATAACAGTCATTTCTAAAACAAAAAATATTACAAAATTTTATAGTATAAAATGATTGTTTTTTTACATACTATAATAACAAATACTACAAAACCAAAACATCACAATATTTACTATATAATAATTTTGTAGTCAGGAGGTATACTATTATGCTTATTATGCGTCAAAATGGTGGTATTATATCTGCTCAAAGCGAAAAAAACAGCACTATATTCAAAAAAACAGTTGCTCATGGAGGAGTACAACAAACAATTAAACAACAAAATGGTAATTTTATTAACTATGATTATGAATTGATACACTACATGGATTTATTATAGTATTCAAAAACTAAAAAGGAGCATTTTTAAAATACTCCTTTTTATACATTAAATAAAGCATATTTATTTTTTTAGTTTTCTAAACATAACTGATAAAAATCATATCCATAACTATCAGGAGCCATACCAATGGTATCTAATAACTCATTTACGCCTTCTTCCATCAACACATGATAAGCATTATGATAAGTATATAATTGTTCTGCCTTTTGTGTCATTTCTGTATAGAGTTCTAACATTGTTTTTGTTTCTGCTTCATATGTTATTGTTTTATATGCTTCTTGTTTTACTAATTCTTTTAACTGTACTAATGTATACCCCCACTGTTGTTCTAATGTTTCCAATTCTTTTTTAGCATCTTTACCTAACTGCACCAATTTTGCAAAATCTTCATGTGTTGCCTTCACACAGCGAATTGTCTTTATTTTACCATCAGCTGTAATATTTTCCACAATAACGCCCCCTTTTAAATTGTTCTTGTACTACTTTAACAATACAAAATTTTAATAAAAAGGTCAACTATTTTTTTAAAAAATATTATATTTCTTCTTTCCATTTCATATGAACGATACGAAATGAATTTGTTGTATTATTTGCCTTTGAGTAGCTAAAAACAGTAAATCCCATATGTTTATAAAATTCAAGAGCCTTTACATTTTGTTCATTTACATCTACCCATATAGCATCATAATTTTTTACAGCAAAAAGTAAAAGGGCTTTTCCAACACCTATTTTAAAAAATTCAGGTTTTACAAAAAGCATTTCTATTTTTTTATTTTCTATTGCAATAAAACCCATAATATTTCCGCTTTTTTCTTTTGCAATAAGAAGCGTTTGCATATTTTTAATTGCTAATTTTACCAATGGACGTAATTTTGCAATGTTTTCTTCTTTCAAAAAGGAATGTGTTTTTCTAACAGCATCTTCCCAAATCAAAATCAAATCCTCTGCTATTAATTTTTTGTTTGCTGTTACTTTTTCTAAAATCATAAGTAATTCCTTTCTTTGCACCAAAATAGCAAAACATTGATGTTATGATAAAGCATACTTTTTCCTTTTTTATCATTATATGCCTTGTTTTGATAGCTGTCAAATTATATCATTTTATTCATTTCCTTTTTTAATCTACCTATGATTTTTTTCTCTAATCTGGAGATATAAGATTGCGAAATTCCTAATAAGTCTGCAACTTCTTTTTGTGTTTTTTCTGTTGTTTCTGGCAATATACCAAAACGCATTTCCACAATTTTTCTTTCTCTCTGGCTCAGCTTTTCCATTGCCTTTCCTAATAAATCTCTATCAACTTCTTCTTCAATGTCTTTATAAATTACATCTGCATCTGTGCCTAATATATCAGATAAAAGTAATTCATTTCCTTCCCAATCTACATTTAAAGGTTCGTCAATAGAAACCTCTGATTTTGTTTTGCTATTTCTTCTTAAATACATCAATATTTCATTTTCAATACAGCGGGAAGCATAGGTAGCTAATTTTATTTTCTTTTCGGGATTAAATGTATTAATTGCTTTTATCAATCCAATGGTGCCAATAGAAATCAAATCTTCTACATTTACACCTGTATTTTCAAATTTTCTAGCTATATATACTACAAGACGAAGATTTCTTTCTATTAAAACAGATTTTACTTTTACATCATCTTCTCCTCCTAACTGTTCTAATAATATCGCTTCTTCTTCTGTTTTTAATGGTGGAGGAAAAACATCGCTTCCTCCTATGTAAAATATACCACCTAATTTTTTACGCCATTTTCTCCAAATACAGCCTATATCATATTTTATTTGAAACAATAAAAATTTCATTTTTTTGCCTCCTCATTTATGTAAGTATATCAGGGCTTATCAGTCCATCATATCCCTCAGAAAAAGAACCACAATAAATACCAAGAGAAATATTATTTTTTATATTTCCTTCTATTTCTAAAATATCTGGCTCAAATACAAGCAAAAGTCCATTTTCTTTTCCTAAACTAGAAAAAGGAACAAAATGCAATGACAACTTTTTTTCTTTTTGCAGCATATACTCATAAAATTTTTGTTGATTTTGATATTCTTTAAAAAAATAAATCTGTGTTTCTTTTGAAAATAAATTTTTAATTGCAGGAAAAGCTGCTATAATTACATCATTTCCAGAAAAAGGGTCTTTTAAACTATTTCCTGTATCAATAAGCATACGTAATGATATTTTTATTCCCTTTTGTTTTAAAACAACAGCACAATATGCTCTCCTATTTATCATATTTATTTTTATCCAATTCTCTCCTAATTTTATTACAATATAGAAAAAACAAATTGTCGCAATTAGTATTTTAATAGGAAACTGTTTTGTATTTAGTACAAAATGATTTCCCATTGCTGCCATACCAGTAGCAAAAAACAATGCCATTGCTACACCACCTATAGCAAATGCTACAACATTGCCAATCAAAAAATATTGCAGTAATGCCTTTATTGTTTTTGGAAAAAACACAATTTCTATTCCTAAAACAAAAAGTATCATACCTCCAATACCATGACAAAAAAAAGAAAGAACTGGAAAAATCAAGGCAATACAATATATCAATGACAAAAAAAGACTGCCCAAAAAAATGCGTTTGTAGCAAACATTATTTTTTTGTAACACAGCAGTTATCCATAATATGAGAAAATCCATACAAAAATTGACTAGAAATACAATATCCCCATAAATTGTTACTTCCACAAAACGCCTCCTTCTTTTCTGTCTTTTAAAGGCTCTATTGTTATTATAGGCAAGTTTGTGCAAGTTTTTTGTCAAACACGCTGTTATTTTACAAAAATTATAGTATAAATATTGACAACACTACACAAAAAAAGCCAGTAAAAATATTTTTTATACTTTACTGACTTTTATAATACAATATATTGTGACTTATTATTTTTGACATAAAAAAAGGAATGGTTTATTTTCCCCTTCCTCTTTTTGTATTTTATGTTTTTATTAAAATCTTTTTCTTGTTAAAAAATCTGGTATTTTAATTTCAGACTCAAAATCATCTAAATCAGCAAACCTTCTTGTAGGTTTGTTTTCCTCCATAGGTTGCTGTTGTTGCTGTATTGGTTGTTGTACAGGTTGTTGTACAGGCTGTGATGACACTCTTTGTTGTTGTGTTACACGTCTGCTTCCAAATGGTTGCTGCTGTTGTTGTACAGGTTGTGGTTGAGGCTGTGGTACTGGTGCTTCTTCATCTTCCAATCCTGTTGCAATAACAGTTACGACAACTTGGTCTGTCAAATCCTCATTGATTGTTGTACCAAAAATAATTTCTGCTTCTGGGTCAAGTGATTCTCTAATCAATTCTGCTGCTTCTTCTGTTTCCAAAAGACCTAAATCACTATCACCACTGAAATTGATAAGTACACTTTTTGCACCTTCTATTGTTGTTTCTAACAATGGACTTTGTATTGCTGCTTTTGCTGCAACTTCTGCTTTATTTTCTCCAGATGCTTGTCCAATACCCATATGGGCAATACCTTGGTCAGCCATAATGGTACGTACATCTGCAAAGTCCAAATTAATAACACCTGGTTTAGAAATTAAATCTGCAATTCCTTGTACACCTTGTCTTAATACTTCGTCTACTTTTTTGAAGGCTTCTGTCAATGTTGTTTTCTTATCTATAATGCCCATAAGACGCTGATTTGGAATAATTACAAGTGTATCTACATTTTTTTTCAATTCCATAATGCCTCTTTCCGCATTCGCCATTCTTTTTTTCCCTTCAAAGTTAAAAGGTTTTGTTACAACACCTACTGTTAAAATACCCATTTCTTTTGAAATAGAAGCAATCTTTGGTGCTGCACCTGTTCCAGTGCCACCACCCATACCAGCAGTAATAAACACCATGTCAGCACCTTTTAAAGCTTGTGCTACTTCTTCTTGTGTTTCTTCTGCAGAGCGTTCTCCAATATCAGGATTTCCTCCTGCACCAAGACCTTTTGTTAACTTTTCTCCAATTTGTATTTTAACAGGTGATTTTGAGTCTACCAACTGTTGACTATCTGTGTTAACAGAAATAAATTCAACGCCGTCCAAACCGTCTTCAATCATACGGTCTACTGCATTATTGCCGCCACCACCGACACCAACTACTTTAATTTGTGCCATGGTATTGCTACGTGGAATATCAAATTCGAGCAAAAAAATCCCCTCCTAGAGTTTCAGAATTACATAGAGTAATTTTTATTATACATGAAAAAAACAGATAGTACCATACCTAATTTTGTATTTTTTTGTCCTTTTTTCATATATTTTCATTTTAATACATATTACTATAGAAAACAGTATCATATAATATATATCAATATATACTGTTTAATTTATAGAATTGCTTCACTTATACTATAATATGTCTTTCTATTATCTTATCTCTTTTTTCATTTTTATTCAATACAAAATTAGTAATATTGTAAATTTTTTTTGTATTTTATATGCAACAGTTACAATAATAACAAAATATATTCTATATAGTAATCAATTTATAATTAAGACAAATATCGAAATACAATAGGGCGACTCATGTCACTCAAATCTAGCACTCCCCTATCCTTTTCTGGTATAGTACTTAATATTTGAGCAAGATAAGCCATTTTCTGCTCACAATTTTCAATGCTGCCAAAACGTATTTCTATTTGATTAATACTTGCTGTAATATTTTCTGGGTCATTAACATCTATTTCCATAATATTATTGAGTAGTTCATATTTTGTAATCATTTGAGAAATTAATACTACAACATCAAATGACTCTTTATTTTTTGCATCTAACAATTCACCTAAACGAAATTGGTCAAACTTTAAACCATATACTACAGGTAATGTTTTTTGCGTTTCATTTTGTACATCTAACACTCTGCCATATTCATCTATGTAAAGGTATGAACCTGCATAAGGTACATACCCTCTCACTTTTCTTTCATCAATATTGATATAAATTGTACTAGGAAGCTGTACTGTAATCTCTGCAGCTTCAACATAATTATTTTCATTTAAAATTTCTACTGCTTTCTTTTTATCATATAAAAATATATTTGCTCCTGTTCTTAATCCTATCATATTACAAATATCATCATTTGAATATTGTTCCATTTCTGTTATCTCTATTGTTTTTACAGAAAAAATAGGAGAAAATATAATTCCTGCACCACCTAAACAAGCTACAAGTAATATCATTATAAATTTTAAAGATAATTTTTTTCTTATTTTTTTCTTTTTATGCACAATTTTTTTTCTGTTATAATTTCTTTTTGTTTTTTTCAATTTTTACTCACCTTTTTTATTCTTCCAAAGAAATCACTGCCCCTAAAGAAGTCAATACTTTTTCTATTTGTTCATATCCTCTTTGTACATAACAAGCATTTTCCACTACTGTTTCTCCTTCTGCTGCTAATCCTGCCAATATCAATGCAGCACCACATCTCAAATCTTTGCCAGAAACATAAGCCCCTTTTAATCCTTTTACTCCCTTTATAACAGCTGTTTGCCCTTCTACTGTAATATCGGCTCCCATACGGCATAACTCACTGATATGCTTAAATCTCGCTTCAAATACCGTTTCACTAATAATACTTGTTCCTTCTGCCAATGTCAATATTGACATAAACTGCGGCTGCATATCTGTTGGAAAATCGGGATAAGGGCCAGTGTGTATTCTGGAAACAGGTTTTATTTTTTTAGGTGCTTTCAAATAAATACTGTTTTTTTGCTCTTTTATAACACAACCTGCTTCTCCTAGCCTAAGCAAAACCTGTCTCATAGTATCTGCACAAATGTTTTTTAGTTCAATTTCTCCTTTTGTAATTGCTGCACCGCAAAGAAATGTACCTGCTTCAATTCTATCTGATGACACAGTATACTCTGTGCCATATAACGATTTTACACCTTCTATTACAATACAATCTGTTCCTGCACCTTTTATATTTGCTCCACACTGATTTAAAAATGTTTGCAGTTCTACAATTTCAGGCTCACAAGCTGCATTATATATTGTAGTATATCCTTTTGATTTTGCTGCCAAAAGAATACAGTTTTCTGTTGCTCCTACACTAGGAAAATCTAAATTAATTTTTGTTCCAATACATTTTTTCCCATCACAACATAATATTCCTTTTTGTTCTTCTATTTCAATACCCATTTCACGAAATGCTTTTAAATGCAAATCAATAGGACGCATACCAATTTCACAACCTCCGGGATAGCCTATATTTGCCTTGCAAAATTTGCCTAACAAAGCCCCCATAAATAATATAGAAGAACGCATTTTTTGAACACTTTCACTGTCAATATCTTTATTTTTGCAGTCACTTGTATTAATAATAATGGTTCTATTTTCTTTTTTTACACTACAGCCTAATTGTTTTAACATTTCCAATGTAAAATGTACATCAGAAATACAAGGGCAATTATGCAGTATCGTTTCCCCCTCCGTTAGCATAACCCCTGCTAATATAGGTAATATACCGTTTTTGCTTCCTCTGACTGTTACTATCCCTTTTAGAGCATGCCCACCTTCTATTTTATATCTACCCATTTGTATGCCCCTCCCAAAAGTATCAAATCATATTCCATAGTATGCAAAATCAATAAAAGCGTTACATTTACAGAAAAGTAATTTCATTGTATACTTTTATCAAAAAAGGAGGTCATATTTATGAAACAAAATATATTAGATATAAAAGGTATACTTGTAGGGCAAGCTGAAAACGAAATAGGAAAAACTGGTGTTACTGTAGTAATTGTACCAGATGGTGCTGTTTGTGGTGTTGATGTTAGAGGTGCTGCACCAGGTACAAGAGAAACAGATTTACTTGACCCTGTTAACGCTATGGAAAAAATTAATGCAGTAGTGCTTTCTGGAGGTTCTGCATTTGGATTAGAAGCTGCAAGCGGTGTAATGCAGTATTTAGAAGAAAAAAGAATTGGATTTGATGTAGGTTGTACCGTTGTTCCTATTGTACCTCAAGCAGTATTATTTGATTTAGCTTATGGAGATTGTCATTGTCGTCCTGACAAAAACATGGCTTATACTGCCTGCGAAAATGCAAATAATGAAACATTAAAAGAGGGTAGTGTTGGTGCAGGTTGTGGTGCAACTGTGGGCAAATTATATGATATGGAATGTTGTACAAAAAGTGGTATCGCTAGTTATTCTGAAACACTTGAAAATGGTATTACTGTTTCTGCTCTTATTGCTGTAAACGCATTTGGTGATGTTATTGAAAATGGAAAAATTATAGCTGGTACAACAAATAAAGAAAAAACTACATTTATTGATACAGAAAAGACAATGCTTGAAATGGCATCTTCTCCTGCTTTTCATGGTCAAAATACCACAATAGGCATTATCGCTACAAATGCCACTCTTACCAAAGCAGAAGCAAAAAAAGTCGCTGGTATGGCTCATGATGGACTTGCTAGAGCAATTAGACCTGTTCATACACAATTAGACGGTGATACCATTTTTTGTTTGTCTACAGGCGAAATACAATCTCCTAAACCTATTGTAGACTTAATTGGTACATTAGCAGCACGTGTAACAGAGCAAACTGTCATACGTGCTGTAAAAAAAGCAAATGCTCAATAAATACATAAATATATATCACATCTATTATGTTTTTATAAAAAAGACATTTCGCAATAGTATCAATATATATCAGTCGTACTAATATATATTGATATATATTACAATTATGAATATAAAAAAGAACAGTAAAAATCATACTGTTCTTTTTTATATCCCCTCCCCCACCGACCATATCATTACATTTTTTGCAATTTCAATATTTCGTCAATAATGTTGTGTGCGACTTCTTCTTTTGACATCAATTCCAATTCAATTTCCTCTTTTTTAGAAATCATTGTAACTACATTTGTATCTGTACCAAAACCAGAACCACTTACTTTTAAATTATTTGCTACAATCATATCTACATTTTTTTTGTCTAATTTTATGCGAGAATTTTCAAGCATATTTTGTGTTTCCATAGAAAAGCCACATAAAAATTGTCCTTCTCTCCTATGCTCTCCCATATACTTCAGTATATCTATTGTTCTATCTAGTGCAATACTCATTTCTCCATCTTTTTTCTTCATTTTTTCATCGCTGACAGTACAAGGCTTATAGTCTGCTACCGCTGCTGCTTTTATAATAATGTCATTTTCAAGAAATCTTTCTTTCATTGCTTCAAACATATCTCCTGCACTTTTAACATCTATCACTGTTACAAAAGGAGGTTTTTGAAGTGCTGTCACACCACTAACTAATGTAACATCTGCACCTCTAAGCATACACGCCTTTGCTAATTCATATCCCATTTTTCCTGTAGAATGATTTGTAATATAACGCACAGGGTCAATACTTTCTTGTGTTGCTCCCGCTGTAACAATTACTTTTTTCCCTAAAAGGTCTTTTTTATAGGCAATTTCTTTTAAAATATAATTTACTAATGTTTCTTCATTTGGTAATTTGCCATCACCAATATCTCTACAAGCCAACATACCGCTTTCTGGTTCTATTACTTCAAAACCATATTTTTTTAATTTTTCTATATTATGTTGTACAATTTCATTGTGATACATATTTGTATTCATAGCTGGAGCAACAATTTTTTTACACTGACAAGCTAATACTGTTGTTGTCAACATATCATCTGCTAAACCGTTAGCCATTTTTGAAATAACATTTGCTGAAGCTGGTGCAATCAATACAACATCTGCTTTTTTTGCTAGTGAAATATGAGCTACATGAAATTGAAAATTTCTATCAAATGTATCTACCATACATTTATTTCCTGTTAATGTTTCAAATGTAATAGGCGTAATAAAATGCGTTGCATTTTCTGTCAATATTACATGAACGTCACAGCCCATTTTTACAAGCATACTAGCTACATTTGCCATTTTATAAGCTGCAATACTGCCTGTTACACCTAACAAAACTGTTTTTCCTTTTAACATAAAAACACCCTTTTCTTTAATATTGATATTTATTTGAAATAGATTGAAAATATTATAACAAACTTTATCAAAATAGTACACCATTTTTCATAACAAAAAAAGCAGACAAAAGCCTGCTTTTTCATTTTTATATTTTATTTTAAAACACGTCTTGCTGTTACATATGTACTTTCGCTATAAGTATCTGTCATGTCTGAAATAATGACACCTGATTTATTTCCTGATGAGGAATGAATGTATTGGTTATTGCCAATATAAATACCAACATGAGAAATACCACCATTTCTATCTGTATCAAAGAAAACCAAATCGCCAGGTGCTAATTCACTTTTCTTTACTGGCACACCATTTGATGTCATACTAGCAGAATTTCTATTTAATGTAACACCAAATTTCTGCATTACCGCATAAACATATCCAGAACAATCTACGCCACTATTTAAGTCTGTTCCTCCCCATACATATGGAGTTCCTAAAAATTGTTTTGCATAAGAAACAACATCATTTGCTTTGCTAGAAGGTGCTGGTAAAACTGTTTTTGTATCTGGTTTTTTGCCTGTTCTTAGTGATACATATTCTGTGCTGACATAACCTGTTGTACCTTCTGCTGTTTTAATTTTTAGCCAATCTGCACCAGACTGCATTACATCAAATATTTCTCCGCCGCTTAAATTTTCTAAAACATCGCCATTTGTAGATGCAGAACTTCTCACTCTTAAATAAGAATCTGCAATTACAACACCATAAGTTGTTTTTTCATTACTGTTATTACTTTCTGTTTTTTTAGGAACTGTTTTTTCTGGTTCTTTTTGTTCTTCTTTTTCTGGTTCTGCTTCTTTCTTGTCTTCTTGCTTTGTTTCTTCTTCTTTTATTTCTTCTGTAGCAGAAACGCTAGGAAGATATGTAAGCATATCGCCATCTAAATAATCCTTACTAATATAAGCATTTCCATTATTATATGCTAATTGATACCAGCCATCTAATTTTCCTATTACTGTAATAACATCTCCGTCATTTACTGTCTTAATTACATCGCTTTTTGTATTACTGCCTGTTCTGACATTGATATTTGTTCCTTGTACTTTTCCCTCTGCTCTTGTTATGTCAAAATAATCAGCAGAAACATAAGCACTTTGATTTCCATTAAATGTAACTTGATACCAATCTCCATCTCTGCCATGAAGAACAAGTTCCGTTCCTTTATCTGCTGTTCCCAATATTTCAGAGCCTATACTTGCTGCGGAACGTATATTCACACCATCATCATTTATAGAACCGCTTGCTGCGGCAAAAACAGTTGCTGTACTCAACACACAAATACTACTTACTGCTACTAATATTCTTGTCCAAACTTTATACTTACCCATAATAAAATTTTTCCTCCAAAATGTACTTATTACGTATTTGTTACAACTTATTATATTCAGTCTTAATAAAGTTGTCAAGAAAAATTTATGAAATATTAAGAATATTCTATTATGTTCTGCATATACTGAATTTACGGGCTTTTTACGCTTTTTCAATATATCATTTTTTACAAAATACAATTAAAAATGATATATTTGTTACATAAATGTAATAATTCGCACAATTCTTTTCATAAAAAATCTCTCTGACAGTCAATTTGCAGAGAGATTTTTTGTTATTACTATTTTTTTTGGTAATTATTTCAGTTTTGCTAATTCTTCGTCCAATATTTTTGTAACAATAGCAGGATTTGCTTTTCCTTTTAATTGTTTCATACACTGTCCCATAAGGAATTTATTTACTTTTTCATTTCCTTCTTTAAATTGTGCAATAGAATTTGGATTTGCTTCAATTACTTTTGCTACTACTTCTTTTACTGCACTATCATCATTTACCATTTTTAAATTGTGTTGTTCAATATATTGTTCTGGTTCTACATTATCAGAAAACATTTTTTCAAATACTTCTTTTGCTGTATTTCTATTTACAACACCATTTTTTACAAGTAATATCAATTTTCCTAAATTTTTCGCATCAAATGAAATATCTTCTGGCAATGTGCTTGTTTCAGAAGCAAGACGAAGCACTTCTCCCATAATCCAGTTAGAAACTTCTTTTGCATTGTTACATACTTCATATGCTTGTTCAAATATTTTTACAAGGTCTTTGGAACCTGTAATAATGTCTACATCATATTCAGGTAATTTATATTCAGACATATATCTTGCTTTTTTTGCTTCAGGCAACTCTGGCAAAGATTGTCTAACTCTTTCAATCCATTCATCATCAATTTCAATAGGCACAAGGTCAGGCTCTGGGAAATATCTGTAATCTTGTGCATTTTCTTTGGAACGCATAGCATAACTTGCACCTTTGTTATCGTCCCATCTTCTTGTTTCTTGTATTACTTTTTTACCTTCTTGTATCAATTCAATTTGTCTTGCTCTTTCCCCTTCTATGGCTCTAGCAATCGCCTTAAAAGAATTGATATTTTTCATCTCTGTTCTTGTACCTAATTCTTTTGAGCCTACTGGTTTTACAGAAAGGTTTACATCTGCTCTCAAAGAACCTTGCTCCATTTTACAATCAGAAACACCTGTATATTGTAATATTGCTTTTAATTTTGTTAAATAAGCTATTACTTCTTCTCCATTAGAAAAATCTGGCTCACTTACAATTTCCAAAAGAGGCACACCACAACGGTTATAATCAACTAATGTGCAATCTTCCCAAGGGTCATGTATCAATTTTCCAGCGTCTTCTTCCATATGAATTTCTTTGATACGAATGGATTTTTTTACACCATTTACTTCTATATCAATATGACCATTTTGGCAAATTGGTAAATATAATTGTGATACCTGATATGCTTTTGGCAAATCAGGATAAAAATAATTTTTTCTATCAAATTTATTATATCTTGTAATTTCACAATTTGTTGCCAAACCTGTTCTAATTGCAAATTCAACAACTTGTTTATTTAAAACTGGCAGCGTTCCAGGCATACCACTACATACCTCACAAACGTGTGTATTTGGTTCACCACCAAATTCTGTAGAACAAGAGCAAAATATTTTTGTGTCTGTAGCAAGTTCTGTATGCACTTCCAGACCTAATACGGTTTCAAATTCCATTTTATTATTCCTCCTTTCATTTAGGTGATTTTGTATGAAAATCAGTTGCTTTTTGGAAGGCAAAACCTGCATTCAATAATATTTCTTCACTAAAAGCCTTTCCGATTAACTGTAATCCAATAGGAAGCCCTGTTTTATCAAATCCACAAGGTACAACAAGTCCGGGAAGTCCTGCTAAATTGACAGAAACAGTACAAATATCACTCAAATACATTTTTAATGTATCTTTAAAACTCTCTCCTATTTTTGGTGCTGTAGTAGGTGCTGTTGGTGTCAAAAGAAAATCATATTTACTAAAAGCATCATCATAAGATTGTTTAATTAGTGCTTTTACTTGTAATGCCTTATTATAATACGCATCATAATAGCCACTACTTAACACAAATGCTCCAATTAAAATTCTCTTTTTTACTTCTGAACCAAAACCCTCACTTCTTGATTGATAATATAAATCTACTAAATCATCATACTTTTCTGCACAATGACCATATTTAATGCCATCGTATCTTGATAAGTTACTACTTGCTTCTGCACAAGCAGCAATATAATAAGCAGGGATAGCATACTTAATAGTAGGCATTTTAATTTCTTCTACTATTGCACCAAGACTTTCATATATTTTTGCAGCTTTATAAATCGCTTCTTTTACATCTACATCTATACCTTCTCCAAAAAAGTCTACTGGAATACCAATCTTTTTACCTTTCATGTTTTCACATAATGTAAAAGAAGGAACTGGTTGATTTACTGATGTACTATCTTTTTTATCATGTCCTGCAATAATTTTATAAATTTCAGCAACATCTTCTACATTTTTCGCCATAGGGCCAATTTGGTCTAATGAAGAAGCATAAGCAATTAAACCATAACGAGATACTGTACCATAAGTTGGTTTTAATCCAGTAATACCACAATAAGATGCTGGCTGTCTAATAGAACCGCCTGTGTCAGAACCTAACGTATAATATGCTTCTTCTGCTGCAACTGCTGCGGCAGAACCGCCACTACTTCCTCCTGGAACGTGTTCTATATTCCAGGGATTTTTTGTAATGCCAAAATATGATGTTTCTGATGTACTTCCCATAGCAAACTCGTCCATATTTGTTTTACCCACAATGACTGCACCAGCATCTTGCAATTTTTGTACTGCTGTTGCAGTATAAACTGGTTTAAATGTTTCTAACATACGAGAAGAACAAGAGGTTTGCATACCTTTTGTACACATATTATCTTTTACTGCTGCTGGTACGCCTGCTAAAGGTGTATTTAATTCTCCACTATCTATCTTTTTTTGTACTGCTTCCGCTTCTGCTAATGCTTCTTTTTCGCAAACAGTAACATAACAATGGTATTTTTGTTCTTTATTTTGAATATTTTCCAAAACAGCTTTTGTTGCTTCTACAACGCCAACTTCTTTTGACTTTATTTTTTTGCCCAGCTCCAATGCTGACAGCTGACATAACTCCATACTTTATACCTCCTATTCTACTGCTTTTGGCACTTTGAAACAGCCTTCTTTTTTATTTGCGGCATTTAATATAACATATTCTCTTTCTATGGAAGGCTGTACAGCATCTTCACGAAATACATTTTTCACTGGAAAAGCATGGCTCATTGCTTCAATACCCGTTGTATCTAATTCATTCAATATATCCATATATTCCACAATTTTATTAATTTCTTGTTTTGTTTTTTCTCTTTCTTCTTCTGAAATATGAAGACGAGCTAGTATGCCAATATAATCTAACAATTCGTCTGTAATTTTCATATCTATAACATTCCTTTCTTTGTACAATTATGGTTCCAATCTGCTCATATCTCTTGGGAACATAGCAGCTACACGTACATTTGTTTCATCTAATAACTTCATACAAAGTCTTTCTAAACCAATACCCCAACCGCCATGTGGTGGCATACCATGTTTGTGTATCATTAAATAGCTTTCAAAATCTTCAGGATTTAAACCTTTTGACTGCATTTTTGCCACTTGTGTATCATAATCATGTATTCTTTGTCCGCCTGTTGTAATTTCCATTCCTCTAAATAATAAGTCAAAGCTCAATGTAAATTTATCATTTTCTGGGTCGTCCATAGCATAGAAAGGACGTTTTTTTACAGGATAATGTGTTACAAAAACAAACTCACTGTTGTATTTTTCTGCGAACAATTTAGAAATCAGTTGTTCTTCTTCTGGTTCTAAATCATAAGGGTCTTTTATTTTTCTGTTGTATTCTTTTGCAATCATTTCTTTTGCATCTTTAAAGCGTACTGTAGGGATAGTATCAATTTCTGGAATAGGCACATTCAATATTTTTATTTCTCTTGCATACTCTTTTTTTAACAATTCCATAGTATATTTTAATGCACCTGTTTCCACTTCCATTAAATCTACAAAACTGTCAATAAATCCCATTTCCATATCAATGCCCATATATTCATTCAAGTGTCTTGTTGTATTGTGTTTTTCTGCTCTAAAAACATGACTGATTTCAAATACTTTTTCATAAACACCTACAAGCATTTGTTTATAAAATTGAGGACTTTGTGCTAAATATGCTTTTTTTCCAAAATAATCTAATTTGAATATATTTGCTCCGCCTTCTGCACCACTTGCTACAATTTTAGGGGTATTGATTTCAGTAAAGCCATTTCTGCTAAAATATTCCCTAAATCCTCTAATAACACCTTCTTGTATTTTAAATATTGCACGTTCTCTATTGTTTCTCAATGTAATAGGACGCTGTGCAATATTTGTTTCCAAAGACATTCCTAATTTTCTTTTAGAAAGATTGATAGCAGGAGCTTCTTTAGGCTTTGTTAAAACTTCTGCATTTAATAAATGAATTTCAAAACCACCTGGTGCTCTTTCATCTTTTTTCAGTTTTCCTTCTACATTAATAGACATTTCAACGCCTAAATCTTCTAATGCAAAATGAGACTCTCCTTTATTAAATACACATTGCACTAAACCATCTCTTTTACGCAATGTCAAAAATCCAAAATCCCCCATATTTTTAATGGAATAAATCATACCATGTGTTTTTACAATAGAATTATCTTCTGCTTGCATTAAATCAGAAAATTCCATATCTTTTGCTTCACAGCTTCCTGTTACAAAATCCATTTTTTTACTCTCTCCTTTATCACTCAATGTCACAGTATCAAAAATTGACACTTTTAAACTATCTTATAAGATACCATAATTTCACAGCAAAAGCAATGCTATTGTGTTGAAAAAGATAGCATTAGTGTAATACTTCATCTATAAAATAACCATTTTTATAAAAAAGTTGTCCATCTGCATAAATTTCGCCTTGCTGTTTCATATCATTTATCATATCCCAATGTATAGCAGACTCATTTTTTCCACCTGCCTCTTGAAATGCTTCCCCTATTGCCATATGAATAGAGCCACCTATTTTTTCATCAAATAGTATATTTTTTGTGTGTTTTTGTATGCCATAGTTTGTACCGATTGCTACTTCTCCAAAATAACGGGAACCTTCATCAGTATCAATATAAGAAAGTAAATCTTTTTGTTTTTGTTCATTTTTACAACTAGCTTCTACTATTTTACCTTGCTTTACAACTAATTTTACTTCTTCAAATTCATGTCCATTTATAATAGAAGGATAAGAAAATGTAATATATCCATTAATGTCATTTTCTACTGGAGAAGTAAATATTTCTCCATCTGGAAAATTTTCTTTTCCGCAGCAATTTATCCATTTCCTCCCAGAAATATTCACTACAATATCTGTATCTTTTGAAATAATATGCAGTTGTTTTTTTGTGTTTAAATATTCTACCCATTTTTGTTGATACTTTTCTATTTCTTTCCATTTTGCAACAGGATTTTCTGTATTTAAAAAACCTGCTTGGTATACAAAATCCTCATATTCTTCTAAACTCATACCTGCATTTTGTGCATCACCATTTGTAGGAAATTGTGTACCACACCACTTTAAAGAACCATCTCCCATTCTTTTAGAATAAATTTTTCTATTTTGTTGATTTGCTAGTCTTCTCATTTTCAATTTTTCGCTGTCTACATTTTGAAAAGTTTTTACATTGTCACTTCCCCACGCACTAATCCAAACATCACTTTTTGCACATTCTCCAAAACGAAAATTAGGCTGTGCAATTTGTGTATTAGTTCCTTCTTTTACAATCATAGCATCTACATTAGGCATATCTACAAAATAACGTACTATTCCTCCTGCTCTCACTGCTGCTCTTGCAACCGCTTGTATAAAAGGCAATGCACAGTCTTCTGCTGAAATACAAACATCATCTCCTGCTTTTACTCCTGTAGAATATTTTACAAGCACATCTGCTAATTTTTCTAGTCTTTCATCTCTCATATTTTTATTCCTTTCTTTCATTTGTATTTTTTTCAGTATAGCACTTAGCAAAAAAAGTCACAATGTATATTTTATAAAATTTTTCTTGACTTTTCATCATGCTGTATGTATCATAAAAAAATAAGAAAAAGCGATGACAGAAGACTATTAAAAAAGCTCTTTGTGTACAGAGAAAAGGCGTTTGCTGAAAGCCTAAACAAATCTTTTTGAACCTACTTCTTGAGTTCTGTGCTAAAACACAGCGTTTTCCTGCGTTAAAGGGATAGAGTGGATAATATTTTTTATTATCAACAAGGGTGGTACCGTCGTGACTTGACCCCTTTTATGAGGGAAGCAAGTCTTTTTTTATGCCCTTGATGATAGTATCATCAAATTAGGAGGAATGAAACTATGGCAAAAGAAAAAAAATTAGTAGAAGCAATTACTGACATGGAAAAAGATTTTGCACAATGGTATACTGATGTTGTAAAAAAAGCAGATTTAACAGACTATTCTCAATTAAAAGGTTGTATGATTATACGTCCTTATGGCTATGCAATATGGGAATTGATACAAAAACAAATGGACGAGCGTTTTAAACAAACAGGACACGAAAATGTATATATGCCTATGTTTATACCAGAAAGTCTTTTACAAAAAGAAAAAGACCATGTGGAAGGTTTTGCACCAGAAGTTGCTTGGGTAACACACGGTGGAGAAACAGAATTACAAGAAAGAATTTGTGTACGTCCTACTTCTGAAACATTATTCTGCGAACATTACTCCAATATTATACAATCTTACAGAGATTTACCAAAACTTTACAATCAATGGTGTTCTGTAGTACGTTGGGAAAAAACAACAAGACCATTTTTGAGAACAACAGAATTTTTATGGCAAGAAGGTCATACTGCTCATGCTACTGCGGAAGAAGCACAAGAAGAAACCATTAAAATGTTAAATGTTTATGCAGACTTTTGCCACGATGTATTAGCAATTCCTGTTATAAAAGGAGAAAAAACAGCAAAAGAACGTTTTGCAGGAGCAAAAGCAACTTATACTATTGAAAGTTTAATGCACGATGGCAAAGCATTACAATCTGGTACAAGTCACAATTTTGGAGATGGTTTTGCAAAAGCATTTGAAATACAATACACAGACAAAAACAATCAATTACAATATGTTCACCAAACTTCTTGGGGTACTACTACTCGTTTAATTGGTGCAATTATTATGGTACACGGTGACAATAGTGGTCTTGTACTTCCTCCAAAAATTGCACCTACACAAGTTATTATGATACCTATTGCACAGCATAAAGAAGGGGTATTACAAAAAGCAGAAGAATTAAAAACAATGTTGTCAAATGTTTGCAGAGTAAAATTAGACGATAGTGATAAATCTGCTGGCTGGAAATTTAGTGAATATGAAATGAAAGGTGTACCAATTCGTTTAGAAATAGGCCCTAAAGATATTGAAAAAAATCAAGTTGTATTGGCTCGCCGTGACACTGGAGAAAAAGAAATTGTTTCTATAGATAATTTAGAAGCAAGAGTAAAGCAACTTTTAGAAGAAATACAATCTAATTTATTGCAAAGAGCAACACAACGTCGTGATTCTAAAACATATGTGGCAAAAACAATGGAAGAATTTGAAAAACAAATTAACAAAACACCTGGATTTATTAAAGCAATGTGGTGTGGCGACCAAGCTTGTGAAGATGCTATTAAAGAAAAAACTGCTGCAACTTCTCGTTGTATTCCTTTTGAGCAAGAACATATTTCAGATACTTGTATCTGTTGTGGTAAACCTGCAAAGCATATGGTTTATTGGGGCAGGGCTTACTAAAAATAATATTAATCTCAAAAAAAGGGGTACAGCAGTATGAAAAAAACAATTTTATTTGTGATTTTGCAACAGTATGCAGATTGGGAAGCTGCTTATATAACATCTGCAATCAATATGCTGTGTCAAGGACAATATGATATTAAAACAGTATCATTGTCAAAAGATTTTGTACAATCAATAGGTGGATTTAAAGTATTGCCTGATTATGATATTTCATCTGTACCAAATGATTATGAAGCTCTCATTTTAATAGGCGGAATGACATGGAGAAATGAAAATTCTAAACAAGTGAAAACACTTGTAGAAGACTGCCTTCAAAAGGGAAAAATATTAGGAGGTATTTGTGACGCATCAGCTTTTTTAGCTACAATAGGTGCTTTAAATGAAGTATATCATACAAGTAATGATTTAAACGACTTAAAACAATGGGCAGGCTCTATTTATACAGGAGAAGCAAAATATATTTCAAAACAAGCAATCAGAGATAAAAATATTATTACAGCAAATGGTACTGCAACGCTGGAATTTGCCAAAGAAATTTTATTTGCATTAAATATAGCTAGTGAAAAAAGCATAACAGAATGGTACAATTTCCATAAATTAGGCGTATATACTGCAACTATGCCTAGTATGTAACAAACAACACTTAAGCCTCAAGACTTTACTTGAGGCTATATTTATAAAAAAGGATAGATGTATAATGATACAAAAATTAAAATTATTACAAAGCGCTGTACAAAATAATAAATACATTGTTGCTCTATTTACAATATTTTGTTTTATACTTCCCTTTCTGTTTTTTGGAAATATTAGTTTTTATATTTGGAATGGTGATTTATTAGATTTTGGAGATTTTTTTTGGACTGGATTTTATAGCATACTATTTCATATTATATTATTTCGTCATTGTAAATTTTTACAAATAGCAAGATTTTTATTTAATATTTTTAATCTATGTATTTTAGTTAGTTTTTATGTTTTTGGTATCTTGATGCAGGGAATAGATGGTTTAACTACAATGCTTCTACACTCTATCATACCGTTTGGTAGTATTTTCATATAAAAAAATATCACTCAACCACCATTTTTTTGATATTTATGATTGAGTGATATATTATTTTTTATTCTCCTGCTGCCATCAAAAAATAATACATAGGTTTTAATATACGAAATCCTTTTTCTAATTCTTTATAAAAATCTGTGCGATACAATGTTTGAAAATCTTTACTTGTTTTGATAAAGCTAATACTTTTTCTGTTTAACCAATTTTGTAATTCTTTAGGTTGTTCTGTAAAACGATTTCTTTTATAAAATTCTCCATCTATTTCAAATAGACTTTGTTTTTCATATGCTTTTTTTGCTTCTAAAAAACGTTTATCTTCTTTTAATATTAACTGTCTAAGTGCTTCCATTTGTTTAGGAGGTGCTTCATAATATCCACAGCCATATCTAAAAAATGTAGGACAAAATTCTATAAAAAATACAGGGGAACTATATTTCTTTTTATCTCTTGCAAAAACACACCACATAATATCTCTATACAATGTTTTATCTTTTGAAAATCGAATATCTCTATATACTCTGGAAATACTTTTACCTATTTTAGGTACGACAATGAGTAAAGGGTCAATTTCATAAAGCGGTTTTTGTAATTGCTCTACCAATTCTATCATAGGTGCTAAAACAAATTCTTGAAACTCATTTTTATGTTCTGTATACCAGTCACGACTATTTTTTATTCTATTTTCCCATAAAAATTGTAATGTTTTTTCAGAAATAGGCATATCATTACTCCTTTTTTGTTTTTAATTCGTTACATAAAATTTCTGGGTGATGATAACGTTTTTTTCCTATTGTTGTCTTTTTCCATTCTATAGCATTTTTAGGACACCAATGCAAACATGCAAGGCAATTTTCACAATGATGTTGAAAAACAGGCTTACCCTCTTTTAATATAATATTTCCAGAAGGACATACCTGCTGACAAGTACCGCATGAAATGCAGTCACTTGTAATATGAAATCCCTTATCGCTATTGGGGTATTCTTTTAAATATAATTTGTAAAATGCCTTAGAAATCATACCTACTTTTGGTATATTATTTTTTTGTTTTTGGGCAACTGCTTCTGCAATTTCATTTGCTTTTTTATTTTCAGACTGTACTAATTTTGATATAGATTTTTGTTTTATACGATATTTTGTAATATTATTTGCTACTGTTCTGATAGTTTTTCCAAAACTTAACTGCTGTCCTTTTTTATTTAATATACTGTTTAGCTGTCCCAATGCTCCACCACTGGAAAGTCCACAAGTTGTTACAGCAAATATATATGGATTTCCTTCTATTTTTAATTTTTTAGCAAAACGTGCTACTAACATCGGTAATCCCCAGTAAAATGTAGGATATACAAATCCCACTACATCTTTATTACATTTTATTGAAGTTTTGGTTGTAATTTTAACTACTTCTGCATCAATTTTCTTAGCTATTATTTTCGCTGCTTGTAAACTATTTCCTGTTGCTGAAAAATAATAAATAACTCCACTCATAACTGTTCCTCTCTTTTCTGTTTTTGTATTGTAACAGCATCTGCAAACAGTGCATTTGCAAATATAGAATTTTTTAATAAATCTTTGCAATCTCCTTGATATACTATTTGTTGCGTTGTAAGCATTGCAGTAATACCGTGTACTAATGCAATCATAGCGATTAAAGTATCTAATCGTTTTTGAGGAGGATATTCTATTTTTTCCATAATATCAAATGCTGCTTTTTTAAAAATACTACAAGGTGTATAGCTGTTTTCTAATATGCCATTTTCAGTAAAATCAAATTGTATTCCTGATTTTCCATATAAAAATGTAAAATATTGCTTATGTTCTACAAAAAAAGAAATATAAGCATTTCCTAAATAAAACATAATGTCAATATCATTTTTATGCTGTTGTACTGTTTTTTCCAATACTTCTGTAAATTGTTTTGTAACGTGTTCTTTCATTGCTTCCATAAGAGCCTCTTTGTTTTCAAAATGGCTGTAAGGTGCAGCGTGACTCACACCACATTTTGCTGCTACTTTTCTCAATGAAAAATGTTGCTGTCCTTGTTCATTCAGTAAAGCAATACCTGCTTCAATTAGTGTATTTCTTAAATTACCATGATGGTATGGTTTTTGTTGCAAATTTTCACCTCCCAATGTTTACGCTGTAAAGATAATATCATACTATGTTTACACTGTCAATATTTATTGATAAAAAAAACACTTACCATTACGATAAGTGTTTTTGTTTGTTTTATATTAGTTTAACTTTGCTTTTGCAGCATCAACTAATTTTGTAAAAGCAGCTGCATCTGTTACAGCCAAATCAGCCAACATTTTTCTGTTAATGTTGATGTCAGCCAATTTCAAGCCGTGCATCAATTTACTGTAAGAAATATCATTTAATCTAGCTGCTGCATTAATTCTAGTAATCCAAAGACTTCTGTATTCTCTTTTTGTTTGTTTTCTGCCTGCAAAAGAATAAGCCATAGCTTTCATTACAGATTGTTTTGCTACTCTGTATTGTTTGCTTCTAGCACCTCTATAACCTTTTGCTAATTTCAAAACTTTTTTATGTCTTTTTCTTGCGTTTAACGCACCTTTTACTCTTGCCATGTTTCAAGTCCTCCTAACAATTTTATCAATTATGCGTATGGTAACAGTTTTTTCTTAACGCTGTTTAAAACTGTTTTGTCAACCAATGTTGCGTGTCTTAAATTTCTTTTTCTTTTTCTGGACTTTTTGCCAAGAATATGTTGTGTATTAGATTTATTTCTTTTCAACTGACCAGTTGCAGTAATTCTGAAACGTTTTGCTGCTGCTTTTTTAGTTTTTAATTTAGGCATATTAAAATTCCTCCTATGTCATTTATCAATTTTTTGGTGCAAGGAACATAACCAAGCTTTTTGCTTCCATTTTAGCTGGTTTGTCTATGATACCATATTCTTCCACATCTTTTGCAAAATTTTCTAATATCACCATAGCAGATTTAGAATGACCAATTTCACGGCCTCTAAAACGGATACTAATTTTTACCTTGTCACCATTTTTCAAAAATTCAATCGCTTTTTTCACTTTTACCTGCACATCATGAGTATCTATGCTAGGGGAAAGACGCAATTCTTTAATGTCAACGGTTTTCTGTTTTTTTCTAGCTTCTTTTTCTTTTTTTGTTTGGTCAAATTTATATTTGCCATAGTCCATAATACGGCAGACTGGCGGTTTTGCTGTCGGAGCAATTTTCACCAAATCCAGTTTTCTTTCATCAGCCAACTTTTGTGCTTCTCTTGAAGATACAATGCCTAGCTGTGCACCATTTTCATCAATCAATCTTACTTCCTTATCCCTAACTTGCTCATTAATCATTAACTCAGTAATATAAAGCACCTCCCATAATATACAGTATTTTCTCAAAAAAAAAGCAGATAGAAGACTATCCACATAAAATACACTTACAAAACAGTACAAATTGCTTGCACTGCTTTTCTGATAGTATAAACCTTATGCACATCTGTATGATAAGGTGAGAAGTGGATACTTCTGCTTTGTTACTAGGATACTATAACACCTTTTTAAAATAATGTCAATAATTTTCATAACATTTTTTTATTAAAGTGCTTCACTAATTCTACTACAATATTCTCAGTACATTCAAAATCTTGTTTATTCATATTGCTTAGAGCCTGTGCTAATACTGATATATCATTATTTTTATCTGTATTTATACCCATAATATAATCTGCGGAAACATTTAATGCAGTACAAACATTTTTAAAATAAAATAATGTCATACTTTTTTTGCCATTTTCTATAGCGGCTAAAAAACTAGGCTCCATTTCACATAATTCTGCAAGTTGTTCTCTTGTCAATTTTAATTTTTCTCTTGCATCTCTAATTCTTTTACCTATAAACATCTTATATTCTTCTTTATCCATTTATCTTCACTCTCTTTCTAAAATATAGAGTATTTGAAAATAAATCTTTTGAAATATTTTATAGAATAAAAATAATATTCTATTGAATATGTTCACGATTTGATATATAATATTAAAAAATACTTATTAAAGAGAGGAGCTTTTTATTATGGAAACTATATTCCAAAAACGTTTAAAGTATTTAAGAATTTACTACAATGTAACACAGAAAAAATTAGCGGACGGTTTAAACATTACAACTAAAGTTATATCTGATTATGAACTTGGTAAAAAAGAACCAAATTGCAAAGCTATTGTTGATATTGCTCACTTTTTTAATGTGAGTACAGACTATCTTTTAGGAGTTAGCGATAGATTTGCTCCTGCTCGTTTTATTGTTACTGTCAAAAAGAAATCAAAGTAGTAAATAAAAATGGTGAGTTTCAAAGTTTTTATACTCTGATACTCACCTATTTTTTTAAGGGCAAGTTCTAAAGAAATTCTCCTTTAAAACCTGCCTATCATTTTTTATGCTTCTGCTTTTGTATTTACATTGCTTACTCTTGTTCTAATTTCTTCTTGCACTCTTGCTATGACATCTTTCAAGTCAACTTGTCCTTCTTCACCATTTGCCCTAGAACGTAATGAAACTTTATTTGCTGCTTCGTCTTTTTCTCCTACAACAATGATATAAGGCACTCTTTCATTTCTTGCTTCTCTAATTTTATAACCAATTTTTTCTGCTCTATGGTCTGTCTCTACTCTAATACCTGCTTTGTCTAATTCTTCAGATACTTTGTTAGCATACTCTGCAAATTTTTCAGATATTGGTAATACTTTTACTTGTACTGGTGATAACCATGTTGGAAATTGTCCAGCAAAATGCTCTATCAATATACCAATAAATCTTTCTATACTTCCAAAACATACTCTGTGTATCATAATAGGGCGTTTTTTGCTGCCATCTGCTGCTGTATATTCCAACTCAAAGCGTTCTGGCATTTGCATATCAAGCTGTATTGTACCACATTGCCATGTTCTTCCTATGGAGTCCTCTAAATGGAAATCAATTTTAGGACCATAAAAAGCACCATCACCCTCATTTACTGTATATGGTATATTGTTTTCTTCTAAAGCATCTCTTAAACCGTTTGTAGCAACTTCCCATTCTTCATCTGTACCCATACTATCCTCTGGACGTGTAGAAAGTTCTATGTGATATTTAAAGCCAAACAGCTTATATACACTATCAATCAAACTAATAACACCACTAATTTCACTTGTAATTTGTTCTTCTGTCATAAAAATATGAGCATCATCTTGATTGAAGCAACGCACTCTCATCAAACCATGCAATGCACCAGATTTTTCATGTCTGTGTACTAAACCAATTTCACCAACTCTCATAGGTAAATCTCTATAAGAGTGCATATCTTGTTTGTATACAAGCATACCTCCTGGACAGTTCATAGGTTTTACACAAAAATCGTGGTCATCAATTACTGTTGTATACATATTGTCTTTGTAATGGTCCCAGTGACCGCTTGTTTCCCAAAGTTCTTTACTCAATATAATAGGTGTGCTTACTTCCACATAACCTGCTTCTTTGTGTATCTCTCTCCAGTATTCTAGCAATGTATTTTTTAATACCATACCTTTTGGTAAAAAGAATGGGAAACCAGGCCCTTCTTCTAACAACGCAAATAATTTTAATTCTTTTCCTAATTTTCTGTGGTCACGTTTTTTTGCTTCTTCCATCATTGTCAAATATGCTTCCAAATCAGATGCTTTTGTGTAAGCTGTACCATAAATACGAGAGAGCATTTTATTTTTTTCGTTTCCTCTCCAATATGCCCCTGCTACAGAAGTTAATTTGATTGCTTTAATTGGTTTTGTGCTCATTAAGTGAGGGCCTGCACAAAGGTCTGTAAATTCGCCTTGTTTGTAGAAAGAAATAATCGCATCTTCTGGTAAATCGTTTATTAATTCTACTTTGTATGGCTCTCCTTTTTCTTCCATCAATTTAATTGCTTCTGCTCTTGGCAATTCAAAACGCTCTAATTTTAAATCCTCTTTTGCAATTTTTTTCATTTCTTTTTCAATTTCTTCTAATTCTTCTGGAGAAAATGGTTTTTCTCTATCAAAATCATAATAAAAGCCTTCTGCTATAGATGGACCTATTGCTAATTTTGTGTCAGGATATAATCTTTTAATTGCCTGTGCCATAACATGAGATGCTGTATGACGAAATGCTTGTTTGCCTTCTTCATCATCAAATGTGCAGATGCTTACTTCTGCATCATTTTCTACTACAAAACGTAAGTCTTTTGTTTCTCCATTTACAATACCAGCACAAGCATTTCTAGCTAAACCTTCGCTAATGCTTTTTGCAATATCATATACAGATACTGCATTGTCAAATTCTTTTACAACACCATCTTTTAATGTAATTTTCATTTTCTTTTTTCTCTCCTTAAATTATATTTATTCCGCTTTTTTAAAACGGCTCATATTAAATTTTAAACGACCTATTTCTGTATCATGTAATTTTATAGTAGATACTATAACATCTGTTTGTAATTTAACATATTCTACATCTTCAGCAACTACATCTAATTTTTCCTCTACTTTATCAACACGTTGTCTTACTTGTTGTATTTCTTCTTTTAGTTCTGTTCTTACTTGTTGCATTTCTTCTTTTAGTTCTGTTCTTACTTGTTGTATTTCTCCTTTTAGTTCTGTTCTTACTTCTTCTATTTTATCATTTAACATTTTTCCTATTTCTTTCATTTCTGCAATAATTAGCCTGCTTTCTTCGTTCATAAAATACCTCCCTTCACTATTTCAAAAACAAAAAAGCTCTCAATCCCTTCTAATAAGAAAAGGGACGAGAGCATATTATTCCCGCGGTTCCACCCTAATTGTTTTAAAAAAAACCACTTTATTATGACGATAACGCAGTCAACGGGCTGTATTAAAGCCGCTCCGAGGTGGTTTTCACTTTCACATTCTACAGAAATGCTCTCAACCAAAAAATTATTTTTGACATTTCTTCTCTGTATGTATACTGTGGGCTACTGTCCTCATCAACACTTTACTTTACACAATTATATCACAACTATTTTTTCTGTCAATATCTTTTTTATTATAACACTTTTGCTAAAAATGTTTGTAAACGTTCGCTTTTTGGTGCTTCAAATATTTGCTGAGGTGTGCCTTCTTCTATTTGTTTGCCATCTGCCATAAACATTACTCTTGTTGCTACTTCTTTCGCAAAGCCCATTTCATGTGTTACAACAACCATTGTCATATTTTCTTTTGCAAGTCCTTTCATAACTTCTAATACTTCCCCTACCATTTCAGGGTCTAATGCAGAAGTTGGTTCATCAAAAAGCATCACTTCAGGCTGCATACACAATGCCCTCACAATAGCAATTCTTTGTTTTTGTCCTCCCGAAAGCTGAGAAGGATACGCATTTGCTCTATCCTCTAATCCTACTCTTTTTAAAAGTTCCATAGCAAGTTTTGTTGCTTCTTGTTCACTTTTTCCTTGTAATTTCATAGGAGCAACAATCATATTTTTTAATATTGTCATATGAGGAAATAAATTAAAATGTTGAAATACCATACCCATTTTTTGTCTATGCACATTAATATTTGTTTTTTTATCTGTAATGTCTACTCCCTCAAAATAAATATTTCCCTTTGTAGGAACTTCTAAAAGATTTAAACAACGCAGAAATGTAGATTTTCCAGAACCAGAAGGGCCTATTACAACAACCACTTCTCCTTTTTTAATTTCTGTATTAATGTCAGAAAGTGCTTTCATTTCACCAAATTTTTTCTGCAAATGTTTAACACTAATTAAACTCTTTTCTAAATTATCAGTGGTCACTGTTTCTCAGCCTCCTTTCTAATCTATTGACACCTGCTGACATAATCATAACGATTACCAAATAAATAGCTGCTACTGTCAGCAATGGAAAATAAGGGTCATATGTACGGCTTCTAATAATATCGCCGCCTTTTGTTAAATCTTGTATAGCAATATAACCAGAAATTGCAGTTTCTTTCAACAATACAATCATTTCATTTCCTAATGCAGGCAATACATTTTTTAAAGCTTGTGGCAATATAATATAAATCATAGTTTGTATATAGGTAAATCCCAAACTCCTTCCTGCTTCCATTTGCCCTTTATCAATAGACATAATACCAGAACGTACAATTTCTGCTACATAAGCACCTGAATTAATACCAAAAGCTAATATTGCAACGACTGTTTTATTATTTACACTGGCAAATACAATAAAATATAATATCAAAAGTTGTACCATTGTTGGTGTACCACGAATGATTGTTAAATAAATATTACATATTAAATTTGGCAATTTTAATTTTCCTGTCATTTCATAAGTTGATTTTATCATAGCAATTAAAAAGCCTACTGCAACACCTAATAATACTGCAAAAAATGTAATTTTTATTGTTGTAAAAAAACCATTTACAATAAATAAATATCTGTCATCTGAAATAAAATTTCTTACAAAACCATCATGTAACATTTCTATCATGCTCATATCCCCTCCTCGCACCTACAACATCTCTTTATAAAATTACCCACCAAAGTATACTAAGGTGGGTAAAGCATTGCCTTTTTTAAAAAATATTTTATTATTCAGCTGTAATATATTTATCAACAATTTCCTGTAATTTTCCGCTTTCTTTCAATTCTGTTAAAGCTGCATTAATCTGTTCTACTAATTCTGTATTATCTTTTTTTACTGCAATAGCATATTCTTCTTCTGTAAATGGCTCATCTAATACCTTTACATCTGCATTATCTGCTGCCAAAGCTTTTGCAACTTGGTCGTCAATAATTACTGCATCAATTTTGCCTTGTGAAAGTGCTTGTACTGCTTCAAAGCCTTTGTTATATCTTTCTACTGTATCTGTTACATCAGAAGCATAAAGGTCACCTGTTGTACCAAGTTGAACACCTATTACTTTTCCTTCCACACTATCTGCACCTGTAATTTCTGTATTATCTGCTTTTACAATAATTACTTGAGATGCTTTTACATAAGTATCTGTAAAATCAACAGAAGCTTTTCTATCTTCTGTTACTGTCATACCAGCTGCACCAATATCTGCTTTTCCAGATAACAATGCAGGAATAATAGAGTCAAAAGCCATATCTTCTACATGAAGCTCTTTTCCCATGCTTTCTGCTACTGCTCTAGCAATTTCTACGTCAATACCTACAACATCTCCGCCTTCATAAAATTCATATGGTGGAAATTCTGCATTTGTCGCCATAACAAGTGTATCACCACTTTCTGTAGGAGCTTCTGCTTCTGTTCCATCTTCGCCTTCGCTTTCTCCTTCTGTTGATTGTACATTTTGCTCATCACTTGCTGGCTCTGATGGAGAACCACAACCTACTGCGGCAAACATCATTGTTGCTGCCATAGCAAAAGCAAATATTGTTTTCAAATGTTTCTTCATGATAATATCCTCCCTAAAAATACAATTTACTTTATTTATCACAACTAGCATTATACTTCTTGCATAAATATAATGCAAGTCTTTTTTTATTTTTTTATTATAAAAAACGGTATAAATTAAAAAAAGAGGGGTTTATTATGAAATAGTCCCTCTTTTACACAATATAAAGTCACAAATCAATTAGTATTTTACAGCATATTACAAATCTACATTAAAATGTAAAACAACATTTTATACATTTATACATAAAATATTGCATAAAATACTTATTCTGCATTGCGATTGATAAACTCTGGCTTTATTTTTGAATACATTATTTTTTGTTCACTATACAAACCATAATAGCCAGAAAGCATATAACTAATGGCACAGACAAGCATATAATAAACAATATGTTCTCCTCCAAATAATTCCACAGAAAGTATTACAGCGGATATTGGACAATTTGTAACGCCACAAAACAATGCTGCCATACCCAATGCTGCACCAAAAGAAGGGCTTAATTGCATAAAATTGCTAATTGTTGCACCAAATGTTGCTCCTACAAAAAAAGAAGGTACAATTTCTCCGCCTTTAAAACCAGCACCTAATGTTACAGCAGTAAACAATATTTTTAGTAAAAATGCAAACGGCTCTATACCACCATAAAACGCCCATTGTATTACGTCCATACCTGCACCATTGTAATCTCTTGTGCCTACCATATAAGTTAGTGCAATGATAATGCAACCGCCTACAAATACTCTTTTATAAGGATTTGTAAAATATGTTTTATACAATGCAGACACTTTTTTCATAGTAGTACAAAAAAGTATACTTAATATTGCCCCAATTACACCAAAAAACATTACATTAATACACATAGAAAATGAAATGCCTTGTGGTACACCTGTTAATAAAAATGCTGTAGGATTTATACCCAAATAACTAGACAATCCTGCACCAATCAAAGCAGAAATCGTACAAGGTACTATAGCAGAATAGTGCATAATGCCTACTGATATTACTTCCATAGAAAATACAACAGAAGCAATCGGTGTACCAAAAAGTGCTGCAAATGCTGCACTCATACCACACATAGTCATAATTCTTTCGTCTTTTTCATCTAGTTCTAATATTCTACCTAATTTCCCTGCAATACTGCCTCCTAACTGTAATGCAGCACCTTCTCTACCAGAAGAACCGCCAAAAAAATGTGTAATAATTGTGCTAACAAATATAAGAGGAGCCATTTTGAGTGTAATCGTTTCATTTGTTCTAACAGATACCAATATAAAATTTGTTCCTCTATCTTTATCCATACCTTCTAAATGATAAAAATAAACGATTGCTAGTCCTCCAAAAGGCAAAAGCCACAACACCCATGGGTGAGCAATACGATATTCTGTTGCCAATTCAATGCCAAAATGAAATAAAACACCTACAATACCTACAATTATCCCTACAATACTGCCAAAAAATACCCATTCTCCAAAAATGCGAAATTGTTTATAAGCCTTTTTCCACATACTATCCCCCTCAACACAAAACACAGTTTTTATTTCCTTGTTGTCATTATAATTGTTATTTATATCATTTTCAACTGCTTTACCATTTCAGAGAGTGTATAAACAAGCATTTTTACTTCTTTTTTAAAAACTATGTACATATCATATTGTAAAATGCTTTCAAAAGTAGTAAAATGATATTAATTCTATATAAAATATTTGGAGGGAGAGTATGTTAGAATTTAATACAATTGACTTACATTCATTACAAAATAATAATAAAACAACACCTATTTCAAGCAATGCTTCTGCTTCTTTTTCAGATACACTCCAAAATACTGCTTCTACTTCTTTAGATGCAATATTTCAAAAAGCTTCTGAAAAATATGATGTACCAGTAAGCTTATTAAAGGCAATAGGAAAAGCAGAATCTAATTTTAACTCAAATGCTGTTTCTGGTGCAGGTGCACAGGGCGTTATGCAGCTTATGCCTGCTACTGCAAAATCACTTGGTGTTACAAATTCTTTTGATGCAGAGCAAAATATTATGGGCGGTGCAAAATACATAAAACAAATGTTAGACCGTTATGATGGCAACACAAAATTAGCTTTGGCAGCTTATAATGCTGGCAGTGGCAATGTGCAAAAATATGGAGGAATTCCTCCTTTTAAAGAAACACAAAATTATGTAAAAAAAGTAATGGCTTATGCTGGAGAAACACTTACCGCAGGCAATTATACCATTGGTCAAAATCAAACTACTAACAGAACAAATGCAACAAATACAACAGATACTTCATTGCAAAGTCAAATTGAACAGTCTATATTAAATTTTAAAGAATTGACACAAGAAGATTATTTATTATTTATAGAATCTTTAAAAAATGATATGAGTGCATCTTTATTGAGTTCTATTAGTGATATGGATTATGACAATAATGATAAAAAAGATAGCCTATTCAGCCAAAATGACTATTTGAAAAATTATAATTATATTCTCAATAATTCACCTTCTTATTATGATATTTCTAATTTATCAAGTAGTAATGCCAATTTACTGGGAAATCGTTTTCAAACAATGTACGATAATGAATAAAAAACGCCCCTCTTTCATCAAAAAGAGGGGATTTTTTTGCATAATTGTATCACTACCATAGAGCCAAAAGATAAAGCATATATTGTCAGTAATATTGTAATATTGATGGGTATTACTACAAAAAATGTTTTTAATGCTGGAACTAAAAGTACAATATTTAAAAGTATAAAGCCAATGAGAAATGCCCCCCATAAATATAAATTATCAAAAAGTCTTTTTGTAAATACTACTGCTTTTTTAGATTTACAGCTAAAACCATGAAATAAACGTGATAAACAAAGCGTTGCAAATGCCATTGTGCTAGCAAGAGCTGCCCCACCTTGTTGATTACCAATGTAATACGCCGCTATAGTAAATACTGCTATTATCAATCCTTGTAATGCTACATCTTTTAAAAATGATTTTGTCATAATAGGCGTGTTTATAGAACGAGGTTTTTCATTCATTACACTTTTATTGTGAGGTTCTACACCTAAGGCAATCGCTGGTAAACTATCTGTAAGCAAATTGATAAAAAGTAAATGTACAGGAGCAAATGGTACACTCAAACCTACTAAATACGCATATAATACAGCTAATATCCCTGCTGTATTTCCTGAAAGCAAAAATTGTATGGCATTTTTAATATTTTGGTATAAATTTCTACCATTTTCAACTGCTTTTACTATCGTAGCAAAATTATCATCTGTTAATACCATAGAAGAAGCATCTTTTGCTACTTCAGAGCCTGTAATGCCCATCGCTACGCCAATATCTGCCTGTTTTAATGCAGGAGCATCATTTACGCCATCACCTGTCATTGCTACAACATTTCCCTTTTTTTGCCACGCTTTTACAATTCTGATTTTGTGTTCTGGTGAAACTCTAGCATAAACAGAAACTTCTTCCACAAAATTCTCAAGTTCCTTTTCTGTCATAGCATCAATTTCTGCACCATCTACCGCTTTTTTTCCTTCTGTCAATATTCCGATTTGTTTTGCAATTGCTGATGCAGTTACTTTGTGGTCACCTGTAATCATAACAGGGCGAATACCTGCTTTTATACATTCTTCTACCGCAATTTTGCTTTCTTCTCTTGGTGGGTCTATCATAGCAATTAAGCCTAAAAAAGTATAGTTTTGTTCTTGTTCTAATTCTAATTTTTCTAATTCTTTATAGGCAAATGCTAATACTCTTAAACCATTTTCTGAAAATGTTTTATTAATTTGTACTATTTCTTGTTTATCTTTTTGTGTAAATGGTGTAACTTCTCCATTTTTTTCTATAGTAACTACTCTATCTAATAATACATCTACTGCTCCCTTTGTTACCATAATATATTTCCCTTCTATTTGATGTACAGTAGACATCAATTTCCTGTCAGAGTCAAAAGGTATTTCAAGCAATCTTTTATATTGTTTTCTAATCTCTTGATATTCTAAATGACACTTTTTAGCAAATTGTATCAGTGCGACTTCTGTAGGGTCACCTATTTCCTGTCCTTCGTTTATACTAGCATCATTACATAAAACGCTCATATATATCAATTTTTTATCTGTTTGTTGTGTCATATCAGCAGATGACATTTCTACAATAGCATTGTTAACACAATATTTTTGTACTGTCATTTTATTTTGTGTTAATGTACCTGTTTTATCAGAACAGATAACAGAAACACTTCCTAATCCTTCTACAGCAGGTAACTTTCTTACAATAGCATTTTCTTTTGCCATTTTTTGTGTTCCTAATGAAAGCACTATTGTCACAATAGAACTTAATGCTTCTGGTATAGCTGCTACAGCAAGTGCTACCGCAAACAAAAAAGCATCTATTGCATTTCCTCCCCTTGCAATGTTAGCAAAAAACAACACTGCACATACTATTATAATAATAATAGAAAGTTTTTTTCCAAAATTATCTAAATTTTGTTGTAAAGGCGTTTTCTTTTCCTGTGTATTTTTTAATAACTGTGCTACTTTTCCGATTTCAGTTTCCATACCTATATTTGTAACAACATAACTTGCTCTGCCATATGTTACAAAACTTCCTGAAAACACCATATTTTTTCTATCTCCAATGGGTACTTCTTGTGACAATTCCATAATTTCTTTTTCTACACTGACAGACTCTCCTGTTAAAGAACTTTCATTTACCTTTATACTAAAATTCTCTAGTATTCTTCCATCAGCACTAATAAAATCTCCTGCTTCTAAAAAAACTACATCTCCTATTGTAATTTCTTGTGAAGGTATCGTCACTTTTTGTCCATCTCTCAATACTTTTACAAAAGGGGAAGAAAGTGCTTTTAAACTTTCCAGAGATTGCTCCGCTTTAATATGCTGTATTGTACCTAATATTGCATTTAATGTAATAACAACAAATATTACAATAGCACTTTCTGCATCTGCTAAAAATAAAGAAAGTAATCCTGCTACAATCAATATCATAACTAGAAAATCTTTAAACTGTTCTAAAAATATGACAAATGTACTTTTCTTTTTTGACTCTTGCAATACATTTTTACCATATTTATGTAACCTTTGTTGTGCTTGTTGTTGTGTTAATCCCTTTTCTGAACTTTCTACACTTTTTAATACTTTTTGTAATGGCAAACGATAATAATTTTCCATGTTTCTCCTCCTTACTGCTTTAAGCAGATACTTCTTAATTAAAGTATGATAAAAAAAGACTTTTCATTATTATTTCAAAAATGACAAAAACAATTCTAAAAAATAATAATAAAAAATCTTTTTACTATATTTACTATAAATGATATACTATTACAATTTGTGCATAGCTAAATTTTTTTTTGATATTTATTTCAATAAAGCCATATTTCCTGTCAATTTATTTATTTTCTTTTTTGTTCCACATATTGCAATTCCTATGTAATTTAATTCTGCTTCTGTAACAGACTGCATTTTGCTTATAAATTCTACATAATTTTTGCACACTTGTGCTATATCAGAAAAATCAACTACAATTAAATCAGAAAATTCTGATTGATATAGTTTTTGTCGTATTGCTTTTATTGTTTGTATATCTCCTTTTAATATGGGTATAGGAAATGTAATAATTCCTAAATGTTTATTACCTGCTTTGTCATAAACATCATTTCCTACTACTTCTGGTATACTTTTTCCCAAAGTAATGCCCATAACAGCAGCAGTATTTGCAATTATTCCTAGTGGTAACTGTTCATCAATTATCATAACACATTTTTCATATTGTAAATTCATTGTTTTACTCCTTCTAAATTTTTATTTTTATTACAAAAAATATCACGATAAACGCCTGGAGAAAGTCCTATAAAACTGCTGAAATAATTTGTAAAATGGCTTTGGTCTGAATATCCCATTTGTACGGCAGCATCAACAGGAGATACTCCTTTTGACAAAAGTTTTTTTGCTTCATTAATACGAATATTTTCTAAATAACGATAAGGTGTAATTCCTTTTTGCTTCGTAAATTCCCTAATTAGTGTTGATTTGCTCATTTGAGCATAATGGCAAATTTGTTCTAAACAAATATGTTCTGTATAATGCTGCTCTATAAATTCACACGCTTTTTCAATTTCTTTTCTACATTCTAATATATCATTTTGAAAAGGCTGTCCATAATTTTGTATCAGTGCAGTAAATAATAACAATAAAATTTCTTCTTTTACAAAATCTTTTGTATTATTCATTATCATTTTATGTAATGTAACAAAATAACAAGCTATTTCTTCATTATAAATTACATTTTGACAAAATTGAGGAAGCTCTTTTTTGTTTGTTATTTCTTCTACTAAATGAAGCATAACATCATTTTGAATATGAAATCCTCTATAACATAATGTATCATCACCACTTTGCATACAAGAATGATTGTCTTCTGGGTGAAATAACACTATGCCTCCCTTTTTGACAATATATTCTTTGTTTTTACAATACAAATATCGTTGTCCACTTTCAATAAAACCAATGACATAATATTTATGAAAATGATTGGGAAATGATTGCCGAATACCTTCAAAACAATATGCTTCTATCTTTAGTTGTTTATCATAAACTACTGTTTTCATTTGTTTTCCTCCTTATCACAAACATTTTATATCTTTTATATCAAAAAGTCTTGTAAAATATATTCATTTTTTGTATTTTAAACAAACCGCCATATAAAAAAGCCGCTGTTTAAGCGGCTAATGATTATTTACTTTCATTTTTTATTGTTCCATTTGTAGAAATTGTTACTATATTACATGGAATTGATTTTTTACTATATTGTAAGGCACGTTTCACTGCATTTTCAATTCCTCCACAACAAGGTACTTCCATACGAGTTACTGTAATACTTTTAATATTATTTTGTGCAATAATTTGTGTTAATTTTTCAGCATAATCACAATCATCTAATTTAGGGCAACCAATTAATGTAATGTGATTGCGTATAAATTTATTATGAAAATTTGCATAAGCGTATGCGGTACAATCCGCAGCAATCAACAAATTTGCTCCTTCAAAATAGTCTGCATTGACAGGCACTAATTTTATTTGTACTGGCCATTGTGAAAGTTGGCTTGTCATTTCAGTTGCTGTTATATTGTTTGTTGTATTTTGGTGTAAAATCGTTTTTGCTTGTATTCCAGAACAACCTTCAAATTGCTTTTGTTGTTTTGCTGCCATAACAGCTTGCTCATTATAAGCAGGGGCTTCTCTTTGTTCAAATGAAATTGCATTTGTAGGACAGTTTGGCAAACAATCCCCAAGACCATCACAATAATCTTCACGAGTAAGTTTCGCTTTACCATTTATCATTTCAATAGCACCTTCATGACAAGCTAAAGCACAAGCACCACAGCCATTACATTTTTGTTCATCAATTTTGATAATTTTTCTAATCATAATATTTTTCCTGCCTTTTCTTTTTTTATATTTTATTTGATTGACCTTATGACAGTATTCTAGTATAATACAATTAAAAAGTATGTTGAAATTTCAACAAAGGAAAAATATTATGAAAAATTATATTGAAATACTAAAAAAATGTCCATTATTTTACAATATTACAGAAAATGATATTACAACTATGCTTAATTGTATTGATGCAAAAGTAATTTCTTTTCAAAAAAAGCAAACTATTATAGCAGAAGGAGAACCAGCAAAATATATTGGTATTGTTCTTTCTGGTGCTGTGCAAATTATACAAATAGATTATTTTGGAAATAGAAGTATTGTAGCAGATGTAAAACCATCTGAATTATTTGGAGAATCCTTTGCTTGTGCTGGTGTAAAATCCATACCCGTAGATGTTGTAGCGTCTGTAGCAACAGAAGTACTTTTTATAGATTGTTTACGCATTTTACACTACTGTAGCAATGCTTGTGCATTTCATCGTCATATTATATACAATATTATGAAAATTGTTGCAGTAAAAAATATTATGTTTCATCAAAAAATTGAAGTTACCTCTAAACGTTCCACAAAAGAAAAGTTAATAACATATTTATTAATTCAAGCAAAAAAATACAACAGCAATAGTTTTGAAATTCCTTATAACAGACAAGAACTTGCTGACTATCTTGAAGTAGACAGAAGTGGTTTATCTGTTGAAATTAGAAAGTTATGTCATATGGGATTGATTGAAGCAAACAAAAAAAATTTTACAATACTCAAAAATATCAATGAAAAATAATAAAAATTGTTGTAATTTATTTATTATTTTCACAAATAGTAAATTTTTTTGCTTTATTAGAATATTGTTCGATTTTTATTTGTATCGTGTCAAATGTATCAAAATATATTTGTAATTTATTTTGATATACCTCTATTTTTTCAATATGATTTATTAGTTTATAAATATATAATTCTTTTTCACTAATATATTTTATTTCACTTTCTATACTACACAATCGTTCTTGATTTGTTTCAATTTCTTCTTGTTGTGCTTTCTGTGTTATTGTTTTGCAACAAACAACATATTCTTTTTCTAATATTTCATTTTTTCTTTGGAATAATTCTAATGATATATCTTGCTCTAAATACCTATCTAATAATATCTCTTTCTTTTTCATAATTTTTTCTTTTTGCTCCTGCAAATATTGTGTATCTTCCTTTTCCTCCAATACTTCTTTTAATATATTAACTGCATTTTTTATAATCTCCTCTCTTTTGTATTCGCAAATTCTTTTTGAAATATTACAAAGTATTTCTTCTAAATCTTCATTTTTAATATGAATGTTATCACAGCCGCTTTTGCAAAAAGTTTTTCTTCCTCTTTTTATATATTGACTACATGACCATTCTACTATTTTTACTCCCTTTGTTGTTTTTCTATGCCTTCTCCAGTAAACACTATTACATTCTCCACAATATATTTTACTTGATAATTCATAATTTTCTTTATTTTTTCCCTTTTTTATTGTTCTTTGTATATCACATCTTTTATCCATTATTTCATTTGCCTTTTGCCAAATTTGTTCTGTTACAATTTCTGGCACAATATTTTTATGTATTATCCATTCTTTTTGTTCTGTGCAAATTATTTTTTTTGTTTCAAAATCCATATGTCTTTTATTCATAATTACAGTTCCTTTAAACAAAGGATTTCTGATAATACGCCTTATCGTGACCTCTGAAAATTCATTCCCTGTTCTGCCTTTTATACCTTTTTCAGACAATATTTTAGAAATACAGCGGCTACCATATCCTTGTAAACATAAAGTATAAATCAATCTGACAATTTCTGCTTCTTTTTCATTTATCACTACATCTTTTCCCTTTTTATCATATCCCCATGTTTTTGACGTAATTAAAACAGAAGAACCATTTTTTTGTCTGTTTCTATGAGCATTATTTATTTTTTTAGATAAATCTCTGCTATATTCTTCTGCTAATATTGCTTTGATACCTGTTATTAATGTATCATCTGGAGAATAAAATTTATTTTCCATATAAAAATATAATTTTTTTTCATTTCTCATCAATTTATCAATAAAACGATACCACTCTCTTGTATTTCTCATCAATCTATCTTGATTTTTTACTACAATAATATCAAATTTGTCCTGCTCCATATCTTGTAATAATTTTTGATAAGCATTTCTATTTTTTATGGTTGTTCCACTTTTTCCCTCATCTATATAAGAACAAATATGTATCCATTCATTTTTTGTAATTGTTTCTAAACATTGTTTTATCTGATTTTCTAAAGAATTCGCTTGTGTTTGTTCCTCTGTACTTACTCTGCAATAAATTACTGCTCTCAAAATAATATTCCCCCCTATTCACTGTCAAATATAAGGAGAAATCATATTTTATATTGTATTTGAATTACTTTTTGAATTGCTTTTGTATACTCGTTTTTTGTAATTTTCTCTTTCTCATATAATTTTTTAAAAATATAAAGTAAATCAGATGTCATATCATTATTTTTTTTCAATAGAGCCACTTCCTAAACAGTATACAAATTAATACTATAAATATCACAATAATAATATTACTCTTTTTTATAATAATATTATTTATTACATTTGAAAACTTTTATCAGTATGTGTACTCAATTATTTAAACTAGATTGGGTAATGCTTTCTGTGATATTACTTGCTATTATGGCAGCAATAATGTATCAACTTATTGTAATACTTGAAAAAAAATTTTTGAAATGGCGTTCTTAACTATCAAAACCACCAGCTAAAAAATATAGACTGGTGGTTATTTTTAAACATCACAAATATGAATTTGTTTTTTTTGTTCTGGTGTTAAAGTAATTTGATTTAACTGTTGTTTTGAAAACATACATTGTTCTAAAAAAGCATCTGTAAAATCTGCTCCTGTAATATCTGCTTGTCTAAAATCAGCATAACATAAAGCAACCCTTTTAAAGCTAGCATTTTTTAAACAACAGTTTCTAAAAGAAACATACTGATAAGGCAGATGTATCTTTAATCCAAATACATTACTTAACAATGTAATTGCTTCATCAAAACATACTTGCTGTAAATCAGCATATTCAAAACACGCATAATTTAATATTGTTTTTCTCAAATTTGCTCCTTGTAAATTTGTTTTTTGTAGTCTTATTCCCTGCAAATCACTGTTTTCTAAATTGATTAGTTGCAAATCACTTTTTCTAATATCTGCATATTCTAAATTGACATTTTTTGCGTCAACTTCTTTTAAATCAATGCCTCTTAAATCAGCAAAACGAAATTGTTTATCTTCTTGTTTTAAAAATTGCCTTCTCCATTTGCCATAATCTTTTTCCATATCTTCTTGATACAATTTGTCACAATGTTCATAATAAGCACCGCTTTGTATTTCTATATGTTCCTCTTTTTTCAATTTATAATAGGCTTCACTTTCTATAACATAATTCATAGCATATCGTAACACTTCCACAAAATGATAATGAAATATTTCAAGTTGTCTCATAGCAAACATTTCTAATTCTGGTATGCAAAAAACGGAACGATACGCATTACTTTTTAATAACACTTCTTTTAAAAAAGTATCATAGTAATCATAAACAAAACTGCTGTCTAATGTATCAATTTGTTGTCCTTTTTTTAAATACCAACTTTTATCATATATAAACATACGATATTTGTATATACCATCTAATATGTCCTTCCTCATCAAATGAAATGTAATATATGCTATCTTTTGCTGCTCTGATGCTTTTGCTGCTTTATCAAAAAGTGTTTCTATATCCATACAAACCTTTTTTATGATTTGTTCCAAATGACATTGTAAGTATTTCTCCAGTTCAGAAATCGTATGATTTAATATAGGAAACATCACTTCATTTTCCCATTTCTTCAGCATTTCATTTTTATTCATATCAATCCTCTATTCTTCTAACTGTATAGACAAAAGCATTTGTTTTATAATATTAATCCAATCTCTTTTTTGTGTATAAGGGCAATGAAATGTTGCTATTACCCATTTTTCATTTACAGCAAATAGAAAAAATTCTTGTAATAATGTAGTATTTTCTATATTTAACGGAAATAGGAAGTGTACTATATCCTTTCCTTGTTCTGTTTGCAAAATATCTTTTTCTATTAATACAATATCTTCATTGATTTGTTTTATTTCTTTTTCCATTTCCTTTTGCATTTCTAATATGTCTGTTGTGATAGCTTCTTTATGTAAAAAAGAAAATGTCATATTAATATTTAATTCTTCATTAGTATATATAAATTCTGGTCTGTTTTCTACACAATACTTTAATGCAACATATTCTTCTTTCATAATATCGAAAAAGACGGGTATAATCATACTAAATTCTTCATTACACAATTTTTTCCTTTCAAATGCTACTGTATCATAAAAAATTTCAGCATAGCCTTTTGTAATGTCATTTTTTTCTAGTTGTTTCCTTTTTCTTTCTTGGTTAATAATTTTAACAATTTCTTCTGCATGACTTTCCAATATAGTCACCTCTGTTATGCTTTAAAATGGACAATCTCATCTACAACTATATTTGCTTTTGATGTAGAAGCAATAATTCTGTCTTTTGCTTGTATTACAATTTTATTTGCCTCAAACTGCATTAAATTATCTGTATTAATTTTAATATTTTCTGCACCTGTTAACACAATTCCATCACTATAGTTCATATTAACAGAACAATTTTGTTCTGATGCAATAAAATCAATGCTATTAGGAGATAATATCATTTCATTATTATGTATTGTACCAAAACGTTTTATTGTAGTATCTTTTATTTTTTCATTTTGTTTTGCATCTTTTCTGTTTGCCATTGTAACATATGCTTGTGTTTCATCTTCTTTTGGAATATATAACTTTACACTATCTCCTATTTGGGGCATAATGTAAAAACCTGTTTGCCCTTCTGCTGCATAAGGTGTATTATATTGAAACCAATGGCATTGTTCTATATCTTGTTTTTCATCAATACATAAATGTAATTTTACATAATCTTGTTTCACATCAAGTATCTTCGCATCAATGGACAAACCTCTTAATGTTTTATTATAAAATATATTTGTAAAAACACTTTCTTTTTTACAAATTTTATATTGACATAACATTTTTCCTTGTTTTAAATTCATTTCTTTTTCTATAATCACAAATGGACTATCTTGATGATATAAAATGTCTCCTAAAGCATAATTTTGTTCTGTTTGTACTTCTAAATATGTAAAATCTAGTAGGCTTTTTTCCTCATAATTTAATTTTTGTATCATATATTTATCTGTATCTCTTGTTATTTTATAATGATAATATTGCTGTTGATGTGCTTCACCATTTGGTAAGCCAATCCACATATTTGGCTTATTGCATAATATATCTGGTATTACAACAGTATTTAATTGAGAAGCCACTCTTAACAAAAACTCCCAATCTGTTTCATCATATTGTATAATAACTCTATTTTGTGTTTTTCCACTAGAAGCAGTATCTATAAAATCCCCTTTATACTCTGTTTTTATAATTTGTTCTAATATTGATTGATATTTATTTTGTTTATATTGAAAACTTCTTTTTCTCTTTTTTAAATCCATAAAAACAGTGTAACTTTTTACAAATAATACTACAGTACAAATATCTTGTATCATAGAAATTTGTAAATTCATTAAAACCCCTGAAAACAAAACAGATTTTTTGTCAAACAGTGTCACATTTGTTTTTTCATTCATACTATAAATATCTTCTAATTTTTGCCCTTCTTCTAGTACAGCGGTAATTTCTGCAAAAGCGTGTTCATTACATTTTTGTACTATTTTTAAATCTGTTATTTTTTTTACTTTGACAGGTATTGAAATTGTTATGTCTTTCCATAATATACTCATTTTCACACCACCTTATATCAACTGTTTTACTTCTTGGAAATAAAAGCCTAATGCTTCTTTTCGCAATATATTTTCCATTAAAACAGTATCAAATATAAAATATTCTTGTTTTTCAAATACCACACGAAATAAAAAGCGTTCTTCTATTTTATTTTTTTGAAATACAGCATCATCTATATTTTTATACTTTCCTTCTACAATACAATCTAACGCTGTACTAATACATCTCCAATAAACTACAGACTGCATATGTTTATTATCACACAAAAAAATAGGATAAAATTCTAACGTTTCATCATAAATTTCTAATAATTGTTTTAATTTGTCTGAAAATAAATGAAATGTAGAAAACAACTTACGAATTACAATATAATCTAGCTGCAAATATTTTTCTGCTAGTTCACATTCAATCACTTGTTCTATTGTTTGTTCTAATTGCTGTTTTGTCATATTAATCTGTATGGCGTTTGTAATTCTTTTATCTTGTTTTACAATATAATATGAAATGGTATCACCTTCTTCATTATTAAACAGAAAAAAGAGTATTTTTTTCTTCAAAATCAATATAAAAACAATCATTACTAATTTGTTTTATAATATCTGCATTTAAGTTAATCCAACTTTTACATTTATCTAATATAATGGCATCACTTGTAATTACATTATCTAATGTTTCTAGCACTTTATCTACATCATTAATGACATTTACTTCCACTTCATAATGAAATGCTTGTAATATTTCTATAATTTGTTTTTTTAAATTTCCTGAATTGGATACAGGAGCATCTAAATAAAAAATTGCTTTTTTGATATGATATTCCTCTAACATTTCACCAATTTGTGCAATTGCCAAATGTGTTTTATCTATTATTCTATAGTTTCCCCTCAAAGAAGCTAAATCTCTAATTGTTCCGTCCATACATTTTAACAACAATGAATTTGAAAGTGCTACTTCTAATGTAATGATAGTATTAAATCCATCAATGTTCACCGTTCTATTTTCAAAGTTACACTGAATTTGTTTTTCTTTTCTGTTTATTACTTTTTCATTAGAAGAAATAGCCCTCATTAATGCTAATCTTTGTCTTTCAGATAACAAATAATGATTGCCTATAAATGTAATTGCCCCTTTCATATGATAACCCCTATTTAATAAAAAGTATAAATCATATGCTGCTTCATACAATTTTAATATTGATGTATCATTAAATTCTTTTTCATCACTGAAAAAATAACCTCTTTTTACTGTTTTACACATAAAATTACTTTTGTCCTCCGTTTATTTTATTCCTTCAAATATTGCTCTAATATTTGCTTTTCATAGGAACCTTCCTCTGGCATATATCCAAATGTTTGATATGCCCAAGCAATTTCTCTTTGAAATGCTCCTTTTGAATTTTCCATAACATCATAAAAAAATTCAATTTTAAATTCACCAGTTTCATTAAAATATAAACTGAGCTGTTCCCAAGGTTCTTGTCCATTTTCTATAAAACAATCATATATTTCTAGTAATGTGTCATCTAATTTCATAAACAAATCCATATAAATATTTTTTGATACTTGATATACTTCAGGTATTTTATGACATTGTAATACAATATCATTTTCAATGTCCTCAAAATAAAAAACAGAACCTGAACTCAATTTTTTCTTTTCAACTTCTCCTAAATAATATACATTATCCCATTCTGCTGGAATAATATCTATAATTTGATTTGCTAATTTATTATATAATTCAGCTAGCTTTTCTTCCATATTATTTTTTCACTCCTATACTATTCTACATATTATGTTTCTTTTGGATTAGCCATTCTTCTAATTGTTTCTTTGCCATCAATTTTATAATGAACAGAAAAACTATCTGGTCTGGTAGAAGTTCCATTATAAATTGGCTGAATATCCACTTCTACTTTCTTTCCTTCTTTCAACGCATTTGCCCATTCTTGTTCCATTTTATACCATTCTCCACCTGAACGGTTGAGATGTTTATTTTGTGGTACTAAATTATCTATTTCTCCTGAACCACCAAATCGATTAGCAATTAGATGTCCACCATCATCTTTTTTTTGTCCTATTTCCTTTTGTGCATTAGGATTTCTTTTTCCTTTTTGTAGTTTCAGTTCGCCTTCCACTCTTGAAATTCTTCCTTGAGAATCTGTTGTATATTTATAGTTATTTCCATCTACATATTCTATATCTGGTTTTAAAGAATTCTTTCCATCTACTTTTCTGTAGTGGTCACCATATTTTACTGAAGTTTTTGGAAATTCTACTTTTCGTATATTCACTTCATTTATAGGCTTACTAATTTCTACACCAGTACCCGACCTACCGCTTACTCTTCTGCTTAAATTTTTTAATGTACCACCTGTATTTCTTGGTATTGTTCTTGCCTTTATTCCTTTTCCCTTTATAGGGAGTAACATAGAAATTACTCTTCCAGATGCCTGCGACCTTCCTTGTATTGTACCCTTTTCCCAGTCATTTACAATATCTTCTGTTAATCCTTTCCATAATATTTCTGGTGCATTCGGAGAGGTCAAAGCATCTAATGTTTCAAGAGGAGAAAGTACAATATCTACTATACCATTTAAACCTAATGCAACATCTTTTACAACACCTGCTTTTATAGCATCTTTTGCTAACATTGCTTTTTCTAGCGGATTTAATTGTGTTTCATCAATTTCCATACCAACTAACATTTTTTGAAAGTCATCTCCTGCTTCTGGGTGTTCTGTATAAAACTGTTTCATTTCTTCCAAAGAACTTTCAAAAAATTCATCTTTCTGCTTTTTCCATTTTTCTGTTGTTTCTCCTAGAGAAGGAAAATATTTATCCAATAAATATTTTAGAGAACGAATTGTTCCATTTAACAGTGCTAAATTGTTATTAAAATTTGATTGTCCTTCTGCCAATGAAATTTTATAAATATCTAATATATTGTCCCAATCACTTTTTTCTTCATTTTCTTCAACATATAATTGATTTACTTCTGAAGTAGAGCTTTCTATTACAAATTTTATTTCTTCTTCTGCTGGTATTGTAGTGGAGGAATGTCCAATATACTTTGCATTTATTGTAACCTTTCCTCTAATGCAAGTGCTAAACGTGCCGTCAGAATTTCTTGTTATTGTAGTATTGCTCTCCATAGAATAAACCTTTTCTTCTGTAACAACAACTGCTTTTTCCTCCCTAGAATAATAGTTTTCACTTGTCTGTGTATTTATTGTTATACTATATTCTGTACTAGGAGTTATATCTTCATATGGCACAAATTTCATAAGTTCTCTATTTAATTTAAGATTAGGATTTAATCCTATATTATTAGGAAATTCCTGTACTGGTTCTATACTAGGAGTTACACTTTCATATGGTACAAGTTGCATAAACTCTCTATTTAATTTAAAGTTAGAATTTAATTCTACATTATTAGGAAGTTCTTGAGCCATTTCTATGTTATTTTTCCATCTTCCTACTCTATTGTTACCTTGAATTAATTGCTCCAAAGGTACAAACTTTTCAGGCTTTATCTGTACTACTTCTACATCATTTATAGTGCTATGTTCAAAATTAGAGTTTAAGCCCATATTCTCTATTGGTTTTTGTACTATTTTTTTTGTATTTTGCCACTCTTTTTTAACATTTTTATTTGTATTTAAAAATTCCATAGATATTGGCGATATTGGTGCTTCAATATCTATACTTTTTACAGGTTCTTTTACTATTTTTCGTATTGGCTCTTGTACTGCTTCTTTTTTCTTTGGCCATTCTTTAATAACTTTTTGATTTGTATTTAAAAATTCTATAGACATTGGCGATATTGGTGCTTCAATATCTATACTTTTTACAGGTTCTTTTACTATTT
>CAJUJJ010000007.1:99725-103361 GCA_910586765.1 uncultured Clostridia bacterium
TTTGTATATAACTTACATCGTTTTTTTTAGGATACAGTTCTTCCATTTTTATGCTATCTCCAATATCTGGTGTTATTGGAATTGCTGCCTTTAACAACGTACCTAACATTTTTATTTTCCCTCCTTCATACTAAATCAAATACTACTTTATTGCAACACTTAATTAATTCTTACTTCTTTTCCTGCAATATCTACCATTTGATTTACTGTAATCTGGCTGGTTTTACATTGAAATATAATTTCCTCTTTTGCAGCCAAAAATATTTGGTCACCTGCCTGCAAATCTATATTTTGGTCACTTTTTAGCAATATTGGTTCTGTACTTGCAATTTCAATGCCATTTTGATTATGAAATCTCATATAAATGATGTGTTTTTCTCCTGTTTCTTCATCTGTTCCATTGCAACAAGTAATCAATATTTCTTCTGGGCTAAATTTTAATTCTTTTCCGTTTTTTGTTCTAAAGTATTTTACATCTGGGTCACTTAGCTTATCACTACCTTTTTCCAACATTCTCAATGAATTTACACCAACAGCGTCTTTTTCTTCTTCTGTTGGAAAATAAATCATAACCGTATCATCTACTTCTGGCATACAATACCAACCACTATTTCCTTCCGCTGTATATACAGTAGTATAAGGGAAAGCATATGCTTCTTCTTTTTTGGTTTCTTCTGTATCTATTTCAAGTTGCACTTTTATAGTATCTTCTATTACTTCTAAAACTTTTCCTTTTAAAGATAAACCAACAATATTTTTATGATATAACTTAGCTTGTGTAAAACTATTTTCACTAGATAATACATATTCATACACAAGTATACCCTGTTGCATTTTTGCTGTTTTTTGTTTGATATAAAGTGTTATATTTTGGAATGTTACACTATCTCCTACATTAAAATTTTCATTTGTTTTTACATAAAACAATACAAAATCTAATTCTTTTAAATCTTTATTATCATTTTGATATAATTTTAAATATTGTTCCACATCTTTTTCAATACGATAATGATATTGACTTAAATCTCCTCTATTTTCTCCTTTAGGCATACCTATTGTAAATTTAGGCTTATCTGCTAAATAAAACGGAATAATAGGTACATAAAAATGAGAAGCAACTCTTTTTATAAATTCCCAGTCTGTTTCCATATACTGCATTATAAAACCTTCTATTGTCTTCCCTTCTGTTGCATTATCTATCACATCACTGCCTTGATATGGTTCTAACACCTTTTTTATCATATCAATATAAGTCATATTTACATTTTGGAAAGACTGAGACGATTTTTTAATATCTAATAAATATGTATTAGAAAGTGCATCAAGTGTCAACCAATAAACTCCCTGTTGTTTTTCTATTGTAATTTTTTTCACAATTCCTTGAAATAAAATTTGTTGCTGTTCCCCTTTTTGTAGTAATGTAATTTGCGTACCTGCTTTTGTATTATAAATATCAGAGTCTTCTTGTTCATCATAAAGTAATGCTGTCATATGTAGTATAGTGTGTTCATTTACTTTTTCTTTTATTTCCAGTTCTCTTAACGATTTTAGTATATATTGTTGTATTCCTAATTCCAGATATGTACTATTCATTTTATCAAAACATCTCCTTACTCGCTTTTAATTTTTATCACACCGCCCAACATACAAGGCACCATACAATTATTTAACAGTGCTAACTCCTTATTTACTTTAAAATCTACTTTTCCATTTATCCATGGCATACATATCACAGGAGTGCACGGAATTGGTGGATTACTTTTTTTGCATAACTGAAAGGGTAGTATATTTTTTCCTACTATATTATCAAATATGGTAGCTTGCTTTTTTCCTAAAATATCAGAACCATGTGTCATAGGTACTTGTAATTTACTTGTCATCGTTCCTAATGTACATTCTAATGTTGCTCCTTCTGTCACCATATATACATCAGACATTTTATTCATTTCCTTTCTTCATTAAATATATAAAATACTAATAGCATCTTGTTTGCTTTCTTTTTGTTCTATTTCCAGTGAAATTTCCATAAATTTTTTATTATCTGTTAAAAAAGTTTCTTGAAATGATACTATTCTTGCATCTGGAAAAATAACCTTTCTGTGAAAAAAATCTGCATAAGTTTGTTCCACAATAACCTCTCTATAACTATCTTGTTTTTGATTACATTGTTTTGCCCATTTCTCAATTTCTTGTAATGCTACTACCGCTGCAATACTCCCTTGATTTATTTGCCCCTTTATAAACAATTTACAAGTGGTATCATTTCCTTTTGCTAGTGTATCTTCTCCTGTTGTTATTTCTAATGCAGAATAAAGCATACTTTTCATTGACAATTCTGCTTTTTTTCCTCCGCCATTTACACTAAAATAAATACCCATATCAAAAACCTCCTATCAAATTTAATGTGTTCCTTTACATTCTCGTATCACAATTTCATAACTTGCTCTGCCTTTTTTAGAAGAAAAGGCGTCTTTATATCGCACAACAAATGCCTTTTCAAAATTTACTTCTTGTATTTTAATGCCTATTGAGTCAAACAACTGCATAGAAAACTGCCTATAACAATTTTCGTCTATACTGGGACAAAACGCCCATTCTGCTAATTTCGAAATATTTACTGTCTCTATGCCACCGCTATGTAAATCAATTTCTCCTGTCAATACTACAGTATCTATACTTTCCTCCATATACTTCATTTCTGTACTATGATTACTTTCAATGTAATATTCACTCTTTAATAAACTACGCTCTGTTAAAATAATATTTCTTCCTCCGCCAACAATTTGCACTTGTATAGACAATTCTAATTCCTCCTTTATTGTTTTCTTTTATATGTTAATTCCATTTCTGTTACTTTATCTTCAAATTCAATATATAATTTGTCTCCATACTGTAATACTTTCTTTTTCCTTTTAGTAATACTTTTTCCTCTACAACTTATAACGCAGTTTGTATTATGATAAAAAATCATTGTACCATTTTCACTAATATGAATATATATTTTATATGCTTCTGGCAATTTTTCTGAAACATCTAATATATAAAGCAGTTCGCCCAATGTAGTTCCTTTTTTATTATCAATATAACGGGTACTCCAATTTAATATAGGTATATCATTGCCGCTTAATGTATTTAAAAAATGACCTTCAAATATTGTATTATAAAAAGTACTTTTATTTAACGTCATTTTATTTGTTTGTCGTTGTTGTGAATATTTTCTGATTAATACAATATAAAAACAAAGTAACAATATAAAAATTAAAAATATACTTATAATACTATGTTTATAATATATCCAAAACGGCAGTATATGAAATGTAAATGTTTCCGAAATAACACCGCCTCTGCCATCTGAAACATACAAATTAACTTGTTTTTGTTGTTCTTTCTCTGTATCAATAAGTAATATATTTTTATTTATACTGCAATCCGTGTTTCCTGTTTGATATACTAATATATCTCCGTCATCATCTTTAAAATATTTGCTTAAATCTATTTGCTGTATTCCTTTTTTTTGCAGTAAATTAATTTCTTCTTTTTCTGTTGTGTAAGGTGATGTATTAGACAATTCTATATCATAGGGTATTGTTTTTCTTTGATACAATCCATTTTTAACAGTTGCCTCAAAACGATATG
>CAJUJJ010000008.1 GCA_910586765.1 uncultured Clostridia bacterium
TGAGCTGACCAATACTAATAGACCGAGGGCTTGACCTAGTAAAAAGATTTTTGATGATAACTTGTATTCAGTTTTGAAGGTGTAATTATGCCGATGTGGCTCAATTGGCAGAGCAGCTGACTTGTAATCAGCAGGTTAACGGTTCGAGTCCGTTCATCGGCTTGTTCTTTTATGGATGGGTTCCCGAGTGGCCAAAGGGGGCAGACTGTAAATCTGTTGCGATAGCTTCGAAGGTTCGAATCCTTCCCCATCCAGTTTTATTTTGACGCGGGGTGGAGCAGTTCGGTAGCTCGTCGGGCTCATAACCCGAAGGTCGTTGGTTCAAATCCAGCCCCCGCAATTTTAAAAAAGCCTTAGAATTCAACGATTCTAGGGCTTTTGTTTTTTTACAAAACTTTCTTTATTAATGTTTTTTACCCCAACCGTACCCCAACCCATTGTAAATGAGTCTTTTGCTATGATATAATAATGAAAAAAGGGGGTATTTTTATGAAACAATATGGCTGGAAAGAAACAAAATATACTGGAATTAAAAAACTAAAAAAGTTATATGGTATTGATTGCTTTGATTATTATGATAATGAAGTTATCTATCCTATATTTTCATATACTTTGTTAGCAATTTTATTGTCACAATTAAATATAAAATTAAAGCCAACTCTTATTTTAGAGATTAAAAGTGTGAAACAAGAGATATTTGAATTTTATAAAAATTTACTTGATGATATGGTAAGACAATGGAAAAAGTTTTCGCAAGAATATGATAATGAAGTTTATAAAAAAAATGAAGAAAATATTGAATATGGAATTTTAGATTATCTTAGTGATTTTCCAGATAATATTATATTTTTCTTTGATAGCACACAGCATATGGCACAAGTAGCGAAATATTTGAAAGATGTAGAAAAAGATTTGAGAAATGGTTCAAATAAATATTATCAATATTTACTTGAAGCATTACCTGTTTTTTGTACTTATTCTAATGAGGAAAATTATGAAAGTAATGTTAATTTAAATTCACAAATTTATACAATTATTCCTCGAAAGGAAACAGTTACTAGAACTAGAAATATAAAAGTTACAAAAGAACTAGGGAATTATATTAATAATTTTTTATACAAATTATTTTTAAAATATGATGATATAATAGACGAAGAATCAAATATACTTTCAATATTCATAGATTCTTGTAAAGAACAGGAACGGAAGGAGGAAATAAATAAGACTATAGGAAGTAAGTACAAATATTTTTGTGAAAAATTTACAGAGTGTCCACCATATAAACCAAATACTTGGTTATATTTTGAATGTTTATTATTAAGTGTATTTTCCTATTTTTTAGATATTACATTTGATATTGAATTTGAAGAAGCGACAAAGTGGAGTAGTAAAGAAACAAAAGAATCTTTGTTAAATAAAGCAATAAATGCTATTATAAAACCACAAATAAATGGAATAGAAGAGTTTGAAAAATTTTTCAATCAGTTAAAGAATATAGACAATTTTGGAGAAAAGATATTATTAGAAAAACCAGAAGGAGAAGCTGTGAAACAATTTTTAAATGACGAATTTACCATTGGATTTGTGAAAGAAACAATAGAAAATAAAAAGAAGAGAAAGATGCTATACCTTAAAAAGATAGCACTGGAAAAAATGTTATCTGATAACAATATAGATAAAAATAAGTTTTTAGAGCATATGTATTCCAAACAAATAGTAAAAGTGAATAAGGATGGAGAAAAAATACGCTATGATATAAAGACCTCATTTAAAAATTATTCTAGTCAGGAAAGATTATATGCATTTTATATATGAAATTTAAGGGAAAATGTTTAGGAATGATTAGGGACAGAGAAGGGAATGAAGGGAACATATCATTTTTAAATATTACATATTTATTGAATTTATCGCATTTTTTATATTCCCCAATTCCCAAAAATTCTGAAAGGTGCATAACTACAATGTTTCTGTCTATATTTTATCTTTACTCTAATATAGCAATAAGAGAAACAGTGTTTTTAATTTTTCTATTCTTTGCTATAGTAACAGGATTGATATTAAGTTGTTCTAATTGTTTTAATATGGTATCTATTTTAGTGTTAGAAAAGTGATAGTTTTCTTTTAGATATTCTATTGCTTTTCTAACATTTTTATGTAATGTAGCGGTTTCTAATAGCAATATACAATTTTCCTTTTGTTTCTGTTTGAGATTGCTATGTTGTATTATAGTAATTGCTTGCTCTTTTTTGTAGTATGTACCTTTGTAGGATAGTTTACTTAAATAATGAAACAATATATTTTTGCTATTTGAAATGAAGTAATAAAGCATTGTTTCTGAAACATATTCATCAAAAAATAAGGAATTGCATTGCAGCATCTCTTTTAGCTTTTTGTGAAATAGCTTTACTTCTACACGTAAAATAGTTTCTGCTTGTTTTGCTATCTCTTCTGATAGTTTAATAGAAAGTAACTGTTTATATTTATTATAAGCAGAAAATTGTATTCCTTGATGATTGATAAAATCAATACCATTCTTTTTAGATATATTTTTTCCTTGATGTTTTAATATCATTTGATTGTCATAATAGCCATAAGGTTTATTTCCTTTTTTAAGCAGTCTGATATATTCTTCGACAGTTTGGTTATTTTGCAAATCTATATCAACGCAACAATCTATTCTTTTGAGAATAAAGTGTTCTAGGCAATAATAATTCCCTAAAAAAGATAACATAGCATTTACTTGTACAAATAATTCTGATAATGGTGTGGTATGTATATTGTAAATCCATATTAAATTATCAGGATGCAGTATTGTTTGAGGATTGAGCGTTAAATTAAGCTGATAATAGCTTTGATATGGATTTTTAGAGATCTGTATCTGTAATCCTCGTTTTTGATACTTATGACAAAAATAGATATTGTTTTTCCAAAAACAGCGATAATGATGTTGCTTGTTGTCCTCTTGTATATTTTTCATCAATGTAAGATATTGTATTTGTGTTAGCTTCCTTCCACATTCAAATGTATGGATTGAAAATAGCAATGTATTCATATATAGTCCTCCTAACTAGATAAAAAGATAATTAGATAACTAGATAAGTAACTTATTGAGTAAAAACAGTGTATATTATAGAAATTCTTCTACAAAAACAAATGAATCAATGATTAAAATAATAAAAAATATATCTATATTATTTGAAATCAAAAAAAATCTCCTATGATGTTTGGTGTTACATAGGAGATTTTTGGTATTATACATTTACATAGAATACGGTTTCTTCTGCTGTTTGAGGTATGTAATTGATTTGCTCTATTGGTATTTTATAGGGGTGTTCTAGCACAAATTGTTTTATATTTTGTGTTAGCGTATTCATTCCAGAAAGCATTTCTGTACCAATATATTGAATTTCTGGAAAGTCTACAGACTGAAAAAGATAATTGTTTTTGTCATTTTGCTTTACTGAAATAGCATATTTGTGTTCTTTTTGTTCTATCTCTTCCATGTAAATTTTGTTCATTAGCTTCATACTTTCTCTTTTATGCTCTTCTAAAACGTGACCATAAGTGTCTAATGTAAAGGAAACAGAAGAATGTCCTGCAATAGCAGATACTGTTTTGATATCCATTTTTTCCTCTAAAGCGATGGTAACAAATGTGTGCCTTAAACTATGAAAGGTATGGTGTGGTATCTTTGCAGCTTTTAGCATTTTGTTGTAATGGTCTTTGAATGTTCTAGGCTCTATGTAGTAGCCGTTTGGTTGTGTTACTACCATATCCAATGAACGATATTCTTTCTCAAAGTTTTTTCTTTCACTGTCTTGTTGTTTTTTCCATAGTATTAACTCTCTAATTGCTCCTTCTGGTAAAGGAATACTTCTAATGGCACATTCTGTTTTTGGGGTTTCTATTACAATGCGTGTTTTCTGTTTGCCTGTAACATCTTTTAAACGGTTTAGTGACTGATTGACGTGCAAAGTACCTGAATACAAATCAATATCTTGCCAACGTAATCCTAATAACTCCCCTAAGCGTAAACCTGTTGCCAATGTTAAGCGGATAAAAACACCATAGCGATGGTTGTAACTTTCTCTAATGAGCATATTGCATTCTTCATGAGAAAATATAGAAACTCTCTTTTTTCTATTTTTAGGCAGTTGTACACCACCACAAGGATTTTGAAACAAATAGTTTTCTTTTACAGCCTGTGATAGTGCTTTGTGAAGACAACTATTCATATTTCTGATTGTTTTAGCAGATAATCCCATTTCTGTTTTATAATTGTAAAGTTCTTGTATGGTATGTGTATTTAACTTTTTTAGTGGAATTTCTCCAATGGTATTTTTAAAATGATTTTCAACATATCCTTCATAACTGATATAAGTAGAATCTTTTACCGTATTTTTGACATAAGTTTTAAGCCATAGTTTTAGATATTGATAAGTTGTCATTTTTGCGACATCTACGTAGTTGCAATTTGAAAATTTATATGCTTCTTCTTTTAAAATTTTATTTGCTGCTGTTTTCGTGTCTGCATAGAAGGAAACTCTTTTTACTGTTCCCTTTTCAAAATCAATTCCTGCTGTAATACGAACTTCATATTTTCCATCTTTTCTTTTTCTAATACTTCCTTCATTTTGACCTCTTTTTTTAAACATTTTTTTCTCTCCTTTCTGATTTTATTTTTGTGTTCATGTGATAATAAAATTCTATTTTTCTTTTGATACATAGGGATAATATGTCAATGATTTTTGGAGAAATACGAATAACTAGAAAAAGCATTTTTATCGCATTTTCAAGCATTTCAATGATATATTATACAGATGTAATGCAAAAAACTATTTTATAAAAACAACAAAAGGAGGAAATACAATATGAAAATTTCTAAAGAAGTACTTGAAAAAATATTAATTGCAATGACTATTTTGGCAAAAGCAATACAAGAACACATCAACAACAAGGAAAATAAAAGGGGAGAATGAAATCATATGAAAGAAGTATTTTATTGCAGTCAATGTGAACAAGAATTGACAGAAGAAACGGCTTATTTTATGGAAGACGAAGTATATTGCTTGGATTGCTTTGAAGAGTTAACAGACACTTGTGCAGAGTGTGGAGAAAGAATTTATATCAGCGAAAATGAAGGCACAGAAGATACTCCTTTATGTTCCTATTGTTATCATCACTATTACACAAACTGTAATCATTGTGATGAACTTATTTCGTTGGATAGTGCTTATTGTGAGCAAGGTGTTTATTATTGTGAAGAGTGTTATCATGAAAAAATAGAAAGAAAATTGATTCATGATTATGGCTATAAACCTTATCCCGTTTTCTATGGAAAAGGGGGTCGCTTCTTTGGCGTGGAATTGGAGATTGATGATGGCGGAAAAATTTACGATAATGCAAAGAAAATTTTAGAGTTAGCGAATGAAGTAGAAGAACATATTTACATAAAAGAAGATGGCAGTTTATCAGATGGATTTGAAATCGTAAGTTATCCTATGACATTGTATTATCACAAAAATAATATGAATTGGCAGGAAATTATGAAAAAAGCGGTTTGTATGGGATATTACAGTCATCAATCAGGTACAGCAGGATTACATATTCATATCAATAGAAATTGTTTTGGAGAATATGCAGAGGAACAAGAAAATGCTATTTCCAGAGTGCTGTATTTTGTAGAGATGTTTTGGAATGAAATGCTATGTTTTAGCAGAAGAACAGAAAAGCAAATGAAGCAGTGGGCAAATAGATACGGCAGAAAAAACTCTCCCAAAGAAACGCTTTATCATGCAAAGGGCAGCCGAAACGGTCGTTATACTTGTGTGAATTTAAACAACTATGAAACAATAGAATTTCGATTATTTAGAGGTACATTAAAGTACAATACCTTTATTGCTACATTACAGATGGTAAATGAAATCTGTGATGTAGCAATTTCTTTTTCTGATGAAGAATTAGATAAGCTGTCATGGAATGGCTTTGTTTCTCAATTAGATAGTGAAAAAGTACCAGAATTAATACAATATTTGAAGGAAAGAAGGTTGTATTGCAATGAGCCTGTGTTATGTGAGGAGGAGATGTAATGTGTAGTTTGTTTGGCATGATAGATTATGGAAAAGCAATCAGTGAAACACAAAAAATGAAAATCATTAAAACATTATCTATTTGCTGTGAAGAAAGAGGAACAGACGCAACAGGCATTGCTTTTGTAACAGAAAATGGAATACAAATCAAGAAGAAAGCTGTTCCTGCACGTAAATTTCGTTTTAAACTGCCTAGAAATACAAGTATTGTAATGGGGCATACTAGATTAACCACACAGGGAAATGCTTGTTATAGTTACAATAATCACCCATTTTTAGGCTATTGTGAAAATGCTACATTTGCATTAGCACATAACGGTATGATATACAATGACAAAGTATTAAGACAAAAATATGGTATTGCTAAAACAGATATTGAAACAGATAGCTATATAGCAGTACAACTTATAGAAAAACAAAGAGCCTTTACTGTAAAAACCATAAAAGATATGGCAGAAACAGTAGAAGGCTCTTTTTGTTTTACATTGTTAGATGAAAAAAATAACTTGTATATTGTCAAAGGCGATAATCCTATTGCAGTATTTCATTTTAAAGAAATTGGTTTGTATTTGTATGCTTCTACAGAAAAGTTATTAAAAAATACCATACAGAAAATAAATTTTAAACAAGAGTATACCAAAATTGATATATCTACTGGGGAGATTGTTTGTTTTGATAAACAGGGAAATAGTACAAAATCAAGTTTTGAATATCCTGTTTGCTGTTTGACACATTATTTCAATACTTCTAAAAAGGAAAGATACAACCCTTTTGAAAAAGAATATTGCAGAACTTATTTAGAAGAATTGATTGATTTTGCTGAGAATGTAGGAGTTTCAGAGGAAGAAGTACTGTTGCTGTTTGAATACGGATTTGATGAATTTGAAATAGAGCAGCTATTGGAAAATCCTATACAGTTACAATGTTGTATTACAGAGATTTTAGAAAAGCAGTATTACATAGAAAGATAAAAAGTGTCCCAATAGAATTCTATTTCCTTTTGAACTGTTTCATAAAGGAGGAAAAGAAGTCTATTGGGACAAATTTAATATGTCTCAAAAAGGTACACCCTATTGAAATAGAAGGAGGAATTTAAAATGAATATTGGCTATATCAGAGTGAGTACAGAAGAACAAAATACCATTAGGCAAGAAGTTTTGATGGAAGAGTTAGGAGTAAAAAAAATTTTTATGGATAAGGCAAGCGGTAAAAATGCCCAAAGAGAAGAACTCAAAAAAATGATGGATTTTGCAAGACAAGGCGATACGATAATTTGCGAAAGTATTAGTCGTTTTGCAAGAAATACAAAAGATTTATTGGATTTAATTGAAGAATTGAATAGAAAAAATGTGATATTTGTAAGTAAAAAGGAAAGTATTGATACCAATACTCCAACAGGAAAATTTATGCTTACTGTGTTTGGTGCAGTTGCAGAATTGGAAAGAGAATATATTTTGCAAAGACAAAGAGAAGGCATTGCAGAAGCAAAAAAGCAAGGCAAGTATAAAGGTAGAAAAAGAATAGAACATCCAGAATTTCAAAATGTTGTTCAGAGGTGGAGAAAAGACGATATGACAGCTAAAAAAGCTATGGAGTTGCTTGGAATGAAAAAGAATACATTTTATAGGAGAGTAAAAGGACAATAAAGATTTTCGTAAAATATAAAAATAATTGTATTATGGAGTATTTTTTTCGTTAATGATTTAGATTGGCGAAAATAACTATATTAATTATACAAAAGATTTCATAAAAGTGCAATAAAAATTTTCATAAATTGATAAAAGTGCAACAAAAAAAATAGACAAAAGGAGAAATTAAAAAATGAAATGTAAAAAAGATGACATTTTATTGTGTGACATTTCAAAACTTTGGTTAAAAGATATTTCCTCTAAAATAAGCGAAACAACATATGCTCTTTATTTTTCAAATGTAGAAAACCACATATTACCTTATTTTCAAAATAAAAAAATGGTTGAGATTGATAGAGAAATGATACAAACTTTTATCAATCAAAAATTAGAAAATGGTCGATTAGACCACAAAGGTGGATTATCTGTAACAACAGTAAAAGGACTCTATCACAACATAAAGGATATGCTGCAATATGCAAAAATGCTAGGTTATAAAGTGCAAGACATTGGAAAAATTCAATTTTCTCAAAGTCAATATAAAGAATTTGCTATATTGAATAAAGAACAACAAAAGTGTTTAGAGCAAGTGGTAAAAAATGATGGAAATATACAAAAAATAGGTATTATTATATGTCTGTATACAGGTATTCGTATTGGTGAAGTATGCGCTTTAAAATGGGAAGATGTGCAATTTGAAAATGCTGTGTTACATATCTATAAGACGGTTTATAGAACAAAAGATTTTTCTAAAAATAATAGAAAAACAAAATTAATTGTAAAAGAGCCTAAAAGCAAACATTCTGTAAGATACATTCCTTTAGGTTCTACACTGCTAGAATATTTAAAAAAATATAGGCAAGAGGATAGTTGTTTTGTGCTAACTGGAAATAATGAAAAACCTTTAGACCCTCGTACCTATCAAAATCAATTTTATAGTTATTTAAAGAAATGTAACATAAAAAGGGTAAAATTTCATATTTTAAGACATACATTTGCGACAAGATGGATAGAAAATAATTGTGATGTAAAAAGTTTGAGTGAAATATTAGGGCACTCTAGTGTCACAATTACAATGAATACTTATGTACATTCTAATTTTGAATTGAAACAAGAAGGTATGAAAAAGTTAGAGGAAAATCAAGAATTTTTGTCATAATTTAAAAAAAAGAGCCGTTGTGCAATATGACGGTTCTTTTTTTCCCTTTTATTTCCTTTTTTTCGTTAATCTAAATCATTAATGAAAAATTAATTAACTAAAAAAAGATTATTCTATTTTACCATATGCTTTGTATAAAAGGAAAAATAGAGAAGAAAAAGTTCATGTCAATATATAAGTAATAGATTATAAAAGATTGTAAATTTCCTTTTATAGTCTAAATTATTATGATAAGGAGAATTTTATTTGGGAAATTTTGAAAGGAATTTAAACAAAGAGATATTGAATCAATTTATTAAAAAAGTTTTTGGAATACCATTATTTTTAGAAAATGGTAATTTTAATCCGGAATTTTTACAAAAATTTTGTCCGAAAGCAAAAAATTTAGAAGTAAAACAACTAAAATGGGAAAAAAATGCAGAGATAGAATTATCAGATGCAGAAAAAGAGAAAGGTTTCATTATAGAATTTTCTGATGAAGATGGTATTTTATCGTTTTTGCAGACAAAAGAAGATTATGTTAAATTTTTAGTGGAATATTTTTTAAATGAAATAGAATCTATTCAAAATTCTATTCAGCAAATTGCAAAAGGACAGCATAATGATCGTATCTCTGATATTTTAAGTGCAGCAGAAAAATATGAAAAAGCAACTTATACAAAAGATGTTCAACAAAAAAAGCAAATGTTAATGGATGCAGAAGGTACATTGATAAATGGATTACATAAAATTCAAAAAGAAATAGAACAACATATTACTACTATAACAAATTTACCAGAAGGAAGAATTGCAAAATTATTTTGTGGTATAAAGGTCAATCAAATAAAGGAAGTAGCAGAAGAATTAAAAGAAGCATTTTTTATTTATCAACAAGGATTATTTTTAGTGGCACATTTAGATACAGAATTAAAAGAAGAAGAAAGAATGATTACCAGTATTACTAGAGCAAAAGAATTATTAGAAGATAGAATATTAAAAAATGCAGAAAGATTAAATCAATTTGATATACAAAAAGAATCATTTTGGTTGGAAAAACCACAATTATTTTATAAAAAGTTAGATGGGATGCAAAAATTGATTGCTTTATCAGAAGATACATTTAAGCTGGAAGGATGATTTATATGGGAAAAAATGAATTAGAAAAATGGGAAAGTGATGTAAAAGTAACGAAAGGTGCAGTTATTACAATAATTTTAGGCGCTGGTACTTGGTTTATTAACCATTTATTAAAAAGTCAAGAACTACAAAAAATAAACATAGAAATTAATGAATGTAATGCTATAATTCAGGAACTAGAACCAAAATGGCTTAAATCTTCAGAGCAAAAACAAAGATTAGAAAATGCTAAAAAAAGATTAGAGAACGCCAAAAAAAGAAGAGAACAACTTTTGAAACAACAAAAATGATTTATTTTTTGTCTAAACTCTAAAAAAATTTTATGTTTATTTTAGGGATAATATAATAAATTATAGCAAATCCAGTATAAATGCAGAAAATTAATTAAACAAACAAGCTTAATTTCCCTATTTTAATATTCTCTATCTTAATTGGGATTGCTATAAAGAGATGAAAAACATTCCTTGTTGCTAGTAAAATAGCAGAAATTCTTTTAAAAGATAATAGGAAATATATTGTACATTAAGGAGAATTTATTATGGATAAAAAAGAAAGACAAATTGCTATTATAAAAAATAAGATTTCAAGTTGTGTAAAAACAACATCTGCTGAAGTATTTTGCTATGGTGAAATTCCATTGAAGCGTATACAAGGGGCAAAAGGTGCTTATGTTTCTGAAGTAAATAATGATGATATATTAGCTTTAATAGATACTACTATCTTTAAAGGAGGACAAAGAGGTATGATCTTTACAACAAAAGGCTTGTATTTTAAAGATGTGTTAACATCACCTGTTTATTGTGCCTATACAGATTTATCTGAATTTTCTATACCAGATGATGCTTTTTTTAGTTCTAAAGGTTTAAAAGATATGTTGCAAGATTTATTTAATTTAGAATGTTCAACACAAAAAGAAAATTCTGTATCAAATGCATTATTAAATATAATAGGAGATACTGCAATAGAGATGTTAGAGAGTTGGGTTGATGAAAAGAGAAAAGAGCGAGATGAAGCGGATAAAGCAGAAACAAATGCTATTTTTGAAGCACTTTACGACATCAAAAATGCTTTGACATTGTTAATAGATTCTTTCAAAGAAGTTATAAATACAGAAATTGATTTAAATGATGAAGAAGAAGTATTACAATACTTCATTTGTTTAGCTATATGTGCTGCTGCTTTTGGTTCACAATATTTTTCAGAAGAAGATTGGATTGAATTAAGCTTAGAAGAAATAACAGGACAAGATTTTTATACTGCACAAGAGGAAACATTTAAATTTTTAGAATTTTTGGATAGTGTTTTTGATGAATTTGAAGAGGATGCAACAGATTTTGAAAAGGTTTCTTTAAAAATGGCTTCTCGTTTATTTGCTCATAAAATAGATACCATTTTAGAAGAATTCCAAGAAGATGATGCAGATGTAGAAGAATTATATCAAACTGGTCTTAATGAAGCAAAAATATTGAGAGAACAATTAAAAAAAGTTAGAAGAAATATCAATAAAATAATAGAGTATGGCTATAAAGAACAACAAGAACTTTTTTGTGAATGAAAAAATAGGTTAAATTTTTAAAATTTCAGTAATGTATAAAAACTGGGAGGGAGAATTCTTATGAGTAAAGTAAAATCCGTTTGTAGTTTAGTAGGGGCACTTGGAGGTGGAGTACTTATGACAGGAACAGTTTTTGCTTTTGTTCCAGTAGCCAGTGCAGGAGCAGTAGCTTTTGCAGTTGGTACGATTAGTTGTGGAAAAGTTGGTTCTATGATAGGTAATGTTATAGAAAATAATCCTGCTGCTATTTCCATTGCAAATTCTGTGTACAATTCAGGAAAATTACCAAAAGAATATATTGATATGGAGGAATACTGATGAGTACAAAAGGGGAAAGATTTAAAGTAGGGGTACAAGCTGCTGTAGAAGGATTTAAAGAACTTGTAAATGAACATGATTTAATGAAAGCAACGAATAAAGTAAGAGAAGTATTAGATGATTACTTAGAAAAAGAAAATGAAAGGCTTAATAAAATAGGGAAGTGATAAAGTGAATCTATGGATAAAAGAAACAGATAGTATAGATACAAAGTCATCAAAAATGATTGCTACACTTGATTTTTTGTATAAAAAAGCATTAAACGGAAGAAATAGAAATGATACTGTGCAAAAAATGGTAGAAGAAGTTTTAAAAAGATACCCCAATAATCCTCAAAAGGCTTGTAAGGAATTTATAAAAGACCAAGCTATAAAATGTGGAGCGACTGGTTTTGTAACAGGATTAGGAGGACTTCTTACTATACCATTGGCTGTTACAGCTGATATTGGAGTAACATGGTATATTCAGTTAAGAATGATTATGGCAATTGCTGCTATTTATGGTTTTGATATTCATTCTGATAAAGTAAAGACATTTGTATATATTTGTTTAGCAGGACAAGCACCTACAAATGTTCTAAAAGATGCAGGTGTAAAAATTGGAACAAAATTGACAAAAAATGCAATTCAAAAAATTTCTGGACATTCTTTGAAAAAAATCAATCAAATGATTGGATTTCGTTTTATTACAAAAGCTGGTGAAAAAGGTGTTATCAATATGAGTAAGACAATTCCTTTTGTTGGTGGTATTATAGGTGGAGTATTTGATTTTACATCTACAAAAGTTATTGCAGAAAGAGCTATTAGAATATTTGGTGAAGAAATTAGTTATTAATTCTTGTACAATATTTTCGGGGAGAAGAGTAAATGAGATTTATTATTGTTTTGGGTATTATAGCATATGTATTATGGTTAATATATTTTCGTTCTTTATATTTCCTTATAAAATATAAAAGAAATAAATCTGGTATACCTTTATTGAAACAAATGGAAAAACAAGAAATAGTAGATTTTCTAAAACAAATTGGTTATCCAGATTTAAAAGCAGTATATATAAATGAGGCTTCTGATATAGTTATAGAAGGAAAACATGGAGAATATAAAGTAACAACAGAAGATAATATTCTTTATATAACTAAAAAGGGAGCAGGTAAAAAACAAGCAATGTATTTTTCAGAAGAAGCCGAATGTATCAAACAATATATACAAAAAACACTTGATACAAATGCTCCTATCAATGCATATCAAACATACAAAAATTTAAAAAATGCAAGAAAAAAGACATTTATTATGTATTATGGTATTATTATTGCCTTTATAATATTTGTAGTCTATTTTGTTACCAATTATCTTTCTTATAGCAATATGATTAAGGAATCTTATTTAGAACCATATACTAATGAAAAAACAATAGGACAAGCTTTTGAAGATTTCTTTGGAAACACAAAATGGACAAATTACAAAAACGGTTCTCAAAAAATGGTAGATTTTACAGGAGAATGTATGTTAGAAGATGAAAAAGCACATATTACAATTACATTTATCATATTTGGAGATGCAATCAATGGTGGAGAATTTCAATTACATAGTGTAAAAATAGATGGAAAAGAAGTTCCTGATTTAGTATCAGTGGCTCTTTTTTCAAAAGTTTTTGATATTGATGTTTCTGATATTAATTCTTCTGAAACACAATCTTCTGTAGGAGATGAGTATTTATATAATTCATCGTCTAATAATATAGGAAGTAATAGTTATATTGATGATTATGCTGATATTTTTAGCAATGAGGAATATAATGAACCTAATATTGATTATAATAATGATAGCTTTGATAGTGACTATTATGATGAAAATACTTTTTATCAACCTGATACATTAACACCAGAGAAAGCAAAACAGATCGTGAAGAACTATTTTGAACTTCCAGATGATGCAGTTACTTATATGCCAGAATATAATTTTGGTGCTGATAAAACATATCAATATGCTTTTCGTCTTAGATTACCTATGACAGATGGCAGTGATGAATTATATACTATGTGGGTACTTGTGGAGGATACTACAGAATTTATGTATTGGGGTACATGGGATAACGATTATTTAATACCATCAGGAGAACCTTTCAATTAATTTGAATAAAAAGTAGCTAAAGTATATTAGGTATAATATAGAACATAGATAAGAATAATACTATGTAAATAATTATTTTTTATATGGTTTACATTTTTCTTTTTAAAGTTAATACAAAAACTAAAAAAATAGAAAAAAGCCTTTTTTATAAAAAGAATAAAAGGCTTTTTTATTATTTTTCATTATATTATTACAGTGATTAAAACAGCTTTTTAATTTCAGTGATGGATAAACCTGTTTTTTTAGATATAGTTTCAATATCTAATACATCAAGTAAGTTTTTAGCAATTTCAATTTGTTTTTCCTTTTTTCCTTCATCTTTTCCTTCTTCTTTCCAAATTTTAATAGCAGTGTCCATATCAAATTCCGTGAATAACATATTTATCACCTCACTCGAATTTTTTTCCAAAAATTCTTTCATAATGTTTTCATTGATACAAATTTTTACAGCTTTTATAATAGCTTTGTTTAATTCAAAACCTTTTTTCAGATAAGTTCTTACTACGGATATAAAATAGCTATATTCTTTTAAATATTGACATTGCTGTAAAATAACATGATTTTCTTCATAATTGATATTGATAACTTTTACATACAATTCTAATTCTATAGTATTTTGTGGCACTAAAAAAGCATCTGATAATTTTAATGTTTTTTCTTTAGGATATTTTCTAACACCATTATACAATACATAAAAATGTGGAGTAGGTATTTTTTGTAATGTACTTCTATAGATAATGTTTTTATCAATTAGTTTTTCATACTCTCTAGCAATATAAAGCAAGCAACGTAAAGGCATATTGTTGTTGATGGTACTTTGATGTTCTAGTAGCAATATGAATTTATTATCTATTGTAAAGCAAATATCATTTTTCTGGTTCATAAAAAGAATATCTTCTAATGTAATAATATTGACTTTCGTTTCTTCTCCATAATTTGTATGTTCTAAGGCATTGTAAAGCAGACGTAATTTTTTTTCATCTGAAAAGTACCTTGTAAAAACAGTATCTTTATATTTTTTATTTGTGTTCATTATCCCACCTCACTATTATTATATAAAAAAGAAAGTAAAATTACAATCACTGCAATAAATTTTATGTAGATTATATTTTTTATAAAAATGCAGGAAAATGAATGATTATAAAATAAAGTGTTTTATAAATTCTACCCCAACGTTACCCCAACCCAAGCGAAAAATTTCTCTTATAATTTCCTAGAAAATGGAAAATAAAAAATTTAAAAAGTATTGATTTTACTGGATTTTTTAACGAAATGTAAGAAATTTACAGTCATAAAAAAAGACTATGTCACTCCTCATAACCCGAAGGTCGTTGGTTCAAATCCAGCCCCCGCAATTTCAAAAAAGCCTTAGAAATCAATGTTTCTAGGGCTTTTGTTTTTTGGTTTAAAAATATATTGCCTTGATTTGTTTTTTATAGACATAGAAAAATAAGAAAATATGAGATTATCCTAATTTATGTAAATGTCCTTGTACTGCTATACAGGAGCATTTTTTATTTTAGCATTTAAAATGTGTAAATAATGCTTACATACTTAAATTGTTTGCTTTTTCAAATTCGAAGTTCTTGCGACTAAAAAAAGTTGAATAAAAAACTTTTTTGGAAAAATCAATACTTTAATTAAAGAAAAGGAAACATAGTTTTTCTTCACTTCAGTCAGTGCAAAACAAACATGTACTGACTGAAGTAAAGTATGGATATAAGCTTTAATGTTATTTGATAAATTGAACCAATGCAAAACATTGGTTCAATTTGTGTATTTCATTCTTTTCCATTCCAGCAATAAGTACAAAGACAATTTGCTGGGATACCAATAGAAGCTAACAAGTCATCTAAACGGTGATAACGTAAAGAAGTAAATTTTAATTGTTTACAAATTTGTGATAACATATCATTATATTTTGTGCTGTCAGGGTCTGCATATTCGTTTAATGTATCAAGTGCATTTTTTCCTTCTTTTTCAAATATAATTCTTCTAGTAATCAAGTCCATTTCAGAACTAGAACGAGAAAAATTCAAGTATTTACAGCCAAAAAGCAAAGGAGGACAAGCTGGTCTAATATGCACTTCTTTTGCACCGCTTTGATATAATAGTTCTGTTGTTTCTCTCAACTGTGTTCCTCTTACAATGGAGTCATCTATTAAAAGCAAACTTTTATTACGAATTAGCGATTCTACAGGTACTAATTTCATACGAGCAATTAAATTTCTTTGACTTTGATTTGTTGGCATAAAAGAACGAGGCCATGTAGGGGTATATTTAATAAAAGGTCTTGCAAAAGGAATACCTGAACGATTTGCATAGCCTATGGCATGGGCAGTACCAGAATCAGGAACACCTGCTACAATATCTGGTGAAACGCTGTTATTGTCCCTTTTTGCAAGCATATCTCCACAGTTATAACGCATTTGCTCTACATTGACACCTTCATAACAAGAAGTAGGATAACCATAATATACCCAAAGAAAAGAACAAATTTTCATTTGTTTGTTTGGAGGAGAAAGCACTTCACAACCATCTGCTGTTAAAAATACAATTTCTCCTGCACCAAGTTCTCTGACATCTTCATAGCCTAAATTGATATATGCAAAACTTTCAAATGAAACGCAATATGCTCCTTCTTTTTTGCCTATTACCAAAGGAGTTCTTCCCATACGATCACGAGCCGCATAAATGCCTTCATTTGTCATAAGTAATATCGTCATAGAACCATCAATTAAACTTTGTGCATAACGAATACCTTCTACAATACTATCTTGCTGATTGATTAAAATGGCTGTTAATTCTGTTGGATTGATATTTCCGCCACTCATTTCCAAGAAATGGCTGTTTCCTTTTTCATAAGCGTGTTTTACTAATTGTTCTATATTGTTAATTTTTCCTACTGTTGTAATGGCGAAACTACCTAAATGAGATTGTATTAAAAGAGGTTGTGGTTCATAATCTGAAATACAGCCAATACCAATATTGCCTGTAAGTTCTTCCACATCTCTTTCAAATTTTGTACGGAAAGGGGAATTTTCGATATTATGTATGGCACGATTGAAACCATTTTCTCCATATACTGCCATACCGCCACGACGAGTACCTAAATGTGAATGATAATCTACTCCAAAGAATAAATCTAATGCACAATCTGTTTTTGATGCTACACCAAATATACCACCCATATGCAACGCTCCTTTTCTAATATGCTCTTGATGGTGTACAAACAACAAATACAAAAAACAATGGTATTGTTTTTTGTATTTTACTTTACTATTATATCTAAAAATATCACTTATGAAAATGCTTGTTTTTTAATTTTGTGCAAAAAACAATATTTTTTGATTTCTTTTTTTTATTTTATAGATAGAAATACTATAATAAATCATAAATAGCAATGTAAAATTCATAAATTATTATCATTATACAACAAAAATAATAAAAAAGAAAAATATTACTATAAATGACGTTAATATTATAATTTATTTTTAAAGCAGAATTGACGATGTTGCATAATCAGAATATAATATCATAATAAAATTGTCATATAGAAGTAGCTACAAGATACAAAAAATTGTATATAGGGGGAGTTTTTATGAATATACCTATTGTCAGTCCAGAAAACACATGGACACTTTGGTCAATTATAGTAGGGGGGGCTGCAATCAGTATTATACTGGAACAAAAATATAAATGGGCAGCTACATTATCTGGTGTTGCTATTGCATTAATATTAGCAATGACATTAAGTAATATAGGTATCATACCCACACAGGCAGTAGCATATGATATTGTTTGGGATTATGTTGTGCCTCTTGCTATACCATTGCTTTTAATGAAATGCGATGTTAGGAAAATTACAAAAGAAAGTGGCTCTATGATGATATTATTTTTAATTGGTTCTGCTGGCACTACAATAGGCACTTTTGCTGCATATGCTGTTTTAAAAGGAAGAATACCAGAATTAGAAGGGATTTCTGCCATGATGACAGGTACTTACATAGGAGGAAGCGTAAATCTTGCGGCATTAGCAAAATCTTTTAAAGTTTCTGGTACTATGGTATCTTCTGCAACTGTAGCAGATAATTTGTTAATGGCATTGTATTTCTTCGTACTGATTTCAATACCCACTATTCCCTTTTTTAAAAAATATTTTAAACACCCTTATATGGATACGATAGAAAAAATGACATCAAATGGACAAAATGAAAATAAAATATCTCACTATTGGAAAGCGAAAGAAATCGGACTAAAAGATATTGCTTGCACTATGGCAATAGGATTTATTATTGTGGCAGTTTCTCAATCACTCTCTGGTATATTTAGTGTTATTATTCCTAAAACAAATTTACTTTTAAATATGATAAACACTTTATTAGGAAATCAATATCTTATTATCACTACAATATCTGTAATTTGTGCAAGTGTATTTCCTCAATTTTTTGGTGAAATTGCAGGAACACAAGAAATAGGCACTTTTTTAATATATTTATTTTTCTTTGTAATAGGTGTACCAGCTTCTTTAATAGAAATTATACAAAATTCTCCTTTGCTTTTGGTATTTTGTATGATTATTGTTTTGGTAAATATGTTGATAACATTTCTATTTGGAAAACTATTTCATTTTCATTTAGAGGAGATTATATTAGCATCAAATGCGAATATTGGAGGGCCTACCACTGCCGTTGCTATGGCAATTTCAAAAGGGTGGACAGAATTAGTAGCACCTATCATGCTTGTAGGTACAATGGGTTATGTTATTGGTAATTATATTGGTACATTTGTAGGCACTATTTTAGCAGCATAATTATTGTAATAAAAGAGGAGGAATATTTTATGAATGTATTTGATGCACATTCTGATATTTGGACAGATGTTACAATACGTTATTTAAAAGGAGAAAGTGATATTTTTAGCAAATATCATTTTGAACGCTTCCAAAAGGGCAATGTAGAAGGCAGTATTTTTGCCATATGGCTTGATACACCTCATGCTGTAACACGACCTTATGAAAGATTTTTGGAAATTGCAGAAGCAATAAAAAATGAAATTTCTGTCAGCAAGGATTTTGTTATTGTAAAAAACGCTAAAGAAATGCAATATGCAATATCTCAAAATAAATTTTATGTAATCATTGGTGCAGAAGGGCTAAGCTCTATAGGGCAAAATTTAGATTTGATAGATGAGTATTACGAATTAGGAGCAAGACACGCTATGTTAACATGGAATGAGCAAAACAGTTTAGCAACAGGTGTCAGAGGAGATAGTACAAGAGGGCTTACAGAATTGGGTAAAAAAGCTGTAAAAAAAATTATGGAAAAAAGAATGTTGTTAGATGTATCCCATTTGAATGAAAAATCATTTTATGATATGACAGCGTTGGCAGAATATCCTGTGATTGCTTCTCATTCTAATGTAAAAGCACTTTGTAATGTACCAAGAAATCTTTCTGATGAGCAGCTTAGTATAATAAGGGATTTAGATGGAGTAATTGGATTAAATGCTTTTCACGGATTTATACATATAGACGAAAAAAAACAGACGCTTGATAATTTTGTAAAACACGCCGTTTATATTGCAGAAAAAATTGGTGTAAAACATATTGGTTGTGGATTTGATTTTGTGGAATTTCTCCCTAAAGATACACCTGATGAAGTAATCACCTTTACAGAAGGATTGGAAGATAGTTCTAAAGTACAAAATTTTGTAAAAAAATTAAAACAATATGGTTTTTTAGAAAATGAAATAAAAGACATTTGTTATGATAATTTTCATAGAGTAATACAAAAAGTATTAGTGTAATAATAATTAGAAATACAACAGTAAAAAAATCAATCAGAAAATATATTATAGAACACAAACAATAGTAAAGGAGTGAAACAATGAAAAGTGTTGTTTTGATGGAAGATAGCTGTGGTAATACGCAGTGTGAATATGAGCATGGGTTAAGTATTTATATAGAAACAAAAAAACATAAATTGCTTATGGATACAGGTGCAAGTGAAAAGACATTACACAATGCACAAAAACTAGGCATAAATTTGGCTGAAGTAGATACAGTGATATTAAGTCATGGGCATTATGACCATTCTGGAGGAATACTTGCTTTTAGTAAAATCAATCAAAATGCAGTTATTTATATGCAGAAAACAGCATTGGGAGATTATTTTCACGGAGAACGTTATATTGGAATAGACAAAAGAATTTCAGAATTGCCAAATATAAAATTGTTAGAAGGAGATTTTCAAATTGATGAGGAGTTATCTCTTTTTACAAATATTGTAGGGAGGAAATTTTGGCCTCAAAGCAATTTTGTGTTGTCTATGATGGAAAAGGAACAGCAAGTGCAGGACGAATTTCGTCATGAACAATGCCTAGTAATACAAGGAAAAAAGAAAATACTTCTTTCTGGTTGTGCCCATAATGGAATATTAAATATACTTGACAAATATCAGCAGAACTATGGGGAATATCCAGATATTGTATTGAGCGGTTTTCATATGATGAAAAAAACAGATTATACAGAACAGGAGAAGTATTTGATTTGTCAAACGGCAGAACATTTATGTAAAAAGAATATTCTTTTTTATACAGGGCATTGTACTGGACAAAAAGCTATTGACATAATGAAACCAATTATGAAGCAAAAATTAATACCCATTCATTGTGGAATGGAATTTGTGTTTTAGAATGAGTATATTGCAAAAGTAGAAAAAGTATTATACTACTTTTTATAAGGCTTAATGAAATCAAAACTTTGCAATTTTAAAAAAGTTTTAGAAAACAATATTTCTAAGACTTTTATTTTTTAAAAAAAATAGGGAAATAAATGAGATATTTTAACAATTTAGTAATATTAATATCATTTATAATGTAAGGATTTCTATTTGCATAATAAAAAGTGATTTATATCATTATGAAATTTCATTTATAAATGTAAAATATGTTGATATATCGCAGTAAATACAATATACTATTATGAGGAAAGAGGTATTTATCAAAAAAGGGAAATACAAATAAAGGGGCATTTTTTTGTTATATAAAACTTTTATGGATATTTGGTAGTATTTTATCATAAATAAATTTTACTGCTTATGTGCGTCTGTGAACTACCCACCGTCTAAAGTCAGTAGGTCTTCTGCTTCATAGACCTCATAACATACTATCTCCACAGGCGTAAATTCGGGTCGTACCAGCCCTATAACGGTTTATACTATTCGTACTTTGTATATTTTACGTGCTGAAGGAAAGTTTGACTTTCGTATCATATTTCTCAGCACAACCATATATATACAGTTATCAATGGATAATATTATAGCAAAAAATATATACTGTGACAATCGCTAATTTTGTGGCCTTAACCTATCATCTAAAGCTAATGAATTTTGTAGCTGTATTATTTCAATAATAGAGGATTAAGTATATTCCGTTTTAAGCCGAAATATTGATATAAGGAATATTGTTATAAGCAGGGTGCGTTTATAACAGTAGCGTTTTATGAAAAAACAATTTTATATGAGAATATAAAAAGAGATTACCTAATCTATAACAGTACATATATAAAATAATGTACACTGAAAGCTGTGTTATTATGGAGGTATAGATATGAAAAAAGACATAACAAAGACAGTAGAGTGGATGAGAAAGCTGGCGGAACAAGGGGATAGTGAAGTACAGTACCACTTAGGAGAATACTACTATTATGGTGAAGGTATAGAAGAAGATAAACCAGAAGCAGTAAAATGGTGGACAAAAGCCGCAGAGCAAGGACATATGGAGGCACAGTACAGTTTGGGAGAGTGCTACCATAGTGGCGAAGGTCTGGAACAAAATGATAAAAGTGCATTTGAATGGTTTGAAAAGGCGGCAGAACAGGGACACATGGAAGCACAATATGCTGTAGGAAAATATTGTGCCTCTATGGGAAATGATATAAAAGCATTTGAGTGGTACCAAAAGGCGGCAGAACAAGACCATGTAAAAGCACAATATCATGTTGCTTTATGTTATGACGAAGGAAAAGGTACTACACAAGACTATCAAAAAGCAGCACAATGGTATGGTAAAGCGGCAGAACAAGACCATATAAAAGCACAATATCATATTGCTTTGTGCTATGACGAAGGCAGAGGCATTGCACAAGATTATCAAAAGGCAGTAGAATGGTATAATAAAGCGGCAGAACAAGACTATCACAAAGCACAAAGCCGTTTAGGATTGTGTTATTATAAAGGCAATGGCGTAGAACAGGATTATCAAAAAGCAATAGAGTGGTTTGAAAAGGCAGCAGAGAAAGATAATTTTGAAGCACAAAATGGCTTAGGACTTTGTTATTATAATGGTAATGGTGTAGAACAAGATTATCAAAAAGCAGTAGAGTGGTATCAAAAGGCAACAGAGCAAAATTATAGAGAGGCACAAACAAATTTAGGATTGTGTTACTATAATGGCAATGGTGTAGAACAGGACTATTCCAAAGCAATAGAATGGTATGAAAAGGCAGCACAACAGGGAGAAGTTTCTGCACAGTATTATATAGGATTGTGTTATTACAAAGGAGAAGGAATAGAAAAATCTCCTTCAAAAGCCGCAGAATGGTGGACAAAAGCAGCTATACAAGGTCATTCTGAAGCACAAACAAATTTAGGATTGTGTTATTATAAAGGCAATGGTGTTGAAAAGAATAAAATAAAAGCCGTAGAATGGTGGAAAAAAGCCGCAGAACAATGTGAAAGTGCTGCACAATACTATTTAGGATTGTGTTATTATAAAGGCGATGGCATTGAAAAAGATAAAACAAAAGCCGTAGAATGGTTTGTAAAAGCAGCACAGCAGGGAGAAAGCACAGCACAATATTATTTAGGACTTTGCTGTTATAAAGGTGATGGCACAACACAAGATTATGTTCAAGCCGTAGAATGGTTTGAAAAGGCAGCAGAACAGGGAAATAAAAATGCAGAATATAATTTAGGTGTTTGCTATTATAAAGGCAATGGTGTAGAACAAAATAAATCACAAGCGGTAGAGTGGTATCAAAAAGCTGCAAAAAAAGGGCATGTAAAAGCACAAATTGATTTAGCATTGTGTTTTTATAATGGCGAAGGTACAGAAAAAGATGATACATTAGCGGTAGAATGGTTTTTAAAAGCCGCAGAAGAAGGAAACAGTAAAGCAGCATTTTATTTAGGATTGTGCTATTATAACGGTGATGGCATAGAACAAGACTATATCAAAGCAATAGAGTGGTATCAAAAAGCCGCAGAACAGGGAGAAATTTCTGCACAAACCAATTTAGGCTGGTGCTATTATAACGGTAATGGTGTAGAACAGGATTTTACAAAAGCCGTAGAATGGTATCAAAAAGCTGCAGAACAAGGCGAGATTTCTGCACAAACAAAAATGGGGTTGTGCTATGAAAACGGCAGAGGTGTTGAAAAAGACGAAGCCAAAGCGATAGAATGGTATCAAAAAGCCGCAGAACAATGTGACGGTGAAGCACAATACTATTTGGGATTATGTTATGATAATGGTATAGGCGTTAAAAAAGACAATAAAAAGGCATTTGAATGGTACACCAAAGCCGCAGAACAGGGAGAACTTGCTGCACAATATCATTTAGGAGAATGTTATGATAAGGGAAATGGTGTGGAAAAAAGTGCTAGAATTGCATTGGATTGGTACAAAAAAGCAGCCGCACAAGGCAATGCACAAGCACAATATACTGTAGGTAGACACTATGAAAAAGGCATTGTAGTAAGAAAAAACTGGGATAAAGCATTTGAGTGGTATGAAAAAGCGGCAGAACAGGGTCACGTAGATACACAGAGGTATTTAGGAGAGTGTTATTACTATGGTGATGGCGTAAAAGAGGACAAACAAAAAGCTTTTGAATATTACGAAAAGGCAGCTCAGCAAAATGACAGTGCATCACAAAGTATTGTAGCAGAGTGCTATAATAATGGTATTGGAGTAGAGCAGGATAAACAAAAAGCAATGGAATACTATGAAAAAGCTGCTCAGAATGGAGAAAGTGAAGCACAAAAATATTTAGGAGAATACTATTATATTAAAGCGATTTCTGAAAAAGATGATATTGTACAAGCGGCACAGTGGTATCAAAGAGCCGCAGAACAAAATTATATAGAAGCACAATATTGTTTAGCAGAATGTTACAATGATGGCAATGGTGTTGAAAAAGATGCTGTAAAAGCATTTGAATGGTATGAAAAAGCAGCAGAACAAGGACATATGAAAGCACAATATTGTTTGGCTTGCTGCTATGAAAATGGTAAGGGTGTTGAAAAGAATAGTAGTAACGCATTTGAGTGGTTTGAAAAGGCAGCAGAACAAGATGATACAGAAGCACAACACAAAGTAGCTTATTATTATGAAAAAGGCATTGGCGTAGAACAAGATGACAAAAGTGCATTTATATGGTATCAAAAAGTTGCTGAAAAAGACCACATTGCATCACAATATCATTTAGGCTATTGCTATGAAAATGGTGTTGGTGTTAGAAAAGATAAATCAAAAGCACTAAAATGGTATCAAAAAGCAGCTGAAAAAGGCAATGCAGAAGCACAATATAGTTTTGCTCAATGTCATAAAAATGGCATTGGTACAAGAAAAGATAATGCGAAAGCGTTGGAATGGTACATCAAGGCAGCAGAACAAGGACATACAGAAGCACAATATAGTTTAGCAGAATATTATAAAAAAGGCATTGGTGTAGAACAAAATGCTATAAAAGCAGCACAATGGTATCAAAAAGCTGCTGAAAATGGTCATATAGAAGCACAATATAGTTTAGCAGAATGTTATAAAAACGGTATTGGCATAGAAAGAAATGAACAAAAAGCATTTGAATGGTATCAAAAGGCGGCAGAACAAAATAAAATAGAAGCACAAACAGAATTAGGCTGTTGCTATTACTATGGCGAAGGTGTTACAAGAAATGCTGTAAAAGCAGTAGAATGGTATGAAAAAGCAGCAGAACAAAATGATAGCAAAGCACAATATTATTTAGGCTGTTGTTATGAAAATGGCATTGGTATAGAAAAAGATGCTCAAACAGCAGTAGAATGGTATGAAAGAGCAGCAGAGCAAGGCAATGCAGAAGCACAGAACCGTTTGGGAGAATGCTATAAAAATGGTGTAGGCATAGAAAAAGATGCTTCAAAAGCGTTTGAATGGTATGAAAAAGCGGCAGAACAAGGACAACCTGAACCTCAATTTCATTTAGCATACTGCTATGAAAAAGGCAGAGGAGTAGAAAAAGATGATGCCAAAGCAGTGGAATGGTACAAAAAAGCCGCAGAACAAGGTAATGTAAAAGCACAAACAAATTTAGGCTGTTGTTATTATTATGGTAATGGCGTAGAACAAAGTGACAGAAAAGCATTTGAATGGTATGAAAAGGCAGCAGTACAAGGAAATGATATGGCACAAACAAATTTAGGCTGCTGTTATTACTATGGTGAAGGTGTAGAAAAAAATCAAACAGATGCAGCACAATGGTATGAAAAGGCAGCAGAGCAAGGAAACTCTGAAGCACAAAATCGTTTAGGCTTTTGTTATGAAAATGGCAATGGCGTTGAAAAAGATGATGTAAAAGCATTTGAGTGGTATCAAAAAGCTGCAGAGCAAGGCGATGATATAGCACAAATTAATTTAGGCTGCTGTTATGAAAATGGTATTGGTGTAGAAGCAGATGAAACATTAGCAACAGAATGGTTTGAAAAAGCAGCAAAACAAGGAAATACTATGGCACAAGTGCTTTCTGTTGGAACACGTAAAAATCGTAGTATTATAAAACATCAACAAGCTATGCAGCAAGCGGCAGAACAAAGAGCAATAGAACAACAACAACAATTTGAAAAAGAACAATCAGAAATGGAATTATTAGAAGAAGAACAGTCTGAAATGGAATTACCAGAAGAAGAACAACCAGAAATGGAATTACCAGAGGAAGAACAACCAGAAATGGAATTACCAGAAGAAGAACAACCAGAAATAGAATTACCAGAAGAAGAACAACCAGAAGTGGAATTACCAGAAGAAGAACAACCAGAAGTGGAATTACCAGAAGAAGAACAATCAGAAGTGGAATTACCAGAAGAAGAACAACCAGAAATGGAATTACCAGAGGAAGAACAATCAGAAATGGAATTACCAGAAGAAGCACAATCAGAAATGGAATTACCAGAGGAAGAACAATCAGAAGAAGTAGAAGAAAAAACAACAGAACAACAAATAAAAGAACAAGAAGAAAAAGCAAGCACTCAAGAATTAACATTTCAACAAATTATGTCACAAAAACCATCTATAGATATAGAATTATTAAAACAACAATTTAATAAATAATAAAAAAGTGTCTGAGTAAAATATATTCAGACACTTTTTGTTTGTGTTGTAAAAAGATTATTTAATTACTAATATAGTAGATGTTTCATTGATATGTCCTAAAAATGCCTCACCACTGGTAGAAAAACCAATACTATTATAGTGTCCAAATAAAGAACAATATTGTTGTGTTAGTTCTTTGTTGAGCGTTTCAAATGTACGATACAAGCAATTAAAATTAATAACACCTGCTGGAGTATATGTAATAGTAGTATCTAATGCTTTTTTGGTATCTGCTATAATGTCGCCAATTTTTAAAACATTGATTTCTGAACCTTCTGGCAAACCGCAATGAAGTGTAATACCGTCTTTTTGTATTTTGTCAAATGTACGTACAAAAATTTCTTCATCTACTACAATACCCAAAGGATTTGATACAAAATAATTTTGTATTTGGTCTTTTGGTACACCAAGCACTTCAGCATATACTTCACCACAAGGACGATGGTCAAATTCATAAACAATACGTTGACTCATATCAGATTTTGTTACAGTAAGTTTTTGTTGAGAAAAAATACAAGCACTTTGTGTTTTTAAAACATCATAACCATTTACTGTTTTTAAAACAGCTAATACTGCTGCTTTTGTATAAGATTTACCATCAGCATAAACTTTTGAAATATTATTTTCTGTGCAAGAAGAAGAACCACCTACAAACAAAATATCTGAAGCAGTACCAAGTGCGTCCATAAAAGACTCCTCTGCTTTTGCAGTTGTTTCAAATAAAATAATTCCTACATAACGGTCAAAATGATTAAAAATTTCTTCTTGTCCTCCAAAATGAGATTCCATTTGTTGCATTAGACTATGAAGATTGAAGTTTTTTTGTTCAATATTTTCTACTACTTGAATACAAACATCTTCTACACTTTGTTTATCTATTGCCATAATACTAACAGAATTATCAGTATAACTAGAATTACAATATTCACTATGAGAAGTAGAACCAATAATTCTGCTGTGAGGAAATGCAATGCTTAATTCTTTTGCTGGTGAAGATGTATCATAAAAACTGGAAGCAAAAAACAGTAATAACTCTGCATTAAAATCTTTCAGTGCTGTTTTTGCTTTTTGAGCCATATCTTGACTATCTGTTGCTTTAATAGAAAGTGTTTTTATTGCCAATGCTATTCCACCTTTACTTCAAATTTTTTTAAATTGTTACTCCAAATTCTTTTGCAATATCTTTCACTTTTTGAACCATAATAGGGTCATCTGGTGAGGAAGGCGTATATTTGTCAACAGAAATGCCTTTTAAAATCATTTTTGTTTTAATACTTCTTGCAATGATTTGGTTTCCTTTAGATTTTTGAGTGATGACACTCTGAATAATATTATAAATTTGTCCAGCCAATATCAAATCACCTCTCACAAAGTTTGTAAATTATGAATACTATATTACTATAACATAAAATGCTTATTAAAATTATTATGCCATATATATGATGTTTCTGTCAATCCATTTAGAAACATTATTCAATGTAAAAGTATTGAATTATGCAAATAAATATGCTAAAATTTTGGTGATAAAATAGAGGGATAAATGCTTTGATTTCATACAAATATAACAGATTTGCTGGCATAAAATAAATAGTATTTATTTTAAAAAAATGATGTAAACACATTAAATAATTCAGTGATAAATAAGGATAGTATAATATGAATAATGGTATTGTTTGTGGTTATTTAATTCGACAAATCAATTTTATATGGGAACGTATAGCAAAGCAGCTTTTGAAAAATACAAATTTAAGCTGGACACAATTAGCAATGATAGGGCTTTTGATAGAAGCAGAGGGAAATGAACTTACATTAAAACAATTAGAAAAAGGACTAAATGTATCTCAATCTGTAATTGCTAGAATGGCAAGTAATTTAACACAAAATGGATACACAGAAACAATAGAAGGTACAAAGGATAAAAGAATAAAAAAAATTCGTTTATTGAAAAAAGGTTTTCAATGTCATAGCGAAATTTTTGCTCCAATGGAACAGCAAGAACAACCTATGTTAAAAGGAATGTCATTGGGAGAAAAAATTCTTTTTCAGGAACTTTTGGAAAAAGTGCTTGTAAATAGTATAGAACTACAAAAAGAGATGAAAAAAATATAAATAATGTAAAACAATATGACAGAAAAGGGTAAAATCAAAAAGGGAAGAAAGGACTTGCTATTATGAAACAATTCCTAAAAAATCGAAAGCTAGTTACAAGAATTAGTATATTGACTATAGTTATTACTTTGCTTGGTCTTTTTATTCTTTGGACAATGATATCAAATAACATAGAAAACATTGTTAGAAATAGTATTACAAATGAAATGACCAATGCTGTACAATCCAGAGCTTCTATTATTGATGATTATGTAACATCTGCGGAAGAATATTTAACTGCTTTTTCATTAAGTGAAGAAGTTAGAAGCCTTTTGGCTGACCCAGATAATGCAGAACTGCTAAAGAGAGCTCAGAAATATACAGAAGACTTTGCTAATGTAAAAGGAATATTTGAGGGCTTATATATTGCCACTCCTGATACATATGTATTAACACATACTTCTCCAGATGCCATTGGCATCACAACAAGAAAAGGAGATTCTTTAAATACTTTTAGAGAGACGATATTGTCAAAAAATGAATTAAGTAATTTAGGTATTATGGTATCTCCTGGAACAGGAAATATGGTAATTTCTATATATTATCCTATATTTGAAAATGGAAAATGTATTGGTTATGTAGGTGCAGGAGTATATGCAAAAAGGTTAATGGATTCTCTGCTAGAATTAGAGCTGAAAAGCCTTCCAAATAGTGAATATGTGTTTATTGATGTAGGTACAAGTACATACCTTTATCATAAAAATGAAAGCTTATTAAATAAAGAAACAACAGATAAGGGACATTTAGAAATTATACATCGTATACAACAGCAAAAAAATACAGATGCAAATGTATATGTTTATAAAGACGAAAATAATAAAGAGCAAATGGTAACATATAAATATTTAGATAATCGTAATTGGGTATTTATGGTGCAGGATAGTGCTTCAGAAGTTTTTAAACCTGTTGTTACTGCAAATATTATAATAGGTTCTACCTGTATTGTTGTGGCAGCTTTGATTATATTGACAACACTTTTTATTTTGAAAAAGACAGCAAAAGAATTGATGATGGTAGAAAATGCTATAGATAGTTTAGGAAAATTTGACCTTTCTGCGGATAGGGGATTAGAACAATTTTATGACAGAAAAGATGAAATTGGCATGATTGCAAATGCTACGCATGACGTTTGCCATCATTTGGCAAAATCTGTTGAAGATATTGCAAGAATATTGGGAGAAATGGCAGATGGCAATTTAACAGTTGATGTAGAGAAAAATAAAATGTACTATATAGGTAGTTTAGAGGTATTAGTGGAAAGTTTGCAGACAATACGTTCTAAATTAACAAAAGTGCTGAAAGAAATTGCCCATGTTTCAAAACAGGTAAATGCAGAAGCAGAACAGGTTTCTACTAGAGCAGAATCGTTATCACAAGGAGCATCAGAACAAGCATCTTCTATACAAGAATTGTCTGAAGCAATAAATTATATTTCAGAACAAGTAGATACTACTGCTAATTTTGCAAATACTGCAAAAGAGGAAAATGTACAATCTCATGAAAAAATAAAAACTTGCAGTGAATATATGAATGGATTAGTAGATGCTATGAAATTGATTGATGAAAAGTCAAAAGAAATTATTAAAGTAATAAAAACGATTGATGATATTGCTTCCCAAACAAAAATATTGTCTTTAAATGCTACAATAGAAGCGGCGAGAGCAGGAGAAGCAGGAAAAGGATTTGCAGTAGTAGCAAATGAAGTAAAAAATTTGGCAAATAAATCAGCCGAAGCAGCAAAAAGTACAGAACTTCTTATTCAAAGCACTATAGCAGCTGTAGAAAAGGGAAGTCATATTTCTGATATTACAAATCAATCTTTGCAAGAGGTTGTGGAAAGTGCGGAAAAAGTATCCCATTCTGTAAGTTCAATTTTTGAAACATCACAAGACCAGTCGCAAGCAGTTAGTCGTATTTCAGAAGGTTTGAAACAAATTTCAAATGTAGTACAGGTAAATTGTGATGTTGTTATGGATTCTGCTATAGCGAGTGGAGAACTGTCTGAACAGGCTAATATATTGAATGAACAGGTAGTAAAATTTAAACTATAAATAAAATAGTATAATAAATATAGGCAGTTTTGTTATAACAATTATCAAAACTGCTTTTTAATATTGTTTTACAAAATGAATATTTTTATTTTGTATTTAAATTATAATACTGTTGTAATACGAATTTATCAATACATTTGACGATAAATACAATATAGTATAATATAAAAATAGAGAATATTTTATAATTGGGGGGAGAAACAAATATGAAAAAAATAATTAATGTGATATTGTTATGCAGTATACTGCTTTGTCAATATGGTGTAGTATATGGGCAGCAAAGTAATACTGTAGAGCAAGCATATTCTACAAATGGTCATAACATACACCTTAATGGATATTTTGCAGAAAAAAATGACATTTTATATTATTTTAAAGAGGATTTTGATACACGATTGCTTCAATTATATCAATATCATTTACAAACGGAAAAAGAAACTGTTTTATGCAGTGACTATTTTAAAACAGATGTTGCACCAGTATATAATATACGTGTTTGTGAAGATGGATATGTTTATTTTTATGGTTATGGATATAGTACAGATATGGAACATAAAATAGGCGTTTATAGAGTTTCTGTAAATGGCGGAAAAAGTGAATATTGTGGAGAAATAGAAAAAATGGTGTTTCTTTCAGACAGTTGGACATATGATACCATAGAAAATACATTTTATAATTTGTCAACAAAACAAAAAATAGAAAATACTGTTACAGAATGTATTGATTTTGACTATGGTATAACATTTCTTCCTCCTATATACGAATATCAAAATACAGTTTATATTTGTGTAAATAATAGAGAATATGATGAACAATATAAAAAAACAATACAATATAAAAATGGTCAAATATTAGAAAATGGCGTTTATGCTTTGCCATTATATGAGCAGGACAATTTTTATCAATTAGAATTAGAAGACAATATTACTTATTTTGAAATTTATAATGATAATTTGTACTATCAAAAAGACAATGCTATAAAACAATATCATTTACAATACCGCACTACAAATATTATTACAGAAATACCACAGGGACATATAGATATGCTAGGTATATATCATAATATACTGTATTATTATCATACAGTTGAAAAAAATGGAAAACAGTATTGTAATATATATGGTGTTTATTTATATGAAAAACAAAATGATAAACCTTTTATAGTATTGCCTTATGCTATTGGCAGTAATATACATATTTTGGAAGATGTTATCTGTTATGCAAAAATGGAAGGAGCATATATTGTTAATTGGAAAGTATACAATTATCAAAAAGGGAAAAAATATACTATTTCACCATACTAAAATAAAGGGGGAATTTTAGTGAAAAAAATGATTTGTATATTGATACTATTTTGCTGCTTTTTATTAGGAGAAGGTATTGTTTGTGCTGCTCCTATAATGGAAAAAGCAATTTATTCTGATATTACTGCTTATATCAATGACATACCTATACTATCGTATAATGTAGATAACAGAACGATGATAATAGCAGAAGATTTAGTAAATTATGGTTTTGATGTGAAGTATGTAGAAAAAGAGCGTTGTTTATACATAGATTATGATGAAAATAAAGAAGTAACAGCAAATAACATACAAGAACAAAAAAAGAATATTGGTGATACTGCATTTGATGTTTACCCTACAGACATTTTTATAAAAATAAATGGCATTACTACAGGCTATCAGTATGGTGCTAGTTATAATATAGGAGGAAAAATGCTTGTTTCTATAGAAGAACTTGATAGATTTAAAAATAGTTATATTATATGGAATGAAGAACAAAGAAAAATATATTTTTATGCTGTTCCTCACTGGAGAATTGTTGCAAATATTGACTATGATTATAAAAAAGAAAAAACAGAAAATATTTCAGATTTTAAATTGCAACTGACAAGAAATGAACAAGGAAAATTTGATGTAACAGGAGAAAATGAGCAATATTTAATCCATTTTAAAATGGATTGGTTTGGTAACACAAAAGTGAGAGATTTTGAAAAAAGTTGGTTTGAAAATGCAAAAGTTACATTTGATTTTTGTATAGATGAATGTGATATGACAAAAACAGAAAAATTGATACAACTATTAAATAATATATTGACTATTAATTCAGAAGGAAATGAAGTAAAACAAAATATTGCTTCTGCAAATGAACACATAAAAGTATTTATAAATGGAGAAAAAATTGCTGTTTCCGTAGTAGAATTAGAGCCTGATTTTGAACGTACTATTTATCATTTTGAATTGGATAAAGTAATAAAAAATGTAGAAGAAATACAAACTGTAACGATAGAATGTAAATAATACAAATTCATATGAAAAATAAAAACTCCTCTTAATTTTCAATAAGAGGAGTTTTTATTATTAGAGGTTGTAAAAAAGATATATTTTTTCATTAAAATTTAATGTAATTATAATTTATTTTTAATTATTTTTGATTATACTATGGGCTGTACATGAAATTCCCTTTCCTGTACAGTTGCCCCGGCTCGATATACAGTATGTATGTCGAGCCATTTGCTTTATTATACAGTTATTATGCTTCTGCTTTTTCTGTTTTTGTAGTGTCGTCAGCAACGTTGTCTGTTTCTTTACCTTCGTTTGCCCACTCATCAAAGCCTTTCATAATCAAATCATATGTTTCATCTGTAATGCTTGGCAGTTTACCGCCCCATTCTTTTTCAGCAGCTTGGAAACCTTTTATTACAGCATTCTTCAATGTTTCAATTTTGGAAGCATCTCCGCCAGAAAGTGCTTTTGCCATATTTAATATATTTCCTGCAACGTTTTCTGGTGACCATGCACCACCTGGAGAAATCGCATCAATAGCTGCTTGTTTATCTGCTGCACTGATAGAAATGCCTTCAAACAAAGATTTGTTTAATGTTTTTACTTGTTTGCCAAGCATAGTCTGCACCATATTTTTGAAAGAAGCAACTCTTTGGTCAGAAAGTGCTTGTAATTGTTGTGCAGATAATTTATTTGGTTTTTCATAAGTTACATTTTTGTTTTCTTCTGTAGCATTGTTTTTAGATGCAGATATAGAAGCAGAAGAAACAAATGTATCTTGTTTTATTTGAGTAGAAGATGTAGTAGTTTCTTTGCCAGCTTCTTTTACAGTTGTGCTGTGATGTTGTGCAACAGTAGAAGACGCATATACGCTTGCATTTACTTTTACATTCATATTTACGTTATTCATATATTTTTCCCCTTCCTTATAATAAAATAATTTTGATACAATATCGTTTTATACTATTTTTTATAAAACTATTTGTAGCCTTCTAATAAATATATCGGAACATATTATTAAAAATTAAGCCCTCTACTTTTATTTTATGTAAAAAAATAGTAAAATAATAAAAAATATATTGACAAATGTTATTATAGGTACTATGATTACAAGTAATCCATATTAAATTAGTAGGAATAATACAGAAAGAAGGCGTTATTTATGTCAGCAATTTATAAAAGTACATTAGATATGATTGGAAATACACCATTGTTAGAGCCAGTCCGTTTACAAAAACAACTTCAGTTAAAAGCAAGGCTTTTGTTAAAATTAGAATATTTTAATCCTACAGGAAGTGTAAAAGATAGAGCAGCAAAGGGTATGATAGAAGATGCAGAACAAAAAGGATTGTTAAAAGAAGGTTCTGTGATTATTGAGCCTACAAGCGGTAACACAGGAATAGGATTGGCTTCTATTGCAGTAATAAAAGGGTATCGTATTATATTGACTATGCCAGAAACAATGAGTGTAGAAAGAAGAAATATATTGAAAGCATATGGTGCAGAATTGGTATTGACAGAAGGTGCAAAAGGTATGGCTGGAGCGATTGAAAAAGCAGAACATCTAGCAAAAGAAATTCCTAACAGCTTTATACCTGCACAATTTGACAATGCAGCAAATGCACAAATGCACAAAAAAACAACAGGTGTAGAAATATGGAATGATACAGATGGAAAAGTAGATATTTTTATTGCTGGAGTAGGAACAGGAGGTACATTGACAGGAACAGGAGAATATTTAAAATCACAAAATAAAAATATAGAAGTAGTTGCAGTAGAACCTGCAAGTTCTCCAGTGCTTTCTCAAGGAAAAAGTGGTACTCACGCAATACAAGGTATTGGTGCAAATTTTGTACCAAAAGTATTAAATACTTCTATATATGATAGTGTATTTGCTGTAGAAAATGAATGTGCTTTTACAGCAGCGAAAAAATTGGCAAAAACAGAAGGCATATTAGTGGGTATTTCATCTGGTGCAGCACTTCATGCAGGCATTGAATTGGCAAAAAAAGAAGAAAATGAAAATAAAACAATTGTTGTATTGCTTCCAGATTCCGCTGATAGATATTATTCTACAGCACTATTTCAAGACTAATAAAAAGGCATTGATGTGATTATCATCAATGCCTTTTATATATTATCTTGAAATATTTGCTACACCTAAATAAGATGCTGGATTAACGGCAGAACCATTTACACGTACTTCAAAATGACAATGGTTTCCTGTAGAATTTCCTGTACTACCACATTTTGCAATCACTTGCCCTCTGGATACAGTTTGTCCTTTTGAAACAGTCAAACTAGAGTTGTGACCATATAATGTAACAATACCACCACCGTGATTTATCATAACAGTGTTGCCATAACCATTTACCCAGCCTGCTGTAATCACAGTACCACCTTCTGCTGCGACAATATTGGAACCGTAAGATGCAGGAATATCATAACCTGTATGTTTTTCCCAGCCACTACCGATAGGACGTTTTCTATTTACAAAACCACTGCTTAAACTAGAACTAGAAGCAGCTCTGGAAGGTACTGGCCAATTTAATTTACCTCCTGTATATACTACAGTATCATTGTTAGAAGAAGCTGTTGCAGCAGCAATCAGTTTTGATACTTCTTGGCTTGCAGCTTCATTGCTTTTTACTAACTGGTCATATTTTGCTTCATCTTGTGCATAAGCCTGCACGGTTGCCATTTTTTCTTGTTTTAACTTTTCAAGACTTGCTAATACTGCTTTTTGTTCTTCTACTAATTCGGCAGTTTCAGCTTCTTCCTGTTCTACATCTTCCTTTTTTTGACGAATAATTTGTTCTGTATTTTTTAAATCACTTAAAAGGTTGTTATCATAGTCCATAATTTCTTCTACGTGCTGCATACGCATAAGAAGGTCGCTTACATCTTTTGAGTCTAACAAAACATCTAAATAACCAGTGTTGCCGTTTTCATGAATATATTTTACACGCTGGCCAAATACAGTTAATTGTTTTTGTTTATTTTCAGATGCTTCTTCCAGCATTTTTTTAGATTCTTCTAAGCGTTTTTGTACTTCTGCTAAATCTGTTTCTACTTTTTCTAATTGTGCATTTTCTGCATTTAATGTTTGGTCTAATGCTGCAACTTCTTGCTCTACAGATTGTTTTTTCTGTTTTGCTTCTGCTAAATTCTTTTTAGCTTCTTCTGTTTTTTTCTTTAAATCAGCACGTTCTGTTTGTAATTGCTGTAATGTTTTTGTTGCAGCTTGTACAGGTACTGGTGCAATAAAACATGAAAATGTCAATATAGTCGTCATAATTGTTATGAGAAACTTCTTCAACGGTAATTCCCTCCAAAATGAAATGTATTTACAAATTTAATTCAAAATCAATTCAATTATTTTACAATTATATAACGAAGTTATGAATAAAATATGAACAAAATACATTTATTATTAAATTTTAATGTTTTGCAATACTTTTTTATGTTGTTATAATAATACTATAGTAAATGTGTAGTATAAAACAGTAAAAATACGTTTGTTTTTAGGGAATGTGACATACTTTTGACTATAATAAAAAAGAAGCCATAAACATTTTTATGACTTCTCATTTTTTATAAAATATTAATAAGATTCAATATCAATAATTTGAGGTATGTATTCTTGTTTCAGTGCTTTTTTACACATACTACGAAATGTATCTGTATCATCACTAATATAAAATTGTCTTTCTGCAACATTTTCACATTGCATAAGCAATTTATGGTCTGCTAAAAATGCTTTTACCATTTTTGCAGTTGCTTTTGCAGGGTCAACTAATTTGATGTCACTGCCTACTGTTTCACCAATACATTTTTTTAATAAAGGATAGTGTGTACAGCCTAGCACAAGTGAGTCAATACCTTTTTGTATCAATTCTTTTAAATAGATTTCTGCGGTCAGTTTTGAAACAGCATTTTCTGTCCAGCCTTCTTCTACAAGTGATACAAAAAGAGGACAAGGTTTTGCATAAACTTCTATACTTTTGTCAGTTTGTGCAATTAATGTTTCATATGCTTTACTTCTTATTGTGCTTGCTGTACCTATAATACCTACTTTTTTGTTTTTGGTGGAACGAAGTGCTTCTTCTACACCAGGAACAATGACACCAAATATAGGAATATCAAATGTTTGTCTTAATTCTTCTAAACTGTTGGAACTTGCAGTATTGCAGGCGATAATCACCGTTTTTACATTTTTTGTTAATAAAAAACGTACAATTTGTTTTGAAAATTTTGTAACAGTTTTTTTAGATTTTGTACCATAAGGCAGCCTTGCCGTATCTCCAAAATAAATAATGTTTTCTTGAGGCAATGTTTTCATAATTTGTTTGACTACAGTAAGACCGCCTACACCAGAGTCGAACACACCTATAGGTCTTTTGTCCATTGTTGTTTTCCCCCTCATTTGTCATTTGCTTTGTTGTCTTTCTAGTGCAAATGTAATTAGTTCATCAATGAGCATTTTTTTTGTTTTTCCCTCTGCTTCCCAAAGCATAGGATACATACTAATAGAAGTAAATCCAGGTAAAGTATTTAATTCGTTAAATATAATGCGATTGGTGTCTTTTTGTATTAAAAAGTCTACTCTTGCTAAACCGCTGCCTTCTACTGCCTTAAATACTGCTACAGCGATTTCTCTGATTTTGTCTGTAATCTCTTGAGGTAAATCTGCTGGCACAACAGTTTTAGAAGCGGCATTATTATATTTTGCATCATAATCATAAAATTCCGCAGCAGAAAATATTTCTCCTACACCACTGGCAATGGGATTTTCATTTCCTAATACAGCACATTCTACTTCTCTGCCATCTATAAATTCCTCTGCAATTATTTTTTTGTCAAATTGTGCAGCATAGTGGAGTGCTTTTTGTAATTCTTCTCTGTTATGTGCTTTTGAAATACCCACAGAAGACCCTGCATTTGCTGGTTTTATAAAACAAGGATAAGCTAATTCCCTTTCAATTTGATTTAATATTTCATCACATTGTTTTAGTTGATAGTCATAATACCATAAATATTTTGCTTGTTGTATATTGGCGTTGTCTGCAATAATTTTTGTAAAAACTTTGTCCATAGATACAGAAGAAGCTAATACACCATCTCCTACATAGGGGATTTGTGCCATTTCAAAAAGTCCCTGTATTGTACCATCTTCTCCCCATTTGCCGTGAAGCACAGGAAATATGACATCAACAGGAATTTCTTTTATTCTTCCGCCTACAATTTTTAGTATGCTTTTTTGTGTAGCATCAGGGCTGATAATAGCTGGTGTACTGTATTTTTGCCATTCTCCTGTTTTAATATGTTCTACAGAACCATCATATATAAGCCATTGCCCTTGTTTTGTAATGCCAATAGGTACAATAAAATATTTTTCTTCGTCCATATTTGATATAATTGTAGAGGCAGAATTAAGAGAAACCTCGTGTTCTGAGGATTGTCCGCCAAATATTACAGCAACTGTTTTTTTATTCATATTGATATGTTGTTACTGAAAAACTTATAAAACGGATTATAATGTTGCTTGTTTTGCAGTAACTTCTCCTTTACTATTTTTTTACATATACTTATTGATATGTTACGCTGCAACTTGCGTATTGCTTAAAATATTATTCAATAAATAGTATTATTGAATGTTATTGCACTGTGTTAGTATAGTATGAAATATAGTATAATATTTTCTTTTCAAAAATATATGCTTTTATCATTCATTTTAGTCTATATTTCAGCCTTAATAGTACCATTATATTCACAAATGAATGTAATGACAATAAAAAAGTAAATTTCTGTGTAAATTGTTTTAAAAAGTATATAGAAATGCAAATAAAAATAAAAAAGGTGACAGAAATACATTCTATCACCAGTGAATATTATTTTATTTTTTTGAAATACCTTTTAATAAATGAGAAATAGATTTGTAAAGTAAAAATGTAATAAAGCAGTTAATACAATATTTTAATAAATTAAAAGGAATAATAATAGGCACTAACATTGCCATAACTGCTTCAACAGGTGCCCCCATAAACAATGGTGTTAATATTAAATTCATCAATACCATTGCAAAAGTCATTATAATAACACCTACTGATAAAGAAATTGCTGCTCCTTTTTTTGTTTTCATTTTTTGATAAATTGTTCCAGAGATTAAAGTACAGCTTCCTGTTGCTACAATGTGCATAATAATGCCTATGATACCGCTGCCTGCACTTACTGTAGAACCTTGTATTAATGAAACAACTACTGTTAATATAAATCCTGCAATAGGGCCGTAGGCAAATGTACCAATTAATATAGGAATATCAGCAGGGTCATATTCCAAAAAAGCTGCTGCTGGAAACAAAGGAAAATGTATTAAAGATACAAACACAATAGAAATAGCTGCTAACATAGCCATACCTACCATTTGTCTTGTAGTCATTTTTTGTTTTTCTTTTTGTGGTTTTGATTTTGCTGATAAAAATGTTGATTTGATGTTTTCCATAAATTTTACCTCCATTTGTTTACTGTATCAGATTTTTTGATTTACGGCAATATGCTGTAAAATGCCAAAGGCAAGCTGTTTATTATTATAAAAATAAAAAAACAGCCTAAAAATCTTCAGACTGTTATAAAGCAAAATAAAGGATAGCAAAAAAATGTATTGTAATATTATACAAATAATTGCTGTCATTTATTCTTCTCCCATCCAGACTTTATTACATTTGTAATATCACTGTCGGTCATGGAATTGCACCATGTCAGCAAATTGATAAAAAAATTCGCTCGTGGACTGTTACCACCGGTCGGGAATTACACCCTGCCCTGAAGAATTTTATATTTGATTACATTATAAAACATTGTGAATAAAAAGTCAAATGTTTTATAACATATTTGTGTGATATTGTTCATATTGTTATATAAAAAAATAACCCAAGAAAGGGAATGATTTCTTGGATTATTGTAAAAATGTTACATTATGAATTTTGTTCTGCATATTTTGCAACAAGTCCAGCACAATAAGAAATAATTTGTTTGCAATTTTTCTTTCTTTCTTTTCCAGCAAAATCGCCGTGAGGTGCAGAAAGCTCTTTGCAAATGAGTGTTCCATATTGTTGTTCAATTTCTTGTACCATTTCTTTAAAAGGAATATAAACTTGTTGTATTTGTTGTATTCTTTCTTTTGGTGTTTCTTTTTCAAAAGGATTTCTGCCTTTTAATGCACTGAGTGCTAATATTGCTCCAGTGATAGCACCGCAAGTATTTCGAGTTTGTCCCATGCCTCCACCAAAACCAGAAGCTAAAGAAATGACTTCTTTAGGAAGATTGATATTTTGCATATCTAAACAGCTTTGAAAAACACATTCTGCACAGTTTAAACCTTGTTTAAAATATTCTCCTGCAACTGTTTCTGCTTTTTCAATATATTCTTGATTTGTGCTGTTTGCATTTTGTTCCATAAAATTTCCCCCTTTTGTTGTACATACTACACTATTGTATTTATACTACATTGTGCTTGTTTTGTTGTCAATAGTATCGTGCAGTTTCAACAGTATTTTATTATGATTTCATTTGTTGTTTTAACATAAAATTCCAATAAAATAGTATTTCTTTTCCAAGCTGAATATGGTATCATAAGAATAATGTGTGTTTTTATAAAGAAAATAAACACTTTTTTTGTTTTTATGAATAAAATAGTAGCAAATAACAATGAAAAATGTTAAATTTAGAGTGAAATAGTAAACAAGAATAGGAGAAAGGAGAAAGTTATGGACACAAAGTATATTTTTGTAACAGGGGGCGTTGTTTCTGGCTTAGGAAAAGGCATTACAGCAGCTTCATTGGGACGCCTTTTGAAAGCGAGAGGGTATAAGGTGACGATACAAAAATTTGACCCTTATATCAATTTAGACCCTGGTACAATGAGTCCTTATCAGCATGGAGAAGTTTTTGTAACAGAAGATGGTGCAGAAACAGATTTGGATTTGGGGCATTATGAAAGATTTATTGATGAAAATTTAAGTATTAATAGTAGTGTCACAACAGGAAAAGTTTACTGGTCTGTATTAAATAAAGAAAGAAAAGGGGAATATCTGGGAGCAACAGTGCAAGTCATTCCTCATATTACAAATGAAATTAAAAGCAGAGTATATCGTGTAGCAAAAGCATCACAGTCTGATATTGTTATTACAGAAATAGGTGGCACAGTAGGAGATATTGAAAGTACACCATTTTTAGAAGCAATTAGACAAGTAGCCAGAGAAGTAGGAAAAGAGAACTGTTTATACATACACGTTACATTAATACCATATCTTTCTAAAGGCGGAGAGATGAAAACAAAACCAACACAACATTCTGTAAAAGAACTTCTTTCTATAGGAATACAGCCTGATATGATAGTATGTCGTACAGAACATGAAATCAGTCAAGATATGAAAGATAAATTAGCACTGTTTTGTAATGTAGATGAAGATTGCATTATACAAAATATGGACGCAGAAAGTCTTTACGAAATTCCTATTATGTTGGAAAAGGAAGGTATTGCAAAAGTTGCTTGTAAAAAACTGGGAATATTAGATAAAGAACCAGATATGGCTGAATGGCTTGCTATGCTGGAAAAAGAAAGAAATATGGACAAAAAAATACAGGTGGCTTTGGTAGGGAAGTATGTAGAATTGCATGACGCATATCTTTCTATTGTGGAAGCACTTCATCATGGTGGTATTGCTACAGGAGCAGATGTAGAAATAAATTGGATAAATGCAGAACATTTAACAGAACAAAATGTAGCAAGTGTATTGTCAAAATGTCATGGTATATTAGTACCTGGAGGATTTGGAGATAGAGGACTGGAAGGAAAAATTAGAGCAATACAGTATGCTCGTGAAAATAATGTACCATTTTTTGGAATTTGTTTAGGTATGCAGTGTGCGGTAATTGAATTTGCGAGAAATGTATTAAAATGGCAAGATGCTTTTACGGCAGAGGTAAGAGAAACAACACACCCTGTTATTGATTTAATGCCAGAACAAAAAGATATTGATAATTTGGGCGGTACAATGCGTTTAGGTGCATATCCTTGTAAATTAGACAAATCTTCTTGTGCTTATAAGGCATATGATGCAGAGTTGATATATGAACGTCATAGACATAGATATGAATTTAACAATGAATATAGAAATCAATTTGTAGAATATGGAATGAAAATTGTAGGACTTTCACCAGATGATAGATTAGTAGAAATTGTAGAAATACCACAAAATGATTGGTTTGTAGGAGTGCAATTTCACCCAGAATTTAAGTCTCGTCCAAATAGGTGCCAGCCATTATTTCGTGATTTTGTACAAGCTTGCATTAATTATAGTGAAAAAGAAACAAAATAATGCGGTAAAAATAACAAGAAATGTAATTTTCTTGTTATTTTTGTGCAATAAAATAATTTATTGTGAAAAATATGCAAAAAAAACCTAAAAAAATTGATATAATATTTGTTGCATTTTTATAAAAATATGATATGATATTAATAAAGGGAAAATAATGATATATCACTAAATTTTGACATAGTATTCACAAAGTACATCGTCTGCAATCATTATGAAGTTTTAGAAGGAGGTAGCGGATTTGTTATGAAAAAAGAAAAAATTGCAGTATGTATTACAGCACAAACAAGTTCTCAAAAATTAATTGATTACGGAGCAGAGGTAGCACAACAATATAATGGTTCTTTGCATATACTTCATGTACAAAAAGGCGATAGTATTTTTCAAAATGGACAAACATTAAAATTACTCACAAAGTTGTTAGCATATGGTGATAGATGTGGTGGTATGATACACGTTTTATGTGACCAAGATGTACCCAAGTGTATTAGCGAATTTGTAAAACAAGAAGGAATTACAAAGGTCATTATGGGGGAAGTACCTGATACAGTAACAAAAAAATATTCAAAAATACAACAAGAAACACAATTTCAAAAAATCATTGCAATGATACCACAAAAAGTAGAAGTGATTACAGTAGGACAGCAAGATATGATTTGTACAGAATTAGAGCAAAAAATTGGATAATGTGAAACAATAAAATCTCTTGTATTTGCAGGAGATTTTTTATTGATATTAAAAATAAACTAATATTGTATAATACAACAAAAATATACTAAAAAAATATGAATTTCCAATAATTTCAGCTAAAATTTCAACTGTATTTATAATTTTTTGTTGCATTGAAAGGGAATATATATTATTATTTCTATTAATATGTTTTAATTTTAAAATTAACTATGATATATAAGGAGTGGCAAATAATGACATTATATGAAAATTGGATGAACAAAGCATTTAGTAAAGATGGTAAAAGTATGGAGGCAGTATGGGACGACTTTTTGCCAAAAGAACAAAAAATATATGAATATATTTTAGGAGAAAAAGTAAGTGTATTAGAAGGAGCAGTTTCTGAATTAGCACTTCGTTTTAGTGTAACAGCAGAAGAAATTATAGCATTTATAGATGGTATTAATGAAGTATTGCCAAAACCATATGATATGAATGAATTGGAAGCAAACAGTCCTGTAAAATTAGAAATTGACTTTGAAAAACTGTATAAAAAAATGGTAGAATATAAAGCAGAACACCTTTACAAACTGCCACAATGGGATAACATTTATACAGAAGAAGAAAGAAAGAATTTTACAAAAGAACAGAAAAAATCTCGTACAATAGTAAAAGAGAAAAAAATCGGTAGAAATGACCCATGTCCTTGCGGCAGCGGTAAAAAATATAAAAAATGCTGTGGGGCGAATTTATAATTATGAAAACAATACTGGTAACAGTAGATAAAACATCGCCTGATAAAGAAAGCATACAGCAGGCAGCAGAGATATTAAAAAAAGGCGGTTTAGTAGCTTTTCCTACAGAAACAGTATATGGATTAGGTGCAAATGGCTTAAATGCAGCAGCCTGCAAAAAAATATATGAAGCAAAGGGACGTCCTTCGGACAACCCTTTGATACTTCATATTGCAGAAAAAGAAGATTTATATCAAATTGTAAAAGAAGTTCCTCAAAAGGCAGAAAAATTAATAAATGCTTTTTGGCCAGGACCATTGACAATGATATTTGAAAAAAAGGACTGTGTTCCTCAAGAAATTACAGGAGGATATTCTACAGTAGCGGTGCGTTTTCCTTCTCATAAAGTAGCACAAGCAGTCATTAAAATGGCAGGTATGCCTATTGCAGCACCAAGTGCAAATTCATCAGGAAAACCAAGCCCTACAAAGGCATCTCATGTTTTATTTGATTTAGAAAATAAAATTGATATGATTATAGATGGAGGAAATGCAGAAGTAGGTTTGGAGTCTACTATTGTAGATGTTTCTGGAGAAATACCTATGCTTTTGCGTCCAGGTGCCATTACAAAAGAAATGCTGGAAACTGTAATAGGGCATATAGAAATTGACCCAGCTATATTAGCAAAGCCAAATCAAAATTTAGTTCCCAAAGCTCCTGGTATGAAATATACACATTATTCTCCTAAAGCTGATGTCATATTAGTACAATGTAATGACTTGGCTGTTGCACAACAGAAAATAAAAGAATTAGTAAAAAAAGAATTACAATCAAATAAAAAAGTTGGTATATTGGCAACAGAGCAAACAAAAAATAATTATGACTGTGGTATTGTACTTTCATTAGGAGATAGACAAAATTTGGAAGAAATCGGTTCGAATTTGTTTAAACATCTCAGAAAATTTGATTTTTTAGGTGTTGATGTTGTTTATTCTGAAACAGTGCCCGAAAAAGAAGAAGGACTTGCTATAATGAACCGTTTACAAAAGGCAGCAGGTTATAAAGTGATAAAAACAGAGTAATCATAGTAAAGGAGAATGATTGGAATATGATAGCACTAGGTTGTGACCACGGCGGATATGCTTTAATGCAGGAAGTAATTGACTACTTAGAAAAACAAAATATAGAATATCAAAATTTTGGAACTTATTCAGAAGACTCTTGTGACTATCCAGTGTATGCTAAAAAAGTAGCTCATGCAGTAGCAGATGGAAATTGTGAAAAAGGAATATTGATATGTGGTACTGGTATAGGTGTTTCTATTACAGCAAATAAAATAAAAGGAATTAGAGCAGCACTTTGCGGAGATTGTTTTTCTGCAAAAGCAACAAGAGAACACAATGATGCGAATATATTAGCTATGGGTGCAAGAGTAGTTGGTGCTGGACTTGCACTTGAAATTGTAAAAACATTTTTAGAAACACCTTTTTCAAATGACGAGCGTCATATTAGAAGAATTTCACAAATAGAGCAGTAATCAGAAAGGAAGTATCGTATGGGCAAATTATTTATATCAGAACATCCATTAATACAACATAAAATTGCAATGCTGCGTAATCGTGACACTGGTTCTAAAGAATTTAGGGAATTGGTAGAAGAAGTGGCAATGCTCCTTTCTTATGAAGCAACAAGAGAACTGCCTTTAGCTGCTGTAAAAGTGCAAACACCTATTACAACAGCGGATTGTAAAATGATTGATACAAAATTAGCGATTGTGCCTATATTGAGGGCAGGTATCGGTATGACAGAAGGACTTTTAGCGTTAATGCCTACAGCAAAAGTTGGACATATAGGATTGTACCGTGACCCAGAAACATTACAGCCAGTAGAATATTATTGTAAACTGCCTTCTGACATAGAAGAAAGAACCGTATTTTTAACAGACCCTATGCTTGCTACAGGAGGTACAGCAGAAGCAGCTATTGGATTTTTAAAAGACAAAGGAGCGAAAAAAATTACATTGCTTTGTGTACTAAGTGCTCCACAGGGAGTAGAGAGAGTGCAAAAAACGCACCCAGATGTGGATATTTATACAGCAGCATATGACAATAGCTTGAATGACCACGGCTATATTGTACCAGGTCTTGGAGATGCAGGAGATAGAATTTTTGGCACAAAATAAAGCTATCTGTATCTGAGGAGAGGATAATATTGGATTATAATTGGCTTTTATATATTGCAGCTTTTGCGAGTGCTTTTGCAATCACACTGGTAACAACACCTTTTGCAAAAAAAGTTTCTGTAAAATTAGGTGCGATTGATATACCAAAAGATAGGGGTATGCACAAAAAACCTATGCCTCGTATGGGCGGCATTGCCATTGTAATGGGTTTTATGATAACGGTGCTTGTTTTGTATCGTTTTAATCCAGAAATGAATGTAAAACAATTTGCTGGCTTTGTAATGGGAGCTAGTATTATTGTTGTGCTTGGTATGATAGATGATGTAAAAAATCTGAGAGCAAGATTAAAATTTTGTGTGCAAATTGTTGCAGCATTGATTGTTATATATTCTGGTACAAGAATTAATGTTGTTATGTGGCCTGTAACAACTTATCTGCAAACATTTAGTGTACCAATTACATTAGTATGGATTGTAGGTGTAACAAATGCAGTAAATTTGATTGATGGTTTAGATGGCTTAGCTGCGGGGGTATCTTCTATTGCAGCACTTTGTTTAATGATACTTTGTATTATGACAGGAAGCACTACAGCGGTGATGTTAACAGCATCATTAGCAGGTGCTTGTTTGGGATTTCTGCCTAGAAATTTTAATCCAGCAGAGATATTTATGGGAGATACAGGCTCTACATTTTTGGGCTTTGTGCTTGCTGTAACAAGTATATTAGGTGTGTTTAAAGGATATGCCATACTTGCACTCATTGTTAGTATGTTGTGTTTAGGACTGCCTATATTTGATACATTGTTTGCTATGCTAAGACGTATGGCAAAGCATCAGCCTATTATGAAAGCAGATAGAGGACATTTACACCATAGATTGATAGATAAAGGGCTTTCACAACGTCAAGCAGTGTTGATATTGTATATTGTTAGTTTGCTTTGCGGACTTCTGGCAATATTTATATCATTTAAAGACTCTCGCACCATTGTAGTAGTTGTACTAACGATTATTGTACTAAGTATTTTAATTTATTATTTTAATGCACACATCAAAAATAAAAATCAATAAATTGTGCTACATAAATAAAAAAGCGTTATTCTCAAAAAAAGAGTAACGCTTTTTGTTTATTTTGAAAATTGAAATAATACCAATCCTATCAATATCATTGCTCCTCCTATCAATGTGCCTATAGAGGGAATTTCTTTTAAAAATAGAAATCCCAATATGGTAGATAAAAGGGGTGTAACAAACATAAAATTTGTGACATCGCTTGTTTTTTCTGCAATAGAAAGTGCTTTTCCCCACAGTACATAAGCAATGCCACTTGAAAATATACCTAATAAAAGCAATACACCTATTTGTGAAAAAGAAGCTGTTGTTAATTCTGTAATGCCTTTGGGCAAAAAGAATAATAATAGTATTGTACCACAAATCATACTGTATGTTACGATTTCATTAGAGCGATAGCCTAAAGAAGAAAGTTTTCTTTGATAGACATTATAAATACAAAATACAACAGCAGCACACAATGTCCATATAATACCAAAATTGAATGAAAGTGTTCCTTGCCATAGTGATAAAACAATTATTCCTACAAATTCTATTAAAATAGCAATCCAACCAAGTAATTTAATTTTTTCGTTGTATAAAAAAGTAGAAACAACTGATGTCATAATAGGTGTTGTTGCAATAATAATACTTGAAGTAGCAGAAGTAAGAGATTGCAAGCCTGTGTTAAAAAAAACAAGATATAAAAAAAATCCAAATAATCCAGAAATAAAAAACTTGGGAATGTCTTGTTTTTTGGGAAGTGCAATTTTTTGAAAAATACCTAGCCCACATAAAAATAGTGATGCAATAATGCACCTTAATACAGCAACGCTGTTAATATGAAAATGAGAAATAGCAATTTTGGAAAAAGGAAAAGCCATTGCCCAAAATAATACTGTAAAAAATCCCAATAGATTTACTTTTACTTTTGTTGACATATTTAAAACCTCCTTAATGTTGTAAAGTGATTTTTGTTTTTTCTATCATATACCAAATATAATCATTTGTAAAATAGATAGTTTTAATAAAATAGATTAGTATTTTTAATGATAATGTGTTATACTAATATATCGTTATAATGTTGTGGAGTGTATCACTATGGAAATAAGAAATTTAATGACATTTTTGAGAGTAGCAGAACTGCAAAATTTTACAAGAGCAGCAGAACAATTAGGGTATTCTCAATCTACTGTTACAGTGCAAATACAACAGTTGGAACAAGAATTAAATGTCAAATTGTTTGAAAGAATAGGTAAAAAAATATCTGTAACAGAAAAGGGGTGGGAAGTATTTCAATATGCAAAAGAAATTAGAAATTTAGTGGAAAAAATGACATATATGAGTACAGAACAAAATAATATAAAAGGACAGCTTTGTATTGGTGTAATAGAGTCCTTAATTTGTGCAGATATGCCTAAAATTTTGTCAGAATATCATAGAAAATATCCAGAAGTAGAGTTGATTGTGAAAACAAATTATGTAGATGAATTAATTGAAATGATGGTACATAATGAAGTAGATTTTATATTTATAATAGATGAACTACTTTATCATAAAGAATGGATAAAATCTTATATGAAGAAAGAAGAAATTTCATTCTTTACACAGTATGAAAATTGTTTTGCACAAATGGATAATGTAAGCATACAAGAAATATTAAAACAGCCTTTTATATTGACAGAAAAGGGTATTAGTTATCGTAAAGCATTAGATGAGTATGTACAAAAAAATAATATTGATTTTAAACCGTTTTTAGAAATAGGAGACACGAAAATCATTGTAGAGCTTTTAAAAAAAGGAGAAGGCATTTCTTTTTTGCCTGATATGGTTGTTACAGAAGAAATCAAAAATAAAACAATTAAAAAAATAAATGTACAAAATTGGAATGTTGTAATGTGGAAACAAGTAATTTATCATAAAAATAAATATTTGACACCACAAATGAGTGCATTTATTAAAATGTTTGTTGAAATGCAGCAAAATAAATAAAAAACATTAATATTTCGTAAAGAATAATGTTAATTTATTCTATTTTGTACCGATAATTAAATATAAGAAACATATTTGATAAAAAAGGAGTGAATTTTATGGACGTTGGAGGTTTAGGATTAGCAGGAGTACAAATGCAGGCAGGAATTGCTTTAACAAAAAATTGTATGGAGTCAGCTGAATTACAGGCGGCACAGTTAATTGAAAGTATGGAAGCAGCAAATCCAGTAAATCTGTCATCTTCTCATATGATAGATATGTTAGTATAATAATGTAATAAAGAAACCGAGAAAATTATTTTTCTCGGTTTTGATTATTAATTAGAGGCTTTTACTTTAATCCAAAGTTCAGATAATTTTTCTTTTAAAACAGCATTATCTTGAAATACTTCATCTTTTTCATATCCAGTACGTGGCAGATAAGAAGGAACGAGTTCATATAAACCACCTTCACTACTCATATTGTCCATTACTTCTTGATTAGAAGAAGTATATCCTACTGCTTCAGAATTGCCATAAGAGGCATCATATGTCAATACATAATTTATAAATTCATTTGCTAGTTTTGGATTTTCTGCATTTGCTGGTATTACCATAGCATCGCTCCATATATTGGTACCTTCCTCTGGCAAATAATATGCCATATCTTCGTTTTCATATAATATTGTTGTAGCATCGCCACTATATACAACAGCTAAATCTTTGTTGCCATTCATCATACCATCAATGACTTCATCTGTTACATAAACAGGTTCCATAGTATCGTTTAATTCTTTTAACCATTGATAGGCTTGTTCAATTTCTTGTTCATTATCTGTATTCATAGAATAACCAAGTGATTTTAATGCTATCATAAAAGAGTCTCTTTCAGAGTCATACATATATAATTTACCTTTGTATTTTGGATTTTTTAATATTGCATAACCTTGTTGTTCTAAATCTTTTATATCGACATTGTTTTTGTTGTAAACAATACCTACAGTACCCCAAAAATAAGGAACAGAATAAGTGTTATCTGGGTCATAAGGAAGTCCCTTTACGCCTTCTGACAAATTAGAAATATTTGGTATCATTTCTTTATCAATAGGCTGTAAACTGTTGTTTGCTAAAAGCCTTTCAATCATATAATCAGAAGGTACTAAAATATCATAGGCATCACCTGCTTGTATTTTAGTATACATCATTTCATTTGAGTCAAAATATTCTACAATGACATTGACACCAAATTGCTTTTCAAAATCGCTTATAAGTGTATCTCCCATATATTCGCCCCAGTTATACAATTTTAGTGTATCAGAGCCGTATTTTTCAACAGGGTCTTCTGCTGGTGTGTTGCTGCTGTTTCCGCAAGATGTAAAACTAAATAGCATTGTTGCAGTAAGTAATACAGAAAGTATTTTTTTGATATTATGCTTCATATTTTGTTTTCTCCTTTTTTTGTTTTAATATTGGTATGATATTTACAAGTAGTAAAACTACTGTAATAATTAAAATAATAATGCTAGATAGTGCATTAATAGAAGGATTTACCCTTTTTGACATAGTATAAACAAGTATAGAGATGTTGTTAACACCATTGCCTGTTACAAAATAAGATATAATAAAGTCGTCAAAAGACATTGTAAAAGCAATTAAAGCACCTGATACAATACCTGGCATAATTTGAGGAACAATTACCTTTGTAAGTGCCTGCCAAGGTGTAGCACCTAAATCTAATGCAGCATCGGCTAAATTAGGGTCAAGAGAGCGTAATTTTGGTGCTACACTTAATATCACATAAGGAATACAAAACATAATGTGTGCAAGTAATAATGTCATAAATCCTTTTTTGACACCTAATGCACTAAAAAACATTAAAAGTCCAATACCTGTTACGATTTCAGGGTTCATAATAGGCAAATCATTAATTTGTTCTACAATTCCCTTTAATATACGATTTGACTTAGAAAGTCCTATTGCTGTAATAGTGCCTGCAATGGTAGAAATGAATGTAGCAAGCAAAGCGATTACAATAGTATAAAATATAGACTGCATCATAGTGGAGTCATGAAACATTTTTTCATACCACTGTAATGAAAACCCTCCAAATTTTGTCAAAGAACGAGAAGAATTAAATGAAAATATAATAGTATATACAATAGGCAAATAAAAAAATATTATCATAATAGCCATATAAATTTTACTGCCTATTTTTTTTGATGGCTTCAATGTAATATTCTCCCCTTTCCTGTACTGTTTCTGATTTCAACTTTTTTAGTAATGTACATAGAAATCATAATAATAATGGCCATAATCAATGAAATGGCACTGCCGAAATTCCAGTTGCCTGCTGTTAAAAATTGAGACTCTATAACATTGCCTATTAAAACATATTGCCCTCCTCCTAACAGCTTTGGTATAAAAAAGCTAGACATTGCTGGTAAAAATACCAGTGTAATACCGCTTATGACACCAGGAAGGGAAAGAGGAAATGTTACTTTTAAAAAGCATTGCAATTTATCAGCACCTAAATCACTCGCTGCTTCTAAAAGGCTTTTGTCCATTTTTGTTAATGAGGTATGAATTTGCAATATCATAAAAGGAATAAAATTGTAAACCATACCTAATATTACTGCAAAATCAGTGTGGAGTAATTTTGTTTGTAAACCAAATAAAGATAATATATTATTTAGTATACCATTGTCTTGTAAAATGCCCATCCAAGCATATGTTCTAACAAGCATATTAATCCATGTAGGAAATGTAATTAAAAGTATTAAAAAAACTTTATTTTTTTCTTTTGCATTTGCAATAATATATGCTGCTGGATACCCTAATAAAATACATAGTATTGTAGTAATTATTGCAATGTAAAGGGATTGTTTTAATACATTGATAAATATAATGTCACTAAAAAAGCGAGTAAAATTTTCAAATGTAAACCAAAATGTTGCAACATCATTGCCGTGTTTTGTAAAAGCATACATTAGTATCATAAACATAGGCACAACAATCATAATAGAAATCCATAGTATATAAGGGTATGTCATATTTTTAAATTGTTTCATAAGCACTCACCCCTTTTTCATAATGTGAATATCTTGTGGTTGAAACATCAAACCAACTTCAGCACCTACTTCATATTTATCTGTTGTATCAACCATATATTCGTGTCCTTCTGTTGCAAATGTCACATTATAAGTTCCTACTGTAATATTTTCTGGGTCAAAATCATAATGAATACTTGTAATTTCAACAGGGGTATCTTCGTCTAAACTCCAAGCAGAAGCATTTGCCCACGTTTTCAAATCTGTTTCTAAAGCAATACTTTCTTTAATTTCGTCTGCTGTTTTAAAAAAGTTTACAGCAAATATTTTTTCTTGATATTCTTTGTTTATTACTCTGTTTTCATCTTTTACAATCATATTGACTGTTACACTTGTACCAGCAGCAGTGGAAAAAGTAACAGGATAAGTACCGTTTTCAGGTTTAATGTCATAGCTTATTTTTTGTATAGAAATCCATTCTTCTGTATCTGGGTTCCAAGCCTGAGCATCTGCACGAGCGACAATAGTAGCTTCTGTTAATTCTTCTATATCGCTGACATCTAAATAAAAATCGTTTGCACTCATTTTTTCATTTGCTTCTGTATTTATGACAGGCTTTTCGTCAGATACTTTCATTTGTACTGTAATGCTTGTGCCAACTTTTGTTTCGATAATAGTTTCATAGTGAACACCTTTAAAAAGTACAGAACGAACAATGCCTTTTAATTTTCCTTCTGTTATGGGTACAATGTCTAAATCTTCAGGACGTATTACAACATCAATTTTTTCATTTTTGTCAAAACCAAAATCTACACAGTCAAATATTTTATCCTCGAACATTACTCTATAGTCGTCTAACATAACACCATCTATAATGTTGCTTTCTCCTATAAATTTGGCAACAAATTCGTTTGTTGGTTCATTGTAAATGTCAGTAGGAGAGCCTATTTGTTGTATTTCGCCGTCTTTCATAACAACAATTTTATCAGACATAGTCAATGCTTCTTCTTGGTCGTGAGTTACATAAATAAATGTAATACCAACTTCCTGCTGTATTTTTTTCAATTCGTGCTGCATTTCTTTTCTTAGTTTTAAATCTAATGCACCAAGAGGTTCATCTAAAAGTAATACCATAGGCTCATTTACTAATGCTCTGGCTATGGCAATTCTTTGCTGTTGTCCTCCGCTAAGTTCTGTTACATTTCTTTTGGCATAATCTTCTAAATTAACTAATTTTAACATTCTTTGCACTTTTTGCTCAATAATATCTTTGGGTTCTTTTTTTATTTTCAGTCCAAAGGCAATATTGTCATATACATTCATATGAGGAAAAAGGGCATATTTTTGAAATACAGTGTTAATTTCTCTTTTGTAGGGAGGAACGTTACTGATTTCAGTGTTATCAAATATTACTTGCCCTTCTGTTTGATTTAAAAATCCTCCAAGTATACGCAGTAATGTTGTTTTTCCGCAGCCGCTTGGGCCAAGCAGTGTAACAAATTCGTTTTCATAAATATCTAAATTAATTCCTTTGAGCACTAACTGTCCATCAAAGTCTTTTACAATATTTTTAAATTGTATTAATTTTTTCATTGTAACCTCCTAAAACAATGGTGGTGTAGAAATCCAAAGTATTTTTGCAAGTGTCTTTTTTTCATTTTTAATGTGATGAAATGTTTTACCGTTTAAATAAAATGTTTCTCCTTTACGTACAGTAAATTTTTTTTCTCCGCATATAAGTGAAATACAGCCTTCTATAACATAACCAAATTCTTCACCGCTGTGGGGGGCAACTTCGAAAGATGTACCATATTGAGGCAACTCCACTAATATAGGTTCCATAGCATTTTTTTGTGTGTTTGGTACAATCCAGTTTACAGTATGATGTTCTCTTTTGTCTACAAAAAAATCTTTTTTTTGAAATACGATTTTTTCTTCTGTGTCTTCTTTAAAAAAATCAGACATACTGCTTCCAAGTGCTTCTACAATGTCAGCTAATGTTGTAATAGAAGGTGATGTTAAATTACGTTCTAGCTGAGATAAAAAGCCTTTTGTGAGTTCACTTCTGGAGGCTAATTCTTCTAATGTTAAACCATTTTGAATACGAAGTTGTTTGATTTTATGACCAATATCCATAGTTAACTCCTTAGTATATACTTTACTATCATTATTTTTTTTAGAAATACTAAACAAATGTATTATTTTTACTAAACAGATACTATTATACTATATAGTTTTTGAAATGCAATAGGAAATAAACAAAAAATTTAAAATTAGTAAACTATGCTGTCAAAAAATTTTATAAAAATCTCTTTTCAAAAAAAAATTTTGTGTTATAATATATTCCATGAAAATTAAAATATGGTAAATGCTATGAAAAGGAGTAGTACACTGTAAATAAAAGCACAGAGAGAAGATGGCTGGTGAAAATCTTTGTTTTATTGCTGTGGAAGTAGTCTTGGAGCTATGACGCGAAAGGAAGTATTTTCTGAGTAGTATTCATCGGGTTTTCCCGTTATAGAAATGATGTATTTTACTATTTTTAAAAATAGTTTTGTACAAATAAAGAGTGCAGAAAATTTTTTTCTGAATTTAGGTGGTACCACGAATAAAATCGCCCTAATCAATTACATTGATTAGGGTGTTTTTTAATATATATGGAAATCATATACTATACAAATGATATTTTGAGGAGGTTATTTTATTATGAAAAAAGGAACACAGCTTTGGCTGGAAGCATTGAAGGAAGAAGGCGTTGATACAATATTTGGTTATCCAGGAGGATATGTGCTGGATATTTTTGATGAACTTTATAAACAAAATGATATTCGTTTGATACTGCCACGACACGAACAGGCAGCAGTACACGCCGCAGATGCTTATGCTAGAGCAACAGGTAAAGTAGGTGTTTGTGTTGCAACAAGCGGCCCAGGAGCAACAAATTTGGTAACAGGCATAGCAAATGCAAATTATGATAGTGTACCTTTGGTTTGTTTTACGGGACAAGTACCTTTGGATTTAATTGGAAATGATGCTTTTCAAGAAGTTGATTTTATAGGAATTACAAGAAGTGTTTGTAAATATGGCGTTATGGTAAGAGATAGAAAAGATTTGGGAAGAATTATAAAAGAAGCATTTTATATTGCTCGTACAGGTAAACCAGGCCCTGTTGTGGTAGATTTGCCTTCTAATATTATGAAAGAGATGAGCAAAGACAGCTATCCAACAGAAGTACACATTAGAGGATATAAACCAAATTCTGATGTACATGTAGGACAGTTAAAAAGAGCATTAAAATTGTTAAGAGATGCAGAAAGACCTCTTTTCCTTTGTGGAGGAGGAATTAATATTGCTCGTGCAAATGAGGCATTTTGTAAATTAGCTGAAACAGTAAATATACCAGTGATTACAACAGTTATGGGAAAAGGAGCAATTCCTACAAATCACCCTTTGTATGTGGGTAGTATGGGTATGCACGGCTGCTATGCAGCAAATAAAGCAGTAAGTGAATGTGACTTGCTATTTTCTATAGGCACAAGATTTAATGACAGAATTACAGGAAAAATAAGTGAATTTGCAAAAGAAGCAAAAATTGTGCATATTGATATTGATACAGCAGCCATTTCCAGAAATATTAAAGTAGATGTTCCTGTAGTAGGAGATGCAAAATTAGCTATTGAAAAAATGTTGACAATGGTAAAACAAAGTGAAAAAGGAGAATGGGTAGCACAAGTGAAAAAGTGGAAAGAAGAATATCCTCTTGGTGTAAAGGCAGGAAATTGCGTCAATCCACAAAGAATTATAGAAAGCATAAACAATATTTTTGATAATTTTATAGCGGTTACAGATGTAGGACAACATCAAATGTGGACAACACAATTTTTAGAGTTAGATAGTCATAAGAAGTTGTTAACTTCTGGAGGATTGGGAGCAATGGGATTTGGTTTTCCTGCTGCAATAGGAGCACAGCTTGCTTATCCAGAAAAACAAGTTATTTGTATTACAGGCGATGGCGGTTTTCAAATGAATATGGCAGAAATGGCGACAGCTGTAGCATGGGAATTGCCTATAGTGGTGTTGGTATTTAACAATAGTTTTTTAGGTATGGTACGTCAACAACAACAATATTTTTGTGAAAAGCACTATTATGGTACTTGCTTAAAAGAAAGAAAAAGTTGTCAGAGAACAAAATGTCATACACCTGAGGAGTGTCCTCCTTATTTGCCAGACTTTTTAAAATTTGCAGAAAGTTATAATGTAGAAGCATATAGAGTGACAGAAGAAGAACAAATTGAACAAACATTAAAAATGGCTTCTGAAAAGGCAAAACAAAATAAAGCACCTGTATTAGTTGAATTTATATTGGAGAGATACGATATTGTGCTTCCTATTGTAAGACATGGTGGTACATTAGATAATATGATATTAGAAGAAAATTAAATAATACAACAGAAGAGAGGAAGAAAAGAAATGGATATTAAAAAGAGATGGCTCGCTGTATTTGTAGAAAATCAAGTTGGCGTATTGGCGAAAATATCAGGTATTTGTTCCAGCAAATTATATAATATAGAAACAATTACAGTAGGTACAACAGCAGACCCTACGATTTCTCGTATGACATTTAGTTTTTTGAGCAATGATGCAACATTTGAGCAAATTAAAAAACAAATGAACAGATGTGTAGAAGTTATCAAGATTATTGACTTGACAGACATACCTACTCATATGAAAGAATTAATGTTTATTAAATTAAAAATCAATTCTCCAGTAGAAAAAGAAGAAGTAATTTCTATAGCAAAAATATTTAGAGCTTCTATTATAGATTATGATATGGAACGTTTAATATTGCAGTCTGTTAATTCAGAAGTAGGCAATAATGATTTGATAAATCTTTTGTCAAAAGGATTTCACGATATGGAAATTGTAAGAGGTGGTGTTGTATCAATAGAGGCAATGAGTATATCAAATGGCTAAAATAAAGCAAAATTAGTGAAAAAAATAAATTATTATTGTTGAAGTCATACAACAGTGCTTTTGTCTCTAAAAAAAAACATTATAAAAATTGACTATAAATTCACAAAAATAATTTGACTTTCTGTACTTTTTGTGGTTAAATGAATATAAGATAATTAATTGCCCCATTCAAGAACAGTTTATATGTATAAGGCAATAAACAAAAAGACAAAAAGGTGTAATATATCTATGTAAAACTGTTCTTGTACAATATAACCAACGAGCTAAAGAATAAAGGAGGAAATCAAAATGATAAAATTTTCAGACAGAGTAGAACAGTTAAAAGGCTCTGAAATCCGTGAACTTTTAAAACTCACACAACAACCAGACATTATTTCTTTCGCAGGTGGTCTGCCAGCAAAAGAATTGTTCCCTGTAGAAGGAATGAAAGCAGCAGCTATGGCTGTTATGAGTGAAAGCGGACAAGAAGCAATGCAATATTCTACAACAGATGGTATTGATTCTTTAAGACAAAAAATCGTTGATAGAATGAAAGCAAAAAATGGCATTACTTCTACTATCGACAATATTTTGATTACAAACGGTTCTCAGCAGGGTCTTGACTTTTCTGGTCGTGTCTTCTTGAACGAGGGCGATGTTGTATTAATGGAAAGCCCATCTTATTTAGGAGCAATCAATGCTTTCAAAATTAACTGCCCTAAATTTGTTGAAGTTCCAACAGACAACAATGGTATGATTATGGAAGAATTAGAAAAAATCATACAAACAACAGAAAATGTAAAAATGATTTATGTAATACCAGATTTCCAAAATCCAACAGGTAGAACATGGCCTTTGGAAAGAAGAAAAAAATTTATGGAAATCATAAACAAATATGAAATTCCTACAATAGAGGACAATCCTTATGGCGAATTGAGATTTGAAGGCGAAAATATGCCATCATTAAAATCTCTTGATACAAAAGGTCTCGTTGTATTCTTAGGAACATTCTCTAAAATATTAGCACCTGGCTATCGTTTAGGTTGGGTTTGTGCAGACCCTGCAATATTGGCAAAATATAACTTTGTAAAACAAGGTGCTGACTTACAGCCATCTACAGTTTCTCAGTTAGAAGTTGACAAATTTATGGATATGTACAACTTAGATGAACACGTAGCAAAAATTAAAGAAGTATATGGACATAGACGTGACGTTATGCTTAATGCTATGAAACGTGAATTCCCAGAAGGCATTGAATATACACACCCAGATGGCGGATTGTTTACATGGGTTGTATTGCCTGAATACATGAATGCAAGAGAAGTTGCTGTAAAATGTATTGAAGAAAAAGTTGCTTATGTTCCTGGTGGTTCTTTCTTCCCTAATGGCGGACACGAAAATACATTTAGAATGAACTATTCTTGTATGCCAGATGATAAAATTGAACAAGGTATTGCAAGTCTTGGTAAAGTTTTAAAATCTTTTATGAAATAAGAAATAAATAGAATATAATAAAAAGCTCCTCAGTATGGGGAGCTTTTTCCATATATTTATATGAAAAAAGTGGTGTAAAATTTTAAATAAAAACAAACTGTAAATATAGCTTTTGATAAGTGAAAAACTATGAAAGGAGAAAAAATAGTATGGAAAAAAAAGAATTGTGTTATCAAACATATGTTGCAATATTAAAAAGAGAATTAGTTGTAGCAATGGGCTGTACAGAACCGATTGCACTTGCCTATTGTGCAGCAAAAGCAAGGGCAGTATTGGGACAAATACCTGATAGAGTGCTTGTAGAAACAAGCGGTAATATTATTAAAAATGTGAAAAGTGTTATTGTGCCAAATACTAATGGAGAAAAAGGCATTGAATCAGCAGTAGCAATAGGCATTATTGCAGGAGATGAGAATTTAGAATTAGAAGTATTAAGTAATGTTACAGAACAACAAAAAAAGGAGTTTTTAGAATATAAAAGGACAACAAAAATTCAAGTAAAACAAGCAGAAAGTGATTTACTTTTAGATATTATTGTAAAAGTTTATAAAGGGGATAGTTATGCCATTGTTCGTATTGCAAATGCACATAGTAATGTGGTATATATCGAAAAAGATGGTGATGTACTTTTAGATAATGGAGTTGTGCAGCAAGTGCAGGAAGATGTACCTGATTATAGCTTGCTTTCTGTACAAGGAATTTATGATTTTGCACAAACAGCAGATATAGAAGATGTAAAAGAAGTATTGGATAGACAAATAGAATATAATAGTGCCATTGCAGAGGAAGGATTAAAAAATAATTATGGTGCAAATATAGGTTCTGTATTGTTAGAAACATATGGAGATGATATTAGAAACCGTGCAAAGGCAAAAGCAGCAGCAGGTTCTGATGCAAGAATGAGCGGTTGTGAATTGCCTGTTGTTATCAATTCTGGTAGCGGTAATCAAGGTATGACTGTTTCATTGCCTGTTATAGAATATGCTAAAGAGTTAAATATAGAAAAAGAAAAATTGTATAGAGCGTTAATACTTTCAAATTTAATTGCAATACACAAAAAAACAGGAATAGGATATTTGTCAGCATATTGTGGTGCAATAAGTGCAGGAGCGGCAGCAGGGGCAGGTATTGCTTATTTAAAAGGTGGTAGCTATGAAGATATTACACATACTATCGTAAATGCACTTGCTATTACATCAGGTATTATATGCGATGGTGCAAAGGCATCTTGTGCAGCAAAAATTGCAGCAGCAGTTGATGCAGGTATTTTTGGATATGATATGTATTTAAAAGGACAGCAATTTTATGGTGGAGATGGCATTGTATCAAAAGGAATTGAAAATACAATAAAAAATATTGGTAGATTAGGAAAAGATGGTATGCGTGAAACAGATAAAGAAATATTAAAAATTATGACTTGCGTAGATTAATATTGAGATTTTGATGTTCACTTTGCTTTATGAAATATATTGAAAGTAAAAAATTCGTTTTCTCAACTAAAAAAACTCCTCAATATGGGGAGTTTTTTATATACTTAATAAAAAGTGTTGTAGGAGGCAATTCCATTTATGAAAAAAATATTATTAAATTATTTAGAAAGATATTTTTGTTACTGGCATAAAAAAACGGGTTTGCTGCCTAGTGTACCGTTTGATGGAGAATTTAATACAGATTTATATGTTGGAGAAGTAAATGAATATGGATATATTCAATGGATATATCAAGAAAATACAAAAGAAATAAATTTTGAGCAGATAGAAAAAGAAATGAAAATAATATTAAAAAAAGAAATAAAAGAATATTTAACTTCTTATGAATTTTTAGAATTAATCGGTTTTTTAGATGGAAAACTTGTTTGTTTTAATGCTATAAATGATGTAAAACAAAATATAGAAAAAATAGTGTTGCAACAAAAATATTTAAAAGAAATAGAAAAAAGTGCAGATGTAAGGGATTGTAAAGCATTAGAAAATTGTATTGAAATTGGAAATTATCAGAGTATGTTTGAATTGTATTTTGATAATGAAAATGGGAATATAGTGATGTATGATTTTGATTGTCATAGAAAAACAGTGATAGCAAATAATTTTGAAGAACTTTTTGAGAAATTGACACCTTATAAAAAAGTTTAAAAACTCCTTAAAACGAACATTATTTTACTACAAATATATAGTATAAAATACAATATATAAATAGTATGAAAATAATGTAAAAATATGTTAAATTTTATATTATTATGATAAATAAAAAACTACTGCTAAAATTTTGATATTAACAGTAGTTTTTTTGTTTATGTTGTAGTAGTGACAGCGTCCCAGTCTGTGATACCATCTACTTTAAGCAACCAATTTAAAGCATAATGTCTTTCATAAATTATACCAAAATCCAAAGCATCTATTGTTTTGTTGTTAATACGAGCATCTACACAAGCCCAGTTATAACGCAGTGTCAAATCTTGTAATGCTAATATTTCTTCTTTAGAGCGTAATTTTGCAGCTTTAGAAAGACTATCAAAATTGTGGTTCCATATGACATTGCCTAATTCCACTGCTTCACAAATTTGATTGGGTTCTTTTAATTCCAGCAATGAAAGTGCCCAAAGAAATATCGCACAACATTCATATCGCCAAGCATAGCTATTAAATATTTTAGTTTCTTTTATAGGTGGGTGGTCAATATATTCTTTTTCTTTTGCAGAAAAAGAATTTGAAATATGATATTTTTCTTCTAAAAGAGCAATTTGTTCTTTCATTTTTTGTTCTGGATTGTCATATTTTCCGCTGAGATAAATTTCTGCTTGTATTGCAGTAGCATATGTGGCAATCAGACGTTTTATAATCACTTCTTTTGTTTGTAAAGTAGTTTCCGCATCAAATACAGCAGAACGAAGTTCTTCTAAATAGGGAATTTTTTTACTTTTCAGTATTTCAATAGACTTTTTCTTTCTCTGTGTATCTGCCTCTGTAGGTTTTAACTCTTTTTCTAAAAAGTCCGCTGAAGCAATAGGGTGAAATGTATCAAAAGCAGACTGTCCTTGTGTATCTATCAATAATCTGCCGTCATAATGAAATACTTCCATAGTTGGTACAAGTACAAAAGCAGTAAGTGCTTTTGCAGCACTATAAATATTTTTGATGATGTTATTTGTTCTCTTTTCATCAGAATTTAATGTAAATTGTATGGAAATAATGCAATTAAACAATTTCATTTGTTGTAATATATTTTCTTTTAATACTTGATTTTTAATAGGAGATTTACTAAAAAAATTTGCCATACCATAAGCCTGTGCAGTAGTTTCCTTTTTGTTTGTTATGACACGAATTTTTAAAAATGTGTCATCTTTAAATGTTAAAACAAATTCTGTATTATTTACAAAATCAAGTTTTTTATATTCTTCTGAAAAAGCCTTTTCAAAAACAGAAGGAATGATGTCGGTATTTTTTCGACAGGAATATAAGCGAATAGCGGCATCGTGTTCTTGCTGTTTAGGTTTAGGCTGTTGCTGTTTTTCCTGTGGAATTGTTTCCGTTTTTTGTTGTGTATCATTTTGCTGTGTATCATTTTGAGATGTAATTGCATTATTTTCTGTATTTACAGTAGTGTTTTCAGTGACAGAAGGGGGATTTTGTTCTGTCGGTTGCTGAGGTTCTCTTTTCTTTTTTATCCAATCAAAAATTTTCATTTTGCTTACTCCTTCATATGTTAATCAAAACAAATATGATGTTATTGTTAGAATATAGTAAAAATTTTATTATCGTATTTTTAGTATATTACTGTTTTTCAGTAAAATCAAAGTAACACATACAATATTTCGTATTGAAAAAAAGAGTGTTCCACTATATCTGCTAAAATTACACAGGTCATTCCAGCATTTAATACATTAAATGTATGACCATATGCAAATAGACATTTTACTGTTATTGCTGTATTGCTATTTTCTGTAAAAAGAATATCTCCTAATTTTATATCTTCACATAATCTGCCAGACAAAATAAGTTCTTTCTTATCTATTTCTATATTATGACGCTGCATATAATTTATAATTTCTGTAAAATTTTCAGTTACTTTTTGATTGCCATAAGCATACTGATATATGATAAAACAACATTTCTTTTTGGCATACACTTTATTATCGCCTAATTTCGTTATTACTATTTTAGAAAATGTATCTTTTACAAAAGAAAGTAATAATACTATTTTTTATTGTAACACGTTTTTATTGTAATGTCTTTGTATTTTATATATAATTTTGAAAAAATATGGAAGTATTTCATTTTAATTTAAAACATCAATTTGACACATTTTCATAGCATTAAGTGCTTGTGTATGACTTTCTGGTGTTACACCAGCACAACAGTTTGCATCAACAACAATAGGTGTTTCCCAAAGCAGTGCTTTAATATTTAATGCGTTAGAAATTACACAAATATCTGTACATAATCCTATTAATGTAATACGTTCATATTGTTTTTGAGAAAGCATTTGAGCTAATTTTGTAGAACCAAAAGTTGGTTTGTCAATAATAATAGCATTTTTATCTGCACCAACATTCCAAACATCTTTTTGTATTTCCCAACCAAAAGTATTTTTAATACAATGAACTACAGGAAGTTTTTTTCCCTCTAATGTATCCAAATAATTTTCATTATGTGTATCTCTTGTATAGTATAAATCTCCAGAAAAAGCATTGATTTTTGAAATTACATTTGACACAATCTGTTGTGCTTCTGCTGTGCCTAAACTACCATCTATAAAATCATTTTGCATATCAATAACAACAAGTGCTTCTTTCATGAATTATTCCACCTTTCTAAATCTATAACGTTATATATCATATTTTATCATTAAATGTCATTTCATACAATAAAAGAGAATGCAAAAATGTACTTTTAAAAAATATTGTATACATTTCAAAAAAGTATTGACATTTTGTTATTAATGTTTTAATATTAGTACATACAAAGTAATCAATCAATATAAAAAATAAACAAGGAAAAAGAAAAAATATTCGGTTCTTTTGTTATAAGACGTCAATAATAGAAGAAATTCTAATTCCTTATACCAAAAAGCATTATAAAGATTGTTTTCATTACTTTGTTGATTATAAATTGAAGCGGAATGTATTTTCCAACACAATTATAGTTAGTAAAATATAAAAGGAGGAGATTCCAACAAAATAGCTAGTTTCGGTATACCCTTTCCTTTGCGGCGGTGAAATTTGGGCGTGTTTTTCCAAGAGAAAAGCATATAGTGTTGATAAAGGGAGATGCCATAGGACAAAAATAAAAAATGGATAAGGCACTATGTTAAGTAGGCTTGAGTCCCATGTTTAAAGCGAATTTCGTTTTCTATTTCAAAACTGTAAAAGCAAATAATAAATATAAAGCATTTTTAAAAATAAAAAATGTATTCCATGTGGAAAATAATAGAGCAAATACAGTATATGAAATATACAACTAAATATGGAAAATGGTGTTGTGATGATTATAAATGACATCTCAATAAAAAAACACAAATAAAATTAAAGAAAGAGTGAGAAAAATAGAAGTGTTAGAACCAGTTCAGAATGAAAGATGACCTTTCCGTTGAAGTAGCAGCGGAGGGGTCATCTTTTTTTGTTTTGAATGATTAAATTTATAATTTTTTGATTGATATAGTTAGAATATGAAATGTTTTTTCATAAAAGATTAATACTAATTTTGTAAAAAAATGTGATAGAAATTGTAAAATTCTATATTTTTATTATAAAAAATATAATGAGTTAAAAATATAACGTTTTTAAATTTATTTATTTTGTTTATTCTAATGATAAAATGGCATTATAATTTATAATAAAACGTACAAAATTTAATATAAAAGTACATTTTTAATTTAGATTTACAAATGAATAATAGCATATTAAAATAAGTAGTAAAAAAATAAAACAACTGTGAAATTAACATGAAAATAAAAATGCAGTAAACATTTTATAAAATATAATAAAAACTGTTAGAAATATTTTGTTCTGCTTTTTGTAACAAGCTGTTTCATATCATGTTAATAAAAAAAGGAGAAGGAGGAAATTATGGACAAAAATTTAGAAAGAATTGCTTTTTCAGAAGAATTAAAAGAAATTTTAAATGATTGTTCTAGTATCAGTATTCCAAAAACGAGAGCAGAAATTTATGATATGGTATTTGGAGGAGAAAAAGAAAATTCTTTTGACATCACATATACAGTTCATGGCAAAGAAAAAAAAGAAGCAGATGTTGTGCGTTGTCGTAATGGAGCAGCCGTAAATTATACAGAAGATTATATGCGTCGCCGTGACCCAGAATGTATGGTTATTTCAGATAAAAAGCCAACAGATAAACAACGTTTTAAAGAAGCATATGGTTATGAATTTTCTAGTTTAAGAAAAGAAACATTGTTATGGCTAAAAGAAAGAGAATTGATAGTTGTACCATTTCGAGCAGGTGGTAAAAGATATGGTTATCCCGCTATATTGATATGTCCTAAAAATGCAGCGTTTTTTGCATATGCTCTTGCAAATTTGCAGGCATTTGTAAATATAGAGGAAGAAATTGTTCCTTTTGTGCCACGTGCCATTATTTATGTTGCTCCACCTTTTAGACATACACATTTTGAGGGAAAACAAGTGTGTGTTCATAATCGTTTAGATAATTGCCACGAAATTTTTTCATATAATTTATATCCTGGCCCATCTGCTAAAAAAGGTGTTTATAGTGTATTGCTGGATATTGGGGAACAAGAAAATTGGGTAACTGCCCATGCTTCTGCGGCAAGAATTATTACACCATATGAAAATGAAATTGTCATTATGCACGAAGGGGCTTCAGGCGGTGGAAAAAGCGAAATGCTTGAAGTAGAGCATAGAGAACCAGATGGACGTATATTGTTGGGAACACATATTGTAACAGGAGGAAAGAACTATTTGCATTTAGGGGATACTTGCGATATTGAACCAATTTCTGATGATATGGCAATGTGTCACCCTGCTATACAGGGTGAAGATGGAAAATTAGGTATTATTGATGGAGAAAATGCTTGGTTTTTGAGAGTAGACGGTATTACAGAATATGGAAGTAGTCCTGCTTATGAAAAAATAGCAATTCACCCAAAAGAACCACTTATTTTCTTTAATTTGCAAGGAGTTGCAGGAGCAACTTGTTTGCCTTGGGACCATACATTGGATTCTGATGGAAAGCCTTGTCCTAATCCACGTGTTGTTATTCCAAGATATATGGTAAATAAAATTGTACAAGAACCTGTAGGAGTAGATATACGTAGTTTTGGAGTACGTATGCCTCCTGCAACAGCAGAACACCCAAGCTATGGCATTATGGGATTGATGCAAATTATACCACCTTCATTGGCTTGGCTATGGAGATTGGTTGCACCAAGAGGTCATAATAATCCAAGTATTATAGCCACAGAAGGTATGGAAAGTGAAGGAGTTGGTTCTTACTGGCCTTTTGCAACAGGATTAAGAGTAAGACAGGCAAATTTATTGTTGCAGCAAATTATTTCCTGCCGTAATACAAAATATATATTGATACCAAATCAACATATTGGCGTGTATAAAGTAGGTTTTGCAGCAGAATGGTTAGCAAGAGAGTATTTAGCAAGGCGTGGCGGAGTAAATATTATTAAACGTCAAAATTTAGAACCTGCAAGATGTTCTCTTTTAGGATATGCTTTAAGAGAAATGAAAATTGAAAGACAAAATATTAGAAGTGTATTTTTGAAATGTGAAATGCAGGAAATGCTTGGTGTAGAAGGCTATGATAAAGGTGCAAAAATATTAAACAGCTTTTTTGAAAAAGAACTGAAAAAATTTGATGTACCAGAATTAGACCCACTAGGAAAAGAAATTATAAAATGTTTTAAAAGAGGCGGCACAGTAGAAGATTATTGTAATTTAACACCAATGTAAAAAGTATTTGATACTGCATTTACGTTGTCATACAAATGAAAAATGCAAAAAAAATTTTTCTATTGACATTTTTGCAAAAATGGTTATAATTTTGTTCATAATCAAAATGAAAAAAATGCAGTGACTGAGGGTAAGTAACTTTTGTATTTGTTTTCAGAGAGTTGTCGATAGGTGCAAGGCAATAGCAATAAATTGTGAAAATCTCCTCAAGAGCAGTTGAATCAAAGAATTTAGAGACAATTTGTGTAGATTCAAACGGATTAATTCTTCGTTAAAAGAATTGGCATTAACACATTACTGTGCAGATGTTTTGAGGTGGCTATATTTATTATAGCAATAAGAGTGGTACCGCAGAGCCTAAGACTTTGTCTCTTGAATAGAAAAGAGATAAAGTCTTTTTTTATAGAAAAAATAATGAAAACAAATGAAAAATGGTAATAATGAAAAATATTTAATGAATGGGGAAATGGATATGATAAAAACAGGTGCAGAAATTATAGTCGAGGTATTGGTAGAAGAAGGGGTCGATGTTGTATTTGGCTATCCTGGAGGAACTGTTATAAATATTTATGATGCTTTGCTTCAAAATAAAGATAGAATTCGTCATATATTAACAGCACATGAACAAGGAGCATCTCACGCAGCAGATGGTTATGCAAGAGCAACAGGAAAAACAGGTGTTGTAATTGCAACAAGTGGCCCAGGAGCAACAAATATTGTAACAGGCATTGCTACAGCATATATGGATTCTATTCCTATGGTTGCGATTACAGGAAATGTAACAACAGATGCTATGGGACGTGATAGTTTTCAAGAAGTATATATTGCAGGTGTCACATTGCCTATTACAAAACATAATTTTCTTGTAAAAAATATAGAAGATTTGGCAGATACATTGAGAGAAGCATTTCGTATTGCACAAAGCGGACGTCCTGGCCCTGTGCTAGTAGATATTCCAAAAGATTTGACAATAGCAAGTTATGAATTTGAGCATAAAGAAATTGTGAGACCACAGCATCACGTGCCTGTAAAAGAAGATGATATAAAACATCTTGCAGAACTGATTAATAAAAGTGTTCGTCCAGTGATTTATTTCGGTGGTGGTGTTATTTCATCAAGAGCTTCTCAAGAATTGAGCGAATTAATTAATACTTGTTCCATACCAGCTTGTCATACACTTATGGCAACAGGAGTATTGAGTTATGGAGATAGATTAAATTTAGGTATGGTAGGTATGCACGGTCATGTTTCTAGTTCTAAAGCAATCAATGAAGCAGATTTGCTGATTGCTATTGGTACAAGATTTTCTGACAGAGTAGCAACAAATAAAGAAAAATTTGCACCAAATGCCATTAAAGTGCAAATTGATATTGATGATACAGAAATTGATAAAAATGTAAGAACAAACTTTAGCATATTGGGCGATGTAAAAGATGTTGTAGTGGGATTAATGAAATATGTAAAACCTTCTGAAAGAAAAAGTTGGATAGAAACAATAGACAAATGGAGAGAAGAAATTGACTATCACCCAGTAGATGATGAAAATACCATTAAACCTTTTAAATTGGTAGAAGCTATTTCTGAATTGAGTGGAGAAGATGCTATTATTGTAACAGACGTAGGACAGCATCAAATGTGGACAGCACAATATTGCAAAAGAACAAAACCACGTTCTTTTTTGACATCAGGAGGACTGGGAACAATGGGATTTAGTTATGGTGCTTCTATTGGTGCAAAAATTGCTTTTCCTAACAGACGTGTTGTGCATATTACAGGTGATGGCAGTTTTCATATGAATATGAATGAACTTTGCACAAGTGTCACATATGAATTGCCTATTATTACAGTAATTATGAATAATCAAGTGCTTGGTATGGTAAGACAATGGCAAGAACTATTTTTTGAAAAAAGATATGCTTATACTACATTAGATAGAAAAACAGATTATGTAAAATTAGCAGAAGCATTTGGAGGAAAAGGATACAGAGCAACTACAATCACAGAATTTAAAAAAGCATTTGAACAGGCTTTACAAAATACAAATTGTCCTAGTGTAATTGAATGTATTATTGATAGAGATGAAAAAGTATTGCCTATGATACCACCAGGAGGCAGCTTTGATGATATTATTGTAGATTAATGATAATTTAGGAGGAAGGATATTATGAAAAAACATATATTATCTCTTGTAGTACAGAATAATTTTGGTGTTTTGGCAAGAATATCAAGTTTATTTGCACGTAGAGGATATAATATAGATTCTATTTCTGCATCACCTACAGATAACCCTAAAATTACAAAAATAACGGTTGTAGTAGAAGCAGATGATGAAATTATAGAAAAAGTATTTAAACAGGTTTCAAAATTAGAAGAAGTGGAAAAAGTAACACAAATAGATGAAAAACAAGCCATTTGTAAAGAATTGGTATTGTTAAAAATTCATACAGAAGATACTGCTACCAGTGCAGCAATTAGTAATACAGTATTAGAATTTCAGGGCAAAATATTAGAAATACAACCAAATTCTGTTACAGTAGAATTGTCTGATATTCCAAGTAATGTGGATAATTTTGTAACAGCACTTTCTGAATTTGAAATTGAAGAAATGTGTCGCACAGGCGTAACAGCATTATAAAGTATAGAAATCAGCTTTACTAACTGATTGATATAAATAAAAAAGAAGTGAAAAAGAATGAATAATATTACGGAGGAGAAGAATTATGGTACAAATGTATTATGACCAAGATTGTGATTTGAATTTATTGAAAGGTAAAAAAATTGCTGTAATAGGATATGGTAGTCAAGGACACGCTCATGCTTTAAATTTGCAAGAAAGTGGCTGTGATGTTGTAGTTGGTTTAAGAACAACATCTGCAAGCTGTGCAAAAGCAGAAGCAGCAGGATTAAAAGTATTGGAAACAGGAGAAGCAGCAAAAATAGCTGATGTGATTATGATGCTTGTTCCAGATGAGGCAGCTCCAGACATTTATAATGAATCTATTGCTCCAAATTTGCAGGAAGGCAATATATTGATGTTTGCACATGGCTTTAATATTCATTTTAATCAAATTAAAGCACCAAAAAATGTTGATGTTATTATGGTTGCACCAAAAGGACCAGGACATATTGTAAGAAGTCTTTATACAGAAGGACAGGGCGTACCTTCTTTAATCGCAGTATATCAAGACTTTTCTGGTAAAGCAAAAGAATATGCTTTAGCTTGGGCTTGTGGTATTGGTGCAGGTAGAGCAGGTATTATTCAAACAACATTTAAAGAAGAAACAGAAACAGACCTTTTTGGAGAACAAGCTGTGCTTTGTGGTGGTGTAACAGAATTGATGAAAGCTGGTTTTGATACATTGGTAGAAGCAGGATATGAACCAGAAATGGCATATTTTGAATGTATACACGAAATGAAATTGATTGTTGACTTAATCAATAGAGGCGGTTTTGCTGAAATGAGATATTCTATTTCTAATACAGCAGAATATGGCGACTATCGCACAGGAAAACGTTTGATTACAGAAGAAACAAGAAAAGAAATGAAAAAAGTACTTTCTGAAATTCAAGATGGTACATTTGCTAGCGAATGGATACAAGAAAATAAAGCAGGCGGTTGTGCAAAATTCCTTGCTACACGTGCAAAAGAAGCAACACACCCATTAGAAGCAGTTGGTGCAAGATTGCGTAAAATGATGAGCTGGTTAAAAAAATAAAAGTGTAATATTGTTGTCAATGGCAGAATTTGTATTCTGCCTTTGGCAATTTTCAATAATAAGCTGTGTATATAACAATAAAATAGGCTATGATTTATATAAAGAGTTTAGCATTGAAAAAAGTAATGTTTTAGGAGGTAGTATTGTGGAAAGAAGAAGTTATAATGTAACAAAAGGTGCAGAAAAAGCACCACAACGCTCTTTACTGAGGGCTTGCGGTTTAACAGATGAAGAAATCGAAAGACCTTTGATTGGTATTGTGTCTGCTTATAGTGATATTGTACCTGGACATATTAATTTGGATAAAATTACAGCAGCAGTAAAAACTGGTGTTTCTATGGCAGGAGGTACACCTATTGTTGTACCAGCGATTGGCGTGTGTGATGGCATTGCTATGGGACATATTGGTATGAAATATTCTCTTGCATCAAGAGAGTTGATTGCAGATAGTGTTGAAACAATGGCAAATGCACATTGTTTTGATGGATTGGTATTAGTACCAAACTGTGACAAAATTGTACCTGGTATGATTATGGCAGCAGCTAGAATTAATATTCCATCTATTGTAGTAAGTGGAGGGCCTATGCTTGCTGGTGATGTTAATGGAGAACATACAAGCCTTTCTAAAATGTTTGAAGCAGTTGGTTCTTATAAAGCAAATATAATAAATGATGAAGAATTGAAATATTATGAAAATAATGTGTGTCCTGGCTGTGGCTCTTGTGCAGGTATGTATACAGCAAATTCTATGAATTGTTTGAGTGAAGCAATCGGTATGGCATTGCCCGGAAATGGCACAATACCAGCAGTATATTCTGGTAGAATACATTTAGCAAAACACGCTGGTATGAAAATTATGGAATTGGTAGAAAAAGATATTAAACCAAGAGATATTTTGACAGAAAAAGCATTTCGAAATGGACTAGCTATGGATATGGCACTGGGCTGTAGTACAAATAGCGTTCTGCATTTGCTGGCAATTTCTTATGAAGCAGGTTGTCCTTTAGATTTGAATATGTTTAATGAAGTGAGTGAAAAAACACCTAATTTATGTCATTTAGCACCTGCTGGCCCTCATCACATACAAGATTTGTATGCAGCAGGAGGAATACAGGCGGTTATGTCAGAATTAGCAAAAAAAGATTTAATTGATACCAGTTTGATGACAGTAACAGGTAAAACAGTAAAAGAAAATATTGCAGATGCAGTAAACAAAAATACACAAGTAATACGTGATATTGATAATCCATATAGTACAACAGGAGGAATTGCAATACTTTGGGGAAATATTGCAAAAGAAGGTTGTGCAGTAAAACAATCTGCTGTATCACCAGAAATGCTTGTACACAAAGGACCAGCTAGAGTATTTGATAGTGAAGAAGAAGCCATTGCTGCAATATTTGGAGGAAAAATTAAAAAAGGTGATGTTGTAGTAATACGCTATGAAGGGCCAAAAGGTGGGCCAGGTATGAGAGAAATGTTAAATCCTACTTCAGCACTTGCAGGTATGAAATTAGATAAAGATGTTGCTTTGATTACAGATGGACGTTTTAGTGGTGCATCAAGAGGTGCCTCTATTGGTCACGTTTGTCCAGAGGCAGCTACAGGTGGTGAGATTGCTCTTTTAAAAGAAGGCGACATCATTAGTATTGATATTCCTAACAGAAAAATAAATGCAGAAGTAAGTGAACAAGAATTTGAAAAAAGAAGAAAAGAATATATTCCTAAAGAACCAAATATAAAACATGGTTGGTTGGCAAGATATGCAAAATTAGTTCGTTCTTCTAATGAAGGGGCAGTTTTAAAATAAAAAATAATAAAGGCGTATAGCAGTTTTTTACTGTGAAACGTCTTTTTATTTTGTGCTATCAATATTATATAATATAAAGTATTTTTTATGCAAAAATTGTATATTTATACTGATTGTATTGATAAATACTGTTGTATTTAGTACATACAACATCATAAAAATTTTACTATAATATGGCATATTTTAAAATATTATTTGTTGTTTGTTCATTTATTTTATTGATTTATTTGTTTTATAAAATAGAAGTAATTTATGTATTGTCTTGCATATTATAATTGAATATGATATGATATGCTCAATAATAAATGACGAAATAATGTAAATATTAATCAATTTTACTAAAAGTAATGTGATATAGTTGAAATACTTTATATACATATACTATATTTATATTTGGATATTTTGGTATTATGTTTTAGTCATTATGTATTATATAACAAATACTATAAGAAATATAAAATAAATATTTCGTTGATTTAAAACAAAAGGAGGAGAATGAATTAATGTTTCAAATGACAAAACGTTTTTTTGCAATAAGCGGTATTTGTTTGGTTGTACTTTGTACTGCTGTTTTTGTTTGGATAGGGTCATATATGAACACAAAAAGCGAAAAAGCAATTACTGAAATAGGTGCAACTTATATGTTGGAGATGAGTAAACAAATTCACCAAAAATTTGATGCTATTATTGATTTAAAATTGTCACAAGCACAAGGAATTGTAAAACGTACACCACAAGAAAGTGCTCAATATAGTGAAAGTATGCTTCAAGAGTTAGCATTAAGTGCTGAAATACGTGAATTTACATATCTGGCACTTTATACAGAAGATGAACAAGAACAAATTATTTATGGAGAACCTGTTAAAATAGTAAATCAACAAGAGTTTAGTGAAATATTAAAAAACAAAAGTAAAAGAGTAACAACTGGTTTTGATAAAAATGGAGATAAAGTGTTAATGTTGGCTATTGATGCCCAATATCCTATGGAAGGAAATAAACAGAGTGCTTCGCTAGTTGTAGCATTGCCTATGAGCTATTTAGAAAGTGCACTAGTATTAGATGAAGAAACTTCCATTATGTATTCTCACATTATTCGTAAAGATGGAAGTTTTGTAATTAGAAGTGGTCAAGGGTATCAAGAGAACTATTTTGTACGTATTAAAGAATTATCTTCAGAATTAAATGGAAAAACTCCAGAAGACTATGCTCAAGAATTAAAAAGTGCTATGGAGCAAGATAAAGATTATTCTACTTTGATTATGTCAAACGGTGTATATCAGCAGCTTTATTGTTCTTCTTTGCCTAATTCTAAATGGTATTTGGTTGCTGTTATGCCTTATGGAGTATTAGATGATGGTATTAGTAAATTAAGTGATGTAAGGCAATATACAATATTAGGAGCTTGTGGTGTAATATTAGCAGGAATACTTGTGATATTTGTATTATATTTCAGAATGTCACAACAACAACTAAGAGAATTAAATAAAGCAAAAAAGGAAGCAGTAGAAGCAAACAAAGCAAAAAGTGAATTTCTTTCTAATATGAGCCATGATATTCGTACCCCTATGAATGGCATTGTAGGTATGACCGCTATAGCTGTAGCGAATATAGATGATACTGCAAGAGTAAAAGACTGTTTGACTAAAATTACATTGTCAAGTAAACATTTGTTAGGACTGATTAATGACGTTTTAGATATGTCTAAAATTGAAAGTGGAAAATTAACTTTAAATATACACCAAATTTCTTTGAGAGAAACAATGGAGAGTATTGTAAATATTGTACAACCACAAATCAAAGCAAAAAATCAGCATTTTGATATTTTTATACAAAGGATACAAACAGAAAATGTATTTTGTGATAGTGTACGATTAAATCAAGTATTGATTAATTTGTTATCTAATGCCATTAAGTTTACACCAGAAGAAGGTAGTATTAGAGTTTATTTAGAACAAGAAGCATCACCTGCTGGAGAAAATTATGTAAGATGCCATTTTAGGGTAAAAGATAGTGGCATAGGTATGACAAAAGAATTTCAAGAAAAGATTTTTGATAAATTCGCAAGAGAACAAAAAGAACAAGTGTATAAAACAGAAGGTACTGGTTTAGGAATGGCAATTACAAAGTATATTATAGATACTATGGGAGGTATAGTGCAGCTAAACAGTACACCAGGAAAAGGAAGCGAATTTCATATTATATTAGATTTGGAAAGAGCACTTACAAAAGAAGAAGATATGGTTCTTCCTCCATGGAATGTGTTGGTTGCAGATAATAATGAAGACCTTTGTCAAAGTGCTGTTTTCTCATTAAAAGAAATCGGAATAAATGCAGAATGGGCTTTAAATGGAAAAATGGCAATAGAAATGGTGAAAAAACGTCACCAAGAAGATAACGATTATCAAATTGTACTTTTGGACTGGAAAATGCCAGATATGGACGGATTGGAAACAATGCGTGAAATTAGAAAGCAGGTAGGAGATAACATTCCTATACTGATTATATCTGCATATGATTGGAGCGATATAGAAGAAGAAGCATTAAAAGCTGGAGCAAGTGGCTTTATTTCAAAACCTTTGTTTAAATCTAATTTATTTTTAGGATTGAGTTCTTTTATGCTGAAAAAAGATACAGAAGAATTACAGCAAAAAGAAAAAGAACAAACATTTACAGGAAAACATATATTACTAGCAGAAGATAATGATTTAAACTGGGAAATTGCAGAAGACATTCTTTCAGAAGCTGGATTTGAATTGGAAAGAGCAGAAAATGGTCAAATTTGTGTAGAAAAATTTAAAAATTCAGATATAGGTTATTTTGATGTAATATTGATGGATATTCGTATGCCTGTTATGAGTGGATATGATGCTGCAAAAGAAATTAGAGCAATGAAGGAACGTTCTGATGTAAATTTACCTATTATTGCTATGACAGCAGACGCATTTTCTGAAGATATACAACATTCTTTAGAATGTGGTATGAATGAACATATATCAAAACCGATTGATGTAGACAGACTGATACAAATATTGAAAAAATACTTAAAATAAAAATATGGTGTGATATAAATAGAAAGGTTGATAAATGGTGATAAAAAGGAAAATTTTAATAGTAGACGATTCAGAAATTAATCGTTCTTTATTATCAGATATGTTGTCAAATGAATTTGACATTATAGAAGCAGAGAATGGAATGGAAGCATCAGCAATATTACATAATCAAGAACACGAAATTTCTGTTATGCTTTTAGATATTGTTATGCCAGTTATGGACGGATTTGAACTGTTGGAGGTAATGAATAAAAATGGCTGGATTAAAAGTGTACCAGTGATTATCATTTCAGCAGAAACAGTACCTTCTTATATGGATAAAGCATATGATTTAGGAGTATTAGATTATATTAGTAGACCTTTTGATGAAAGAGTAGTACAACGTCGTGTTACCAGCACAATTATGCTTGCAGCAAAACAGAAAGAACTAGCACATATGGTAACAGAACAACTTTATGAAAAAGAAAAAGATAGTAGACTTATGATTGAAATTTTGTCTAATATTGTAGAGTTTCGTAATGGAGAAAGTGGTTTGCACGTTTTGCACGTTCATACTTTGACAGAGCTTTTATTAAAGAAGTTGATGGAAAAAACAGATAAATATGGCATTTCCAAAAGAGATATTTCTTTGATTTGTAATGCTTCTGCACTTCACGATATTGGAAAAATAGCAATACCTGGTGAAATTTTAAATAAACCAGGACGCTTGACAAAAGAAGAATTTGAGACAATGAAAACACATTCAGCAGCGGGAGCAAAAATGTTAAGCTGTATTCCTATGAGAGAGAATGAACCATTAATTCAAGTAGGTTATCAAATTTGTAGATGGCATCACGAAAGATATGACGGAAGGGGCTACCCAGATGGTTTAAAAGGGGAAGAAATTCCTATTGCAGCACAAGTAGTTGCATTGGCAGATGTTTATGATGCTTTAACCAGTGAGAGGGTATATAAAGCTGCTTTTACACACGAAGTAGCAGTAAATATGATATTAAATGGAGAATGTGGTGTATTTAATCCTATTTTAATGGAATGTTTGACAGAAATTTCAGATACTTTGAAAAAAGAATTTAGCGAGGCTTCTGTAACAGACCATTTCCAAAGGGATTTGTTTGAAACAGTAGAGCAACAAATGATGGATATTAATGAATTAAATGTATCTGAAAGAACATTCCGCCTTTTAGAACATGAGAGAATGAAATATCAATTTTTTGCAAATATGTCTAAAGAAATACAATTTGAATATACAGCTACACCAGAAATGCTTGTGCTTTCTGAATGGGGAGCGGATTATTTGAATTTGCCAGAAATGATATTAAATCCAAAAGAAAGTGCTTTTGGCAATCAAGTATTTTCTAAAGAAGATTTTGAACAGCTTTTGAAAAAATTGAAAGATACCACACCAGAAAATTCTATTGTAAAAGAAACATATCTTTTAAATATTAATGGAAATCAAAGATGGAGTGAAGTTGTTGCAAAATCAATGTGGACAAATGAAGAACCACCATTGTATGAAGGTGCGATAGGTAAAATTGTAGATATTCACGAGTATCTGGAAAAAATGAACCGTTTGGAATTAGCTATGACACAAGATTCTTTAACAGGCTTATTAAATCATAATGTTGCAAAAAACAAAATATCTTCTCTGCTGTCAACAGAAGAAGGGAAAAAATATATATTGCTTTTAATTGATATTGATAATTTTAGAAAAGCAAATGATGAATATGGTCATCAATCTGGAGATGAAATTTTACAGTATATAGGAAATACTATTAAAAATAGTATTCGTAGTGCAGATATGGCTGCTCGTATGGGCGGTGATGAGTTTTTGATTTTTATGGAATATAAAGATACTACAAAACCACAGGTAGAAAGAGTATTTCATAAACTACATGGGAAATATAAAGAATTCGATATTAGTGTGAGTATGGGAATTGCATCTTCAGAGGACTGTAAACAAAGAGAATATGATACATTGTTCCAAATGGCGGATAAAGCATTGCATACAGCCAAACATAATGGTGGACACAGTTATTATTTCTATGATGAAACAATAGAAGCTGTTTGGGAAACAAAATTTTCACAACAACAGTATAAACAATGATGTGAAAGGAGAAAAATAATATGACAGTAAAACAATGCTATGAAGCAATAGGAGCAAATTATGAAGAAGTAGAAAGCAGACTGAGAACAGAAGAAAGAATTAAAAAGTTTTTGCTTAAAGTGTTGAATGACAAAAGTTACGATTTATTGTGCACTTCTATAGAACAAAACAATATGGAAGAAGCATTTCGTGCTGCACATACTTTAAAAGGAATTAGTCAAAATTTGTCATTAACTATACTATACAATTCTTCTAGTGTATTGTCTGATGTATTAAGAGATAATCAAAAGTATGATGAAAAAGCAGCAGAATTATTTGAGCAAGTAAAAAAAGATTATGAAAAAGTAACAGAAGCAATTAAAAATTTATGCTGATAGTATCAATACAGTTTATGTAAAATATATATTTTATGTAAACTGTATTTTTTCTATAAAAAATGAGCTTGCTATTTGACAGAAACAATGTTTTCATGTACCATTAAAACAAAACAATTTTAGTAAATATGTAGCAATCATTTTATAAAATTTTTACTTTTTCAGTAAAGTTATGATAAAAAGAAAGGGGAATTTATAGCGAATGTATCAAAAATTAAATTGTAGTGATAAACAACATTATTTTAAACCCCTTTCCAAAAGAGAAAGAGAAGGCGTTTATTTTTGCCGTTTTATTGGCTTTGATGAAGAACTGTTGATATGGGAAAGAAAAATACAAATATATTGTCAAAAAAATGGCAAATATATATCAAAAAAATTACTTCAGCCAAATGATAATGAAGTTTTTCATTTTTTTGATAAAGTAGGGCAATTTCATTTTGTTATAGAACAGAATTTCATTTATGAAATTGTAGTAAAATGGTTAGACTTTGTACCTCAAAAAGTACAAAAAAATATTTCAGAAGCAATATTTTATGTAATATCTGAATTGAGTGTAAAACAAAATAACATTAATATATTAAAAAATACATTTGTAAAATTTATGTGCTGGTTGAAGTCAGATTTTGGAAATATACTTTGTGCTTTGGGAGCAGAAGAAGTACCTAAAATACTTTATGAAGGGGATATTTCGAAATATGAATTGTATCTTTTGAGGGTACTTTGCCTGAGTGGTTGTGATATTGCATATGTTCATTTTTATGACGATGCTTCTTATTTTAATGTAGATAGTGCAGCAATGTGGTCTGATGCAATATATGGAAAAAGGAGAGGACAACCTCCTAAACATTTTAAAAATATTGATTTAAGGGCATTAGAAAAACAACAGCAAATAGATAAAAATATACAATTAGTATCTGATTTTGTAATAACAAATACATTTCTAAAAGAAGACTTTTGGCAGATTTTATTTCAAACAAATAGTCAAAGGATATTGATGGATAGAAACCACTATTATAATATATTTATACAATATATTGGTGTTGACCAATTAGAATTATATCAAAACAGATTGTATACATTAAAGCAGGATTTAAAACAAAAAGGAAAACCATTTTTGATAATAGAACAGAATATGGAAAATCCTACTATAGAAGAAAGTAATACATTGCGTTTGATGAGATATGAAAATCAAAAAGATATGTTGCAGCAGTTGTCAGAAAAAATTGTTTTACGAGGAAATGATATATTACAAAGTCTTTTTCAGAGGGCATTTTTTGCTGCAATAGAACAATATTCACAACAAAGTATTTCTAAAATTTATAATACGGCATTGAAGTTAATTTGTTGGCTTAATCGTTATAGTAGTGTATTGTTTGATAATTTTGACTATGAAAGAATACCTTTGTTTTTGTACTATGGAAAAATAAATACAAGTCAGGCATTATTTTTGAATATGCTTTCTTATTTACCTGTAGATGTTTTGTATATTTCACCTAAAAAAGAATATCATACTGTTTTTGAAGAAATAGAAAATAATAGTATTGTGGTAGAATTGGAAAATGACAGCGAAATGTTTTGCTTTCCACAAAAAGCAGTAAAAGTAAAACAAGCAACAACTGCTTATCAAGCAGAGAGAGAATTAGACAGTATATTATATGAAGATACAGGACTATATAGACAAAGGCAGTTTATACATTCACAGACAGTCACATTAAAAACAATATATGAAGAAATCAGTATTATCTGGAAAGAGGAAGCAAAATATCGTCCTAATTTTGAAATAAAAAATAATGTGGTTACCATACCAAATATTTTTGCAAAAATAAATGGTGTAAAAGAAGGAGATAGTTCAAAATATTTAAAAAATATTGCAGAACTTTTGACAGAAAATACAATATTTATTAAAAATTTTCCGTATATTGCAAAAGTAGGACGTTCTCCTTCTTCTGTTGCACCATTTTTAAATAAAAATAAAATTGATATAGAAGCAGTGAAAAAACATTCTAATTATCGTTATGATTTTTTAAATTTGCAAACACAAAATTATATGTTACAAAAAGCACAAGAAATGCTTGATTTACATTGGATTGAATCAGAGGGTGTAGATATAGAAAAAGTAATACTTCATATTGTTTTAAATTTGGATAAAATCACATTACAGATGATACAACAGTTTGATTTTACAAAAGAAATTCCTAAAGTAGTTGTTGTTTCTGTCAATGAAAATATCGCAACATTGGAAGATGCTGTTTATTTGCTTTATTTGAATTTAATAGGATTTGATATTGCAGTATTTACACCTACAGGTTATAGAAATATTGATAAATATATTAGTAAAAAGGCTTTTGAAGAATATGAAATAGGGGAATATTTATTTCATATGGAAATACCAGAAAGGGCAAAACTGGAAAAAATGGCTATAACAACAGAAAATGGTTTGTTTCATAGAATATTTGGAAGGAGAAAATAACAATGGCATTAAATTTTAAAAATACAACTACACAAAATACAGCACAAAATATAATAGAATTAGAAGAAATCAAAGAATATAATATTGTAGAGCAAAGACAAGAAATGACAAAAAATTTAGTCAATTCAAAAGAAGTTGATGATATTGTAAGTGCCATTGATGTGTATAATCCTCAAGAAATTGTGTCATTTGGTGCAGAAGCAGCAGAAGGTATTTCAAAATGTTCAGACCAAATATTAAATAGTGTCAATATGAATCAGATTAATGATTCAGGGGAATTACTCAAAACACTGGGGAAAATTATGGATAAATTTGATTTAGAAGAAATTGCCGCAGAAGAAAAAAAGGGTGTTTTTGGTAAGTTATTTGGAGGAGCTAAAAAACAATTAGAACAAGTGCTTTCAAAATATCATACTATGGGTGATGAAGTTGATAAAATTTATATTAAATTGAAAGAATATGAAAATGAAATAAAAGTTTCTAATCAAAAATTAGAGCAAATGTTTCAAACAAATGTAGAATATTATCAAAGTCTTGTAAAATATATATTGGCAGGAGAACAAGGTGTAAAAGAACTTGACCAATATTTACAGCAAATGCGTCAAGACTATGAAAAATCTCAAGATGCTGTATTGCAAATGGATATTATGGGATTGGAACAAACAAAGGATATATTAGACCAAAGAGTAATGGATTTACGTATTGCAGAAAATGTAGCAATGCAGTCCATTCCTATGATTAAAACAATGCAGTTTAGCAATTTGAATTTAATCAGAAAAATCAATTCTGCTTTTATTATTACATTGCCAGTATTTAAGCAGGCATTGACACAAGCTATATTATTAAAAAGACAAAAAGTACAAGCAGAGGCAATGGCAGCATTAGATGAAAGAACAAATGAAATGCTTTTAAAAAATGCACAAAATACAGTAAATCAGTCTAAACTAACTACACAGTTGGCTTCAGGAAGTTCTGTAAAAATAGAAACATTAGAAAAATCGTGGCAAACCATTGTAAATGGCATTGAAGAAACACAAAAAATACAACAGGAAGCACAACAAAAAAGACAACAAGATGTACAACGATTAAATCAATTAAAAATAGATTTTAATTCAAAAATGAATACAAATTTATAAGCAACAAAAGGAGGAAATTTAAGAAATGAATAAATTAGGATTGACAGAAGAACAAGTCCTAAAAAGCAGACAAGAATATGGTGATAACCGCCTAAGCGAAGTAAAATCAGAAGGTTTTTGGGAAAAATTAAAGGGTAATTTTGGCGACCCTATGATTAAAATACTTTGTGTAGCATTGATTATCAATATCGTATTTGCATTTTTGGGACAAACAGAATGGTATGAATCTGTGGGAATTGCTCTAGCGGTAATACTTGCTACATTTGTATCTACATTTTCGGAATATCGAAATGAAAATGCTTTTCAAAAATTGCAAGATGAAGCCTCTAAAATCAAATGTAAAGTATATCGAAATGGCGAAGTTGCAGAAATTTCTATTGATGACATTGTAGTGGGAGATTGTATTATATTACAGTCTGGTGATAAAATACCAGCAGATGGAAATTTAATTGATGGCAATATTAATGTAGACCAATCTGTATTAAATGGAGAAAGCAAAGAAGCCAAAAAGAAAACAATACCAGAAGATTATCAAGAAGATACAGACAAAGCTATGGATTTTTTAAATCCATATAAAGTTTTTAGAGGTACGATAGTTTGTTCTGGTAATGGTGTTATGGAAGTGACAACAGTAGGGGATAAATCTGTTTATGGTAAAATTGCAAGTGAATTGCAGACAGATGATGATAGAGAATCTCCGCTAAAAGTAAAACTAACAAATCTTGCCAATGGCATTAGTAAATTTGGTTATTTAGGTGGTATATTGATTGCAGTAGCATTGCTGTTCCAGAGAATTTTTGTGCATAATGGTTTTGATATGGCATTGATTTCTGCTTATTGTTCTAATTGGCTGACAATAGTAAATGATATTGTAGAGGCAGTTATGTTGGCAGTTATCATTATTGTTATGGCGGTGCCAGAAGGTTTACCTCTTATGATTGCTATTGTTTCTGCTCAAAATATGGGTAAAATGTTAAAAGATAATGTATTAGTAAGAAAAATAAGCGGCATTGAAACCGCAGGCAGTTTAAATATTCTTTTTAGTGATAAAACAGGTACGATTACAAAGGGAATATTAGAAGTTGTTACATTTATCAATGGCAAAGGATTAGAATGGGACAAATTAGAAAGAATAACACCAAAATTAAAAGATATTGTCACAGTAAGCATATTGGAAAATACAACTGCTGTCATTTCTCAAGAAGAAGGCAAAAGGAAAATTATAGGCGGTAATGGTACAGATAGAGCAGTATTAGGATTTTTACCAGAACAAATACCAAACTATAATATTCAAAAAATAGCATCTGTGCCATTTAATAGTGATAATAAATATTCTGCTGCACAAATAACAGGAGACTTTAACTATACACTTTTAAAAGGAGCACCAGAAAAAATTATTGCAAAATGTAACTGGTATTTTGATGAAAATGGAGAAAAACAGCCATTAAATCCAGATATTGTAAATACAAAAATAAATGAATTAGCTTGTCGTGCCATTAGGGTATTGGGACTTGCAGTATCTGAAAAAGGCATTGAAAATGATATATTGCCTGAAAATGATTATATATTAGTAGGTATATTGGGCATACGTGATGATGTTCGCCCTGAATCTATTGAAGCAATACAAGAAGTGCATAATGCTGGCGTACAAGTTGTTATGATTACAGGTGATAGAAAGGATACTGCGGTTGCCATAGCAAAAGAAGCGGGACTTTTGACATCTGACAATGAAGTGGTTTGGACAAGTGATGAGTTATTTGCATTATCTGATGATGAAGTAAAATCGAAAATAAAAGATTTGAGAGTCGTAGCAAGAGCATTGCCAAGCGATAAGAGCAGGTTAGTAAGACTGGCACAAGAGTTAAATTTAGTTGTAGGTATGACAGGTGATGGTGTAAACGACTCTCCAGCACTCAAAAAAGCAGATGTCGGTTTTGCTATGGGTGGCGGCACAGAAGTAGCAAAAGAAGCAAGTGATATTGTAATATTAGATGACAATTTTACTTCTATTGATAAATCAATACTTTATGGCAGAACTATATTTAATAGCATAAGAAAATTTATTATATTCCAGTTAACAATTAATGTAGCTGCGGTGTTGGTATCATTTATGTCACCACTTTTAGGTATGGAAAATCCTTTGTCTATTACACAAATATTGTGGGTAAACCTTGTTATGGACACACTTGCTGCACTTGCATTCGGTGGAGAACCAGCACTTAAGCGTTATATGAAAGAACAGCCAAAACGTAGAGATGAAAATATTGTTAGTAAATATATGTGGAGTGAAATTATTGTAGGCAGTTTATGGATATTTTTATTGAGTATGGGTATGCTTGTATTGCATGAAGCAGATGCCTTTTTTAGAGATGACCCCGCAAATAAATATATGTTGACAGGTTATTTTGCATTTTTCATATTTGCTTCTGTATTTAATGCTTTTAATGCTAGAACAGAAAAATTAAATCTTTTTGATAATATTAGCGGCAATAATGGATTTTTAAAAATATTGCTTTTAATTGTTGTAGTGCAGATAAGTATGACTTATTTTGGTGGTGAAATACTTCGTTGTTATGGTTTGACAGCGACAGAATGGCTTTTTGTAGTGGTATTGGCTTTTACGATTGTACCAGTAGATTTAATCAGAAAGCTGTTTTATAAAGGAAAAAATTGAAAAAAGAGAAAATATATGTTTTTTCACTATTGCACTTATTACGATGAAATTGAAGTATCTCATTCAGCTTGGAATGATTATGTTATAATACATTTTGAACAGCCTGATGCAAAATTTGGTTTTAAAACAATAGATTGTAAAGTACCAAATTATCAAATAAGTAATGTAATAGGATTTACAGATGAAGAAATAGCGAGGTTAATACAATTCAGTAAAAATAATATAGCACTTATTATAGAAGGAGCTAAGGCAGGTGGCATAGAAAATGCCTAATGTATTAATTTTTATGGGCTATCATATTTATTTTTGGTCAAATGAAATGGAGAAACTGTACACGTTCATATAGCAAAAGGAAAACCGACAGTAAATGCAACAAAAGTATGGATAACAAATTCAGGTGATGTAGTATTAGAACATAATAAAAGTAAAATAAATCCATCTGATTTAAAAAAAGTATTAAATTATATTAGAGCAAATACAAGAGATATTGTAGCTTTATGGTGTCAAATGTTTGGAGTAATTACTTATAAGTATTAAAATATAAAAAGGAGAGATGATTTATGCCTATCAATTTACAAAAAGGACAAAAAGTAGATTTAACAAAAACAAACCCTGGATTAACAAAAATGTGTATTGGATTGGGCTGGGACATAAACAAATATGATGGAGGAAATGCCTTTGACTTAGATACCGCAGCATTTTTGTTAGGAGAAAATGGAAAAGTAAGAAAACAAAATGATTTTGTATTTTATAGCAATTTAAACCATGAAAGCGGTGCTGTAATACACAAAGGAGATAACAGAACAGGAGAAGGAGAAGGTGATGATGAGCAAATATTGGTTGACCTTTCTAAAGTACCTGCTGATGTTATGAGAATTGCCTTTACAGCAACAATATATGATGCAGAAGCAAGAAAACAAAATTTCGGACAAGTTTCTAATGCTTATATTAGAGTAATAGATGAAGCAAATAATAAGGAATTAATTCGTTATGATTTGGGAGAAGACTTTTCTATTGAAACAGCGGTAGTAGTAGGAGAATTATATCGAAATGGTTCAGAATGGAAATTTAATGCCATTGGAAGCGGTTTTCAAGGAGGTTTAGCTGCTCTTTGCGGTAATTATGGCATTGAAGTAGCATAAATGTGACAATGCAGAAAAGAGGGGAACAGTATGAAATATGAAATATTGCATCAAGATGCTTTTCCCATTGTAAAATACCAATTAGAAAAAGGAGAACGTATTAAAGCAGAAGCAGATGCTATGGTGGCAATGTCTTCTACCATTGATGTAACAGGCGGTGTAGAAGGTGGCATTAGAAAAGGCTTGACACGTATGCTTTCTGGCGAAAAATTCTTTTTTCAGTATCTTACAGCGAATAGAGGAAGCGGAGAAGTTTTATTTGCTCATGCTTATCCAGGAGGTATTGTTGATGTAGAATTAGATGGCACATCTGGTTTAATTATACAAAAAGATGGATTTTTGGCTTGCACAGAACAAGTTGAAATTGAAACAAAAGTACAAAATCTGGCAAAGGGATTTTTTTCAAAAGAAGGATTTTTTGTACTAAAGGCAAGAGGCAAAGGAATATTGTTTTTAAGCAGTTATGGTGCTATTCATACCATTACATTAGCAGCAGGAGAAGAAATGATAGTGGACAATGGCCATTTAGTAGCATGGACAGAAGATATGACTTATAACATTGAAAAAGCGTCAAATGGCTGGGTAAATAGTATTATGTCTGGAGAATGTCTTGTGTGCCGTTTTAGAGGGCCAGGAACAATATGTATACAAACTAGAAACCCTAATGGATTTTCAAATTGGATTTCTTCTTTTGGCTTTTCAAGAGGGTAAATGGTGAAGGAGATGTAAATATGTCTGTAAATTTACAAAAAGGGCAAAAAGTAGATTTGACAAAAGGAAATGCTGGATTAAAAAGGCTTGTTGTAGGATTGGGCTGGGACGAGGCAGAACCAAAAAGGGGCTTTTTTGGTATAAAAAAGAAAAATGATATTGACTGTGATGCCTCTGCTCTTGTTTGTGCAGAAAATGGAAAATTATTGGATAAAAGTGATATTGTATATTTTGGAAATTTAAAACATAAAACAGATGCCATAACACATTTAGGGGATAATTTAACAGGGGCAGGAGAAGGTGATGACGAACAGTTAATTGTAGAATTAAATAAAATACCTAACAATTATGGGAAAATTGTATTTGTTGTAAATATTTATAAAGCCTCTGAAAGAAATCAGCATTTTGGTATGATTAAAAATGCTTTTATTAGAATAGTAGATGCAGATACAAATAAAGAACTTTGTAAATATAATTTATCTGAAAATTATGACAATATGACAGCAATGATATTTGGCGAAGTATATCGTTATAAAGGTGAATGGAAATTTAATGCCATAGGACAAGCTACACAAGATAAAACACTTGGGGCTTTAGCGGAACGTTTTTTATAATACTATGTTAGGAGGTGCTTTGTATGGGTATCAATCTTTCAAAAGGGCAAAGAGTGAATTTAGGAAAAGCAATGACATTGGCACTTGTAGGATTAGGCTGGGATACGAACCAGTATGATGGTGGCTATGATTTTGACTTAGATGCAGCAGCATTTTTGTTAGGAGAAAATGGAAAAGTGCTGAGAGATGAGGACTTTGTATTTTATAACAATTTAAGCGGAAGAAATGACGCAGTTGTGCATACAGGGGACAATTTAACAGGAGAAGGAGAGGGTGACGATGAAGTCATACTGATTGATTTTAAAAAATTGCCTGATGAAATTAAAAAAATTGCTATTACTGTTACAATACACGAAGCAGTACAAAGAGGACAAAATTTTGGACAAGTTTCAAATGCCTATGTTCGTGTTTCTAGACGTTCTAATGAAAATGATATGATAGGAATTGAAGAACTAAAATATGATTTGATGGAGGAATTTTCCATTGAAACTGCTATTGTAGTTTGTGAGATTTATAGATATGGAAATGAATGGAAATTTAATGCAGTAGGAAGTGGTTATCAGGGTGGACTGGAAGCACTTTGTAAAAGTTTTGGTGTAAATGTATAATGAAAGTCAAAACCTTGGGAATTGCCCAAACTCACCAACTTTTTTTCAAAAAAGTTGGACAAAAAACTTTATTAGAAAAACTAATGTTTTTCCTTATAAAGTCAATGTTTTTGAGAGTGCTGAACGTCCAGTGGACGTTCGTCTAATGCCGACCGAAGTGAAGCATAGATATAGTTCTCAAGGTTTTTTGACAAGCTGAAAAGAGCTGTTGTAAAAAACAGCTCTTTTTGATATAGTGTTAAGATTTTTTGTAAAATGCCTCTATTGCTTCTGAAAAATATTGTGAAGCTCCTTGTCCATATTTTTCATCTATCATAGGTCTTATTTTTTCATTACGATAGTATTTTGCCAGTGCCATCATAACACCTTTTTCTTGTTTTAATTGACACATTTGTTTCATTACAAAAGCATATTCTCCTATTATTTGTTTTACTTCAAAAGAATTGATGTCACATTCTTTTTTATTCATTAATTTTTGTAGTATTGCCTGTTCTCTATTTTGATAACTTTGTGCAATTTCTTTACTAATGGGGTGATTTGCTGTATATAAAAATGCGTCTTTTCCTCCATACCATTCTACTACTTTTGTATAACGTTTTTGCATATCTTCTGAAGACATCACCTGTATATAATGTTTTTTCCATTTTTCAGTACTTCCAAATTCTTCAATGGCTTTTTGTAGTATATTTTCTGGCATATTGTGAAACATTGTTTCAAACATTTCTTCTAGTTCTGTTTTGTTAAATACTGTAAAGTCCATAGTATTTTCCCCTTTCAATATGTCATCAATGTGTGCTATCAATTTTTCTATACGTTCCTTTTTTGCAGTCAGCATATTTTTTTGCATTTTTAATATTTGATTTTTGTCAAGAGTGCTATTTTTTATGATAGTTTTAATTTCTTTTAAAGGAATATCAAATTCTCTAAAAAATAATATTTGTTGTAATGTTTCAAGTGCTTTTTCATCATAATACCGATAACCTGCTTCGCTTTTTTCTGTAGGTAAAAGTAATCCTATTTCATCATAATAATGTAATGTACGTATGCTGATGCCTGTAATTTCTGATATTTCTTTTACCGTTTTCATATCGCTTCACCTCCTTTTACATTACTTTACTGTATTACGTAGCGTTAGGGTCAAGCATTTTTATAACAATAATAAAAAATTTTTTTACTGCTTTACAATGAAATCTGCAAAATAAAAAATCCCATCAATTTGATGAGACTTTTTATATCATTACTTTAATTCTTCAATTAAATTTTTAATTTTATCATTATGTGTTAAGTTATAAACGATTTCTAAACAATAAATAGCACCTTCTACTTGTCCATCGTCAAGAAAATGTTCTCCATAAGACAGGGCAAGACCAATTACATCATCTGAACCACCTATTGGAAAATCATATTTTTCTCCATACATTTTTATTTCATCAAATGTTGGTTTACAAAATTCTTTTGATGTTTTTGTATGAATGTAATATAATTCTGATTGTGCAGCTTTATTTTCCTTCTCAAATTCTAAACTCATAAAATAACAAGCTGTAGCTACTTTATATTTCTTTTTTTCAATAAAATAATATCCCATATTACGATAGCATCTTGCAATGTCTTTTGGTTTAAAAACGTATTGAAATGCCTTTCTAGTTAATTCTGCAAACTTTTCAATATCTCCTGTTACTTTGAAAGTTTCCATATGCTCAAATAAAATGTCACTATTTATAGGGTTCCATCTCATTGCTTTTTCTAATACTAATCTCGCTTCTTCATATTTTTTTTGTTCAAATAATAAATTTCCGTGTTGAAAGTAGATACTAGAAAATGGAATAGTAGCTGCTCGTATTTTACGTTTTGGTTTGTTGTGATAAATATAAAGTGCTTCTTCGAAAAATTCATTAAATGTAAAATATTCACTTTCATTATCATTTTGAAATAGTATTTCTTCCTCTGCTTTTTTCATTAAGGCTTCACTTAAATTCATTGCTTTTGAAATATCCTTTTTATATATATTATATCTAATTTCATCTAATGTTGCCTCAATAACTTTTAAATCATTACCAATAATACGACCTATTTCTGATTTTTTATCTTCTGGAAAAAGGTCATACATTATTCTTCCACAAGCACGAAGTATTTCTTGTGACATACTATGGTCTTTGTAATATTCCATTTGCTCTTGAAGATACTTAATATCTTTAGAGGTATTACCAGTAAGCCCTTTTGTTATTTTTTTTATAATTTGTTCATAAGTCATTTTATAGCCTCCAAATTATTTGAATGAAAAAAGCATTATTTTATTTGTCTAATGGTTTCATAGCAGGGAAAAGTAATACGTCACGTATAGAAACAGCTTCTGTCAAGAGCATTACCATTCTATCAATGCCAATACCTAATCCGCCTGTTGGAGGCATACCATATTCTAATGCAGTAATAAAATCATTGTCAATCATATTGGCTTCTTCATCGCCAGCAGCACGAAGTGCTTCTTGTTTTAAAAATCTTTCTTTTTGGTCAATAGGGTCATTTAATTCAGAGTAGGCATTACCATATTCTCTACCCACAATAAACAGTTCAAAACGTTCTGTAAAACCAGCTTTGTCTGGTTTTTTCTTGCTCAATGGAGAAATTTCTACAGGATAATCAATAATAAATGTAGGTTGTATCAAATTCTTTTCTACATATTCCTCAAAGAAAAAGCTTAATATATCTCCTTTTTCATGTCTATCTTCAAATGGAATGTTATGTTCTTTTGCCAATTTTTTCGCTTCTTCTGTATCTGCTACTTGGTCAAAATCTATTCCAGAATATTGTTTTACTGCATCTATCATAGTAATACGTGCAAATTTTTGTCCTAAATCTAAATCATGTCCGCCATATTGTATTTTTGTTGTACCTAATACATTTTGTGCTACAGTGCGGAATAAATCTTCTGTCAAATCCATCATGCCTTCATAATCTGTAAATGCTTGATATACTTCAAGTAATGTAAATTCTGGATTGTGACGAATAGAAATACCTTCATTACGGAATACTCTGCCAATTTCATATACTCTTTCAAAACCGCCTACAATCAAACGTTTTAAAGGCAATTCCAATGCAATACGCAAATACATATCAATGTCCATAGCATTGTGGTGTGTAATAAAAGGACGTGCAGCAGCTCCTCCAGAAATAGATTGTAATACAGGTGTTTCTACTTCTAAAAATCCTCTGTTGTCCAAGAAATTTCTAATTTCTTTTATAATAGCAGAACGTTTCATAAAAGTGTCTTTTACTTCTGGATTAACAATCAAGTCAATATATCTTTGACGGTAACGCAATTCTTGGTCTTTTAAGCCATGAAATTTTTCAGGCAATACTTGTAAACTTTTTGAAAGAAGTGTAACTTCTTTTGCATGAACAGAAATTTCGCCTGTTTTTGTTTTGAATACAAATCCTTTGATACCTACAATGTCGCCTATATCAAATTTTTTGAAAGCAGCATAATTTTCATCGCCTATATCATTTCGGCTTACATAAGATTGTATTGTACCATTTCTATCTTGTATATTACAAAAGGACGCTTTTCCCATAACCCTTTTTGACATCAAACGACCAGCAATGGCAACATCTTGGTTTTCTAATGTTTCAAATTCTTTTTTGACTTCATCACTATGTTTTGTTACATCAAATTTTGTTTGTTCAAAAGGATTTTGTCCTTCTGATTGTAATTGTGCTAATTTTTCTCTACGAATTCTAATTTGTTCTGTCAGCTCTTGCTGTGTCAATTCTGGTTGTTCTGATTGTGTTTGCTTTGTATTATCTGCCACAATAATTTGCCTCCTTTTGTTTTCTTGTTTATTACTCAACTCTATTTATTTTTTGATTTCATCTATACGAAATTTTAATTCTCCTGAGGGAGTTTCTATAGTAACAGTTTCTCCTAATTTATGTCCTATTAATCCTAAGCCAACAGGAGATTCATTTGAAATTTTACCATTCATAGGGTCTGCTTCGGCAGAGCCAACAATAGAATATTCCACTTCTTCTTCAAATTCAAAGTCATATAATTTTACAGTAGAGCCAACACTAACAATATCGTTATTTACTTCATCATCATCGATTACTTCTGCATTGCGAAGCATTTTTTCTAATACCACAATTCTGGATTCAATTTCAGCTTGTTCTTCTTTTGCTGCATCATATTCCGCATTTTCAGACAAATCTCCTTGTCCTCTTGCTTCTTTTATTTTTTCTGCAACTTCTTTTCTACGAACGGTTTTTAAGTTTTCCAGTTCATTTTCCATTTTTGTAAGACCTTCATAGGTCAATATTACCTTTTTTTCTGCCATATCAAAAATACACTCCTTTATATTTATAATAAATATTTCAGCAATACTGAAAGAGAATTGATTTTATTTATTTGAAAAAGAGGCAGGTATGCACCTGCCTGTTTTTTACTGTAAAATTATACTCCACCACTTAGTTATTGTCAATCATTTTCAATGCTCAAAAACACAATAAACTATTTTTTATACTCGTTTTTCAAAACAAGTAAATCCTGTTACTGTAATTTTTTTTTGCTGTAATAAATTTGTGATTTCTTCCGCAGCTTGCTGACGATAGTCGTGACATAAAAAATGATAAAACGATTTTTCTGTTACACAAAATATCGCTTCTAACTGTTTGGAATAGTATGTATTGTTTTGCCATTTTAATAATAATCCATCTGAAAGTAATAAATCATTTCGGCGTGACAGTAAACGTTGCATTTTTTGTTTATTTTGTACTGCGTCAAAATAAAAAGCATTTTTTTGTATTTTGTAATCATAATTGTCCATAGCATAAGAACAATTTATTATAATATGAAATGTTTCAAATAATTTATTTTTTTCTCCAGTAAAAAATTCTAAACATAAACCATAGTCTTTATAAATTTGTTCCGCTTTTTGTGTAAAATATTGCTGTCTGTTTGTGTATATAGAAAGATAATTGATGTGAGGATATAATACATCTAATACTAAATCTGTTATAAAATTTTCTCCGTCTACAATTAAAAATCTACTTTCTTGTAATGTTTTGGACTGTCTTTTGATAGCCTTTTGTACTGCTTGTAATAGTAAAAGGCTGTTTAAAACAGTACCATAACATATTTTTATATGATTAGATAGTGATATATTATGGTTCGTTAATACTATTTGAACATCTTTTTGCTCCAAAAGTGATAAAAGTTTTTCTATTTGCTTTTGTTGTATTTCTTGCTCAAAAGGCTGATAAAGTTTTATTTTGTAACCTCCTGCATTTGCTAATTGCATTTCTTGTATGTAAAAAGGGCGATAGTTCAATAAATACCAATTTAATATACTATCAGGCAGTTTTAAAAAAATATCATTTATACCGAAATCCTCTTTTTTTGCAGAGCATTGTATTTCTGCAAATTTCATAATACCACGTCCTTATTATAATTTATATTATATTTATTCTTTTATTACAAAAGAGATACATTTTTTAGAAATATTTCCCTTTTTATAAATAGTATGTTATAATGAAAAAAAGGAGTAACAGAGAGGAAAGAAGGGGGATTTATGTACCAAAGCATAAAAAATAAAATAGCTTTTTTTGTGGTTTTGTTAATGTTGTTATGTAGTACAGTTACAGCATTTGCATCAGAACAAAAAGGATATTTGTTACCAGAACAAAGTATTATGATGGATAGAAGTGATATTTTTGTAACAGTATTAAATGATAGTTTGTTAGAAGGCTATGCAGTAGAAGATGGACTGCAATTACCTTTATTAATTAATTTTCACCCTGTAGAAACAATAGAAGATACCTTATTGTATCAAGGAGAATGGGGAGCAGCAAAAATGGCAATATTTGCAGATAAACAAACAGAGCGTTTGCAATCTGTAGCATTGATATTGCCTAGAGAGTATGTTTTAAATGGATATAGTCAAGGAGGATTGGATTACTTTGCTAGTATAGGTATATTAGCTGGATTTTTTAATGGGGCAAATGCGAATGGTATAGATGGCACATTGCTAAGACAAGCACTTGACTTTTTTGATTTTGATTTTTATACATTGCAGTCACAACAATACACTGTAGGAAACTTGAATTATTATTATGAAGTAGGAGCAGGCTCTATTACATTTATGATTACAGGTGTTCCACAAACAATGCAATAAATAAAATGATAGTAAAAAGAGCAATACTTTTGTACTTGCTCTTTTTTTAAGCATAATTTACCAAAATATTGATTATACTATCAATAAGGAGGAATGTCCCATGGAAAGCCTAAAACAACATTTAACACAAGAAGGAGAAGAAATACTGGAAGTAATAGAGGAAATCAAACAAAAATTAGAAGAAGCAAGAAAACGCTTTGACCAAGCTACAGATGATACTTTGATTGATTGTTACATTTATGAGATGAATGCGCTCTATAAAAAGTATGAATATTTTTTAAAAATAGCGAAAGAAATTGGTTTGATTGCAATAGGATATGAAAAAATAAGCTAATAGTATTGTAAAGCGTACTAAGTACATTAGTACGCTTTATAAAAAATGATATAATAGGCTTTCCCATTATACGATATAAAAAAAGGAGGAAAAGCATATGGATTCAACACAGATTATTACTGCAATGATTTTTTCTTGTTTGGGTTTAATGACACTGATTATATTATCTAAACCGATTAAATTTTTACTAAAAACAGTTTTAAACGCTGGCATTGGCTGTGTCGTCATTGTATTATTACATACAATAGGATTTCCTATAGGAATTAATTATATGACTGTATTGTTTACAGGACTTTTAGGTGTGCCTGGAATTGCTGGTCTTTTATTGCTTTGTGTATTGTTATAAAATTGAGAATACTATTAAATTATGACGTATTTTTATATAAAATGATAATATTATGAAAAAAATGTTTCATATTTTTTAAAAATGTATTGACGAAATAAAAAATTCATGCTATCATAATCATGTATAAAAGATGTGAAGGATAGTTGAATGTCTTTTTACAAATGTATTAATCTTTTTTAAATGCTTATATTGGATAAGGATACCCCAATTCTTATTCAAAAAAGAGAAACTCATTGGAATTTTCCCTTGTTCCAGTGAGTTTCTTTTTTAGAAGGAGTTTTATGTATTGCGTTATTTTGCAGCGTTTTATAAAAAAATTAATGGAATATGAATTTGAAATTGCTACATCACTTTACGAAACAGAAATACAGCAATATCATAGAGTTATTCTTTTTAAGCAACAAAGTCCTATATTATATATTGTATCTATTGTAGATAGTGAAAAAATAAAATTACAAAATCATGAAATATTTATGAATAAATATTTACAACAGTTACAGAATTCTTTAACATTATATCACTGCACTAAAATTATCGCTTTAACAGTAGTAATAGGAGAATTTTCAGAAAAAACAACACAAAAAAATGATATTGATATAAAAAAAGTAATTGATTTTGTAAATCAAAAAGAACTGCTTGCAGAAGAAAATTATTTCCACGCATGGTGGTATGTTTCTTATAAAAGAAAAACAATAGAAATGCAAAAAAGCCAGCCTAAAGATATATTACATATCAGACAAATGTTGTTAGATTGTTTAGAAAGTGAACAAAATGAGCAAAGTTATTACTCTTTAAATGAAGTTGTAGCACAAACAAAACAGAAAAATACTTTTTTATTAAAAAGTAATAATATGTTATTTACATTTCATTTGTTATGTATCAATGGTTTTATATTTTTAGGTATGATTTTATTGGGACTGAAAACAGATGCAATAATATTATTTGGTGTAGAACACTATGCTGTTTTTGATATGCACCAATATTATCGCATTATTACACATTGCTTTATCCATACAAATGTATTGCATTTGATACAAAATAGTGTTTATTTATATTATTTTGGCAAACATACAGAGCTATTGTATGGAAAAATACAGATGGCTATGATTTACTTTTTTTCCGCAATAGGCGGCGGTATACTAAGTGCTTTGTGCAATGATGCCATTTCTGTAGGTGCATCTGGTGCAATATTTGGCTTAATGGGTGCTGTATTTGTATATAGTCACCAACATGGCAAAAAAAGTGTAGGTATGGATTATATGACATTACTGCTTTTAGTTGTGATTGCTTTATTAGCAGGATTGCTACAACAAAATACAGATTATTTTGGACATTTTGGTGGATTTATTATAGGCAGTCTGGTATCATTTATTATATTGAAACATCATTAACAAAAAAAGCGTTTTATTTACAATATTTCTGTGGATAACTCTGTGGATATGTGGATAACTCGTGTATTGTGTGTATAAAAGGAGTGTAAAAAATGGAAGAAATGGAAATTTTAAAACAAAAAATAACAACAGAAGTATTACAATCAGACTATGCAGAAAAGAAAATTGTTTTTGGAGAAGGCAAGCAAAATGCTAAAATTTGTATGATTGGAGAAGCTCCTGGAGGAGACGAGGAAAAACAAGGCAGACCATTTGTAGGAAAAGCAGGAAAGAATTTATCATCTTTTTTAGAAACAATAGGCTTGAAAAGAGAAGAAATTTATATTACAAATGTTGTAAAATTTCGCCCTACAAATATTAGCCCTAAAACAGGAAATTTTGTAAACAGACCTCCTAAAAAAACAGAAGTAGATTTCTTTTTGCCTTATTTGAAAAAAGAATTAGAAATTGTTCAACCAGATATGATAGTTACATTAGGAAATGTCCCTTTAAAAGCAGTGACAGGTGATGATAGTTCTAGTATAGGTGATATGCATGGTGTTATGACAAAAACAAAAGACGGTTATCAACTTTTCCCTTTGTATCACCCAGCAGCAATTATATATAATAGGTCACTTGCTGAAACATATCAGAATGACTTGCAGGTGTTAAAAAATTATTTGTAATAAGTGACAAAAAATTAGTTTGAGTGACAAAAAATAATTCTGATATTTTATTTTTATCACTATAAATAGTAAAAAATAGGTATTGATATATATTATAAAAATAATTTATGCTGTAAAAGGTGACAAAAATAATAAAAAGGTGATAAAAAAGTGACAAAAATTTTTTGAAAATGTCACCACACAAATCTAGTAATTACAAGGCTTTCCGCAATTTAGTGACAAAAGTGACAAAAATTTTTAATGTCACGAATTTTTTAAAAAAAATAATAAAAAGCGTATATTATTATAAAAAATAAATGACCTCGAAAAAAAATGTCACTTTTGTCACTATCATAAAAAAACGAATACATATAAAAATGTGGATATAAAAAAGCAAGTAGGAAAAAATCTCCCTACCTGCTTTTTGTTTATATTTTTTTTCTCATAGAATTTAATATTGCAATCAATGCTACTCCCACATCAGCAAACACAGCTAACCACATTGTTGCAATACCCAATGCTCCCAATACAAGAACAATGGCTTTTACTGTCAATGCAAATACAATATTTTGATTTACAATACGATTTGTATTTTTTGAAATAATAATTCCATCTTCTATTTTACCTATATCATCATTCATAATCACCACATCGGCTGCTTCAATGGCAGCGTCAGAACCAATGCCTCCCATAGCAATGCCAATATCTGCTCTTGCTAATACAGGTGCATCATTTATACCATCACCAACAAATGCTACATTAGCATTGTTGTTTTGTTTTTTCAATATCTTTTCTAATATTTCCACTTTGTTCTGTGGCAAAAGTTCCGCATAATATTCATTTAATGCCAATTCCTCACTAATTTGTTTTGCTGTTGCTGCATTATCTCCTGTGAGCATAATTATATTTTGAATACCAAGTGATTTTAGTTTTTGTATTGCGTTTTTACTGCTTTGTTTTATGGTGTCTGCGACAACAATACTGCCTGCAAATTTACTATTTTCTGCAATATATACAATGCTTCCTATGGCTGTACAGACTTCATATGGTATATCAAATTGCTTCATCAATTTTTCATTTCCTGCTAATATTTGTTTTCCGTTTATTTCACAGCAAATACCATGACCGCTTATTTCTTTGTAGTTTTGTATTTCTTCTGTTATTTCGCCATATTCTGTTTGATATTGCTTTGTAATGGAAACAGCAATAGGGTGATTTGAATTTTTTTCTGCTTTTGCAGCAATTTCTAATACTGTTTTTTCTGTATAATTGTTTGTGGCATTTATTTGTGCTACTTCAAAAACACCTTTTGTTAATGTACCTGTTTTATCAAATATAATAGTATTGACATCTTTTAAAGCGTGAATGTAATTGCTTCCTTTTACTAATATACCTCTTTTTGATGCCTCTCCTATTCCTGAAAAAAATCCTAATGGTACAGAAAGCACCAAAGCGCAAGGACAAGAAATAACAAGGAATATCAATGCTCTGCTTAACCACATTTTAAAATTTCCATCTGTTATCAAAGGTGGTATGATAGCAAGTAATGCAGCTGCACAAACAACAAAAGGAGTATATACTCTTGCAAATTTTGTAATAAACTGTTCTGTTTTTGATTTTTTTGCTGTAGCATTTTCTACCATTTCCAATATTTTTACAACAGTAGAATTACCAAAATTTTTAGTTACTTGTATTTTAAATAATCCATTGATATTCAAACTGCCACTATATACTTCTTCTCCTACAGATACATTTACTGGTAATGCTTCTCCTGTTAATGCAGAAGTGTCTAGTTGTCCATTGCCTTCTGCTACAATACCATCTAAAGGTATTTTCTCTCCTGCCTTTACTACAATATAATCTCCAACAGCAACTTCTGATGGTTCTACTTTTTTTGTTTGCTCTCCTACTACTAAATTCGCATAGTCTGGTCTGATGTCCATAAGTTCTGTAATGGATTTTCTGGAACGGTTTACTGCATAAGATTGGAATGTTTCCCCAATTTGATAAAATAGCATAACAAATACTGCTTCTGCCATTTCTCCTAAAAAAATTGCTCCTATTGTGGAAATAGACATTAAAAAGTTTTCGTCAAAAATTTGCCCTTTTTTGATATTTTTAATTGCTCTCCATAACACATCATATCCAAATATAATATAAGAAATAAAAAATGGTACAAAAGAAATATTTTGTTTTATTAACAATACTCCTCCCACAAAAAATACAATGCCTACACAAAAACGCATGATTGTTTTTTGAAACTCTTTTTGAAATTCTGATTTTTCCGATTGTTTTGTGTTAGAAGTTTGTGTTTGTGACGCTATGGAAACTTCCACATCAGGCTCATGTTTGTGTACAATTTCTGAAATACTTTGTAATAATTCTTCTATAGAAGTATATTGTTCTGTTGTGACTTCCATTTGCTGTTTTAATAAATTAACGGTAGCATTTTTTACTTTTGGCAATGTTTTTGTGCCTTGTTCAATTTCTGCCGCACAATGGGCACAGTCTAGCCCTTTTAATGTTATTTGAAATGTTTTTTGGTTTTGTTCCATAAATACCTCCACATCAGGCTCATATTTATGCACAATTTCAGTAATTTGAGGAAGTAATGCTTCTGTAAAACAATTTGCTTTTTTTTCCACAGATAATTCTTGTTTGATTAAATTGATTTGAGGATTTTGCAAATTTTCTAATTTTTGAATGTCTGCTGTTATTTTCTCAGCACAGTGGGGACAGTCTAGTCCTTTTAGTTTAATTCTGATGACATTTTCCATAACAATACCTTCTTTCTTAATCAAATGTTCTTATGAATACTCATTCATATATATTTTATAATATTAGGCTGTTTTATACCAACAGCCTAATTAAAATTTACTCCACATACCCTTTTTTATGGCAAATATGGCTCATTCCTTGCTCCAAAACAATTTTAATATGTTCATCATCTAAAGAATAAAATACCGTTTTTCCTTCTTTTCTATATTTTACTAAATCATTCTGACGCAATACACGAAGCTGATGAGATACAGCAGACTGGTTCATATTCAAATGCTCTGCAATATCTCCAACACAAAGTTCTTGATTTAAAAGTAAACGCAACAATTTAATACGTGTACTATCACCAAATACTTTGAAAAATTCTGCAACATCATGAATAAAATCATTTTGCAGTTCTTGTTCCATATCTACTTCATCAGGACATTGACACAGTTTTTGTTTTTGCATAAATGTCCTCCTCTCGTATTTATTTCATATAAACATATGAATGTATATTCATATTATAATGTCACTTTTTTGTTTTGTCAATATATATTTTATTTAGAAAGTGAATAAAGAAGCATTTTTTTAAAATAGGGAAACTTTTTTCACTTGTGAAAAGTTTCCCCAGCGGACTTTGTCCGCTACCCCTTCAAAAACACGCTTGGAGCAGAAAAACC
>CAJUJJ010000009.1:0-49904 GCA_910586765.1 uncultured Clostridia bacterium
TTATATCCTTTTTTATTATCTAAAATAACCATCTGTATTCTTTTTTACTATTTTTATTTTCCAAAAAAAGTAAATATTGTATTTTAAAAGTTCTGTTGTTATAATAGCCACAAATAAATTATTGTATATTATATCAAAGAATGGAGTGAAAATACCATGAAGAAAAAAACAAAAAAATTAATGTTATCTTTATTATTAGCATCTATGGCAGTAAGTGTTTTTTTACCTTTGACCATGACATCATGGATTTTTTAATACCATTCTCATTTTTTATAACATTTCATTTTTTTCAACGATAAAAGAGAAATACTTGGTAGTATTTCTCTTTTTCTTTTTATTATAAATTTTTTTCTATTTTTTGCATAAAAAAAGAATATCACAAGATATTCTTTTTTTAATATTCGTCTTAATATTATAATCCGTTTACCATTCTTGTTAAACTAGATTTTTTTCTAGCTGCTGCATTTTTATGATAAACGCCTTTTGAATATGCTTTATCAATAGCAGACACAGCACCTTTTAATGTTGCTGTCGCTGTTTCTTTATCTCCCGCATTTACAGCAACTAATACTTTTTTAATTGCTGTTTTTGTTTGGGATTTAATCATTTTATTTCTCAATGTCTTTTTTGTGATGACTTTAATTCTTTTTTTCGCAGATTTAATATTTGCCAATTTTTGTTCCTCCTATTTTTTATAATTTTTTTTAATCATTTGGATATTTTGGGGAATATCACTTTTTATACTTCTATTAACCACAAAAGCAATTTTTTATGCTCCGACACGTCTGTGATTAATTCAACACAATCTATTTTAACCGAAAGCAATCCATAAGTCAATGTATATATTTAAAATTCAAGGTAAAAATAATGGCAAAAAGTAATTATTATAGGAGGAAGTATCATGGAAAAAAATATTGCATGGAATTTTAGCCCAAGAACAGACTTAGCCATTGAAGCAAGAGAACTTGCACAGCAAGAACAACAAAATACACAAGAAATAGATGGTGTAAAAGTAAAAACAGAACAAACAGACATCTGTCAAATTACTCATGTTCAAATATTAAATGAAACAGGCAGCAAAACAATGGGAAAACCTATAGGAAATTATATTACTATAGAATCGGAATTATTAAAAGAAAATGACATTACAAGCCATGAAGAAATGATGAAAGTTGTAGCAAATCATATCAGCAACTTAACAAATCTCAATGCAAAATCTACTATACTTGTTGTTGGTTTAGGCAACTGGAACATTACTCCTGATGCACTAGGCCCTAAAGTTATTGACAAAATACTTGTTACACGTCATTTGGAAGGTGTACTTCCAGAAGAATTAGAACATTCTGTCAGAAGTGTTGCTGCACTTAGTCCAGGCGTTATGGGCATTACTGGAATTGAAACAGGTGAAATTATAAAAGGTGTTGTTGAAAAATTAAAACCTGATTTAGTGATTGCTATAGATGCCTTAGCCGCTCGCAAATTCAGCAGAATTAACAGTACAATACAAATGTCTGACACAGGCGTTGCACCAGGTGCTGGCGTAGGAAACAAACGAATGACATTAAATGAACAAACGCTTGGTGTTCCAGTTTTAGCATTGGGTGTACCTACTGTCGTAGATGCTGCAACACTTATTAATGACACTATGGACAGAATGTTGGAAGAGATGATTGCTCAAACAAAAAAAGGCAGTGCTTTCTATGAAATGCTTCAGTCTATGGATACAGATGAAAAATACAAGCTTATTGTAGAAATATTAAATCCCTATGTGGGCAATATGTTTGTCACTCCAAAAGAAGTAGATGCTGTAGTAGACCGTCTTGCGAATATTATAGCTAATGCCATCAATATTGCATTACAGCCAGGCATTACTATGGAAGACATAAACCGTTTTACTTATTAAAGTATTCTTGAAAGGGTTTCATATTACTGAAACCCAAACAAAAACAAAAATTATAAAATATTATTTAGAAACATTCATCTGTTTTATGAGTTCTAATACACTATAAGCTTGTTTTTTAGTTAATGTACGGAAACAACATATAAGTTCTTTCTCCATATCATTCAGATAATATATTTCTGTATCATCATCAAAAAATTCTACTAAGGTTACTCCCATGCAGCTTAAAAGTTTTTCAAGAATATAAATACTTGGCTGACTGATACCTTTTTCTATTTTGTGGATATGCGTTTCTGAAATATCAGAAAGAATAGATAACCTGTAAACACTAATCTTTTTTTGTTTTCTTATTGTTTGAAATTTTTGTGCAATATTCATAGTATATACCCCTACAAATATTATGCTATATACTACATCAAATTATAATCTAATTAGAGTTTTGATTTTTACAAAATTATAGTTGTGTTTCTTATTCATCTATTTTATAATAAAATGAAATAACAGTCATTCCTAAATCCATACCAGAAAGGGTGATTATTTTGGAATTTAAGGACAGATTAAAACACTTAAGAAAAGAAAAAAATCTTACACAAATAGAACTTGCTTCTTTACTTCACTATGGATATACTGCCATTGCAAATTACGAAAACGGCAGAAATCAGCCCAGAATAAGCGATTTAGTACGCTTAGCAAATATTTTTGGTGTATCTTTAGATTATTTAGTAGGTGTTTCTGATGTAAAGCATTACATGACACAAGATACTATATTACAAGAAAATATTGCAAAACAAACACACGAAAAAGGTATGGAACTAACACTCATGGACAAATTAATTATTTGTTTTTTATATAATACATCAAAAAATTCATTAAATGCAAAAAGATTAAATCAAGACCAAATCAAAAAAATACTGCTAAACGCAGAACAGGAATGTTATATTGAATTTTCAAAAAGATTTTATACTTTTTTAAAAGATAGTTCTTTTCGAAAAATTGTATTGACTCAAATTCAAAATGAATTAAAACAATACTATTTATAATAACAATTTATCAATATATTATTATTATAATATAAAATAGCCTTGAAAGTATATTTCCTTTCAAGGCTTAATATTATCACATCAATTTTTAAAACTATGTATTGGTGCTGGTATTCTGCCGCCTCTTTTTATAAATCTTTCACAACTATAAGTATTTACAGGCATAATTGGTGCATAGCCTAAAAGACCGCCAAATTCTACTTTTTCTCCTACTTTTTTTCCTATTACTGGTATCAAACGTACTGCTGTCGTTTTATTATTTATCATACCAATGGCTGCTTCGTCTGCAATAATGCCAGAAATTGTTGTTGCTGAAGTATCACCTGGTATTGCAATCATGTCTAAACCAACAGAGCAAACACAAGTCATAGCCTCTAATTTTTCTAATGTTAAAGCACCTTTTTCTGCTGCAACAATCATACCATGGTCTTCACTAACAGGGATAAAAGCACCGCTCAATCCTCCTACATAAGACGATGCCATAACGCCACCTTTTTTCACATTATCATTTAATATCGCAAGTGCTGCGGTTGTACCTGGTGCACCTGCTTGCTGTAATCCCATTTCTTGAAAAATTTCTGCAATACTATCTCCAATCAATGGTGTTGGTGCAAGTGATAAATCTATAATGCCAAAAGGTACATTTAATCTTTTTGCTGCTTCTTGTGCAATAAGTTGTCCTACTCTTGTAATTTTAAATGCCGTTCTTTTTATAGTTTCACAAAGTGTTTCAAAATCAGCATCTCTTACTTCTTCTAATGCTTTTTTTACTACACCAGGACCACTTACTCCTACATTAATAACACAATCTTTTTCTCCTACACCATGAAAAGCTCCCGCCATAAAAGGATTATCTTCTACTGCATTACAAAATACTACCAATTTAGCACAGCCCAGACAGTCTTTTTCTTTTGTCAGCTCTGCTGTTTGCAATATCACTTCACCCATTTTTTTCACAGCGTCCATATTTAAACCATTTCGAGAAGTACCAATATTTATGGAAGAACAAACAACGTCTGTTTCTTTTAACGCTTGTGGTATAGAATTAATCAAAATTTCATCTGATTTTGTACAGCCTTTTTGTACCAATGCAGAAAATCCACCTATAAAATTTACACCTACTGCTTTCGCAGCTCTATCCAAAGTATGTGCTACACTAACATAACTATCTGTTTTACAGCCTGCTGCTGCAATGGCAATCGGTGTTACAGAAATTCTTTTATGTACCACAGGTATACCAAATTGTTTTGCTAATTCATCTCCCACTTTTACCAAATCTTTTGCACAAGTGGTAATTTTTTGATACACTTTTTCATTAAATTTATCAATATCAGCGTCAGCACAATCCATAAGATTGATACCCATAGTGATGGTACGCACATCTAAATTAGCCTCTTCTATCATTTGATTTGTCTCTAAAACTTCACTTCTTGTAATCACAAGATATTCTCCCTTCTTAAACACGGTGCATAGAATTAAAAATATCCTCATGCTGCATTTTTACTATTACGTCCATATCTTCTCCTAATTCCACAAGTTCATCTGATAAAACAGTAAACTCTTTTTTTGCTGTAGATAAATCTACAATCATCATCATATTCAAATAGCCGCCTACAATAGTTTGAGAAATATCCAAAATATTAATACTATTTCTTGATAAATGTGTACAAACAGTTCCTATAATACCTACATGGTCTTTTCCTAATACTGTAATAATACCCTTCATTTATATCCTCCTTTATTTTTATCACACCAGTTTTACAAAATAATTGTATACATAAAATCATATTTTTGCAATAGGAAGACTAAAAAAGATTTTTTATTTTCATAAAAATACTATAAAAGGCTTAAAAGTATACACCTTTAAGCCTTTTTTATTATTACAAATTTTGTTCTGTATTAATAATCCTTTGCACTTGTGCTCCATCAAAATAATGTTCTAATATTTGTTTGTAATCAAATCCTTGCTCTGCCATACCCATAGCACCATATTGGCTCATACCTGCACCATGTCCATTTCCTCCACCATATATTGTAATACTTTCTAATTCATTCTCTGGCGTTTTTTGCTGCTCTATAGCAATAAAAGCACTTGGCAATATAGCATAATTTATTTTTTCACTGCCATCTTTTAATTGCAATATAACATCATTTTCTCCTGCCTTTACTGGCTTCAATATATTTCTAATAGCATATTCTGTTTTAATACGTGCCGTGCCATTTTCTCCTGTTACTGTTAAAAACATAGCATTTCCTCCCTCTCCTCTTTGTGAAACAGCAATATCTTTTATTGCTCCTAAATTGGAAGGGTCTGCTACTTTCCATGTACCATCTTGCTGCAATACTTCTACTAAATTATGATTAGATTGATATACTTGTTGTATTCTTGCATTAATGTCATTAATTACTTCTTTAGGCAATGTTGTTTTCCAACGGAACCATGGCGAAGCACTATCATAGCTTTGTACTTCCCAATTTTTGAAAAATGCTTCTGCATTTTCTTGTTTTGTCAAATCTCCTATTTCTTCTGTCAAACCTTGCTCTTTACTGATTAAATACCCTTTATTTTCAGAAGGAAATGTCTTTCCATTATCTGCTGCCCAAACTTCACCTGAATTTGCCGTAACACCTGCTGATGTAGAATAAAAATTCGCATTTACTACTCTATCTCCATATGTTACTCCCATACCTTCTGTTTCTTCTACTGCCCTATCCGAAATCTCTTGCGTCTGACTACCATTATATACTTGGCTATTTGTAGAGTCATCTACATGAGCACCATAATCACTATATCGATTTGCAAAAAATTGATTAAAGGCATAACTTCTCGCAGAAACAGCCTGCACTTTTAAAGGCTCTAATCCAAAACTAACAGGCATTTCAAAAGGTACTACCCCCTTCAAATAAGTTTCAAAAGGCACTTCATTTATAATTGTAAAACCATTTGCTGTTTTTTCTAATTCTAAACTGCCTCTATACTGTGGAGAAACACCATTTCTTGAAATACTTTTTATTGTAAATTGTCCATCATCTTCTGTTGTAACATATACTCTATTATTTTCAAAAAGTCCCATATCATTCTCTGGTGTCAATGTAACTTCTTCTCCTGCTTGAAATGTTTTTATAACATCTCCTCCTTGTAATGTAAAAGGCTTATCTGCTGTCAAAACAACATTTTTTTGATTATAACCAGTATAACCTGTGTCACTCAAAAGCACTCTAATATTATTAGGAACAGCTTCTCTCCTTATTACAGCTGCTGCTACTTTTCCATCTTTATAATAATAATCTGCAATATCTGTACCACTAATTAAACGTGTTACAGGCCTTCTTGTTACAACACCATCATTTTCTTCATATATTTTTGCATTGTCTGCCCACTCCAAAACGCCATGATTTTGCAATTCTATACTATTGTTTGTTGCTTTTTTAATTATATCACTTCCGCCATTTTCTAATGGTGTAATAGAAACAACTGTATCTCCTTCTATTTGTATATCTGCTATACCACTTTCTGGTAAATTTTCTGTATTTGCATATTCATATAATTTTACACCATCTCCTGTATCAATTTCTATACCATTTTTTGTAGTAGTAAAATAAGCATTTTGTATTACTGGGCTTTCTTCCAGCACTTCTTCTATTGCAACAATTTCTCTATCCTTTTCTAATATTTTTATTTTTTTATTTTGCAAAGGTTTTAAATTTCTTCCTGTTGCTGTAAAAATACCATCTTCCATTAAAAGTATTGTACCATTATCTGCTGTATCCAATAAAACTTGTTCTCTAGGCTGTATATCATAAGAATATAAACTATCTTCTGCCCTTCTACCCTTTAATGCTTCCTCAAACAATTCTAACCACAAGCTATATGCTACTGCTTTATTTTTATTTTCATCATTTATTGTAATTTTTGTTTCATTGTCTGGATTTAATCGATTAATTAAAAATTGTGTTTGTTCTAGTGTTACATTTTCTTCTGGTAAAAAGTTCTCTCCTTCTCCTGAGAGATAACCAGCCGTTACTGCTGCATTGATATAAGGATAATACCAATCTTCTACACTTACATCATTAAACTGAATATTATTTTTTATTTCTGTAATTTCTGCTGGTGTATAAAATGATAATGCTATCATTTTCGCCATTTCTCCTCTTGTGATAGGAATATCATCACCAAATCTCCCCACATTCGCCCCTTCTATTTGCAGTAAAGTACCTGTTTTGGGTGACTGCATAGGTTGTTCTCTGGATTGTACATTCTCTTTTTTGCAGCCTCCTAATAAAAGCATAGCAATACAAAATAAAAGAGTTGTTTTTTTCATGTCTTTATTCTCCTTCCTCTTTTGCAAAGACTTGTACCATTTTTATCATTTTATTCCAAAAGAATAAATTTATTCCTAATAAAAAAGACCTTTCTATATTAAAGGTCTTTTTATACTTCATATTTGTGACATTATAGCATCTCTAATTAAGTCATTTCTTATAAAATAGTAAAATCTTTCTGAAAATTCTACACAACACTTTTTTTCTACGGATTGCATTATATTTTTCATAGCTTCTTTATCATTATGCAAGTCATTTTTCTGTATTTCATCTGAGTAATTCTTTTTTAATGTTTGATATATAAACCATATAATCAATCTATCCATAGCTACTAAAGTTATATCATTTTGTATTGCTGTTTTTAATATCTTTTTTTCTATCATTTTATATGGCATCATTTCATAACGAATATCAGAAACTCCTAACAAATAATCTATAGAAGTATCAAGAAGATCGGCTAGTTTAATTAAATCTTCAAATTTAGGTCTATTTTTTCCTCTTTCATAATTAGCGATTGTTGTGCAACCATAATTTAAACGCCTTGCAAGTGCTCTTTGTGTAAATCCTTTTTCTTTTCTTAATTCTTTTAATCTTTCGCTAAATTTCATTAACATTAAAAATCCCCCTTATATATCTATAAATAGTTACAATTTACTTTTAACACTGTACAAATATTATTTTTAATGTATTATTACTATGAGATTATAGTAAATGCAACACAAAATATATTTATTGTTTTCAATACGTAAGATATTTATCTATATATTACATATATAATAATATATATAGTATATTATTCACCTCTTAAAGTCAATCATATAAAATAAAAAAGAGGTGAATTACATGGATAAATATGACAGTAGATATATTCAAATTGGATTAAAAATTGCATACTATCGCAAAAAGAATGGTTTTACTCAAGAACAGCTAGCTGAAAAAATAGATTTGAGTGTTGGCTATTTATCTCAAATTGAAACACCAAGTGTTGCCCAACCAATCTCATTAAAAACATTATTTACTATAGCGGATATTTTTCATGTTTCGCCATCTAAATTTTTAGAATTTGATGATGAATAAACATTTTTACTAAGAACAAAAAAATACTCTATTATCTAAAAAGATAATAGAGTACAAAATTTTAATCCCAAAATGCCGGTTCCCACCTCTTGACACCTAGCCTACGCCAGGTGGGCAACCGCAGCAAAGACTCTGTCTTCCCCTGCCCAAAGGGAATTATGTTGGGGCCTGACATATCTTTTGCATATAGGAATCCCGTTTAAGTCATGTAGGTTCAAATATGGCAGGAGTGTCGAACACTTCAGGAATTTAAAACATATTGTAGTTATTTGTTTTACAGTATCTATTATAGTATGTTTTTTTCAATATGACAATACCTAAGTGATATAAAATTTTATTTTTCTTTTTGTAATATTGCTGAAAGAATAAACAGCATTGCTCCCAATGCCACAAAAACATCTGCTATATTAAATATTGGTCTACTTTTTTGAAGTATTTTTTCTATAAAAGCATTTTCAGATTTTTTTTGGTTATCAATATAAATAAAATCTGTTACTTCTCCATATTTTACCCTTTCTATAAAATTGCCAAGTCCTCCTCCTAACAAAAAGCTATATGCAATATTACTTATTTTACTACTTTTGCCCATATGAAAAGCACAATAAAGCATACCAATTACAGAAACACATTTTATTTGCTTTATATGCCCTTCAAAGCTATTATATGCCGCACCTTTATTTTTTATGTGCCAGAAATAAAGCCGTTTTTTTACAATTTCTTTTTTTTGTCCCACTTTTATATTATTACATATGCTCTTTTTTGTTAATATATCTCCCACTGTTATCAATATTGCTATGATAAAATAGTTCATGTTTCATCTCCTCCTGTTAAAGTATACCATATTTTTATAAAAAATACTAAAAACTCTTGTCACAAACAAAATGCTGTATTATAATTTAGTAGAAGGTGTTTTATTCAAAATTTTTTAAATAAAAAGAGAGAGGTGTTTTAAAATGGCTTTAGTTACAACAAAAAAAATGTTTGAAAAGGCTTTTGAGGGACATTATGCAGTAGGTGCATTCAACATCAACAATATGGAAATTATACAAGGTGTTGTAAATGCTGCAAAAGCACAAAACTCTGCTGTTATATTGCAGGTTTCCAAAAGTGCTTTAAAATATGCTGGCCCTCTTTACTTAAAAGCAATGGTTGATGCTGCTGTACAAGAAACAGGTATTGATATTGCTTTACATTTAGACCATGGCCCAGACATTGAAACAGTAAAAGAATGTATTGCTGCTGGATTTACATCTGTTATGTTTGATGGTTCTCACTATGATTATGAAGAAAATGTAGCAAAAACAAAAGAAGTTGTTGACTTTGCTCATTCTCATGGCGTTGTAGTAGAGGCTGAATTAGGTAAATTAGCTGGTGTAGAAGACGAAGTAAAAGTTGATGCTGCTAATGCAACATATACAGACCCAGACCAAGCTGTTGACTTTGTAAAACGTACAGGTGTAGACTCTCTTGCTATTGCAATTGGTACAAGTCACGGAGCTTATAAATTTGCTGGTGAGGCAAAATTAGACTTTGACCGTTTGGATACTATCACAGAAAAATTAGAAGCAGCTGGTTTCCACAATTTCCCTATTGTACTTCATGGAGCATCTGCTGTTGACGAATCTTCTGTTGAAACTTGCAACAAATACGGCGGAAAAATTGCTGGTGCAAAAGGCGTTCCAAATGAAATGCTTCGTAAAGCAGCTTCTAAAGCAGTTTGCAAAATTAATATGGATACTGACTTGAGACTTGCTATGACAGCAGCTATTAGAAAGAGCTTTGGCGAAAAACCAGAAGCATTTGACCCAAGAGGTTACTGTGGCGACGCAAGAAAATTAATTCAAGAATTGGTTGAAATGAAAATCAAAGACGTACTCGGTGCTACTGACTCTATGAAATAATTTTTTATGACAATAAAAGTCCTGTGAATTTGTTCGCAGGGCTTTCTATTTTGAAAGGATATGATATTTTTGTACGAATTAATTCAAGTAGCAGAACATACCTATTATATAGAATGTCCTGCAAAAATAGGCATCTATGAAGATACAGACGGTGTTTATGTTATTGACAGTGGCAATGATAAAGATGCAGGCAGAAAAATCAAAAAAATATTAGAGGAAAAAAATTGGAATTTAAAAGCAATATTAAATACACATTCTAATGCTGACCATATTGGAGGCAATCAATTTTTACAAAAACGTTTTAATTGTCCTATTTATTCCACACCTATGGAAAATATAGTAACAGAAAACACCATATTAGAACCTTCTTTTCTTTATGGAGGTTATCCTTTTGCTGCTTTACGTCATAAATTTCTTATGGCACAGCCAAGTCAAACACAAGACATAAAAAATGCTCATTTGCCTGAAGGTTTTGAAATACTTTATTTACCTGGACATTTTTGGGATATGATTGGATTTAAAACACCTGATAACATTTATTTTTTAGCAGACTGTGTTTCTAGTGAAACAATATTAAACAAATATCATATTTCATTTATATATGATGTTAGAAAATATTTGGAAACGCTTGATTATATTAGCACATTGCAAGGAAAGCTGTATATACCTGCTCATACAGAAACTACAGAAAATATTGCTGCCCTTGCAGAAATAAATAAAAATAAAGTGCAAGAAATCATACAACTTTTGTTGACACTGTGCCAAACACCTTCTACAGCAGAAGAATTGTTGACAAAAGTGTTTAACCATTATCATTTAATTATGGACGCAAGCCAATATGTTTTGGTAGGCAGTACTATACGTTCCTATTTATCTTATTTGATAGATGAAAAAAAATTAACAACAGAAATTGTTGATAATAGGTTTTTATTTCATACAATAGAATAAATTTAAAATAAGGGAAAACTTTTCATAAATAAAAAAGTTTTCCCTCAATACTACTTTTTAATTGTGTTATTTTTCAGCCATTTTATATAATCGCTTTCACTTCTATTCCAATAACAATAAATACATTTTCCGTTTTTAAAAACACGGTTACAATTTGGATAACCATATAAATAATGTGCACATTCAGGACATAAATTCATCATATAGGAACTTCCTTTTAAAAATTTACTTCCACATTCATCACAAATGACTAACTCTTTTTGTCTATAATTATCATTCATATACTTACTCCACTTTTATAAGTATGCTGTTGTATTAATTTTTGTATTTCTTGTTTGACCTTTTTGTTATCTTCAATGAAAAAACGAATTCTTTTTTTGTTTTCTTCTGTTAATGACATATCTTCCATTGCTATAGAAACATCTACTTGTTGAATTATAAATTCTATATTTTAAATAATGTCACCTCTTTGTTATTATATCATATTTTTATGCTATTCATCAAACGTTGGGGAATTAAAAACAGAATAAACATCTATCATCATTAAACTACCTAATTGATAGCCATATATAAACTCATCTGCTCTAATCATACCATTTAAGTCACTTATTATATTATCATATTTATCAAATAATTCCTTTCCTTCCTCATCTAATTTTTCATTTATCTTTTTTTCTAGTTCTTCTAACATTTCATATGTTTTTAAACACTCCTTACTATACTGATAACCTCTTGAGATAACTTTTATTTCATCTTGTGCAAATAATTCTAAAATACTTTTCATGTTCTTCTCCTCTCAAAACATATTTTATTTATTTTATTAATAAATAGTGTCTTTATAACAACACTATTATTAAATCCATTTTACATGGATAATTAATAAAATACAAGTATTATTTTGAAAAAGGCAGTGATTAATATGATAAAATACGACCGTTTATGGATAACTATGAAAGAAAAAAACATTACACAATATGACCTTTATACAAAATATTATATAAATCGTTCTCTATTAAATAGATTACGTCACAATAAAAATATAGAAGTAAATACAATAGACAAACTTTGCAATATTCTCCATTGTAAAGTTGAAGATATTATGGAACATTTTGAAGATGATAATATTTTTTGATAATTTTATGTATTTTATCAAATACACCGAAAAAAATCCCCCATCATACTTGAAACAAAAAACTTGAGGTTTTATATTAATTTCATTTTCCTAATGATAAGCACCTTTATATTCTTGTTTTTCTAAATTTTGTATTTTTAAAGTTTACTTTAATAATTATTGTAATAATGACACTTTTTTTATATAATAACAATAAGAGGTGGAACAATGAATACAAATAAGAAATACAAAGACTCTGTCTTTACACGATATTTTTCAGATAAACAAAAACTTCGATTACTTTACAATGCTTTAGAAAATACCAATTATGGAGAAGAAACAGAAGTTAATATTATTACATTAGAAGATGTACTTTTTATGAACCAGAAAAATGATATTTGTTTTACCATAGATAATAAATTTATACTTCTCATAGAGCATCAAAGCACTATCAATAATAATATGCCTTTACGCTGTTTACTTTATATTGCTAGAGAATACGAAAAGTTGATTGACAGAAATATTGTCTATAGAAGTACCTTACAAAAAATACCAACTCCACACTGTTATGTGTTCTATAATGGTGTCAGAAACTATCCTAAAGAAAAAATATTAAAATTATCAGATGCCTTTCTGGTGCCACAAAACCCTCCAGAATTGGAATTAAACGTCAAAGTTATCAATATTAATTATGAGGAAAACCATACTATTGTACAACAATGTCAACATTTAAAAGAGTATAGTTATTTTATATCAGTTGTAAGAACTTATCTAAAAAAAGGGTTAAAATTGAACGATGCTATTGTTAATGCTGTAAAAACTTGTATCAATGAAAACGTAATGAAAAAATTTTTAGAAAAAAATGCAAGCGAGGTGGTAAATATGTTATTTACAGAGTTTGATATGGATACTGCAAAAAAAATTTGGAAAGAAGAAGCAAGAGAAGAAGGAAGAAATGAAGGAATAGCAGAAGGAAGAAATGAAGGAAGAAATGAAGGAAAAAAAGAAAAACAAATTGAAATTGCTAAAAACTTACTTGTTATGTTAGATGTTAAAGATATTAATATAATATCAAAAGCAACTGGTTTATCCATTGAAGAAATTAACAAGTTAATGTAACTATTACAAAAAAGAATTATTTCTTTTCCTAAATTATTATGAAGTTCTCAATATTTTAATGCAAATAAGGACATACCTTTCGGTATGTCCTTATTATATAAGAAGTTAAAAAAGAAATGAATTATTATAATTTTCCAATTTGTTTTAAGAACGCTTCAATTTTGCTTATAGCAAATTTCAATTCGTCCATAGAGTAAGCGTAAGAAATTCTAATAAATCCTTCACCACAATCACCAAATGCTGTACCTGGAACAACCGCTACTCTACCTTCGAAAAGCATTTTGTCACAGAATTCAGCAGATGTCAAACCTGTTAACTGTATAGATGGGAATACATAGAATGCTCCTTTTGGTTCGAAGCAAGTCATACCTAATCTATTAAATTCACCGATTAAGTATTTTCTTCTTTCATCATAGGATTCTCTCATTTCTGCTACGTCTTTATCACATTGTACAGGGTCTTTCAATGCTTCAATACCTGCATATTGGCTCATTGTAGGAGCACACATAATAACATAAGCATGAACTTTATTCATAGCTAATATCAAATCTTTAGGACCTGCTGCATAGCCTAATCTCCAGCCTGTCATAGCAAAAGATTTTGCAAAGCCATTTAATACAATTGTTCTTTCATACATTCCAGGAATAGAAGCAATAGAAACGTGGTCTAAACCACCATAAGTAAGTTCTGCATAAATTTCATCACTAATAACAAGTATGTCATGTTTAATTAATACAGGAGCAATTTTTTCCAAATCTGCTTTTTCCATAATACCACCTGTAGGGTTATTTGGATATGGGAAAATTAATGCTTTTGTTTTAGGTGTGATAGCAGCTTCCAATTCTTCTGGTGTCAATCTAAATTCATTTTCAACTTTTGTTGTTAAAACAACAGGTACACCACCCTGTAATGTAATACTTGGTTTGTAGGAAACATAAGAAGGTTCTACAACAAGAATTTCGTCGCCTGGTTCAATAATTGTTCTTAATGCAATGTCGATTGCTTCAGAAGCACCTATTGTACAAAGAATTTGGTCAGCAGGGTCATATTTTGTATGAAATCTTCTGTCAAGATATTCAGAAATTACTTTTCTTAATTCAGGCATACCTTGATTAGAAGAATATCTTGTTTTACCTTCTTTTAAAGAGTCGATTGCAGCTTGTCTAACGTGTTCTGGAGTTTTAAAATCTGGTTCTCCAACACCCAATGAAACAACATCTTCCATTGTTGCAGCTACATCAAAAAATTTTCTGATACCAGAAGGTGGCATTTCTTCAACGTGTTTTGCGATAAAATTTCTCATTGCAAATCAATCCTTTCAATACATAAAATTATCACATAGAAATATTTTGTTTAAATTTTGTTTCATTTTATTTTATTACTCTACTACTTTTTGCAGAAAAGTGTTATTTTTTCAACACTCTTTTTTCTTATAGAAATATCATACAATAAAATACCATAAAAAGCAATAGATAAATACGATTTTGACGAAAAATATTTATTTTTTATATTTCTAAATAGTATACAGTACTATTTTTTTGATAAAATTTTATAAAAATATTGTTTTATTCGCATTTTCTTTTTTATTAAAATTGTTTTTTATACTCTCAAAAATCACATAAATGGCTAAAATTAATTACAAAGTTGTGAAATATTTATCTTTTTTTGGAAATAAAAAGAAATAAATTACATATTTTAACTTAGTTTTTTTATTTTTGCAGTTTTTCCTTCAAAATTTATACTATATTAAATACATACATTCTTTCTGGTATTCCTTCCTCATCATTTACCATACACAAAAATTCCCAACCACATTTTTCATAAAATTTCGTATGGTCTGTTACCAAATATAATTTTTGAAACTCCATATCTTTCATATCCCTTATCACAATATCTAATATATATTTTGCAATGCCTTTTTTGCGATATTGTTCTTCCACAAATAAAGCACATAAATTTGGTTTTAAATGTTTATATTCATGAAAATCATTTTCAATTACTCCAGCACCTGCTATTATTTCGTCACTTTCATTTACAACAACATACCATTGTGGCACTGTATTTTTTTGACAAATACACTGCTGTATACTATTTTCATACTCTTGTTGAGGTATATCCCATTTTTCTGAAAACCATTTTGCTGCTTTTTGTGCAAATTGTGTATCTTGTCGTAATTTTTTTAATGCTATTTTTTCCATACTATCCCATCTCTTTTTTATTACTCAAATTTTACAGCATACAATGCGTCACTTTTTGGCTGATTTAATTGCTGTATTTTTTCATCTTTTATCATTTGTTTTTCTTTTTCTGTAATCTTTCCTATTATTGCACATTCAATTCCCTGCTGTTGCAATGCTTTTACTACTTTTTCTCCTTCAAAAGCAGTGATAATTAAACTTCCACTTGAAATCAATTCATATGGGCTGATATGTGCTGCTTGGCAAATTGCTCTAGTTTCTTCTTTTACAGGTATTTTATCTAATTCTACTAAAATGCCCGTACCAGAACAATCTGCCACTTCCCAAACTGCTCCTAATATTCCTCCCTCTGTTACATCGTGCATTGCTGTTGCTCCCATTTTTTTTGCAATATTACTTTCTTTTATTACAGACAAAAATCCTCTCATTTGTTTCGCCTTTTCAATCAAACTTTTATCTATTTTGTCTGACAATATTTTTTCATATTGTTTTGCTAATATTACTGTGCCTTCCAAACCAGCACACTTTGTCATAATTACATCTTGTCCTACTTTTGCACCACCTGTTGCAATGAAATTATTTTTATCTGTTCTGCCTATTATCGCAGCAGAAATGACTGGTTTATTTACAACAGATGTTATTTCTGTATGTCCTCCCAATATTTCAATGCCTACTTCTTTGGCTGCTTCATATGCCCCTTCCATAATGTCAGACAATACTGTTTCTGTACTTCCTTCTGGCAACAATACTGTCAACAATATGCCTACTGCTTCTGCACCGCTTGATGCAATGTCATTACAATTAATATGCACTGCAATATATCCCATATCCTGCTCTGCTCCTGTAATAGGGTCTGCTGACAACACACAAAGTTCTTCTCCAAATGCTATAGCAGAACAATCTTCTCCTGTTTTTGGTCTTAAAAATACATCTTCTCTTTTTACAGCAAAATTGTTTATAGGATTTAATACAATTTTATTTAATGTTTCTGGTGGTATTTTTCCAATTTCCATACTATTCCTCCTTATGATAAAAACATTTTTTTCCCTAACCATACACCTATTATACAAAGTAAAACACTACTTATAATATAACAAAATGCCATTATACTATTTTTTTGCTCTATCAATGTAACACTCTCTAGTGAAAATGTTGAAAATGTTGTAAACCCTCCGCAAAGTCCTGTTTTTAAAAATAATACTGCATTTTCTGATACAGTATACTTCATTGCTCCGCTTACTACAAGCCCTATTATAAATGCTCCTATTAAATTAATACATAGTGTCAAAATAGGAAATGTTGTTTCAAAAGGCAAATTGATTTTACCTAATAAGTAGCGGAACATAGCACCTATGCCGCCTCCTAAAGCTACCATTAAACACTGTAACATTTTTTCCCTTCTTTCATAAATATAATAAGCACATTGATGCAAATCAATGTGCTATTTATCATACTATTCTGCACCAATCGGTGTACTATCTTCTGGTTGTTGTTCGCTATTTGTATTTTCTTCTGTTGTAGAAGTATCTGTTGCTGGTTCTTCCGTTTTAGGTGTTTCTGTTTGTGTTGCTGGTGTTGGTTCTGGTGCTGCTTCTGCCTTTTTAGTACCAACTGTTACTTCATCTGCTGTTGCTCTATATGTGGAACTAGAAAACCATTCTTTACTAGTCTGTTTTCCACCTTCTGTAATAATTTTATAAGTGCTAACTTTACTTCCTGTTTTGCCATTATAAGTTACTTGTCTATATCCTTCTGGTTTCGAAGCATCTTTTGTTATTTTTTCTGCAGGCTTTGGTATTGTTCCATCAAATACCATTTCAAAATCGACTTTGTGTCCTGCATCATGTATTTCATGTCCATACAAATTACACACTACTTTTCCATCTCTTGCATAAGCTTCTAAATAAACAGGATATTCTGTATCATTTCTAAATTTTAAATCTTTATAATCTCCTGCTACTGCAGCATCTCTGCCTAAGGGTACATATCCTACTGTCATGGAATGAGGATACCTTTCTACAACTTCTAATTCTGCCAATATCACTGCATTATACAATGTTGATGTTACTTGGCAAACGCCTCCTGCAACGCCTTGTTCTACTTTACCATTTACATATACTCCTGCATCTTTATAACCATTCGCATATGTTTGAGGGCCAAGTCCCACATTCATAGAAAACACCTCTCCAGGTGCAATTACAGTACCATCTATATTGGCACAGCCCACACGTAGATTTTCATTTCTTCCTGCTGCATTTGCTGAATAAGTTGTACTATAGGTTCCTATTAAATCTGTTACTTTTTCATTATCTGCCCTTGTTACTTTTGGTTCTGTTACAGTAATTTCTGGTTCTACAATACCTCCTGTATTTTGTTCCAGCAATTCCTCCACTTTAGGTACTGTTTTATCTACATCTAAAGCATAGCCTTTTTGTTCATCTGTAATTTGAAAAGCACCATTTTTTCTTGTTATAGTGCTATCTTGTGCATCAACATTAAATTCTGTAGCAATTTGTTGTAATTTCTCTACCACTTTTTGATTATCGTGTGTATAAGATATAGGAATATCTTCTTTATTTTGTGCAACATCTGTTACAACTTTGTATCTATCTTTCAATTCTCCTGTTCTTCCAATTTCCCATGCCTGTTCCACAGATGCTTCTATATCATATTTTACATCTAAATCAGAAAATGGAATATCCCAAATTTTATCCTCTTTTTGTATTGTAATTTTTTGGTTGCCCAAATGTACATCTGCCTCTTGCTGCAACTGCTGTAATGCTTCCTCTTTTGTTTTTCCTGAAATATCTGTTCCATTGACAGAAATACCATTATAAATTGTATTTATATTTACAGCCTCTTCCATTTTGTTTTTCATGTATTGCCCATAGGCAAATACACTTCCTCCTGCAATCATACCAACTGCCAATATTCCAGCAAAAAATGCTTTCTTTTTTGCCTTTTTTCTTCTTTCTGTTCTTTTCTGTGTTCTTTTTGAAGCAACATTATTGCTACTGTAAGAAGTGTGGTTATTATGGTTATTATGGTTATTGTGACTGTTTCGCTGTTGTGACACAGTTGGCTTCCCCCTTTCCCTTATTATAAATACTTCCTTTTTTTATCCATATGCCTAAAATATACTTTTTTAATATATTTTCAAATAATGATATAATATTAGCATATTACTCTATAATAGCGGAGCAATGTTGAAATATAGTGTCAAATATATTAAATTTTCTTTACAAAGTTATAAATTATTATAAACCGATAAAAACAAACAATATACAACAAATAAAGTTCTTTTTTTTACAACATAATGCCGAAAAAAGAAGCAGTTTTTTGTACTGCTTCTTTAATTAGTTATCTTTTTCTTTTCTTCTTTGCTTGTGCTAACTGTGTCGCCATACTCTCACTATTTTGTTGTTGTTCTTTTTGATTTTTCTCTTTTTTCTGTTGTCTTTTTTGTGCTTGTTTCATTTCTCTTTCAAAGTTTTTATTCTGTACTGTTTGTTGTGGAACTGTTTGATTTTTCTCTTTTTTCAGTCCTTTCAAAATACTTTCTAATTTTTGTGTTACAATATAAAATCTTCTAAAAAAGACATCTAACAAAAATACAATCAATGCCAACACCAAAAACAGATTTGTTAAACTTTTACTTTCTGACACTGCTTGAGGCTTTTGCGTAAATACATCTTCTCCGCTTGTTAATACACGTCCTCCTGTTGCTTCTGCAATTCTATTTAAAAGAATGTCCCCTTTTCCCCAATTTCGTCTATCATATTCTTTAGGGTAGGCAATGGCAAATCCTGTATTTACACTATCAGTTTCTCCTTTTGTATTTGTTATTTGCAAATTTAATATATATCCGCCTTCTGCTACAGTGTCCATACTACCTACATATACATTAGGTGCGGTTCTATTTAATATTACATTATATGTTCTATTATCATTTGAAACAACAGTGCCTTTTACTTCTGAAACACTTTCATCATATGCCATTGTAACAGTCAAAAGACTTTTTTCTCCTTCTATTACTGCTGATGCTGTAACATCTTTACTACTTTGCTTTTTCATTATCCAAGAAACACTATTTTGTAATATTTGTCTGCCTTGTTGGGAAGCCAGCCAATTTTTACTCCATTTTCCACTGACATCGCTTGTCCAAACACCTGTTCTTCCTAAACCATACTGCCATGTTGCAAGTATTGGTTCTTGTTTATCACTTTCTAATACAACATCTGCTCTTGGTTTTGCCGTTGTACCGACATATCCTTCTAGTGTTGCCACAGTGCTAATATCTGCCATAATTGCAGAAGCGTTTTTTTGTTCTGGGTAAAATGTTCTATTATTAATATATTCTTTTCCTGCAAGTAATGTTTCTTTTGCAAAAATTTCAGGCAAATCACTAAATTCATTTGTAAAGTAATATCTTCCTCCACCTTGTTCTGAAAGCCTTTTCAATAGTGAAGTATCTGCTCCTGTTCCTACTGCTACAGTAGACAATGTAATACCATTTTCATTCATTTTTTCTAATATGCCATCATATCCTGTCTGTTCTGCTTGTCCATCTGTTAAAAGTATAATATGTTTTTGTTTTGTATTGGCATCTTTTAATACATCATATGCTGCATTTAGTCCTGGCAATATGCTAGTACCTCCTCCAGGCTGTATACTGCCTATGCCCATACGAATGTCTGCAATGTTATCTTGTACTGTCTGAAAAGGTACTGCCCATTGTGCTATATCATCAAATGCAATGATACCTACACAATCTCCTGGCATAAAGCTACTTAAACTCCTTATACAGGCCTCTTTTGCCATTTCAATTTTTGAAACACCATACTGTCCCCCGTCCATACTTCCAGAACGGTCAATTACCATTATCATACCCAGACTGTTATTTTCCCCTTCTGTTTTTAGTTCCATTTCTACTGGCAATATATCTTCCAATTTTGTTTTATAATAACCACCTAATGCAAATGAGTTTTCTCCTCCTGTTACAAGAAGTCCTCCTCCTGTTGTTTTAACATAGCTTTCCAATGCGTCCAAAAATCCACTTGGCATACTTTCTATAGAAACATCTGACAATATTACAGCATCATATTGATTAAACTGCTCCACTGTAACAGGTGCATTTTCTACTGCTATTTTAGTAACAGCAGCTTGACTATTTTGTAAAAAATCTTCCCATACATTACCACTATCATATTGTTCTATAAGCAATATTTGTGCAACATCTGTAACATAACAATACGCATAGGCTTTATTATTTTGAGAAATCGTATCTTGTTGTGCTGACAATTCTGCTCTATATAGTATACTGCCACCATTTTCTGTTTTATCTGAAAATACAATATTACTTTCTCCTTTTACTACTGCAATTTCTTCATTTGCAATTAAGCTATTTCCTTTAAATAATTTTACATTTGCTTGTGTATCTATATTACTGCTTATTTGCAATGTAATATCATATTCTGTATTTTTATTTATCAAATTAGAAACTTGAAGTGCAGAAAGTTGTACTTCTGGTTGTTCTTCTGTTTGCAATGGGAATACATCTACTGTAATACCTTGTGCTTGCAACAATTTTGACTGTGCAAAGCCATCTCCTACTGTTTCAATGCCATCAGAAAGCAGCACAATTCTTTTTCTTGTTTTTTCTGGTATCACTGCATTTGCTAAATTTAATACACCACTAATATTTGTTGCATTTTTTTGTACATAAGACAAAAAGTTTTGAGGAAAAGGCACATCACTCATAGGAGACTGCTCTAATACCGCATCACCGCCAAAACACAACAATCCAATATTGTCCTTTTCACTTCTTGCACTTTCTGCTTGTTTCAAAAATGTTTTTATATCTTGTTGTGATTGTTTTGCACTATCAGACAAATCTACTGCAAATATTGTGGTTACTTTTTGAGAAGTGGTTTGTATACTTACATCACACAATGCCAGTATCAACAAAAGAGCAACAATACTTCTTATAAATACAAAAAATCTACGCTGAAATGTATTTTTTAAATTTCCTTTTTTCGCAATTACATACAACAACACTACTATTACAGCAAAAAGTAAAAGCCAATAAGGTTTCATTACATTAACGTTCATTGCAATTCACTCTCCATTCTAACAGCAGAAGTAACAGCAACACAAGTATTACAGCATTTTGAATACTTTTTCCTACTTTTATTGTTTTTTTAGCATTGTTTTGCTGTATTTGTGTTTGTTTTTGTGATTGATACTGCTGCATTAAATCAGACTCTCCTGCTGTTTTGGCATTGACAGCAAATGTATTTGTTGTCTGCTGTTGTGACTGGTCTTTTTGTATCAGTGTATAAATGCCTGTTTGCTGTGTATCTGTAAAAGGTTCTGGAGGAAAAGGTGGTGCTATTTTTGTTGTTTGTCCATTTGGAAACTGTACAGAAGCCTCTTTTGTTTCTGGTAAAAGTGTAATTTCTACTGTCTTTCCAGATTCTATACCCTCTAAAGACTGCTGCCCACTTTGTTCAAAAAACCAATTCTGCAAATTATATATTAATATAGGAAATTCCTTTTGCAATGGCAAATCTGTATTATGAATATCAAATGCAAATACTGCCATTTTAATGCCATTTTGTTCTCCAGCTATCGCAATGGCTTCTCCATCTGCTTCTAATATAGGAGATGACCACATTGGTACAGAAAATGACTTCGCTTTTTCAATATCAAATGTCAATGTCTCTGCAAGTGTCATATTGCCATAACCTTGTGTATTAGCCTGTCCTGTTATATTTCGTTCTGCTCCCAAAGGCAATATCGTATTATCATTAGGCAAATTCCAAAATACATAATAGCCGTCTTGTGGTAAATTTTCTGGTATTACGCCATCAAATATATAAAGAGAATATCCCTTTAATTCTTCAATATGTTCTGTATCTGTTTTATAAAGTTCTACTTCTGGCAAAAGACTATATACTTTTTCTAAAAATATATTCTGGTCTGTCACTAAAAGCACTTTCTTTTTTGTTTGAGAAAATGCTCCATCATATGCTCTATCATCTGCTGCTAAAACATCTTCTGGTGTTAATGTTGCTGTCAATGCAGTTGTTTGTTGTGAAATGCCTGTAAATATCACATCTTTGCTGTTTCCGCCTTGTATTGTAATTTCTTTTCTATCAAATGCTTTTCCATCACAAAACAAATTAACTGTTTTTGTAATTTCACCTTCTCCAAAATAGCTTACTTTTACCAGTGCTTGAAAACCATTTTCTCCTTGACTATGTGAAAGCAATGTAATAGCAGTATTTTCGCTGTTTTTTCCTAATATATTTTGCTCTATATCTAAATCTTCCAATGTTGGCTGATACTGGTCTGTAAATATAGAAATTTGACCATTTTCTGCTCCTGCCAGTTGTAACAGTTCTCTGCTGTTTTGCCAGTCTACTCCTCCATTAGTAGGCTGAATAGCTTCTATTTGTTTTAATAATGTTGTTTTATCTGTACTGTTATTTGATAATATTGTTGGAGTATCTTGCAAAATCACAATACTAAATATACCATTAGGTGGTGACTGCTCTATTTTATTTTTTATTTGCTGTTTTGCTTGTTCTAAACGGCTTTTGCCTTCCTGTTCATCTTTTGCCTGCATACTTAAAGAACAATCTACACCAAATACAATATGACTTGTTTCACTTACTCCCATAATATAAGGGCTAGCAAGTGCTATCGCTAATAATGCTACTGCAATGATTTGCAAAAACATCAACAAATTTTTTTTCAATTTTTGAAAAGGTTTTTGTGCCATACTATAGCTTTCTGCTTTTTTCCATAAAAACAAACTAGACACTTGATGTTCTTTATATTTTTGTCTCATCAAATACATCAAAACAATTATGGGTATTCCTATTAAAGCAAAAAATCCTAATGGCTGAAAAAAACGCATTTATTGCACCCCCTTATTGTTCTAATGTTGAAAAATATTCAGAAACCAATTCTCTCATGCCATAAGGCACATCACTATTTTCAATATCTTTTAAAGCATTGTTTCGATAAGACTGATATACTTGTTCATAAGGCAAACTTTGTCCTCTTTCTCCTATTGTTTGCTCTCTTGTAATATTTGTTTGCCCTTGTTCATTTTGCTGTCCTTGCAGTTGTGTCTGGTATCCTGCCATATTTTCTGCTTTTCTGGTATATATTTTTTCTGTTTCTTGATGTCCTCTTCCTCTGCCTTGACCACTGTTCATACCTTGACCACTGCCTTGCCCTTGTCCGCCTTGACCGCTACCACTTTGTTCTCCTTCTCCTTGTCCCTGCCCTTGTCCATCTCCTTGTTGTCCTGATTGCCCTGACTGTTCTGTTTTAGAAGAAGTGTTTTCAGCTAATGCCTGATTTAGATTTTCCATATTTTGTACCAAATCAGTATTTTCACTTGACAATGATGCTAATTTTCCTTTTAATGCTTGTCCTTGTGTAATTGCTTGTGCCATATTTCCGCTAGAAAGTTGCTGCGACAAATTTTTAAGCAGTTCTGCTAATTCTTCATCATTGATTTCTCCTATGTCATCTAATGCCTGTGCAATTTGTTCCAGCACTTCTTGAGGCAAATCTTCCATTTCAGACAATAAACTATCCATTTGTGCATTAATGGCTTTTGCATCTCCTGTTTCCAGTGCATTTGCTAAGTCTTTTGTTTTTTCATTTTGAGAAAGTTTTTCAGACACCTTTTTTAAATCTTCTGACATACTTTCTTTTTCTAATGCTTTTACAGCTTGTTGTGCCTGTTCTACTATTTTTTTGCTTTCTTCCACTGTTTGTGCTTTTTTTAAATTTTTTGTCAATGTATTCATTTCTTTATTAAATGCTTTTAAAGCATCTTCTTTTATTTCTTGTTCTTTATTTACTTCACTTTTTACCTGTTCAATTTTTTTGAGCTGTGCTGCTGCATATTGTTCCGCTTGTTTTTGTTGTGGAGTAGTAATAATATTTGTACCAAACAATGCTACAAAAAGTACTACTAATATTTTTATTTCTTTTTTAGGTATTGTCAATTTATATTCTTTTGAAATATCACATTGTTGTGCTTTTTGTAAAGCATCTTCTATTACCAATTTTTCTATTTTTGTATATTCTCTTTTTTGTTCCAGTAATTCTAATGCAGTAATAAAACGTTCTTTATATCCTAATTTATCTGCTATTTGTGCTGTTTTTTGCCATGTAACACGTTTTAAATATGTAACAATACAAGAACAAAATAAAACAGCCAATACAACAATTATAAAAAATACACTATCATCAAATAAATATCTCCACTTTGAAATCAAAACATATACAAGCGAAATTGCTGTACCTATTATTGCACATTTTAAAAATACTTTTAGCCACAATTCCCATACTAATTTTATTTTTAATTTCAAAAGTCTTTTTTGTAGCTGTTTCATATTGTTCTCTCCTCTTTTTTTTATTTTTTATTTCTTACTGGATTGATAAAATGTGCTGACAACAACACAAACACAAATGAAACAATCACATTAAATACAAAATTCACTACCCAATAATGGTGTACTATAGTATTCATTGTAGCATTTTTACTAGCATAACGATAAAATAAATTAGATGCTACATTTGTTCCTAATTGATTATCTATTAGTGAAAAAAATCCTACACCCGGATTTGCAGAAAGTATTATCAATGGAAATGTTAAACTTGGGTCTGTTTGGTACATTGTCCAATGCAGACTTTGCTGTAAAAATACTGCAATAAGCGTTCCAAAACAAAATACTCCTCCTACAAGCAAATATACTATAACAATAGATACTACTGTTTTCTTAAATATGCAAGAAAAAAATATGGATATAGAACAAGTCATACAAGTTGTGACCATAATATAAAGCATCATAATTAGTAAAGAAGTAATTGTAACACCTCCAAAATAGAACGCTATAGCAAAAACAGGTAATGTTGCCACCATAATTAACACAAGTGTTGCAATAGAAGACATCAATTTTCCTATTACAATAGACAGCGATGACATTTTTGTCATTAAAAGCAAATCCAATGTTTGTCTTTCCCTTTCTCCACTAATACAGCCTGCTGTCATAGCTGGAGCTGCCAAAAGCATAAGCCCCATTTGCATAGCACATAATACAACATACATATATGTCATTTCTGCTGGGTCAAATGAATAATTATAGGAATTAAACATTGTACCATATAGAAACAGTATTGCTCCTAATGCTACTACAGCAACATATACTGTCAGTATTGCAAACATTTTCCAGCTTCTTAACGTCGTTTTTGTTTCTCGACGCAATACAGGGTTCATCATCATTTTTGTTCGCCTCCTGTCACCTGCATAAATATTTCTTCCAAATTTCCTTCTTTTTCTTTAAAATATACTAGTTCAATATCTGCTAGTATAATTTGTTTTAAAAGCCCTGCTAATTCTTTATCTTCGCCTTGATAAGAAAATTCTACATCAAATGTATTTTCGATGACATCTTCTACAATAGGCTGTTCTTCCAACAATTTCATCAAAGCAGTCATATTTTCAAGAGGGCGTATTTGTATTCTTCTTACTTTTGTCATCTGTTTCATAATTTCTTGTACTGTTCCCTGCACTACAATATGCCCTTTATCTATAATACCTACTTCTGTACACATCTCTGCTAATTCCGGCAATATATGAGAACTAATAATAATTGTTTTTCCCATTGTCTGAAGTTGTTTTAATACCTCTTTCATTTCTACTCTTGCTCTTGGGTCAAGTCCTGAAGCCGGTTCATCTAATATCAATAATTTAGGGTCATGTATTAAACTTCTTGCCAAACACAGCCTTTGTTTCATACCCCTTGACAATCCATCTACATACGCATCTTTTTTATGAGAAAGGTCTACAATTTCTAACAAATTATTTATCAAATCTTCTCTTTGTTCATAAGGAATGTAATAAGTTCCTGCATAAAAGTCCATATATTCTGATACTTTTAAATCATCATACACACCAAAAAAGTCTGGCATATACCCGATATGTTCTTTCAATGCTTTGGGATTTTTTGTAACATCTACTCCATCAATCATAACACTGCCATCTGTAGCTTTTAAAAGCCCTGACATAATTTTCATTGTAGTTGTTTTCCCTGCACCATTTGGCCCTACAAATCCAAATATACTACTTTCTGGTATAGTTAAATTCAAATCGTCTACTGCGGTAAATTTTCCATATTTTTTCATAAGATGCTTAATTTCCAACATTTTGCCCTGCCCCCTTTATTTTCATTTCTGGGTATCTGACTTCCGTTTCTTTTTGTACAAAATATTTTACTTTTATACAGCCATTTGGATAATCTTCTGTTATCCACATATAATCTGAAATAGTATAATATGGGTCACTGCTCAATGCTTCCCATTGTTCTGTTGCTACATTGTATATCTCTGGTGCTTGATAGAAGTTTCCTGCATCATTTAAAGAGCGGAACTGAACACTTTCTATTTGTGTATTTGCAGGTATACCAAATGTCCATACTACTTCTGATGCTGTTTCTGCATAAATTGTACTATCTCTATAATCGTTTACAGCTTGTGTACTTTCTTCCAAAAGCACAACACCAGATAATACACCATAAGGTATTTCAAATGTTGCTGCATCTGACAAATGTACACTATATTCCATAACATACAAATTTAATGTATTTTCTAATGCACTCTCTCCATTGATATTAATTTGTTCTGGCAATATGCCTTCCTCATCAAAGGCATACAAACACATTTTCATATCTCCCTCATTCACTAATCGCATTTCTGCTTCATTCCAATTTACATAATCTTGTACTAAATCTCCTTCTCTCATAATGCGATAAGCATCTTGTCTTGTCATTTCTCCTGATTTTATTTTTTCATTCAATTTCGTTCTATCATATACATCTCTAAATATTTCCCATACTGCATTTGATAAATTTGTTATTTGCTTGTCTATAATTTCCTCACTAATATTGATACTTTCTCCTATTTTTAAACTATCTATTTTTATAATTCTTTTTCCCACTACTACTAACATATCTTTAAAATTTCTATTGGTATTGTTTGTAATTGTGCCAACTAATTTTTCGCCTTCCATTTTGACATCACACGCTACAATACCACCCATATCTGTTACAGTTTCCATTTCAAAGTCATTGTTATTCCAGCTACTTTTATCAAAATATGTAACTTCTGTTTTATCTCCTACCAATATTTTATTCAAATACACTTCTTTTACTTCTTCATAATAATTCCATCTGTCTTCAGAAGGTATTGACAAATTCATTGCTTTTTCTGAACTTAATACAACCGTTCCCTTTTTATTTGATTTTGCACAACCATATATTTCTGTTTTTGCTATACTTTGTCCTTGTTCTATTTCTGTAGCAGATACAATATTGATTAAGCCGCTTTTATATTGGCTATTCATACTTAATACAAATATAATCAGCATAAACACCGCAGAAATAGCTGGCACTGCTATCCAAGCAAATTCTCTTTTATCTTTCTTTTTTAATATAAAATATAATACAGGACCTATTATAATGACATAAATCACTACAGCAAACAATATCATATAAATACTATTTGCTTTTAATTCTGGAAACCTTTGTGCTATATAAGACATAGGATTGTAATTATAACTATCTGCATATTCTATATTCATAAAATCTTCATTGACATATTCGCAGCAACCCTTTATTTCATTTACAAAGCCTGTTGTACTAATGACAGGTTCTAGTGATAATGATATATTATATAATATTACTGCTCCATTCCCCATAGACAACAATGAGGCATTTTCAAAGACATCTGTTTGAACATCTTCTATTTCTGACAAATTTAATTCTGCTATATCTGCCCTTACACTTTGCCCTGCTAACACAATATTTCTCTGTACTGTGCTTTCACTTGTAACAGACACAATATTTTGTAGTCCGCTCATTGTTTTAGAAGCATTTACCCCTGTACCTATAATACAAATACCGCCTTGCTGTATCCATTTTAAAAGTGCTTCTTTTTGCTTTTCTGACAATAATTTTGTATCAAAATCATCTATTACAATTACTTTAAAATGATTGATAACAGATTGTTCATTTGGAAATGTTTCACTATCCAAATAAACTGTTTTAGTGTATTCTCCTGTATAATCTTCTTGTTCCGCAAAATGAATTGCTGACAAATATGACATATCTGCTGGTCTTTCACAAAGTACCCCTACCAATATTGTTGCAGGGTCTAATGGCTGAGCAGTAACATATTTTCTATATACAATTTGATTTTTTTTATTTACTAATGTTATCTCAAAATCTTTTTGTATTGTCTGTATAGGCACAGACAAATAAATTTGTTTTACTGCTCCTTTTGAAAGTTCCAAAGGCTGATAATAAATAGAATAGCGTCCTCCATTATTGTTAGTGCCAATAGTAGAATATACTTTTATTTGAAATTCTCCTTTAAAATCATCACTATTATTTACTATAACAGCATTAACAGGTACTGTTTTCCCTACAATAAATTGCTGTTCAAATCCAATCAAAATATTTGCAGAAAAGTCATTTGTACCAATTTCTCTTTCTTTTTTATCTTTTTCAGAAAGTGCACCATTGTTTTGTTCTGTACCATCATTTGAAGTCGTTGAAACAGTATCTACTACTACTGTATTCATTGGTGCAGCCATTGCTCTAGCAGAAAATATTGGTGCAATTAAACTCAATACTATAGCAATCACAAGCACTATCGCAACTATCGCTGCAATACGCCTTTTTCTTTGCTCTCTTTTATTTATTTTCATATTATTACAACCTCCCTCATTTATTTATTGTCATTATTATATCAATTTCCAAAAAATATAAATACTAATTTTTTCTTACACTTTTATTAACATTATAATATAGCAACTTTTTATATTGTTTTTGTTATAAACCTAATTCTTTTAAAAAACAAGAGCGTTTCGTTTTTTTATCATGCCTTTTTGCTATCTCAGATAAATATAACTTACTTTTTGCCCTTGTTACAGCAACATAAAACAATCTTCTTTCTTCTTCTATTTGGTCTGGTGTTTCACTTTTTTTGTGTGGTATTACTTCCTCCACAATACTAGGTACAAATACTATTTCAAATTCCAGTCCCTTTGCAGAGTGCATAGTAGAAAGTGTTACCCCTTGTGATTGTTGTGTATTGCCTTTTTTATTTTTTTGTGCCATTTCATTTTCCATTTCTCTCAATTTATTCAAAAAACTTTCTGTATCTTCTGCAATGCTTGCAAATTGTGTAATCTCTTCTGCAATTTCTAAATACCCCTCTAAACTTGCCTTTCTAAAATTTGCATATTCTTTTAAATAATCATCATATCCTACAATATTTCTAATATATTTTAACGCTTCTAATGGTTTCCTTTTTTTTATTTGTACCAAATGGCTCTCTAAATCCTGTAAATGCTGTACTTGATATTTTCTTAAATATGGAGAAGCATATAATGCTTTCAAAAGCGGAAAATCACTTCTTTCTGACTGTTCTAAAAGTTCCCTACTAATATATCTCTTTGGTTTATTTGCAATACGACGAAAATCTGCATTGTTATTAATATCCTCTGCCAAAAGTAAATACGAAGTCAAATCTTTTGTAATCCAATGGCTATATAAATTAGAACCTTTATCTTTTAATACAAATGGTATTCCCTTTTGTGTCAGTGCTCCTGCAAAAATACCTCCCTGCATATTCGTTCTATATATTACTGCCATTTCTGTATAAGGTATTCCTTTTTTTCTCATTTTCATCAACAAATATGCAATTCTTTCTGCTTCTTCATAAGCATCTTTCTCTGTAAAAAATATAATCTTTTCGCCTTGTCCTTTTTCACCGTGCATATTTTTTGCAAAACGTTTTTTATTATTACAAATAATTTTTTCTGACAATTTTATAATTCTTTCTGTAGAACGATAATTTACAGATAATATGACTTTTTCACTATTTACATATTTTTGAGGAAACTGTAATAAAAATTCTGGTCTTGCTCCTCTAAAACAATAAATACTTTGGTCATCATCTCCTACTGCAAAAATATTGTTTTGAGGCTCCGCCAGCATACTAATGCAAACATTTTGTGCTTGGTTAATATCTTGATATTCATCTAATAATATATATTCAAAACGTTGCTGCCAATATTTTCTGCCTTGTTCTTCCAATGTCAAATATTCATAGCACTGTGTTAACATATCATCAAAATCTATTTTATTTTTAGATGCTTTATATCTTTCATATTTTCTTACAAAAAATTGAAACAATTCTGTTTCAAAATTAATAGGTTGATACTGTTTTAATGGTATCAATTCATTTTTCATCAATGACATTTCTCCTAACAAATCTCTAACATATTCTTCTATATCATTTGTTTCAATTTCAGATTCTACTATCAGTTTCTTAAAAAAATTCCATTTTTCGTCTTCACTAATTACTTGTTCTAATCGATAATGGTATGCTTTTCTCAATATTCTAAAAAAAATATTATGAAATGTGCCAAATGTAACTTTATCTCCTCCTATAATATTTAACTTTAAAAAACGCTGCTGCATTTCTGTTGCTGCTGCTTTGGTATAAGTCACAACAAGTATTTTTTCTGGTGCTACATTGTGTTGTTCTATAAGATATTTTACTCTATATATAATTACTGTCGTTTTTCCACTTCCTGGCCCTGCCAGTACCAACATTGCTCCTTTGTAATGTTCTATTGCCCTTTTCTGCTCTATATTAAAATCCATTTTATTCTCCCCTATTTATTTTACTGCTTTTTTATAATTCATTTATAGTATAATACCACAATATAAACTGTCAATCATATCAAAAAAATTATTCCTTCTTTAAATAAAGCTCTACTTTAATGTACATTATTTTCTATTCTACAACACTCTTAACTTAAAATTTTCTTACTTTATTTTTATAACAGTTGTCAACTGCCTTTTTTTATATTAAAATGCCTTTAGTTTATTTCGTAATTTTACAACTCACAATTAGGAGGTTTTTATATTATGAATATTGGTTTATTTACAGACACTTACTTCCCGCAAATTAATGGTGTTGCTACCTCTGTTCATACACTTGCTGGTGCATTAAGAGCCAGAGGACATCAAGTTTACATTTTTACACCAAAAGACCCTAAAACAACAGAAGAACAAAAAGATGAATATGTTATTGCTATGCCCAGCCTACCTTTTATGCTGCTTCGCAATTATCGTGTAGGTCTTATTTATTCTCCTATTGCACTAAATCAAATATCTCATTTACATTTAGATATTGTGCATACACAAACAGAATTTCCATTAGGAATATTCGGAAAACTACTTTCTTCTGTAAAAAAAATACCTATGGTACACACCTATCATACTATGTATGAAGATTATGTTCATTATATTGCCAATGGCTATATTGTTACGCCCACTATGGCAAAAGAATTTAGCAAACTTTTTTGCAACAGTGCAACCACTGTTGTTGCTCCTACAGAAAAAGCAAAACACTTTTTAGAAGAATATGGTGTTACAAAACCTATTGAAGTAATACCAACAGGCATTGACACAGCATTATTTGCCAAAAAAAATTTTTCTGAACAAGATACCATTGCATTAAAAACATCATTAGGACTTGAACCAGATACACCTGTTATATTATCATTAGGACGTGTAGCAAAAGAAAAAAGTATTGATGTAATATTACGTGCTTTGCCCACATTGTTTCATAAAATGCCTCAAGCCCGTATGGTTATTGTAGGAGATGGGCCAGAAAGAGAAAATTTAGAGCAATTAGCCAAAGAACTAGACATTGCACATAAAGTCCTTTTTATAGGAGCAAAGCCTTGGTCAGAAATTGGAAAATACTATCAAATTGGTACTGTATTTTGCAGTGCTTCTGTATCAGAAACACAAGGTTTAACATTTGCAGAAGCTATGGCTGGAGGTATCCCTGTAATAGCTAAAAGAGATGAATGTATCGAAAACATTGTTGACAACAACAAAACAGGATTGCTTTTTGAAACAGAAGAAGATTTAACAGAAAAACTTTATATGCTTTTAAGTACACCTTCTTTACAAAAAAGGCTTTCTGATGCTTCACTTACTAAAATGGAACTATTATCTGTAGAAGCATTTGCCCAAAATATGGAACAACTATATCAAAAAACAATTTCTGATTATCATACAGAAACAACACACGAACATTTTTCTAAACGTCCTCTTTCTGTTGGTGTCAAAGCAGTTAAAAATATTTCTAAACTACCTAAAAAAATAGTGAAAAAGGGCTTATATTTGCCTTTGCTTCACAAAAACATTACTGCTCGTACAGCAGTAAATAGTGAAAATAAAGCAGAAGAAACGGAAAGCAATGAAATACAACATAATACTGTAGAAAAACAATAATGAGGTGAATAATTATGTCAAATTGGGAAAAAAATCTTCGTCAAATAGAACCTTATGTTCCTGGAGAACAGTCTAAAAATCAAAATATTATCAAATTAAATGCAAATGAAAATCCTTATCCTCCTTCTCCAAAAGCAATAGAGGCACTAAAAAATATAGACGCGAATCGTTTGCGTCTTTATCCTAATGCCAATGCTTCTAAATTAAAAGAAGCTATCGCAAAACATTTTAAATTGAGAGAAAGTCAAATTTTTGTAGGAAATGGTTCTGATGAAGTCATTGCATTTGCTTTTATGGCTTGTTTCAATTCTCAAAAACCGATACTATTTCCAGATATTACTTACTCTTTTTATCCTGTTTGGTGTTCTCTTTTGGAAATAGACTATCAAACAGTACCTTTAGATGAAAATTTCCATATCAATATAGCAGATTATAATAGAGAAAATGGTGGTATTATACTGCCAAATCCTAATGCCCCTACAGGTATGGGACAATCTAAAGAGGACATTATACAGCTTTTAGAGCAAAATCAAAATTCTATTGTGATAATTGATGAAGCATATGTTGATTTTGGTGCATATTCTTGTTTAGAATTATTAGAAAAATATCAAAATCTTCTTGTTGTACATACTTTTTCAAAATCTCGTTCTCTTGCAGGTATGCGTATTGGTATGGCTATGGGAAATGAAAAAATAATACAAACATTGGAGGCAGTCAAAAATTCTTATAATTCTTATACTATGGATAGTGTTGCGATAGAAGTAGGTGCTGCTTCTATTTTAGATGAAAACTATTTTCAACAAACTTGCCAAAAAATTATGGCAACAAGACAACGTTGTACAAAAAAACTGCAAAATATGGGATTTAAAGTATTTCCTAGTCAATCTAATTTTTTGTTTGTTACCCATAACACCATATCAGCAAAACATATTTTTGAAACACTAAAATCAGAAAATATATTTATACGTTATTTCAATTTGCCTCGCATCAACAATCATTTACGTATTACAGTTGGTACAGATGATGAAATGGACACACTACTACAACATATATCAAGTATTATATCAAAATAAATATTATAAAAAATGAGATTGGAAAAACACTCCAATCTCATTTTTTTATAACATACCACCATCTATTACTACAATTTGTCCTGTAATAAAAGAAGCTGTGTCCTCTGCCAAAAAAACGGCTAAATTTGCTACTTCCTCTGTTTTTCCTATTCTCATAAGTGATATTTCTTCTATTAACATTTGTTTTTCCTGCTCATCAAAACAGTTATTCATTTCTGTGTCAATTACGCCACAACTTATTGCATTTACTCTAATGCCAGAAGGGCCTAACTCTTTCGCCATAGCTTTTGTAAAAGCATCTACACCACCCTTTGATGCAGAATAAATTGCTTCACAAGAAGCTCCCCTTTGTCCCCACATAGAAGAAATATTAATAATACTACCTTTATGACAATGCAGCATATATTTTAACGCAATATGCGTACAATTCAGAACACTTTCTAAATTCACAGACAATATACTTTTCCACTGTTGTGGTGTCATATCTGAAAATAATGCAATATGAGAAATTCCTGCATTATTGATTAATATATCTACACCACCATATGTTTTCTGTATTTCATCAAAAAGTATTTGACATTGTTCATATTTTGAAACATCAGCCAATACAGCAATACAGTCAATATCTTGTTGTAGAAATTCTTTTTTTGTTTGTTCCAGTGCTATTTTATTTTTGCTGCCATTTAGCACTACTTTATACCCTTTTTTACCAAAAGCATAAGCGATTGCTTTTCCAATGCCTCTGGAAGAACCTGTTACCAATACTGTCATATTATCTCTCTCCCAATTTCAAACTAGGGTTCGCATTCAAATCAAAAGCATCTCTTACCCCTTTTTGATATTCATAATAAGCTGCACAGCCTATCATTGCTGCATTATCTGTGCAATATATTGGTTCTGGTATATGCAGCGTATATCCTCTTTTTTCACATTCTTGTTTCATTGTTTGTCTTAAAGCACTATTTGAAGCAACGCCTCCTGCTAATGCAATGGTATGAACTCCTTTTTGTTTTACTGCCTTGAGTGTCTTTTGTACCAAAACATCTATTACCGCCTGCTGAAAACTTGCTGCAACATCTTCTGGTACAATTTTTTGTCCTGTCATATTTGCTTTATTAATATAATTGAGTACAGCAGATTTTAAACCACTAAAACTAAAATCATAGCTGTATTCTTCTAAAAATACTCTTGGAAAATCAATCGCTTTGGGATTTCCTTTTTTGGCTGCTGCATCTATTTTAGGCCCTCCAGGATAACCCATTCCTATCGCTCTCGCCACTTTGTCATATGCTTCTCCTACAGCGTCATCTCTTGTTTTTCCCATAATTTCATATTTTCCGTACTCAGGAACAAATACAATATGAGTATGTCCCCCCGAAACTACCAAAGACACAAAAGGAGGTTTAAAATATTCATTTTCTATATAATTGGCACAAATATGTCCCTCTATATGATGCACTCCTATTAACGGCTTTTTGATTGCAAAAGCAAGTGCTTTGGCTTCTGCCAATCCTACAAGCAATGCTCCTACTAATCCAGGACCATATGTTACTGCAACAGCATCAATATCCTGCAATGTTACATTTGCTTGCTTGAGTGCTTCCATAATAACGCCATCGATTGCTTCAATATGTTTTCTGGAAGCAATTTCTGGCACTACACCACCATATACAGTATGTAATGCAATTTGTGATGAAATTATATTTGACAACACTTTTCTGCCATTTTTCATTACTGCTGCTGCTGTTTCGTCACAAGAACTTTCTACAGCAAGTATCAGTTGTTCCTCCATATTATTTTTCCCCCTTTATGATGTTCCTTATTTTATTTCTGTCAAATTTCTGTTGTTGTTCCCATTCTATAGTAAAACTACATTTATATACAAAATAATATACTATCAAAAGCATATCTACTCCTAATGCTATCACTGGAAATACAAAAAACAAAAATGCACTTCCTATTAAATATACATTCTCAAACAAAAGCATTATAAAACTTCCTATAATATAATATAAATAGGTTTCTCCTTTTATTTGAAACTGTTGCAAAAGTAAATATCCTAAAAATATCGCAATAGGAATACGTCCAAACATCTCTGCAATATATCCTAACAGTAGTAATATTGCTCCTATAGGCAATCCCACCACAGAATAAATAAACATCAATACCACAGCAAAAAGCATAACATACAAACAAATGCCTGTTTTTAATACATCACTACCTTTTTTCAAAAGTATCATTGCTCCTTGTTCCCATGTATTTCGAAACAAAAACAGTATCAAATATCCTAAAGCCATTTGTATACTTCCTATACAAAAAAGTATCCATTTTATAGAAAAACAATGTAGTATATGAAATAATTTTGTTAAGCCAAAATATCCTATAATATTTTCTGTCAATTCTACAAAACTATTTAAAAACTGCACCAATCCCTCAGGGTATCCTTTTGAAATTCTCAGCAATGTAATACCAATTACTACTGCGACATAAATCAAAAATAAATCTAACTTTTTCATTTTATCCATTTATGTTTTATCCTATCTGTTTCTTTTTTTCTTTTTAACATTACATATTGCACTGCACAAATAATACAAAGTAATAACAGCAATACACCAAAACCATTTACTAATGTTTGGTCTGTCCATATCATAATATTTTCTGTAATATCTTCAAGTACCTGACCCTGCTGTGAAATATTCTGTTCAATAGGCATAATATTTGCTACCCATTGCTTTAAAAGGGCATTTTTTTCAAATACTTCTATAATAGGCTGTTTATAAAATACCAATATTGCACCTGTACCAAAAAATACTGTAAAAACACTCCAAATATGCCCTAATATTCTATTTTTGACATAACCTCTTTGCTGTACTTTATCCAATGCTTGTATCTGCATCATTACATTACTTTCAAAATCTTCTGGTGCTTCATATAAAGGCATTTGTTCAAACACCTGTATCATATTGTCATAAAACAAAAAACTTTCTTCACAGCTTTGGCACTGTTGTATATGCTGTTTTAATTGCTCTGCTTCTTGCTTTGTTATTTCACCGTCTATATATTTCATAATATATTTTTCCGCATCACAACATTTCATATACCCTCACCTTTTCCTTTTTTTAAGCTCTCTTTGAGCATTTTCCTCCCTCTAAATATTCTGTTTTTTACTTTAGACAAAGGCTCTCCTATTGTATCTGCTATTTCTTGATACCTTAATCCTTGTTGATGATACAATACAATAGGAATTTTATATAAATCTGGTAATGTTTTTATGGCACATTCTAATTGTTTGATTTCTTCTTTTTTGACATATTCTTTTTCTGGTGTCATTTGATTGGTTAATTCATATGGTATTTCTTCTATACTAACCGTTTCTTGTTTTCTTTTTCTACGATAGTCAATAACATGATTTGTGCTAATGCGTATCAGCCATGTAGAAAATTTATATTCTGGTTGATATTTATCCAAATTTTTATATAATTTTATAAAAATTTCCTGTGCCAAGTCATTCGCTTCTTCTGCATCATTGACCATACGCAATACCACAGAATACACAAGATTTTTATATCTGTTTAATAATTGTGAAAAAGCATTTTGGTCACCAGACACTGCCATCTTTATCAATTCATAATCTTCTACATTTTTCAACATTGTTTCCTCTTTTCAAAGCAGCACACTTATTTTATCATATTACACTATTATAATAATCAAACAATTGCATATACAGTACCATAATACTATAAAATACGAAAAAATAATCTATTTGTTTTTTAATATTGCTTTATTATCATTTTACCATATATATACTTATTACTGCAATCTATATCATTTATTCCTCTGTAAAGTAAAGTGATATGGTTTTTCTTTCTTCTCCTAATTCTGCTCCTTCAAAATGCTTTAAAGCATTTTGCAAATATAATTCAGGTTCTAAAAGTGCAGGGCTAAAATGCGTCAGCCACAAACGTGATACTTCTGCCTGTTTTGCCAACATTGCTGCCTCTGAAAAAATCATATGTTTTTTTTCAATGGCTTTCTTCTTTTTTTCTTCTTCTCCGTACATTCCTTCACATATAAATAAATCAGTTTTTTTCGCAAATGGTATTAGTCTGTCCACTGGTCGGCTATCTGTACAATATACTACAGAAATACCTTTTCTTTCTGCTCCCATTACCATATCTGCCGTATATTGTTTTCCCTCCCATACTGCATTCCCTTCTTTTTGTAATTTCGACCATATTACTTTTGGTATATTTTGCTGCTGTGCTCTTTTCAAATCAAATTTTCCTTTTCTAAGTACATCAATTTTATAGGCATAACAACGTACCATATGGTCAGCCAATACATAAGAAATACGAAATCCATTTATTTCAATAGGGTTAGGTGTATCTTCATTCAATTCTATATAGTTTAAATCAAAAGGCAATTCTGGTGCAATTCTTTTTAATCCCTCCACTATATATTGCAGTCCTACACCTCCTATCAATGTCAAAGGCTCTGTACGTCCTGCATTTCCTATTGTCAAAAGTATTCCAGGCAATCCTGAAATATGGTCTGCATGGAAATGTGTAAAACAAATTACATCTATTGTTTTAAATCCCCAGCCCAACAACTTCATACTAACTTGTGTACCTTCTCCACAATCTATTAAAAGCAATCTTCCATTTAATCTTGCTAACATAGCCGTTAAAAAACGGTTAGGCATAGGCATCATACCGCCTGTCCCTAATAAACAAATATCTAACATTTTTTTCCTCTCCTTTTTCCATTTTATTATATCATAAAATAATACAATATATTTATTATCAATTACAAAAAGTAGGCTAGCCATAAGCTGCCTACTTTTTTATTCAAATCATTTTATTAATTTCCGTATCTACTTGTTGCAGTATAATCTACAGTACCATCTGCCCTTGTTCTTTTTAAAACATATGCTCCATCTGCTTGATGAATAACATCTATTTTAATATTGCCTACATTAGGATTTTCTGTTGACAAAAATCTTACTTTTAATTTACCATTCTGCATAACAGATTCTATTTTTACTGTTACATCTAAATCATTTCTAAATTTAAAATCAATACTGCCCCAAGATGCTGTAGCATCTCTGCCGTTAGGCATATAAGCTACTGGCAGAGAATGATTTTTTCTTTGTGTAATTGTCATACCAGAATATAATGCTGCTTGATATAGTGTAGAAGATATTTGACAAATTCCTCCTCCTATTCCTGTAGCTGCTTTACCATTTGAATAAATTCCTGCTTCTTTATAGTCCCTGCCGTTGTGGCTATTTTTTAATATAACATCATTATAAGAAAAACTATCTCCTGGTTCTAATATAATGCCATTTATAGAGTCTGAAGCAAGGTGCATATTATAATTTCTATTGTTGGAGTCTGCTCCTGTGTACTTTGTAGTATAAGATGCTATGTCATAATCAAAATTACGCTCTTGAGGTATTTGCTCCTCTGGCTGTGTAATTGTTTCTGCTGGTGTTAACTCTTGCATAGGTTCTTCTATTATAATAAATGGTTCTTCTTCTGCTACGCTATTTTCTGACACAACTGGTATTTCATTATATTGTGGTAGTTCTGTTGTAGGTACATTTCCTGCTACCATAGTCAATACCAATAAATCTGCCACTGGTTTTAGCATATGTATTCACTCCTAATTTTCAATATTACAGCATTGCTGTTTCTTTATTATAACCGTTTTATACCATATATGCAATATATTCTGTCCCCCACATTATGCCAAAAATTGAACAAGCAGCACATCTAACAAAATATTTATGAAATACTTATTTACGTAATATGATACAAATAAATTATAGATTTTCTATTTTACTTTATTATGAAAAAAAGACGAGAAACAAGCCATTTCTCGTCCTTTTTTATATATTATATCATTATTCAATAGGTTCTACTGCACCCTGATATTTTTCTGCAATAAAGTCTTTTGTTTCATCACTTCTCAATGCTTCTACTAATTTTTGAAGTTCTGGTCTGTTTTCGTTTCCTTCTTTTACTGCAATAATATTTGGATATGTTTGTGCACCAAGTGAGTCTTTTTCTTCTTTTGCCAAAGCATCACTAACATTTAACCCTGCACCTACAGCATAGTTACCATTAATAACAGCTAAATTTACATCTTGTAAAGAACGTGGTAATTGTGCTGCTTCCATTTCAATAATATCTAAATTATGAGGATTTTCCAATATATCCAATTTTGTTGCTTTAATACCTGCATCTGCATTGATTGTCAAAAGACCATTTGCTTCTAATAAAAGCAATGCTCTTGCTTCATTTGTTGTATCATTTGGTACAGCAACTTTTGCACCATCTGGCACATCTGTCAAAGAAGTTGTTTTTCCACCATAAATACCCATAGGCTCATAGTGTACATTTCCTATAGATACTAAATGTGTACCTTGTTCTTCATTAAAAGAAAGCAAATATGGTTCGTGTTGGAAATAGTTTGCGTCTAATTCTCCGCTTTCTAATGCTGTATTTGGCTGTACATAATCTGAAAATTCTATTACTTCCATATCAATGCCTTCTGCCGCTAAAGCCTCTTGCGCTTGTCTTAATATTTCTGCATGAGGTGCTGGAGATGCTCCAACTTTAATGGAAACAGTTTCTCCTTCTGTTTGTGATGGTGCTTCTCCTTCTGTTTGTTGTTGGTCATCTGCTGGTGCAGGCTCTGATGTTGTACTGCTGCAAGCTGTAAATGCTCCTGCTGCTAATACACTACCCAACAATAATGCGAATACTCTTTTTTTCATTTCTTTTTTCCTCCCTTAAAAACATATTATAATCTTTTGTCGCTTATTGTAGCGATTTTCATGCCTACTTCCTGCATAATTTGTACAATTACCACAAGAAGTATGACTGTTATAAACATAATATCTTGCTGATATCTGTAATAACCATAATTCATAGCAATAGCACCTAATCCGCCACCGCCTACAATGCCTGCCATAGCAGAATAACCTAATATTGTTGTTATAGAAATTGCTGCTCCTACTAAAAGAGAAGGCTTTGCTTCTGGCAGAAGTACCTTGAACATAATCTGAAAAGGAGATGCTCCCATAGATTCTGCTGCCTCAATAACGCCTCTATCTACTTCTTTCAGAGAAGACTCTACCATACGTGCTATAAAAGGTGCTGCTGCAATTACCAAAGGCACAATGGTTGCTTTAGAACCTATTGTAGTGCCTACAATTGCCCTTGTTACAGGCATTACTGCAATTAACAATATCAAAAATGGAACAGAACGCAATACATTTACTACAAAACCTAATAATTTATTGAACCATATAATTGGTATTTTTATATTGAAAAATGGAATAATAAAATGTCCTTCTTTATCTGTTGATACAAGTGCAAGTCCTAAAGGAAGCCCTATCACATAAGACATCAGTGTAGAAATCAGTGTCATATATAATGTTTCATATATTCCCACACCAAGTACTTGTAACATACCTTCTTTAAACATACTATGTCACTTTCTCCTTTCTTAATATATTAAATTAATTCTGACAACTGTTCAAAATTTACATCTTGTGTTTCTAAATATGCAATCATTTTTTTTGCTGTTTTATCGTCTGGAGGCAGTTGAACAATCATTTGCCCATATGCCTGCCCATCAATATTTCTAGTGTTAGCATACATAATGTTTACGACATCATTACATTCTAATATCATATTTGCTAATATAGGTTTAAAAGAGGTTTCTCCTTCAAATACAATTCTACAATATTTTTTATTTGTATCATCAAATTGTGTTTTTGGCTTGCTTTCACTATATACAAGCTGTTTTCCTATATTAGATTTTGGTGCAGTAAATATTTTTTCTACTGTACCAATTTCTGCAATTTTACTGCTGTCTATAATTGCTACTCTTTGACAAATTTCTTCTATTACACTCATTTCGTGCGTTATAATTACAACAGTAATACCTAATCTCTTATTTATGTCTTTTAATAATTTTAATATACTTCTTGTTGTATTGGGGTCTAATGCACTGGTCGCTTCATCACAAAGTAATACTTTAGGATTTGTTGTCAATGCTCTTGCGATAGCTACTCTTTGCTTTTGTCCGCCTGAAAGTTGTGAAGGATAAGAATCTTTTCTTTCTTCCAACCCTACAATTTCCAAAAGTTCTTCTGCTCTTTTATGTGCTTCTTCTTTTTTTACACCAGAAATTTCAAGAGGAAAACAAACATTTTCCAATGCTGTTCTTTGCATTAAAAGATTAAACTGTTGAAATATCATTCCCATAGAACGTCTCGCTTGTCTTAGTTCTGCAGGTTTCAATACCGTTAAATCCTGCCCATCAAATAACACTTGTCCCTCTGTAGGTCTTTCTAACAAATTAATACATCTTACCAGTGTACTTTTGCCTGCACCACTCATACCTATAATGCCAAATATTTCTCCTCTATTGATTTTTAAATCAATTTTATCTAGTGCGTGTACTACACCATTTTTTACTTTAAATGATTTACTCATTTCTCTTAGTTCAATAATCACATCTTGCTGTTCCATACATTACCACCTCAAATAACAATATTGCCGTTTGATTAAATACCATTTTGCTTATTACTTTCATTTTTATAAAATACAAATATAAATTTTTGTTATCAGACCACAAAAAAACTCTCTCCCTAGGAATACTTTCCATAGGGACGAGAGTATAACTTCGTGTTACCACCCTATTTTGCTCCTATTTCACAATAAGAGCCTCATCAAGTGCGAGTTAAAAAAACTGACACTCTAACGCTGTTACGGGCGTTCCCGTCATATCCTACTCACATAAAATATGCTTTCAGTATGCAGCTCCAAGACCATGTTCTGCTTTTTCCAAACCGTTCTCTTTCAGCACTGTAGAACTCTCTGTTGATTTTTTCAAAGCATACTCTTCTTTTCATTGCCTTTTTTATTCATTTCTTAATGATATTCATTATACTTTTTTTATTGTATTTGTCAAGTCATTTTTTGATATTATAGTAATTGTTCTTTTTAAAAAACTTGAAATATTACTTTTATTGCTGAGCATATTCTGAAAATGGTATATCGTCATATATAAATTTTTGGAGCATATTTGCTGCTTCCTGCAAGTCATAATGATATACCCACAATTCAACGCCTTCTACTTCTGTTTTTGTTTTGTAGCCATCTGTTTGAATATAGTCATTCGGAAAACTATCTTGTTCTAATATCAAATTTTTATTCATGGCAACAGGTGCTAACTGTAATATTTCTGAGTCCGTCATAGAAGTTTCCATCATAGGCATAAATGTTTTGATATAAGAAGGATATTGAAAAGGACTTAACTCTTTTGCTTTTTCAAACAAACACATCATTACTTTTCTTTGTCTGCTCGTTCTCATATCATCACTATCACATTTTCTAATTCTGGAATAGCTTACTGCTTGTTCTCCATTAAGATGAACTGCACCTGTTTGCTGTATTTTTTCTACACCAGGAGCAACATATTTATTTAATTCCTGTCTTTCTGCTTCATTTAGCTCTACATCTATACCGCCCATTTTTTCTATAATTTCCGCCAACTGCTCAAAATTTACAGTAATATAGTCTGTAATATCCATACCAAAATTTTCATTTAATGTTGCCATAGCTAATTCTGGCCCTCCATAAGAATAGGCGTGTGTTATTTTTGTTTTTCCATATTTAGGTAAATTAACATAGGTATCTCTTGCAATAGAAACCATTTTAATTTTTCCTTTATTACCATCTATAGATACTATCATAATCGCATCTGAATTACCTGTATCTTCTCCATTTCTGGAGTCCACACCAAATACTGCAATATTTTTAATTTTCATTTCTACAGATTGTATTTGTTTTTCTTCATTTACTTGTAACACTGTTTCGTCTACCGTTTCTCTTTGCATATCTTTTGTATAATACTTAAATGCTGCAAATGCTCCTCCTGCTCCCAAAAACAATATAAAAAATACAATTAAAAATGTCCTAATAAATATTTTTCTTAATCTGTGTTGATTTTGTTTTCTTTGTGTTCTTTTTCCTGTTTGCTGTTTATGTATTTCTGATTGCATAGGCTGTCTGTTAGTGCCTATCTGTTGAGGTGACTTATTCATTCCCATTTGTTGGGGTGGCCTATTTATTCCCATTTGTTGAGGCTGTCTATTCATTCCCATTTGTTGGGGCTGTCTATTCATTCCCACTTGTTGGGGTTGTCTATTCATTCCCATTTGCTGGGGTTGTCTATTCATTCCCATTTGTTGAGATTGCCTATTCATTCCCATTTGTTGGGGCTGTCTATTCATTCCCATTTGTTGAGATTGCCTATTCACTCCCATTTGCTGGGGTTGTCTATTCATTCCCATTTGCTGGGGTTGTCTATTCATTCCCATTTGCTGGGGCTGTCTATTCATTCCCATTTGTTGGGGCTGTCTATTCATTCCCATCTGTTGGGATTGTCTATTTCTATCTATATGTACTGATTGCCTATTTTGCATTTGAGATAATTGCCTATCCATTTGCTGTCTATTTTTATCTATTTGTGGCGGTTGCCTATAATATTGCTGCCTTCTTTTTCGTTCTTCTTCTTCTTTACTCAAAAATTTCCCTCCATATCATATTTTTTAATACTATACCATAAAACGTTGTTTTTTGACAATATTTTAAGGCACAAAAAAAGACACCTTATATTTAGATGTCTTTTCATTAATTTTATTCTATTTTCATACCAGCTTTTTGATATAATTCATAAAAATGATTTGTAGGACCTACACCTTTTCCAATATTTAAAGAATGTTCTATTGCAGTTATAATATATTCTTTGGCATTTTTTACAGATTGTTCTGCCGTATTTCCTTTTGCTAAATTTGCTGCTATAGCAGAAGAAAGTGTGCAACCTGTACCATGTGTATTTTTTGTTTGTATTCTTTTTGCTTCTAAATACACATAATTCTTGCCATCATAAAAAATGTCTGTAGCATCACTTTCCAAATGTCCCCCTTTTATCAGCACATTTTTTGCTCCCATATCATATATCATTTTAGCTGCTTTTTCCATATCTTTTAAATCTTTTATAGAAGTGCCTGTAATCACTTCTGCTTCAGGTAAATTAGGCGTTACAATATCAGCAAGGGGAATTAATTCCTCTATAAGTGTTTGTTTTGCATCCGGTTTCATTAAATCAAAACCACTTTTAGAAATCATAACTGGGTCTACCACTACATTTTTTACTTTATATTGTTTTAATTTTTCAGCAATAGCTTTTATCGTTTCAATTTTAGAAACCATACCTATTTTCACTGCACTTACTTCAATATCTGTAAATATAGCATCTATTTGTTTTTTTATAATTTCTGGTGTAATATCTTGACAGTCAAAAACACCTTTTGTATTTTGTACTGTCACTGCTGTAATAACACTCATACCATATGTACCCAATGCAGAAAATGTTTTAATATCCGCTTGTATCCCTGCTCCTCCGCAAGTGTCGCTTCCTGCAATGGTTAAAACGTGTTTCATAATTTATTTTCCTCCTATTCTCCTACAATTTTCTTTGCTGTAGATACAAAAGCACTTGACTGCAATATCAGCAAAGCGATAATACTTCCGCCTATTGTACTGATTAAAAATGGTACAACATATGCAAAAGCACCTACTGCATTGCCCATTATAAATACTGCTATAGGTACTGCTAAAAATCCTCCTAATATACCTGTACCAAATACTTCGCCAAATGCAGTAATATAATTATTTTTGGTCAAACGATACAGTTGTCCTGCTAATAATGCTCCCACCATACTTCCAGGAAATGCCATTAAAGAACCTGTTCCCATAAAATTTCTTAAAAGTGATATACAAAAAGCATTCATAACGCCATACCATGGCCCTAATAATACAGCAGAAAGCACATTAATCGTATGTTGTACAGGAAAACATTTTGATGCTCCTATAGGAATATAAATAAGTTGTCCTGCTAAAGCACCTATTGCAATAAGCAATGCAGATATTGTTAATTTTCTTGTTTTCATAAAAATCCACTCCTTTTTTGATTGTTGTACAGACGACATATTAAAAAATGATTTAGGCTGGGGAAATGCCTCAAATAAAAAAGCATAGCAAACTCTTTTTATTTGCTATGCCTATTTTGCACTAAACCGCTTCCCTCCGCTAGCATTATCTAGTTCAGGTTTAAGGGTACAAAACACTTGTTTTATTCTCAGCCAATACCACTACTGGCACCCCTAGCAATACTTATAATAGTAAAAAACAGCATATACTGTCATTACTATATTTTGTTACAGTATACTATTGTTTTTTTATTCTGTCAATAGTTTTTATGTTATTGTTGCTACAATATATCCTTTTCCATCTGGTTTTTTTTGTGCAGTCATACCCAATATTTGAGCAAGCTGCTCTATATCAAAATACAAATCGCCGTCTATAGTATAACACTGTGTTTCTACAACTGTACCATCTACTGCAATATGATAATTACTTTTTTTAGTAATATATTTTTCGCTGTTGTCCAAAAGCATTTCATTCCCTACAGATGTGTATGTACCGCCTTTTATAATGTTTACTGTATTTGTTTTGTTGTCATATTTTATTTCAAACTGTGCTTCTGTATCTGAAACAACAGTAGCAAAATCTCTCAGACGAATATAATCTTTTCCCATAATGGTATTAAAATTAATAGCCATTTCTTTTTGATTTACCAATATTCTACCCGACCAGAAAGGTGTCTTTTTCATATTTACAATGTCTAAATCATAAGGTTTTATGTAATCCGTATAAATACCGTAGCAACCTGCTTCTAACATCATTTTAAAATCTAACATTCTATTTACTGTATGAGCATATACCCTAATTCCTTTTGCAGTCAATTTTTGTATATTTTCCTTTTTCACTGCTTCGTAATTAACTGTCACGACATCAATGCCATTGTTAGCACAAAATGCTGCAATTTCATCATAATTAGGGTTAGGTGTCTGATATAATGTATATATCCAATTTGTAAAAGGATATATTTGTTTTACAGTATCTAACATTTCTGTATTATATATTTGTACCACAATTCTATTTAATATATCTTCTTTGCCCATTGCTTTAGCTGCATTAACAATCGCTGTAAATTCTTTTTGTATTCTTTGTGTATCTGTATATTTTGTATCTGTAATTAAATAAACATCTTCATATTCTGCCAATAATGTCAAAAGTTGTGTTGCTGTAATAGGAGTATAACGAAAATTAATTTTTTCATTGCTAAAACGACCGCTGTTCATTTCTGTAGAGCCATTTACTTTTTGTTCTAAATTGTAATAAGAATCTTGGTCAAAATCGTGTCTTACTACAAGAATGTTATCACTTGTAAAACTGAAATCAGCTTCCATTACTTTATAACCATTTTCCCAAGAGTGAATAAAAGCCTCTTTGGAATTGGTTTCTTTTTTATCTTCTATTGCTCCTAAAGCATGAGCAACTAATCTATTCTCTTCATACCATTTTTTGTTTTGTTCTGCTCTAATAGGGGTACAAAAAAACATTGTTGCAAACAAAACTGTCACAATCTGTTTTAATTTCACTTTTTCCACCTCATTATATTGTATTGAGATATCTCCCTTATGCAAACAGCATTACTACTATAAAAAAAGCAATGGAGTGGGGAAAACTTTCCCCACTTTTATTGCTGTTAATTCTTTTATTCTTCTTCATACAAATCATAAAAAGCATTTGATACTTTTTCAAATTCTTCATCATCTTCTATAACATCTAGTTCAATCTCATCTTCATTTTCTTTGTATTCATATAAATATACTTCTTCTCCGTCTAGTGGAAGTAGTGCAATATATTCTTTTTGTTCTATTCCCTCTACTTCAAAAACACCTAATATGCCACACTCCACTTCTGTATCATCATCTAATGTCAGTGTCATTGTTTCCAATTCTAATTCCTCGTCGTGGTCGTGTCCACAGCTGCATTGTTTTTCATTCATAATGATTGCCTCCTTTATTTTTTTTGATATATTGTTTTTTATTATTTTTCAGATTTTCAGTATATTGTTTTTTGATATTGGTGCTATCTGTTAATTTTCCAAATGACATTTCTTTCTGTTCAAATAAAATATTCCACGTTTTTTGATATTTTTTTATCCATTTTGTTTCATAAGGTGTTACAATAGAAATCACTTTTCCTTTTTGTCCTTTTCTGCCTGTTCTGCCAGCTCTGTGTAAATAGTAAGAAGGTTCTTCTGGTATGTCCATATTAATAATATGTGTAACACCTTCTATATCTAGTCCTCTCGCTCCAATATCAGAAGATACCAATATATTAATATTTCCTTGTCTAAATTTTTCTATAGCATATTGTCTTTCTGTTTTGTATGCCCTTCCATAAATACCATCTGCTTTTAATCCATGATAACAAAGTTTGTCCACTGTTACAGCAATATTTTCTGCATTATTTAAAAATACAATAGCCTTTTGAGGTTTTTCTGCTGCAAGTATTTTTCTCAGAACAACAAATTTTTGTCTTCTTTCTGCCACAATATAATGATGTGATATTTCTTTTGGTACGCTAGTATTTTGCATAGCAATATTTATTACATCTGGCTTCATTATTTCATTTGCTTTTTGTATTGTTTGTTGTGTAATGGTTGCCGACAAAATAATTAACTGTCTTTGTTTCAGAGTAGTTTTGATTACTGCTTTTACACCATCTCTATTCAAATCATCTAAAAGCCTGTCACCTTCATCTAATACAATCGTTTTTACAGTATGTGCAGTAATTTTTTTATGCTGTATAAAATACAATATACGTCCTGCTGAGCCCACTACAATATGTGGCTTTTGTTTTAATTTTTCTATTTGTCTTGTCATACTGGCACTGCCTATTATCAAAGCACTTTTTACAGGTATTTCTGACGCTTCACAAATCAATTCTATTTGTTTTTGCACTTGAGATGCTAATTCGTGTGTTGGTGTAATTACTATAATTTGTGTTTTTCTCAATTCTAAATCTATATTTTGAATTAAAGGAAGTAAATACGCAAATGTTTTTCCCGAACCTGTTTCAGAACGTGCTATTACATCAGTACCTTTTAATATAGGGGGGATTGCCTGCTGTTGTATTTGTGTAGGCACAGTAATACCTATGCTGTTAAGCCCCTTTTGCAATGCTGGAGAAATGCCTAGCTGTACAAAATTTTCTTCATTCATATTCTTTTTCCCTTTCTTATTGTATTTTCAAATTATAGCGTTTTTCTGTTAAAAGTGCAATACTAAAAACATACAATATCATTAAAATCCATATTATTACACTATAATATAATTGCACTTATTTTTTTACAAAAAAAATCTGTCGGAAAAACCGACAGACTTTTTCATTTTTTATTGTGCAATTTCAATGACTTTTGTTCTAATTCTTGGTATACCGTGTCCTATAGTCACCTTTACTACAACAGTACCCACATTTTTGGCAATAAGCACATTTTTCTCAATAACGGATTCTGTACCATCATCTTTTACAATAGACCATACTGCATTTTGATAATTTGTACCTGTACCGTCTGCATTTTTAGCATACAACAATATTTCACTATTTGTCATACGTTCACCTTTTGTACTTATTACAATACTCTTGTCTTCTGGTATTGCTGGTACAGCTGGAGTTGTTTGAGTACCTGCTGGCTGTACTGGAACTGCTGGTGTTTCTTCTTTTTCTTCTGGTACTGCTGGCTGTACTGGAACTGCTGGTATTTCTTCTTTTTCTTCTGGTTCAGCTGGCTGTACTGGAATTGCTGGT
>CAJUJJ010000009.1:50004-95498 GCA_910586765.1 uncultured Clostridia bacterium
ACTGGAATTGCTGGTATTTCTTCTTTTTCTTCTGGTTCAGCTGGCTGTACTGGAACTATTGGTGTTTCTTCTTTTTCCTCTGGTACTTTTGAAGTTTCCTCTTTTTCCTCTGGTACTGCTATAGTTTCTTCTTTCTGTACTGGGGCAACGGTAAGTGTTTCAGCTTTTGGCTCTGTAAATGTAATTTCAAAATCTTTTGTATAAACATCGCCATCAGCCTTACCGCCCACAACAACCGCTGTCATAACAACGCTGCCTGTTCTGTCCATACGTACAGTTTTATCATCTGGCATATCAGCGTAACCTCTGCCTACAATCCAACTAATTTTAAAATTGTTTTCGCCTGCTGCCTGTAATTGTGCTTGGCTCAAATCAAAATTCTTGCCTGCTTCGCACTCTTGTGTAGGCAATGTAATGTCTATTACATATGGCTTTTCAGTAACTTGTTGTACTCGTGGTGCTGCTGCCATTCTGCGAGGAGCCGCCTGCCTAGCACTAAATGTAGATTGTGATTGTACCTCTGATACTGTTACATTCCATGTTTTTTCAACACCACTTACATTTTCAACACTTGCTTTTAATTGAGCAGTTCCTTCTGCTACTGGTTTTAACTTATTTCCATCTACAGTAAATATACCAGTGTTATTGCTTTCCAGTTTCAGTGTTTTGCTTGTAAATGCTGGCTGTAAAAATGCACTTATTTCGGTATCTGTTCTTACAGTTAATGCAATATCACCATTTTCTTCAACAATAGCATCATCTTTTACTAAAATGATATTATCAGCTGTTGGTGTTGCTGGTTTTGTAATAGGAATAGTAAATTTTGCTACAAAATTATTACCCGTTCCTGCTCCATTTGCTATTGTTCCTACGACTTCTACATTATTTGGAACAGTAACTTGTGTTTTACTACTCATATCTACATTTGCTGTTAATTTATTATTAGCAATATTGTAAGTCATACCAGCTACTGGTGTTGCTGACCAAACAATATTTTGTGGTGCTGTAGTTGGTAAAACAGTTGCCCCACTTAAATCATATTCTTCACCTAATGTAATACTTGGACTTGATACTGTCGCTGTAGTTCCATTTGTTGATACTGTTGCACCATTTAATGCTACACTTGTTACTGATGTGCTTGCTGGTGGAGTGTCTTTTGCTATTACCTTAATTGGTCTACCAATTGTTTTTTCTTCTCCACTTTCTCCATTTATAGAAGCTGTTACAATTATCGCTGGCTGAGTTGTAGTTATAGTTTCATCATCTGCAATCGTTAATGTTACTGAACTTCCTGTTGTAGAACTTAATTTTGTGTTTGACTTATTAGTATTTCCGCTAATACTCCAGTTTATGGTTTTTCCTGTTAAGTTTTGTCCTTCTACTGCTAATGTCACATTTGCGCCTTGCTTTATTTCAACTGCTGTTTTACCTGCTGCTTCTTCTTCACCTGCTTTAATACCTGTTAATGCTGCTCCTGCTGTAATTGTAACTGTTTTTGTCTTTTGACCCATATTCGTATTGCCATTCTTTAATGTTGCTGTTACAGTTACATCTCCTGCTGTTACACCTGTTAATGTTATTTTTGTAGTTTTGTTATTATCAAAAGTTGTAGTGTTTGTAGTTGGAAGTGTTGCATTTGTGCCAGTTACACTCCATTCCACACTATAACCTGTTGTATCAGTTACATCGTTAATACTTACTGACAATACTGACGTTTTATCTGCGCTGTTTATATTTATACTTTGTGGTGTTGCTGTTATATCACTTAAAATTCCCGCAATAGTAATTTTGCTTTCAAATTGTGTAGAAATATTTGCATTATCTTTTACTACCACCGCTTGCACACTTAAAACTTGTGCACTTGCTTTTTGTGCATTATCTTCAATTGTAATAGTAGCAGTTTTAGTATCTGCACTTACTATTTTCGTAGCTAAACTATCTGCTCCACTTTCTTTAAATGTCCACTGTATTGTTTCTCCGCTTTGCAACTCTCTATTCAGTGTTGCTGTTGCAGTAAATCTATTTCCATTTTTTGCTGCATCAGCATTTACATTATCTCCTCCAAATGTAATTGCTGTTACTTTTGTAGTAGTAGTATCTATTGTACCCTCTGCCTGCACTTTTATAGTTGTAGAAGCAGGTGTTGTATTTCCTACTCTTGCAGTAATTGTAATATCTTTTGCACCACTATTATCTGTTTTTAATACTTTTGCTGTTGCTTTTGTACTATCTGTACTATCTGGTGTTATAGTAACATATTCTGAAGGTTTTGACTCCCATACTACTTTATCTGTTCCTAATGTACTACCAGCTTCAAGATTTGCAAATAATTCTATGGTATCATTTGCTTTATAACTTGTTTTGGTATCCCCCTTTGTAATACTCTTTACTGTTGCTGATGTAGATGGTTCTGGTGGTGTCACTGTACCACTACCAGATGAAAATGTTACTGTAAAGCTCTTTGTATATGCTACGCCTTGTGATTTTCCATTTTCTATTGTTGCCAACAAACGTACTTGACCATCTCTTACTGCATTTAACACTCTATCATTAGAAATGCTTGCTCCTGCTGTATTCAATCCACTATCTATGCTCCATACTACAGTTTGATAAGAAGCATTTGTTGGTTGTACGCTAGGAGATAATGTCAAACTATAAGATGTTTGTATACTTGGAATACCTAATATATCTGTTACTGCAACAAATGTTGATGTTTGGTCATCATTTACAATGCCACTATCTGTTGTGACAGTTTTACTTGTTCTGATTGTTTTTACAGTACCATTTCCTCGTATTGTCAAATCAGAATTAGAGTCGATGGTATCAATATAGCTGCCTGATTCCATACGAAGTGTAATATCTCTATTGGAATTAATATCTACTTTATCAATTCTGCTTCTGCCTGTTATTCTGACATCGACATCTGCAACTAATTTCAATGTATTTATTTTTGCATCAACAATCAAATCTTCATTTAATTTTCTATCTACTATAACATTGCCTAATTTAATATCACTTTCGGCTCTGATAATTGTGTCGCCTCTTACTTTGATGTCGCCATCTACATCGGTATCATCTTCAAATTCCAATGCAACAGGTTCATCTCCATATCTGCTATCGTCTGTGTCTTTATAGCTTATAATGTCGCCTTGTATATCACAGTTGCGGAATATAACTGAATTTTCACCGCCACCATAAATATAAACGTCACCACGTACTCTAACATCATCTAATATAACCTCGCCATCTTCTACATCTCTTGTAATTGTCAAGCGATTATATACAATGGCATCTCTTAATGTAACGCCATCTGCTTCAATAGATACATTGTGAAATCTATCTCCATCTTCATCATATGTTCTATCTTCACGGTCTAATGTTAAATCGTCATAGTCAGAACCGCTACTTGAAGAAGAACTTCCACTTTCTCCACTGCTATAAGATGGTTTTTCTCCATCTCCTCTTGTAGTTACTCTATCTGGTTTGATGCTAGAACGAATACCACTTACATATGTTGTCATATCATTGATGTCGCCCCTACCATAAATGCGTATTCTTCCTCTTATTGTCATATCGTCTACTTCTGCACCACTTGTAAATGTAACTTCGCCATCTTTTGCATCTGATGTTACTTCTAATGTAGCAACATCTGCATTTTTATACAATTTTAAATTCGCATCTGTATCCAATTCCAAATATTTTACTGTGGCATCAACAGTTGCTTCTGATAAACTACTATCTTGTACATATACATTTTCATATCCAGAACCTTCTATTTTTCCTCTTTGCAAATATTCCAAATTTCTAATTTTTGTATTATTACTTGCATTGAGTGTGACACCGCTTTTATCCATTTCGACTTTACTAAAATCACAAGACTGTGCTTTTATTGTACTGCCGCCTTGTATTTTTACAGTGCCTTTTACTGTTACATTATTTAATGTAACATCTTTGCTGCCCAATGAGCTAGATATTATCAAATTACCGTCTATTGTTCTATTTCTTAATGAACTATCTTCTAATGTATAATCAGAAGCAGAACTTGAAGAACTAGAAGAATTTGAATTTGAAGAACTAGAATTTGAACTTGAATTTGTATTTGTGTTTGTGTTTGTATTATAGCTTGGTGAACTTGGTGTTGTTGTAGAAGATGATGAGCCATTAGAAGACTGCGTTGGTGCAAATATTGCATTTTCTAATGCTGTAACAGCTTCTGCTCTTGTCATAGATGTCTGTGGTCTAAATGCACCATTTGGAAAACCCTGCATAATTTTGACATTAGAAACTGCTCCTACATATGGTTTTGCCCAGTTCGCAATAGAATTATAATCTGTATAACTCAATGCACTATTCGCATTTTGCTGCAACTGTTTTATTTGTGCCATCATAACAGCTGCTTCTTGTCTTGTTACTGCTGCACCTGGACGAAATGTACCTGCTGCATCTCCTTTAATATATCCTGCGGAAACACCTTTTTGTATTTCGCTATATGCCCAATGGGAAGGCTCTAAGTCTTTAAAAGAAATACTTGTTGGCACATTGTAGCTAAATGCTTTATTTGCTAATGTAACAAATTCTGCACGACTTATAGCATTATTTGGTTTAAAAGTGCCATCTGGATATCCGCTGATATATCCGCTTGCTGTCCATTTGTTTATAGTGCTTTCTGCCCAATGACCATTGGTATCTGTTGCAGCAAGTGCTGTTACAGTAGGTGCCGATGATATTGTCATTGTGCCAGCAAAAAGTATCATGGCCATAAATGATGATAAATATCTTTTATTTGTCCTTTTCATAATAAAATAACCCCCTTTTCTATATTAAATTTTAATACAAAGGTTTTGAAAACCCTTTTACATATACAGTATGATACTGCATTAAAAATTACCATTTTTTTCTGTCATTTTTGATACAATATTTTATGAAATGGACATGATACCTTTTACTATTTATATGATAAGAATACAACGATTGGTCAAAATTTACAACTCATTTTATGTATTTGAAAGAAAAATGTAACAAACAAAAAACCAAATATAAAACATTCTCTACTTTTTTAGTATTTATTACCATTTATAAGTATTTTTGTATATAAAAACGGGGCATTTCGCCCCGTTTCAGTCTGTCAAAAAACTTCATTTTGCTGTAAAAAGCAAGGGGTTTGGGGAGTGCAACTCCCCATTTTAATCCGCAAGGGGGGCTTTGCCCACCTGAGGAAAACAGCGAGTTTCAAGGCTTTTAAGCCGATGGAACAAGCTGTTTATACTTCTGTTTAAACAAGTCGAAAACCTGTTTTCGACTTAGCGTGTCGATTTTATCGACACGCTAAAACGGGGCATTTCGCCCCGTTTCATTACTGTTATTGTTTTCCAGCCATTTTCTTTTCTTGTGCTTCAATCATTTTTTTCACCATATATCCGCCTACATATCCATTTTGTGCAGATGTCAAATCACCATTATATCCTTTTTTCAATGGTACGCCAATTTCACTTGCTACTTCATATTTAAACTGTTCTAATGCTGCCTTCGCTTCTGGTACTGCTTTTCTATTTCTACTTGTCGCCATAATTTTTTACCTCCCTATTATTACAACTATAATTTTTACATTGCAATCAAAACAACACAAATCATATTATAGTATGATTTTTAGGTGTTATTTTCATTGCACTGTTAGTATGGCTCAGTCAAAAAATTTCATACAAACACTTTTTTCCACTTTATTAGACAGCATTTTACACTTCACAATAGTATTGTATCAAAAAAAGATACATCTACCAAAATCATAAAAAAATAAATATATTACTTTATTTTGAAAATATGTTCACTCTCTTTTTTATATTTTTATGACATTCTGATAGCATACCAAATATTGTATTTTTATACTATTTTTAAATAGAATAATGAATACAATATCATTTAAAATACTTTATTTTTTTATAATACAGCATAGTATAAAATACAACTGTTTTTATTCAAAAAACATATCCTTTTTTTTACAATTCTTTTTTTATAAATTTTAAGCAACTAAACTATTGTTCATTCAAAACCACACTATCATGCACGAAACACAATAAAATGTGCATAAAAAATGTCTTGATTTTTTGTTTAATTTGTTTTAGTATCTTTTCATATTACAGAAACAAAACATTATGAAAAGGAGGCAGTATAAAACGAAATCATATATTATCATATTAAGGGAGGAATATTTATGGCAGAATTTGCAGAAACATTAAATGGTTATGTAAGCATAGTTAATGGCTGGGTATGGGGTCCAGTAATGTTAATATTATTATTTGGAACACATCTTTTTTTAACAATTAGAACAAGAGTAATACAATTACATATTTTTAAAGCGATTAAACTTTCTGTTACAAAAGACAGTTCTGCTGAAGGCGATATTAGTCAATTTGGTGCTCTTACCACAGCACTCGCTGCAACAATCGGTACTGGTAACATTGTTGGCGTTGCAACAGCAATTGCTGCTGGTGGACCTGGTGCAGTACTTTGGTGTTGGTTAACAGGTGTTGTAGGTATTGCTACAAAATATGGCGAGGCATTGCTTGCTGTAAAATATAGAGTAAAAACAAATGACGGTTCTATGTTAGGTGGCCCTATGTATGCCTTAGAGTTAGGTGTTGGAGAACACTATGGAAAATCTCTTGGCAGAGTGCTAGGTATTATATTTGCTCTTTTAGCAGGTATCGCTGCTTTTGGTATTGGCAACATGACACAAGGCAATTCTATTTCCGTTATGGTACAGGATACTTTTGGTGTATCTCCTATTATTACAGGACTTATTTTAATGATATTAACAGGTGTTGTTGTCATAGGCGGCGTAAAATCTATTGCAAAAGTTTGTGAAAAATTAGTACCTTTAATGGCATTTTTCTATATTATTGGTTGTATTGCCATTATTTTTATCAATCATTCTTATATTGTACCTGCATTAAAAGAAATTTTCTCAAGTGCTTTTTCAGCACGTGCTATGGGAGGCGGTTTTGTTGGTGCAACAGTAATTACAGCCGCTCGTTATGGTATTGCAAGAGGTTTATTTTCAAATGAGTCTGGTTTAGGTTCTGCTCCTATTGCTGCTGCGGCTGCTCAGACAAGAAATCCTGTTCGTCAGGCATTGGTTGGTATGACAGGTACATTTTGGGATACTGTTATCGTTTGTGCTTTGACAGGTATTGTACTTGTTTCAAGCATTATAAAAGACCCTGCTGGTTTAGAAGGTCTTTCTGGCGGTAATTTAACATCTGCTGCATTTAACGCTATTGGAGGCATTGGCCCTATTGTGTTAACAGTAGGCTTAATTACATTTGCTTGGTCTACTATACTTGGTTGGTCTTATTATGGTGAAAGGGCTTGGGAATATTTAGCAGGTAAAAAAGCAGTATTTCCTTTTAGAATAGTTTGGGTAATTGTTGTGTTTATAGGTTGTGTAACAGCACTTGACCTCGTTTGGAACATCGCTGATACATTAAATGCTTGTATGGCATTTCCTAATTTAGTATCTTTACTTCTTTTGAGTGGTGTTATTGTAAATGAAACTAGAAAATATCTTTGGGAGGACAATTTAGATGCTACTTCCACAGATGTAATACCACAGGTAGATAAAAATTAACTTCGCTACCCCATTTCATTATTTATTTTATAATCCCCCTAAACAATATAATATTGTTTAGGGGGAATTTTTATACTTTCTATTTTTTTAGTCCTCTACAATAGGAGGAATTTGCGACAATAAATTATCTACATCTTCAAATATAGCACTTTTTGTTGTACCTAAATTACTCGCAACTTTAATATGCTCCTGCACATCTTGATAACGTTCATTTATTTTATCAAAAAAACTACACACACTTGTCAATGCCGTTTGTGACTCCTCTATTACCATTGAAATATCTGACTGTACAGAAGCTGCTCCCTCTGCTGCTTGTGTAATTTTATCAAATGTTTCATATGTTCTTTGTACTTTTCCAGTTCCTTCTATTAATGTATTTTGAGATGTTTTAATATTTTCATTCAATTCTTTTGTACCATTTTCTACTGCTTTTACACTAGCATCTACATCTGTCGCAAGTAATTTAATGCCATCTGCCAGTGTTCTTACTTCTGTTGCTACTACAGCAAAGCCTTTTCCTTGTTCTCCTGCTCTAGCTGCTTCAATAGAAGCATTGATAGCTAATATATTTGTTTGGTCTGCTATAGACTCTATTTTCTCCATACATTGTTTTATTTTTTCCATATCTTGCTGTAAACGAGTAAATATAGCGTCCATTTCTCCAAAATTTGTTTCCAAACTAATAGAGATATTTTTTAAATTTTCAACTTCTCCTTCTGCTTCCACTACAGAATCAGAAATATCTCCTTTTACTGATGTAAAACCATCAGATGCTTGACTAATGCGATAAAAATTTTGTTCAAAGTTTTGCAGCTTAGTCTGAAATTGTCCTGCTTCTTCTAATACTTCATCAAAAGAACGGCTTACCATATTTAATTCGAAAAGAGAAGAAACTTCTTTTTGTACCAAATCTTTTTGATAATCCTGCAAACTTTTTATAATATGAAGTATTGGATATGATTTTTTCCCTACTGGCTGTTTTTGTTCTGCACCACTATTTTGTTTTCTTTTTAAAAACATAATTTCACCCCTTTATTCAAACACAACACACGACATAGACTGGTTTACAAATTGGTTGTTATAATGTTCTCCATATCCTATAAATCCTGCATGACTTCCCAATATAGACATATCATTCAAATATTGTTTCATATAATTACTTTGACTAAATAATTTATATCGAAACAAACAATTTACAGAAAATACTGCTGATGGTTTTTTAATATCATTTTGTATTTTTTGTATGGTTTCTTTTACAATTGCTTTATAATCTCCCAATTCCAATAGTACAAGTACATCAGAATCATTTACCTGCCTAAAACACGCTAATGCTTCTCCCTGCACATCTTTAATAGACACAATACACGTTTCATCTCCATTTATTTTACCAAAAGGATTTTTAAATGTTTGTGTCAATATTTGCTTTTCTGTAATATGAAGTATATCCTGATATACTTTTTTGGCTGGACGACCATTTAATGCTCCTAGTATATATTTTGATTTATCTGTTTTAGAAGCAATAAATCTATAATTCTTCATTTTTCTATAAATATTTTCTTTATACGCTTTCACCCTTCCATTTTTATTTTTAATTAAGGCATATGCTACACCGTCTTCGTAAACTGTGCCGTTTACAGATACTTTTCCAGCATCGCCTGTGCCCCCTACAAGAGAGATGCCCAAAGGTTTCAAAACAGTACACATCGTTGTTAACACACAAGCATCATTTCCAGAACAAAAATCAATACAAATAGTATCCTTTTTGTCAGCATTGACTTTCTTTACATCTTTTTGCAATCTTTCAATATATCTTGCAGGCATTACAGATGCTTTTTCAAGTACATTTGCTACTGCTTCTATGCCATCATAAAAAGCAATAATACCAACACCTGTTTCCTCCACTTTTCTTCCGTAACTCATACCAATACAGCCAATACTTGGCACTCGGGGATACATATGTTCTAATTCTTTTACATGAGCATTAAATTGCTCTTGATTAGATAATAACATAATAAATGATGGTTCATGCAATCCTTTTGCCGCTTCTTTTAAATCTCCTCGGTGGCTGTTTCCAAAAAATTGCTTCATTTTTGGTGCTCCTCTCTTTTGTGCTATTTATTTACTATATTTCTATTATTATACTTCAATACCTCTTATCACTCAACTAAAATTTTTTGAAACAAAAAAAAGGAATTCTCTATTCCTTTTTTTGTAAAATCCTACATTATTCTGTTAGCTTGTCCTTGATATGTAGAGCTGCCAAAACCTAATATCATATAAAATATTCCGGGTAAAAATGCAATTCCTAATCCAAATAATATTCCCCTACCAAATACTTGTGCCATTTTTATACCAATTATAATAAACATAATAAAATTTACACCTGGTATAAAAACAAGTAAAAATAACCAACCAATACCTAAACTTATTTTACATAATTTATAAAAATTCATAAATGGTACTATACATGCCCAACCAGGTTCTCCTGCTTTTTCAAATGTTTTCCATATACCTGCCATCGCAAACACAAAATATGCAATCGTAATCCCCATAATTATCATACTAAAAATAATGCCACCAACATCACTACTTGTCATAATAAAATACCTCCCCTTTATTTTTATAATTTTATATTAAAATTTATTTTAGTATATATTTGATTTGTTTATTACACTTATCAAGCATTTTACTTATCCTATAAGTATGAAGTTTTTATGTGCCTATTTGTTAAAAATCTTCTCTTTTTTCTTTTTGATTTATTCGTACCAAATGGGTAGATTTTCCAAAACCTAATACCATATAAAATAAAAAAGGAAAATAGCATAATATTGCACCAAATACCTCATTTTTTCCAAATGCCTCTGCAAGTTTTGCACCAAATACCGCCCTTACAATAATATTTGCAAGCGGTATCATACCAAGCAAAAAGAACCAGCCACTTCCAAAAGCAATTTGATACAATTTATAATAATTATAAAATGGTATCAAAGCAACACAGCCCAGTTTTCCTGCTTTTTCAAATGTTTTCCACATACCCAATAGTAAAAACAATATCATTACTGTAACAACACTGATATTCTCAAAACGAGAAATAATGAATGCAATATCTGGATTTATTATATCCAACAAGAAACTTACAGCATCTGCGTCCATATTTTCAAGAGCAGTAGACAATATATCACTATCAAACATAATAACATACCTCCCCTTTATCATATTGTCAAATAAAGTATATATCTGCCTACTGCATCTGTCAAGTATTCTGATTATGATATTAGTAATATATTTTTACACAATACTATTATATCAATCATTTATTGCCTCAATTCCCTGCTTTTTCAATTCCTCCAAATTTTTACGCATTTTTTCAAGCATATCCTCAGTATGTCCCTGCCAATGCAAAACTTCATCTATTACACGTAAAGGATATTTACTACGATATGATTTTGTAGGATTTCCTTTAAATTTTTTATCTGTCAAATTAGGGTCATCTTCAAAATCCCCTGTAGGTCCTACAATATAAATTCTTTCAGTCATGTTTCCCTCTGCAAGTTCTGCTCCCCATATTGCTGCATTCATTGTAGCAGAAAAATATACAAAATTTGCTTTTCTTCTTTTTCCATAATTAGAATGGCAACCTATTTTAATGAAATCTCCCTTTTTTAAATCAGCTTTTGTACCATGATAAAAAACTTTTTTGTCATTACATATTGATGGTTTATACATTGTTAGCCCTCCTTTGTTTTTAATAGTGCCATTTTACAGTTTTATATACATCAATACAAGTCTTGTATATTATCAAAATTTATACTATAATATTAATAGAAACAAAAATTATTTTTATAAACAAAAAAGTAGAATGTTTTATATTCATTCTACTTTTTAAAATATTTTATTCTTCTTCTAATTTTAACACGCTCATAAATGCCTGCTGTGGTACCTCCACGTTTCCTATTTGTCTCATTCTCTTTTTACCTTCTTTTTGTTTTTCAAGAAGTTTTCTCTTTCTACTTATGTCACCACCATAACATTTTGCTAAAACGTCTTTTCTCATAGCACTAACTGTTTCTCTTGCTACAATTTTGCTACCTATGCCAGCCTGTATTGGTATTTCAAAAAGCTGTCTAGGAATTTCTTTTTTAAGTTTTTCACATATTTTTCTACCTCTTTCTATAGAAGTAGATTTATGAACAATAAAAGAAAGTGCGTCTACAACTTCTCTATTTACCAATATATCCAATTTTACAAGTTCACTTTGTTTATATCCTATCAAGCTATAATCAAATGAAGCATATCCTCTACTTCTGGATTTCAGCACATCAAAAAAGTCGTATATAATTTCATTCAAAGGCATTTCATATATTAACATTGCTCTGCTTTCATCTAAATATTCTGTACTGATATATTCTCCTCGTCTTTGCTGACACAATTTCATAATCGCACCAATATACTCTTTAGGAAGCATAATTTCTGCTTTTACTATAGGTTCCTCCATATGTTCTATTTTAGCAGGGTCTGGCATATTACTTGGATTTGATATTTCCATTTCTGTACCATCTGTTAAAAACAATTTATAAATAACACTTGGTGCTGTTGTTACCAAATCTAAATTATATTCTCTTTCCAATCTTTCTTGTACAATTTCTAAATGCAATAGTCCTAAAAATCCACATCGAAAACCAAATCCTAATGCTACTGATGTTTCAGGTTCAAAAAACAATGCCGCATCATTCAGCTGTAATTTTTCAAGTGCTTCTCTCAAATCAGGATATTTTGCACCATCTGCTGGAAACAAACCACAGTACACCATAGGATTTACTTTTTTATATCCTGGCAATGCTTCTGCTGTAGGGTTGTCCGCTTCTGTTACAGTATCTCCTACACGAGTATCTGCAACATTTTTAATGCTTGCTGTAAAATAACCTACCATACCTGCTTCTAATACGTCTGTTGGTATAAATCTACCTGCACCAAACACACCTACTTCTACTACATCAAATTCTTTTTCTGTTGCCATCATTTTTACTTTTGTGCCTTTTTGTATAGCACCATCAAACACCCTCATTATAACAATAACACCCTTATATTGGTCATACACAGAGTCAAATACCAATGCTTTCAAAGGAGCATTTCTGTCACCAGAAGGTGCTGGTATATCTGTTACAATTTTTTCTAATACCTGCTCTATATTAATACCATTTTTTGCAGAAATCATAGGAGCATCTTGTGCATATATTCCTATAATATCCTCAATTTCTTGTTTTGCTAATTCTGGATTAGCACTAGGCAAATCAATTTTATTAATTACTGGCAATATTTCTAAATCATTATCTAAAGCCAAATACACATTTGCTAATGTTTGTGCTTCAATGCCTTGTGCTGCGTCTACAATCAACACTGCTCCCTCACAAGCTGCAAGGCTTCTTGAAACTTCATAATTAAAGTCAACGTGTCCTGGTGTATCAATTAAATTAAATACATATTCCTCTCCATCATTTGCTTTATATACCAAACGCACTGCCTGTGCTTTTATCGTAATACCTCTTTCTCTTTCTAAATCCATATTATCAAGCACTTGCTCCTGCATTTCTCTCTCTGTTAACAATCCTGTCTTTTGTATTAGTCTATCTGCTAATGTAGATTTGCCATGGTCTATATGGGCAACAATGCAAAAATTTCTAATATTTTTTTGTGCTGTAGAAGACATAAATCTTCTCCTTTCTGTTTACTTTAATTTACAATGTGATATGATTATACCACAGCAATATAAATAAAGTAAATATTTACACAAAACATTGTATTGATGCTAATATGGCAAACTTTCTTTTACAAAAAAATTCGTTTTTGTTTCTACTACAGCATCTGTATTTTGCACTTGTTTTTGTTCACTATGATAATGTAGTATAGAAACACCTTTTATTAATATCAATACCAAAAACAATACAATTAAAACATATTTTAGCTTTATTTTATTATCACGCAACTCTTTTTTATATCTTTTTGGTATTGCCTTAGTAGTATGATTTGAAAAAGTATTTTTCCTTTTATGAAAATAATTTCTTTTTTTTAAAATATCTTTTTGATTTTTAATACCTTTTTTGGAAATTCCTCTTTTTATTACTCTTTTATTGTTTTTTTGTAATATTTTAGGCAATTTAATTTTAATTACTTTGTATATTCCCATAGCAATCCCCCCTTTTATAGCAGTATATGCAGCAACAAAGTTTAAAAACACTACATAAAAAACGGCTGATGAGGGGTTCATCAGCCGCAAGAGAGGGGGGTAATAATTATGTTGACAGTGCTCTAAGTGTGAGGAGGAGAGCCTGTCACATTGTCAAACCTGTGAACTGCCCATTGTCTAAAGCCAACGAGCTTCCTGCTTCATCGACATCGTAACCTATATCTCCACAGGCGTTAATTCGGGCTGCACCGTCCCTATATATGCCACCTTAACCTATCATTTGAAGCTAGAAAAAGGTAGCCTTATTTCAAAAGTATATAGTCATTCGGCTTTAGCAAAAGCCGATACGAAGCAATTTTTAACCATTTCACAAAAAAATATTTTTTTATTTTTCTGTATTTTTTCTTTTTTTATTTTTACATTATTCATGTCTATAATTTCGCCACTATAGATTTCTAATATTTCTAATTTTCTTTTTACCATTTTTAATGCCTTCTTTAAAAATAATCAATCATTAAGGGGGGCGTATCTCCCTTGGGGCGGGGAGATACGGTTGTTTCAGAAGCCAGAGAGGGGTGCTTGTTCTTTTTTCTCTTAACTTCTAAAATTAGTATACTGGAAAAATATGTCCATTTTATGAATAAATACTTAATAAATTCTTAACCGTTATTAAAAAAAGTCTAATTTTATAGTGCATAATTTATAACAAAATAAAAACCCCTGTCCAAACAAAGACAGAGGCTTTCATTAAAAAGGAATTTTATTATTTGTTGTCAATTACTTTAATTTCATCATCAGAGAATGCGTCCATATTATTATCCCAAAGATATTTCTTTGTTTCAGAAACAATAACACCACTCAATCCTAACAATGCAATACAGTTTGGCCATGCCATCAAACCATTTAATATGTCGGCAATCAACCATACCAAGTCAAGAGCTGTTACACAACCTATAAATACTACACCTGTCCAAACTATTCTAAAAGGCATAAGTGCTTTTTTACCTAAAAGATATTCCCAACATTTTTCACCATAGTATGACCAGCCAAGTATTGTTGACCATGCAAATGTTATCAAACCAACTGTTAATACAATAGGACCTATACCACCAATAGCAGAAAATGCGTGTGTTGTTAAATCGCCGCCTGTAAACAAGCTGCCTGTTGCAGGATTGATTGCTGCTTCAGGTTCTTTAATAATTGTAGAAACAAGTACAAGACCTGTCATAAGACATACAACGATAGTATCCCAAAATACGCCAGACATAGAAACCAATGCTTGACGAACAGGATTTCTTGTTTGAGCTGCTGCGTCTGCGATAGGAGCAGAACCTAAACCAGATTCATTTGTAAACAAACCACGAGATACACCAGCACGAAGTGCTACCATAATGCCGCCGCCCATAACACCACCAGCAATAGCTTGTTCTGTGAATGCACTACTTAATATCAATGCAACTGCTTTTCCCATATAAGGACCATTGATAATACAAATAATAATACAACCAAGAATATAAAGTCCAGCCATCAAAGGAACTAATTTTTCACAAACTTTTGCAATAGATTGTACACCACCAAGTATAACGCAACCAGTACCTACTGTTAAAACGATACCTGTGATAAATGGAGATACACCAAAGTTACTTTGTACCATTGTAGAAATGGAATTACCTTGTGTCATATTACCTATACCAAAACAAGCAATACCTGCAAATATTGCAAATGCTACACCGAGCCATTTTTGTTTTAAACCATTTTCCAGAGCATACATAGGACCACCAAGCATCATGCCGTCAGCTGTTTTTACTCTGTATTTTACTGCTAAAAGACCTTCGCCATATTTTGTTGCCATACCAAACAAACCTGTTAACCAGCACCAAAATACTGCACCAGGACCACCTGCTGCAATCGCTGTTGCTACACCGACGATATTACCAGTACCAATTGTTGCTGCAAGTGCTGTTGCAAGTGCTGCGAAAGAACTAACGTCACCGCTTGCCTCTGCATCAGGTGTAACAGACAATTTAATTGCTTTAAATGTACTTGCCTGTATAAATCTTGTGCGGAATGTTAAAAATAAGTGTGTTCCTACCAAAAGTATCAGCATAGGAGCACCCCAGAGCACGTTATAAATACTTTGTAGTATTGCCATAAGTATTTCCCCCTTTTCATTATGATTGCATTAATATTAACTTTTATTTTGAAAGCATTTCATACAGTATTTTTATAATAGAATATAGAATTAATTATAGCGAAATCAGCAGACACACAGCATTAATAAATACTATAGTGCAAATTTACTATTATTTATGTAATTTTTTATAACTCCTTTCATCTGTTTGTATGTTATCTGTATCAAATGTCCAAAATATTATAACTAATTATTATTTTAATTGTCTTTTTTGATTTTGCAAGCATAATTTTTTATTCATTTTATAGTTTGTAACATACAAAATGAACAATAATAAAATTATTTTGTATTTTTTATTATTGATTTTTTCTATTTTGACGTCATTTATTCAAAATTACTACCACTTTTGAAGTAAAATCTCATTTTTTAAAATGTTTTATTTTCCTTGATTTCAAAGCAATTTTAATTTATTATATTATATTGTCATACAATATTAAATAAAATTTATTTTATTAATATTATTTTATTTTATAATTGTATTTCACTGAACTTTTTTATTGTGAATGAAATAAATATATAAATTTTTTCTATTTTCTTAACGGTTTCTTAACGCTTTCTTAACGAAAAATAAATACACTATTACACATCTTGAATATCTTGTTGTTCAAAATAATTCATAATACCTACATATATCGCCCATGCTACTTTTTGTTGATATTCTTCTGTATTCAGCTTTTTTTCTTCCTCTAAATTAGATAAAAAACCACATTCTACAAGTGCTGAAGGCAATTCTGTTTTTTTCAATATGTAATAATTTGTATTTTCTTTTATTTCTCTTGTATTTTCATCATCTACATATTTTTTAAGAGATTTTTGTATTTCTTCAGCTAATTTTTTTCCCTCTTGTGACTGCTTATGATAAAACACTTGTGCACCTTTTGCACTTCCCTTTGGAAAAGCATTTTGATGTATGCTTACAAATATATCTCCCTCACTTTCATTTGCAATACGTTTTCTTTCTTTCATATCTTCCCCCTTTTTTTGTCCCAATGCTTCATCACTGTTTCTTGTCATATATACAACTGCCCCTCCCTGTTCTAAATACTGTTTTAATTTTTGGGCAATTTGCAAATTGATATTTTTTTCATTATCGCCTTGTGTGCCCGTTTTACCAGGGTCCCAACCTCCATGACCTGCATCTAATATTACCACTTTAGCATTGACAGGCAACATTGTTTCTACTGTATTTTGTTTTTGTATTGTAAAATACAAACCTGATACAATTATCATAAGTAATACAAATATACTTAAGTTTTCTATTTTTAGAGAAAATACCTTCATAAAAACAACAACCCCTTTTGTTTTTTATATTAGTATATGACTTTTTGATATTGCTAATACCTCATAGTATGGCATTGCAGTACAAAAAACTAATTGTAATGTATTTGTTTTTCTCTTTACAATATAGACAGAAACGTATAAACTAATATGGTAATGTTATTCAGAAAGGAAGAAATTCAAATGGAAATTAGAACAAGATTTGCTCCAAGTCCTACAGGCTATATGCACATAGGCAATTTAAGAACAGCACTATACGAATATTTAATTGCAAAATCTCAAAACGGAAAATTTATATTACGTATTGAAGATACTGACCAAGAACGTTTGGTACAAGGTGCAACAGATGTTATTTATAACACATTAAAAATGACAGGATTAAAACATGATGAAGGCCCAGATATAGGAGGAGAATATGGCCCTTATATACAAAGTGAACGTATGGGATTATACATGGATTATGCCAAAGAACTGATTGATAAAGGACAAGCCTATTACTGTTTTTGTTCCAAAGAGCGTCTTTCCTCTTTAAAATCAAGCAATGAAAAAGGCGATGCTTTTGCCAAATATGACCGCCACTGTTTAGGACTTTCTGCTGAACAAATACAGCAAAATTTAGAGGCTGGTATTCCTTTTGTTATCAGACAAAAAATGCCTACAGAAGGTACAACAACATTTCATGATGTAGTATATGGTGACATCACTGTTGAAAATGAAGAACTTGATGACCAAATACTTATGAAAGCAGACGGTTATCCTACTTACAATTTTGCCAATGTTGTCGATGACCATTTAATGAAAATTACTCACGTAGTAAGAGGAAGCGAATACCTTTCTTCTACACCAAAATACAATCTTCTTTATGAAGCATTTGGTTGGGAAGCACCTGTTTATGTGCATCTGCCTGCTGTAATGAGAGATGCCCACAACAAACTTTCTAAACGTCATGGGGACAAATCTTTTGAAGATTTAGTAAATGAGGGGTATTTAGTAGAAGCTATAGTAAATTATATTGCTCTTTTGGGCTGGAGTCCTTCTGACAACACAGAAATATTTTCACTTTCAGAATTAGAAAAAGCATTTACTATAGAGGGGTTAAGTAAATCTCCTTCTATATTTGATATTAAAAAATTAACATGGCTAAATGGGGAATATATCAAAAATATGAAACCTGATGACTTCTATATTTTAGCAGAAAATCGTTTAAAAGAAGCTATCAAAAACACTTCATTAGATTTGAAAAAAATCGCTTTATTGCTTCAAAAACGTTTGGAAACATTAAATGATATACCACGCCTTGTTGACTTTTTTGACAAACTTCCAGAATATAATACAGATTTATATATTCATAAAAAAATGAAAACAACAAAAGAAATTGCTCTTTCTAGTTTAAAAGCTGCATTGCCAGTGCTTGAAAATTTATCTGACTGGACAGAAACAGCAATACACGACGCTCTTATGGAATTAGTACAGAAACTAGGTATCAAAAATGGTCAACTTTTATGGCCTGTCAGAACAGCACTTTCTGGAGAACCTACCTCTCCTGGCGGTGCTATGGAATTAGCAGATATACTTGGAAAGCAGGAAAGTTTAAACAGAATACAAATTGGTATTTCAAAATTAGAAAGCGAAAATTAAATTATAAAATTCCCAGCAACTATAGTAAATTGTTGGGAATTTTTTTATCATACAATTATCATATATCATTTTTTGATAGAATATACTAAAGCAATATCAATAAAATGGTGATGCTATGCCAGAAAAAGTTGCAATTTACTGTCGTATTTCAAACGAATACAACAGAGAAAATCAAAGTGAAAGCATACAAAATCAAATATTACTTTTAACACAATATGCCCATCAAAATAATTGGTCTATATTTGATATTTATTGTGATGAAAATTATTCTGGAGTAGATGATAATCGCCCCAATTTTGTACGTATGCTGCAATATGCCCAAAAAAACGCATTTTCTATTATATTATGTAAAACACAATCTCGTTTTACTAGAAATATAACAACTGCTGAAAAATACTTACATTATTTATTTCCTATTTGGGGTATTCGTTTTATTACTGTAGTAGATAAAACAGATACCAATGATAAGTATAATAAAAAAACTCGTCAAATTAATGCTCTTGTAAATGAATGGTATTGTGAGGAGTTATCTCAAAATATCAAAAAAGTATTTCGTCAAAAACAGTTACAAGGTCAATATTTAGGTAATTATGCTCCTTATGGCTATCAAAAATCTCCTTTAGACAAACATAAACTCATTATAGACAACACTACTGCTCCTATTGTAAATTTTATATTTGAACAGTATGGTATTGAAAAAAAATCTTATTATTCTATTGCAAAACTCCTTACCTATCAAAAAATACCTACTCCTTCACAATATAAGTCTATGCAAAACAAAGATGTAGGTAGAAAAGGTATTAAAAATAAAGGGATATGGTCTGCTTCTACTATAAGAAATATACTACATAATGCTGTATATGTTGGAGATATGGTACAAAACAAAGAAAATAAAATCAGTTATAAATCAAATAAAGTTGCTGCTGTGCCTTCTAAAGATTGGATTGTTGTACATAATACACATGATGCTATTGTGTCAAAACAACTTTTTGCTCTTTGCCAAAATAAAAATACGATTTCAAAATCCTAGTATGTTATATGTTTTTTCATTGCAATATCATTTTTTTTGTGCTATGCTTTTTAGCATATAGTAACAAATCCACTCATATTGGAGGTCTTTTCTATGTTACAAAATGTTATATCAAATGTAAGAGAACAAATTCCATTGATACATTGTATTACAAATTATGTAACAGTAAATGATGTTGCAAATGTATTGCTCGCTTGTGGTGCTTCTCCCATTATGGCAGATGATGAACAAGAAGCTGAAGAAATGACATCTATTTGTAAAGGCACTGTCATAAACATAGGCACATTAAATGCCAGAACAGTAAATTCTATGATATTAGCAGGAAAAAAGGCAAATGAATTGGGACATATTGTTGTACTCGACCCTGTTGGAGCAGGTGCTACAAAGCTGCGTACAGAAACGACAATGCGTTTATTACAAGAAGTAAAATTTACAGTAATTAGAGGAAACATTTCAGAAATTAAAACAGTATATCAAGGAAGTGGTACAACAAAAGGTGTTGATGCAGACATAAGTGATACTGTAACAGAGCAAAACATTGATGAAGTTATTGCATTTGCTCAAAAGTTAAGTCAAAAAACAGGTGCTGTAATTGCTATCACTGGGGCAATAGACATTGTAACAGATGATAAAACAGCATATGTTATAAAAAACGGTCACCCTATTATGTCTAAAATTACAGGTACAGGCTGTATGTTAACTGCAATGATTGCTGCATATTGTGCTGCAAATTCTCAAAATGTATTACAGTCAACTGTTGCTGCTATTTGTGCGATGGGCTATTGTGGAGAAATTGCTTTCGCAAAAGTACAAAAAGAGGTTTCTGGTACTTCCAGCTTTCGTATGCACTTAATAAACGCATTGAGTACATTAGATGATGTTGCATTGACAGGAGGTAGTAAATTTGAATGTAGAACGTGAAAAAATGCTTGTTTATGCTGTAACAGACCGCACTTGGCTAAATGGGCAAACATTAGAAGAACAAGTTGAAAAAGCAATAAAAGGTGGTGCAACATTTTTACAGTTAAGAGAAAAAAAACTATGTTATGATGACTTTTTAAAGCAAGCAATAGCATTAAAAAAAATAACAGATAAATATAACATTCCTTTTGTAATAAATGATAATGTAGACATTGCTATTGCCGTTGATGCTGATGGTGTTCATGTAGGGCAAAAAGATATGGAAGCAGGAAAAGTGCGTCAAAAATTGGGACAAAATAAAATCATAGGTGTTTCTGTACAAACAGTAGAACAAGCTATACTAGCACAAAAACAAGGTGCAGATTATTTAGGAGTAGGGGCTGTTTTTTCTACTTCTACAAAATTAGATGCAAGTGAAGTTTCATTTGAAACATTGCAGAAAATTTGTAATGCAGTTTCTATACCTGTTGTAGCAATAGGTGGTATCAGTCAAAGTAATATATTGCAATTAAAAGGTAGTGGTATAGATGGTGTTGCTGTAGTTTCTGCAATATTTGCTCAAAAAGATATTACACAAGCAACAAAAGAACTTGTAGCACTTTCTAAACAGCTTTGATAAAATATAAAAAAGACCTTGAGAGTTTTTTTATTCATCTCAAGGTCTTATGATTTTTATACCACTTTCCACTGATACAATATTGCTTTTGCATAAGCAGTTTCATTTATTTTATAAATATAGTCAAAAAATGCTGTGCTGACACTTACACGATATACATCGTCTTTCATTACATTTTCTGAAGTCATAAAAAATGTTTTAATTGCCTTTTCATTTTGATATAACGTAACAGCATAGCGATAAATAGGCTCATCTGCCTGCACATTTTGTTTTTCAATTTGATATACTGTAGTATGATATAATATATCATATATTTGCTGTAATGCTGTTTGTTCTGTAATAGTTGTAGTATAATTTGTTTTTTCATTTTTAATAGTTACTTTTGTAAGTGGCTGCTGTTGCTCTATATTTAAAAAGTTTTCAAATGATATTGTATTTTCAAATACTGTTTGCATATTTCCATAAATTTTGGGAATTCCTCTTAATTTTTCCCATCTTTCATTATGATTTTTTGGGGGCTGTATTGTCAATATTTTAAGTGTGTCGTCCCACATTGTCATATATCCTAACAATTCTGAAAACTGTTCTGCTGATACATATACAGCATTTACATTTAAAACTGTATTCAATGTTTTAAGTTCTGCCATAACACCATTATTTTGTTCATAATATGGTTTATTTTTAGGAAATATAATAGGATTATCTTTCCAAAGTATATTATTTTGATAAAAGTCTTCTTCTGTAAAAGTTTTTTTATAATTTTGTTTTGTTAGTATCATATACTTTGTAAAATAGTAAAAATCGTTAGGCATTTGTTGCGGAAACATTACCCATTTATCTGTATATATAGTGTCTTGTGTAACTTCTAATTGTTTCACCACATTGTTTTTTTGATAAAAATTCATACTATAATCGCTCATACCTATATTATTTTCTCTCTGATACGCATCATATGTTATAATTTTACCAAATTTCATCTTTTTTAATATTTCATATGTCTTATTTAATTCTTCTGGTTTTACAATGTTTACAACATTTCCCGTTGCCCTTTCTACAATTTCTATTCTTGCTATCGTGTCACTATTCCCTAAATCAAAGAATTGCTCTCTGTCCATTACTGCCCCAAATGCTATTGTAGTATATATAATACAAAGCAGTAAAGCAAGCAATGTCTTTATTGTTCTCATGCCCCTTTTCCTCCTACACCAAAAGACTTTTTTATTATGATAACAACACAATTTTTCTTTGTAAATATTGTTTTAAAAAGTGTAAGAAAATTGTAATTGATGATTTTTCCCTTTTTTATTACAATATTAAAGCCATTATAACACCAATACGACATAATTTCAAATTTTTACTACTATTTACTCCTTTTTTATACAAAAATCGTCTTTTGTAAACAATTATAGCACAAATGTAATATATCATTGCTTTCTTTTTTATAAAAATTTTGCTATGATAAAAACAACAAAAGAAAGGAGAATAGCTATGGATTTAGGAAACAAAATTTGTGAATTAAGAAAACTTTCTGGTATAACACAAGAACAATTAGCAGAAAAATTAAATATCTCTCGTCAAACATTATCAAAATGGGAAAAAGGAAATAGTTTACCAGATATAGAAAGTATTGTAAATATTTCAAAACTATTTCAAATATCATTACAAGAATTATTATTGAAAAAAGAGGAACAGCAAATGGAACAACAGCAAAGTACACAAATTACATTAGAAGATTTATCACGCATCAATGCACATAACAGAAAAATGAATTTAATTTTATGCAGCGGACTATTATTTTTAGCAATCGCCATACTTATAGCAACATTTGAAAATATGCTTAGAAGTACTACATTAAGTTTAAATTATATATTATATCGTTACATTGTCACAGGACAATACGATTATGCACCTGTAAATTACACTAAATTGTTTATTCCTGCACTTTTAGCTGGTAGTATTGGTATTATTTTATGTTTTTTCTATATTACAAAAAACAATAAAAATTGATTTTATTCGCACTCTTAGCACAATGATTGTAATTACGATATTTTTTTTATATAATAGGGTAATGAAGGTGGTGATATTGTGCATGGAGATGCGAAATATCTAATACGATTTTTGGGAGGAACTGACAAACGTTTTGTTATTCCTGTATATCAAAGAAATTACGCTTGGAAAATACCACAATGCCAAAGGCTTTATGATGATTTAGTAAAAGTGATTACAATGAACAGGGAAAATCATTTTTTAGGCAGTATTGTTTCTTTCTATAATCCTGACAGTTATGCACAAGAATATGTTATTATTGATGGACAGCAAAGATTAACAACAATATCTATTATATTACTGGCATTATACAATTTGTTAAAAAAAGGTACTGTTGTATCAAAAGACAGCAAATTAGCACAAAAAATTTATGAAGAATATTTAATTGACAAATATCAACCAGAAGAAACTAAAATAAAATTAAAACCTATTCAAGAAGATAAACAGGCATTTCAAGCACTTTTTGATACCAAAAAGGAAGCAATAGAAAGTTCTGATATTACAGCAAATTATGCCTTTTTTAAAGATAAAATAAAATGGGGAGAACTTTCCGCAGACCAGTTATTTGAAAGCATACGCCGTATTATTATTATTGACATTAGCTTAAATCACAATGACAATCCTCAATTAATATTTGAAAGTCTTAATTCTACAGGGTTGGAATTAGAAGAAGGAGACAAAATACGAAACTATGTTTTTATGGGAATACCGCCTCAAAAACAAACTGTCTACTATCAAAAATATTGGAGTGTTATTGAACAGCATACTAAACAACATTTAAGCGATTTTTTACGTCATTATTTGAGTGTCAAACAACAAAAAATACCTGCTATCAAAAAAGTATATGCTGCATTTAAAGAATATGCAGAACAAAAAGCAAATGGAGATATAGAACAAATACTCAAAGATATGGAACAATATGCACAATGGTATGAAAAATTAACCTATGCAAAAACCTATTCTAAGAATATAAATGATGTTTTAAGAAGATGGAAAAAATTAGATTTTACTGTAGCAATACCATTTTTTTTGGAAGTATTTCATATATGGACAGAAGATATTATTACAGAAGCAGAAGTTGTGGAATTACTTCAATATATAGAAAGTTATTTGTTTCGCAGAATGATATGCGATTTACCTACAAATGCACTCAATAAAATATTTATTGCATTAGATAAAGAAATTACAGCACTAGATGGAAGCAAACAACAGTATGTTGAAAAACTAAAATACATACTGGAAAATAAAAAAGAAAGAACACAATTTCCTACAGATGCTATGTTTTTAGAGTGTTTGACAGTAAAAAATATATATGCTATGTCAAACAAATCCAAACAATATATATTAGAAAGATTAGAAAATGGAAATCATTTGGAAAGTAAAAATATATATGAAATGCTTGAAACAGGTAATTGCTCTATAGAACACATTATGCCTCAGCAATTAACAACAGAATGGAAAACTGCTTTAGGACAAGATTGGAAAGCCATACATGAAATATGGTTACACAGATTGGCAAATTTAACATTGACTGCTTACAACTCCTCCTACAGCAACAAAACATTTCAGCAAAAAAGAGATATGGAAGAAATTGGACTAAAAAATAGTGGCTTTCGCATGAACCAAATGATTGCACAAAAACAAAAATGGACATTACAAGAATTAGAACAAAGAAATGAAGAACTGAAAAAAACAGCCTTACAGCTTTGGGCTTTTCCAAAATCAAATTATCAATCATTACAAGAATTATTGACTGCTTATACATTAGAAGATGATTACTGTTTTACAGGAAAAAATATATTCAAATTTCAATTTCAAGGAGTAGAACAAAATGTAAAAAATTGGACAGACTTTTTTCAAAAAGTGCTTATCATGCTTCACGAAACAGATAAAACAATATTAAATCAGTTAGCAGAAGATAAACAAAGCAAAGAACTTGCCCTTTATGTTTCCAGAAGCAAAAAGTCACTTCAAAAAAAGGGATATTGTGCTATAAGCAGTAATATATATGTTTTTGTAAATACAAGTACACAACATAAAATTAATATTTTAAGACACTTTTTTCAACTGTACCATATTGAAATGAGCGAATTGCTATTTTATTTAAAAGAAGATAAGTCAAATATTTAATAGTATAAAAAAGGTATTTGTAATATAAAACATACAAATACCTTTTTACTATTTATTCGTTTTCTGTTTGTTGTGTCTGTTCTACTTCTTCTGACTGCTGTTGTATTTTTTCTGTTGTTGTTTCTTTTTCTTCTTCTACTACATTCGCTTCTGCTTTTATATTATCATTTGCAATTTGTTGTACTTCCACCAATTTTTCGCCGACATCTTCCATTAACTGCTGTGACTTCTGTTCTAATTGTGAAAGCCTTTCTTCTTTTTTGTCAATAAAATCTTGTCCTATATTATAGCTTTTATCCATTGCAATTTCTGATGACAATGTTCTTGCTTCTTTATCAACACTATTTTTTACAGAATATAATGTATCTGCCTGTTCTGCATTTACAGAAAGTTCTGTTAATGAAGCTAATTTTTGTTTTTCTGCCTGTTCTTTTGTTTTTGGTGTATTTTTATTGTATTCTTTTGGTTTTGCTGTTTTTTCTGCTTCTTCTGTTTGTATTTTTGCAATTTGTGCATCTATATTTTTAATCTGCATATCATAAGTTTCTATTAATGTATTTACTTCTTGTGCACTTTTACCTTCTTCTAGTGCTTTCGCTCTGACTTCACTTTTTCTTTGCATTAACGCCTGTTTTTGTTTTTGAAGTCCTTTTATCATATTATCAGCTTTCCCTTTTCCGCTGATAGACACTTTATCTTGTTTTATTTGTTTTTGTTTTGCTGCACCATTTTGTTTTTCATTACTTGAAATATGTGCATTTTTAAAAAATTGGCTTGTTTGTGCCGCTGAAAAATCAACTCTCATTTGCCATTTCCCCTTTCGCTTTATACTTTGCCACATATATTTATTATCGGAATATTTAGACAAAACTTAACAGAAATAACAGTAAATTACTTTTTAATGTAAAATGATTTATTATCTATTGCTCTCATTGTTGCTAATATACCATCTAAATGGTCATACTCATGTTGTAAAAGTTCTGACAAATCCCCCTCTAGTTCTATTTTTTTCTGCTCCCACGTTGGTGTCATATATGTAATGGTACATCTTTTATATCTTATTACCTTTACTAGCAAATTTGGAAATGACATGCAATCATCTAATACTTCCATTTTTTCATTGTCTGGAAATGTTAACATTGGATTAACAAATACAATTTCTTTATCTGTATAAAAATAAATTACTCTCTTTTTCACACCTATTTGTGGTGCAGCAATAGCACGTCCTGCATGATATTTGTTTCTATAGTCTAATAATGTATCTCTTAAATTTTGTATTAGCTCTGTCAAATCTTCTCCTTTTTGTACTTCCTCACTTAGTTCATATAATTGTGCATTTCCCAATAGTAATATCTCTTTTACCATAGCTTTTCCTTCTTTCGTTATTTATTTATATTATATATTTGTTATCGTAACATTAATATAAAACTTAATAGATATGTCATAATAGTACATTTTCTACTCCTACAGTATTATTTTTATAATACATTTTTACCAAATTACGGCTTTTTAAATATAAAATTTTATGCAATTATACTAAATTTTAATACATTTCTTCTTGAAATTATATGATATTGATGTTACACTATATTTAATACAATATCATCATTAAAGGAGGAAAAACAATGAAAAAGGTAAAAATAACAGTATTAAGAAAAACATTAAACGAAGATTTAGTAAAAGAATATGCTGTGGAGGGCTTCACTTCCTGTCCTCTACTGGAAGAAGGACAAGAATTTATTACAGAATATGAAAAACCTGAGGGACTTTGTGACGAGGCATGGAAAGGCCTTTTTCAGTATGTTTTTGCTTTAGCACATGGTGCAGAAAATGAACTTATTTATGGTGGAGTATGGGTAAAACAACCTGGTGTTGCCATTTGTACTTGCAATGATGGTTTAAGACCTGTTGTATTTAAATTAGAAACAATAAAAGAATAATATTACATATTTTTCTCAAAATAAAAAGACAACAAATTATCAAAATCTGTTGTCTTTTTTATGATTTATTTTCCCTGTCCGTAGTACGCATTAGGGCCATGTTTTCTCATATAGTGCTTTTGCTGTAAATAATGTGGTGCAGGTTTTACATCATTGTTTATCCATTCGCACTGTGCAGCCATTTTTGCTACTTCTTCCAATACAACAGCATTATGCACAGCATCAAAAGCATTTTTTCCCCAAGCAAAAGGCCCATGATTTTTACAAAGTACACAAGGCATAGCTTTTGGGTCTAATCCTTTTTTATCAAACAAATCTGCTATCAGCACACCTGTATTATATTCATAATCTTGTTCTATTTCTCTTGATGTCAAATTTCTAGCACAAGGAATTTCTCCATACATATAATCTGCGTGTGTTGTGCCATAGCAAGGTATTGCCCTTCCAGACTGAGCAAAAGAAGTTGCCCATGTACTATGCGTATGTACAATTCCTCCTATATTTGGAAATCTATTATATAATACTAAATGCGTTTTTGTATCTGAAGAAGGATTTAATTTTCCTTCTATTTGATTTCCTTTTAAATCCATTACTACCATATCATCTGCTGTCATTTTGTCATATTCCACACCAGATGGCTTTATAACAAACAAGCCTTTCTCTCTATCTACTGCTGAAACATTCCCCCATGTAAATGTAACAAGACCATACTGGGGTAAAAGCATATTTGCTTCATAAACCTCTTTTTTTAACTGTTCTAACATAATATGAATTTCTCCCCTTTATCACTTCATAGCCTCTACCGCTGCTCTCTCTATAGCCAAACCCTTTTGATATAATGCTATAAATTTGTCAAAGCCTTCACTGTCCTGTTGAGAAGGTGCTATTGTAACCGCTTCTCCTCCACAGAATACTTTATCATTTAGATATTGTTCCAATGTTTCATTAATTTGTTTTTGTTTCATATAATCTGCTAACAAAGCAATGCCCCATGCACCACCTTCTCCTGCTGTTTCCATAACAGAAACGGGTACAGAAGCTGCTGCTGCCATTACTTTTTGACCAACGCCTTTTGTTTTAAACAATCCACCATGTCCCATAAGATTATCCAGTGTAACACCTTCTTGCTTAAACAATATGTCTAATCCTATTTTTAATGTAGCAAGTGAACTATACAAATGTGTTCTCATAAAGTTTGATAAATTAAATTTGCTGTCTGCCATTCTCGCAAAAAGTGGTCTGCCCTCTTCAAAATCTGTAATAGGTTCTCCTGACAAATAACAGTAAGAAAGCAATCCTCCACAATCAGCATCTCCTTCTAATGCTTTGTTATATAATGTCGCAAAAATATCATTTTTATCTGCTTTTAATCCCATTGCTTCGCCATATTCTTGGAACAAATTTACCCAAGCATTTAAGTCAGAAGTGCAGTTATTACAATGCACCATACCTACTAAATGTCCTGTTGGTGTAGTAACTAAGTCAATTTCTGGATATACTTTTGAAAGTTCTTTTTCTAAAACAACCATAGCAAATACAGAAGTACCAGCAGAAACATTTCCTGTTCTTACAGCGATACTATTTGTCGCTGTCATACCTGTACCCGCATCTCCTTCAGGAGGACAAAGTGCAATACCAGCTTCTAAATTTCCACTCACATCTAACAGTTTTGCACCTTCTTCTGTCAATGTCCCTGCATTTTCTCCTGCTAACAATACTTTAGGTAATATTTCCCTTAACTTCCAACTGTAATTTTTTTCTGCTATCAGTTCATCAAACTGCTCCACCATACCTTCATAATAAGTACCCGTAGCACAATCTATAGGAAACATACCAGAAGCATCACCTACACCAATTACCTTTTCTCCTGTAAGTTTAAAATGTATAAAACCAGCCAATGTTGTTAAAAAATCAATTTGTGAAACATGTGTTTCTTCATTTAATATTGCTTGATACAAATGTGCTATACTCCATCTTTGTGGGATATTATAATCAAACAGTTTTGTTAATTTTTCTGCTGCTTGTTGTGTCATGGTATTTCTCCATGTTCTAAAGGGTACTAACAATTCTCCCTTTTTATCAAAAGCCATATAGCCGTGCATCATAGCACTAATTCCTATACTGCCTACTGTTTTGAGTACAACACCATATTCTTTTTTTACATTTTCCGCTAAATCGCTGTAACATTTCTGCAAGCCTGTCATAATATCTTCCATACGATATGTCCAGATATTATTTTCAAGACGATTTTCCCATTCATAGCTACCTTGTGCTATAGGGGCTTTTGTTTCATCTATCAGCACTGCTTTTATTCTGGTAGAGCCAAATTCAATACCTAAAGCTGTATTGCCTTGTAATATACTTTCTTTTTTCATACCATTTCCCCCTTATCAGCGGAATTTATAATACATATCGTTCCATTTTAATTCATTTCTAAATTGACGAATATTCGTATCTTTATCAATATAAACTGCTTCAATGCCCATACAAGCTGCCCAATCTCCCATTTGTTCCGCTGTTAAATCATAAGAAAATGCAGTATGATGTGCTCCACCTGCATAAATCCAAGCTGCTGCACCAATTTCAAGATTTGGTTCTGGTGTCCAGAATGCTGTAGCAACTGGCAATTTTGGCATATCTTTTTCTGCCTTTTTCACTTCTACATCATTTATAATAAAACGAAATCTGTCGCCTAAATCAATTAAAGAAGTCGCAACGCCGTGTCCTTGTTTTGCTGTAAATACCAATCTTGCAGGGTCTTCTCTATTTCCCATACTAAGAGGGCACTCTTTTATAGCAATTTTACCATCTGCAATACTAGGGCAAACTTCTAACATATGTGCTTGTAATATGCCTTCTTTTCCTTTTACTAAATTATATGTATAGTCTTCAAAAAATGTTGTGCCTTTTTCATTTTTTGTACCTTGTGCCATAATTTTCATAAGGCGTACCATTGCTGCTGTTTTCCAATCGCCTTCTGCACCAAAGCCATAACCTTTTTCCATAAGTCTTTGTATTGCTAATCCTGGAAGTTGTTTCAATCCTCCTAAATCTCCAAAATGTGTTACAATAGCGTGATAGTCTTTTTCTTTTAAAAATCTCTCAAAACCAATTTCAATCTGTGCCTGTACTGCTACGTGTTCTCTAAATTCTTTTTCTTCTCTGCCTTCTAAAAGAATATCATATTTGTCATAGTATTCTTCTACTAATGTATCTGTATCTCCTTTTGATACAGCATTTACCGCCTCTACAATCTCATTTACTGGATAAGCGTCTACTTCCCAACCGAATTTAATTTGTGCTTCTACTTTGTCACCTTCTGTTACAGCAACATTTCTCATATTGTCCGCTATTCTCATTACTCTAATATGAGAAGACTCCATAACACCGATTGCTGTTCTCATCCAACTTGCTAATTGTTTTTGTACTGTTTCATCAGCCCAATAACCAACAATCACTTTTCTTTCAATGCCCATACGGCTTACAATATGTCCATATTCTCTACCGCCGTGTGCAGACTGATTTTCATTCATAAAGTCCATATCAATCGCATCATAAGGAATTTCTCTATTAAATTGTGTATGGAGGTGGCAAAGAGGTTTTCTATATTCTTGTAAACCTAATATCCAACTTTTTGCTGGTGAAAATGTGTGCATCCATGTAATAACACCTGCACAGTTTTCATCTGCATTTGCTTCATTAAATGTTTTTCTAATCACTTCATTTGTAATTAATGTTGGTTTCCAAATTACTTCAAATGGTAAATTTCCGCTCTTATTTAATTCTTCTACAATAATTTTAGAATGTTGTGCTACGTGCTCTAAACACTCATCGCCATACAAATCTTGAGAACCAGTACAAAACCAAAATTGATATTTTTTCATATACAATACCTCCTATATGTTAAATATAAAGACCATAAAAACAATTCTTATATTATTTTTGTTTACTGTTTTTTCGTTTTCATCATAGAGAGTACAGACTGTAATACAATAAAGAAGCACAACAGCGCTGCAATAGTAATACGTGTCCACCAAGAAGACAATGTTCCTTGGAATGTAATAAACGCTTCAATGGTTGCTTTTATCAATACACCAAATAATGTACCTATTACATTACCTACACCACCCGTCAAAAGTGTACCACCTATAACAGAAGATGCGATTGCGTCCATTTCAAAACCTTTTGCCTGCTCTACGAAACCACCTAATGTATTCAAACAGAACAATATACTACCTACGCCACATAAAAAACCGTCTAATACATATGCTTTTAATTTTACTTTTCTGACATTCAATCCCAACATCAATGCAGATTGTTCATTACCACCTACGGCATAAATACTTCTACCAAATTTGGTATATTTGAGCATTACAAATGCTGCTATCAAAAGTAATATCGCTATTACTACTGTTGGATAAATATAAGGTTGTATTAAAACACCTTTTCTATTGTAATATCCTCCAAATGGTAAATAAATTCTCAATTTTGCCCATGCCATAAATGTTTCATTTGTAATGCTAATCATATCTTTTGATATAATTGCTGTCATACCTCTAGCAAAAAACATACCTGCAAGTGTTACAATAAACGGTTGTATATCCATATAGGCAACTAAAAATCCTTGTACAAGTCCAAATACAATACCTGTTACCAACACAATAAGCACTGCGGGAACTGCACCAATACCGCCCTTCTCCATCATATAAGCAAGCATCATACAACCCATAGCTACAAAAGAACCAACACTAATATCAATACCGCCTGTAATCATAACTACTGTCATACCAATGCCTATTACTATCAAACCTGCATTTGATATAAACAAATTCAAAAAGTTTTGCACTCTTGAAAAGCCCTGTGCATTAAACAGTACACAGCCAATACCATACATTACAAAAAACAGCACTATTGTAATCATTAAAAGGAAGGTCGTTTGATTTAATTGTTTTTTATTTTTCATATTAAGCCGCCTCCTTTTGTGTAATGTTTATACTTTTCTTTTTTGCTAAATTTTTTCTCCATCTTGCAAATCCTGGTGACTGCAATGCTACAATAATAACAACGACGATTGCTTTATATACTGGCACTTGGTCAGAAGAAACGTGCATAGCATAAAGTGTTGTAGTAAGTGCCTGTATTGTATAAGCACCTATTACAGAACCTGCTATTGAAAATTTGCCACCTGCTAATGAGTTTCCACCTATTGCTACTGCTAATATAGCATCAAGCTCCATATTTAAACCGATATTGTTGGCATCTGCGGAATAAATACGGCTAGATGCAATCAATCCAGAAAGTCCAGAACAAAAACCACAGTATGCGTAAGTTAAAAATATAATAAATATAGATTTAATACCAATAAAACTAGATGCTTTTTTATTGATACCAACAGATTGTATATACATACCTAATGCCGTTTTACTTAACAAAAGTGCTGTAAATGCTACCATTATCACCGCCACAATAAAAGGCGTTGGTATTGGTATTCCAGGAAAAGATGCACCTAACAATCTATAGCTATCTACACGAACATATGTAATTTGTCCGTCTGTAATCAACTGTGCAATACCACGTCCTGCTGTAAACATTATCAATGTTGCAACCATAGGTTGTATATTTAATTTTGCTACTAAAAAACCATTAAAACAGCCTATCAAAACGCCTACAACAATCGCTGCTAAAAATCCTAATATCAATGGACTTGCATATTCTGTTACTGCTCTTTCGCCGCCACTTAACAAATTACAGCAAACAGCAGCACTTACTGCCATAATAGCACCTACAGAAATATCTGTTCCTGCAGAAGCAGATACTACTAATGTCATACCTATTGCCAATATTACAAGTTCAGAAGCTCTGTTTATAATGTCTATAATATAGCCATAAAGCACACCATCTCTAATAGATATTGAAAAAAAGTTTGGTGTTGTTACAACATTTACTAAAAGCACTAATATAAGACAGAATATAGGTAAAAATAATCTTTGTGATGTTATTTTTTTCATTTTTTCACTATTCATACTCAATGCCCCCCTGCTATGGTAGACATAATTGTTGATTGGTTCATATCCTCACCATCTAATTCTCCAACTTTTGCACCATCTCTCATAACAACCATACGGTCGCAAGTTCTGAGCATTTCTTCAATTTCAGAGGATATAAATACAACTGCCATACCTTCTTCTGCTAACTGCAACACTAATTTCTGTATTTCTGTTTTTGTACCAATGTCAATACCTCTTGTAGGCTCGTCTAATATCAAAAAGTCAGGATTTGTCAAAAGCCATCTTCCTATAATTACTTTTTGCTGATTACCTCCTGAAAGAGATTTAATTGTGGTTTCTCTGCTTGCTGTTTTTACTTGAAGCATTTTAATATATTTATCTGTATATTCTTCTTGCTGTTTTCTGCTTAACAAATGGAATATACCTCTTTTTGCCTGCAATGCTAGTATCAAGTTCTCTCTTACAGAAAGGTCTGCAATAATGCCTTCATTTTTACGGTCTTCAGGCAAATATGCCATACCTGCATTCATAGAAGTTAATGGGTGTTTTGCTACAACTTTCTTTCCTTTTACTAATAATTCTCCTGTATCTGCTTTTTCCGCACCATACAAAAGACGAACCGTTTCAGAACGTCCAGAACCTAAAAGTCCTGTAAATCCTACAACTTCTCCCTTATGTATTACCAAATCAAATGGTTTAATATATCCGTTCTTTCCAAGTCCTACCGCTTTAATGGTAATATCTTCTGGATTTTCGCTAAATTGTTTTTGATTATCTCCTTTAATAGATGCTAAATCGTCAAAGTCTTTTCCCATCATTTTTGCTACAAGCTGTACACGTGGCAATTCTGCTGTTGTAAATTCTCCTACTAATTGTCCGTTCCTTAATACTGTGATTTTATCACAAACAGCATACACTTGCTCTAAAAAGTGTGTTACAAATATAATGCCTACACCTTCATTTTTAAGTTTTGTCATAAGTTGAAATAATTTTTCTACTTCACTATCATCTAATGATGATGTCGGTTCGTCTAGTATCAAAACTTTTGCAGACATATCCACTGCTCTCGCTATAGCAATCATTTGTTGTATGGCAATAGAATAATTATCTATTGTTTTTGTAACATCTGCATTAATGTCCAAACTACTTAGTAAATCACTTGCTCTTTTGTTCATTGTTTTCCAGTCTATCAAACCACCTTTTTTTGGCTCTCTGCCTATAAAAAGATTTTCTGCTACAGAAAGATTAGGACAAAGGTTAACCTCTTGATACACTGTACTGATACCATTGTTTTGTGCTTCTTGTGGGCTATGATTGATAATTGGTTTATCATTTCCATCAATCATAATTTGACCAGTTTCAAATTCCTCTACTCCTGTCAAAACTTTTATCAGTGTAGATTTACCTGCACCATTTTCTCCCATTAAAGCATGAATTTCTCCTTTTTTGAGTGTAAAGTCTACATTTTGAAGTGCTTTTACACCGGGAAATGTTTTATAAATGCCTCTCATTTCTAAAACAGAATTGTTTTCCATAAAAGTAACCCCCCTTTTTTTACCATTTTTGCCATTTTTTTGTTGATTTTTTTGTAAACAAAAAGAAAGTGCAGAGTTGGAGCCAAACTCCGACCCCACACTTTCTGATTTTTGAAATCAATACTGGGCTACTACTATAAATTAGTATGCTCTATCAGGTAATATTGTTTCTAAGTCCATGCTTGTGTCAAAATATGCTTCGTCTACATATTGTATTTTGTCAACGCTTTCTCCAGCTTCCAATTTTTGAATAATTTCAGCTACACGAGGGCCATGAAGTGGGTTACATTCAAATGTTGCATTCAAATCACCAGCTATCATAGATTCAAAAGCTGCTTTTACAGAGTCAAAACCAATTACAATAATGTCGCCATTAGGTCCACAAGTTTTTCCTGCTGCTTTGATAGCGTCGATAGCACCAAATGCTTCGTTATCGTTTTCACATATAACTACATCAATGTCATCATAGCTCTTTAAGAAAGACTCCATAACTTCTTGTCCTTTTGCCTGTGTAAATTCACCAGACTGCATATCAAGCATTTTCCAGTTGTCATGTTGTGCTAAAATATTGCCAAATCCTTCTGTACGTCCAACCTGTGCAGATGCACCGATAGTACCTTGTATTGTTACCATATTAATTTCTTCGCTGCCACGTCCTTGTGCTTCTAAGTAATCAGCTAACCATTCTCCACAAGTTTCGCCTTCTTTTACAAAGTTGCCACCAACCCATGCAACATATAATTCATCATCAGATACTTGCATCATACGGTCAGAAAGTATTACAGGAATGCCTGCTTCTTTTGCTTCTTCCAATACAGTTTCCCAACCTGTTTCAACAACTGGTGCAACTACTATGTAGTCAACATCTTGTTGTATAAAAGAACGGATTGCTTTAATTTGATTTTCTTGTTTTTGCTGTGCGTCATCAAATATCAGTTTGTATCCGTTTTCTTCTGTGAAAGTGGATTTGAATGATTCTGTATTAGCTGTTCTCCAGTCAGATTCTGCACCAACTTGTGCATAACCTACTGTAATCAAATCCCCTGCATCACTAGAAACTTCTTCTCCTCCTTCTCCATCTGTTGGAGGTGGAGTTGGTGCTTCGCCGCCACCACAAGCTGCCATAGAAACTGTCATAGCAAGCATAGCAATAATAGATAACACTTTTTTCTTCATAATTTTATTTCCCCCTTAAAATAATTTTTTTTACTTCCGTTTTTATTTTATGTACTTATTATAATATACGAAAAGGAATTTTGAAACAGACCATCTTTCAAAAAAAGTTGATTATTTTATAAATATTTCATATCATTACAACTATTTTTATTAAAAACGTTTGATTTTTTTTAAAAAACGTTCAATATTTTTAGATTGCTTCTATTTTCCTTTTCAAAAAATTTAAAAAATTTACACATTATTTATCATAAATATACTACTATATTTTACTACATTGCTTTATCTGTATACAAATTCTACAATATACTTTATTTTTTGATATTTCCTAATATAATTTTTACACAAGTTCCTTTATTTTTTTGAGAATAAACTGTAATACTGGATTTTCCGCCATAATACATTGATATTCTTTTTGCTACATTATTCATACCAAAACCGCCTTTTTGTTTTACTTCTATGGTACTATTATTTCCGCTTAATTTTTTACGCAAGTTTTCAAGTGTTTGTTCTTCCATACCAATGCCATTATCTTTTACCTCAAATACAATGTTATTCTGTTCCATATATCCTTTTACTATAATCGTTCCTCCCCCCCTTTTATTTTTAATGCCATGATAAAGTGCATTTTCTACTATAGGCTGCAATATCATTTTTAATACTGTTTTTTGTTTCATTTCTTCTGCTATTTGTATTTCATAGTCAAGCACATCTTCATATCTTATTTTTTGTATTTTCAAATAACTTCTGATATGGCTTTCCTCTTCCTCTATTGTGATAAAGTCATTACCATTTGATAATATTGTTCTAAAAAAATCACTCAAATCTGTTGTCATTTCTACTACTTGTTTATTGTTTCCTCCTTCTGCCATCCATACAATAGAATCTAATGTATTATACAAAAAGTGAGGGTTAATTTGTTCTTGATGCAATTTTAATTCTGCTAATCTAAGATTTTTTTGCTCTTGTTTTGTTTTCTCCATAAGTATCGCAATTTCATCACTCATTTTATTAAATGTTCTTGACAATATATTAATTTCTTCTAAATTGCCTAATGAAGCTCTTGCCTCTAATTCTCCTCGTCCCAATTTTTCAGCAGTTTTTTTCATATCATCAATAGGTTTTGTAACAGATTTTGTAATAATAACAGATAATATAATACCTACAACAATCACACACACAAGCAATGTTACAAATACTTTTACAATTTGTTTTATCTGTTGTTCCAATTCATTTTGCAGTTCTTCCATATTTAGTATTTCATAATGAATATACTCATTCACATAATCTTGTATCATAGAACAAAGTCCTTGTATATCGTTTTCCCATATTGCCTTATTTTCATCATAAGTACCTGCCTGTTTTGAATTTTCAATCATTTTTTCAACGGCTGTTTCCAAAGAATCCAAACAAGATAATATACCATTTATTTTTATATCACTATAGCTATCTGGTTCTCTTTTTATGACATACCTAAAATCCATTTTTGCTTTTTGTATTAAATTCAATGGATTTTTTAATACCATAGCATATTCTGTTTTTCCTTCTTTAATATCTCCTACTTCAAATTTATTTGCATCAATAAGTCCTATCATTACCCTATACATAGTGTATTCCATTTGCTCTTTAAATACAGTATTATAGTCATTTGCTACTTTTAAATTTGCCATAATTTTATTATACGAATAGGAATAATTTCTTATCATGCCAAGTATCCCTGCAACTGTAGCTGTTAAAGGCAGTATAATCACTAATATTAGTAATATTAATCTCATTTTTAATGTAAATACTTTTTTCATTTTTGCCATATTTTATTTCCCCTGTTGATTTGTACTGTCATTTTTAAATTCTTTAGGCGACTGTCCCATCACTCTTTTAAACGTTGCACTAAAATAATGTGGGTCATGATAGCCTACCTGTTCTCCAATTTCCGCCGTCCTTAGTGTAGTACACTTCAGCAATTCGCACGCTTTTTCTATACGTGTTTTTGTAAGATATTCCACAAAAGATTGTCCTGTTTTTTGTTTAAATATAGAACTAAAATAACTAGCACTAATGCCTATATGAAAAGCAATTTTATTTAGTGAAAAATCATTTTCTTGAAAATGCTGTGAAATATATTTTTTAGCATCTTCTATTAAATCACTATATCTATCATTTGAAACATTATCTCTCATCTGTAACGCAAATGCAAAAAGTTCTTTTAAATAATTTTTAGTGCTTTCTACAGTATCTATACTTTTTGGCAGCAATTTAATGTCTCTCTTTTCTTCTGGTACATCTTCCGATTTTATTTTGATTTCTTTCAAAAACTCCTGTACACAATAAAATATATCCATTGTCATATACTGTCTAAGCAAAAGAGATTTATAATTATTTTCTCCTACTGCCGCAAAATATTCCTCTATAAAAGAATTACATTCTTCCAGAGAACCTAATTTCAAAAAATCTTCTATTAATTTTCTATCCACGCCACTATAGTCTGTTTTATCCAAAAATTCTGTATACTTTTCATAACTTACAAAATATCTTTCCAATAACTTACTTTTTTCTCTTTCCTCTGTTATCACATCAGCTACTTTTTTTAATGCTTCAATTAAATTTGCTGAAGTAATAGGCTTCAGTAAATAGTCACTTATGCCAATTTTAATTGCTTCTTTAGCATAGTCAAATTCATTATATCCACTTAATATAATAATTTTTGTGTCAGGCAATGCTTTTTTCACAAGCCTACTTAATTCTAAACCGTCCATAAAAGGCATTCTAACATCTGTAAGTAGTATATCTGGTTCTGTTTTCAATATCATAGGATAGGCATATTCTCCATCGCCTGCTTCCCCCACAAATGAAAAGCCATTTTCTTCCCAGTTAATATTATCTCTAATGCCATGTCTAATAATTACTTCATCTTCTACTAAAAATACTTTTATCATTATTTTTCCCTCTTTAAATTCTTCTCCACAGCAACAATACTCTTTTTTATCATACCATATCTATTTTTTGAATACTACACAAAAATAAGACTTTGAAAATTGTTATATTCAAAGTCCTATTTTACAAACATACTGATTAATTCCTTTTTTTATCACAAAATACTCTTATAAATTGTTCTGCAATTAATTTATACCCTTTTTGTGTAGGGTGCACACCATCTTGACAATACACATTATATTCACTGCTAATACCTGCTTCATTCATTGCCCCATCTAATGAAACAAACAGACATTGATATTTTTTAGCAATATCTCTAACAATATGTATTCTTTTATCCAAATCTGTTCTCCACTTTAAATACTGCTGTTGCTGAGGCAATACAAAAGGTTCTAAAAGTATTATTTTTTTGACACCACTATTTTTTATTTTTGTTACCATATCAATATAAATTTTTTCAAATCGTGTCATTTCTTTTTCTATGTCATAATATTGTTGTTCTACAAAATGCCACACATCATTTATACCAATCAATATACTTACAACATCTGGTTTTAAATCAATACAATCTCTTTGCAGTCTATTATATAAATCAGCTATTTTGTTTCCTGCGATACCTTTATTTATTATTGTATCATTATTACACAACATTTGTTTTATTTCGTTGACATAACCTACACCTAAACTTTTTATATTATCACGTTTTCTGTCGCAATCTGTAATACTATCTCCCAAAAATACAATACTTTCCATATCATACCTCTTTTTTTATTCACTTTGCAGATTTGCTGCACCTATAATGCCTGCATCATTTTCAAGCAATGCACAGCAAATTTCTGGGGTATAAGAGTTTTCTCCTCCAAAAACATGAGGCAATATCTTTTTTTGAAGCATATCTATAATATATTGTCCTTGTTTGCTTACACCACCACCCAAAAGTAATATTTCTGGTCTAAATAAATTAATAGCATCAATCATACCTTCTGCTAAATAATCTGTATAATTTTCAATTACTTTTAATGCTGTTTCATCACCTGCTTTTGCTGCATCAAAAGGTATTTTTCCATTCATATTTTCTAAATTTCCCTGACACATTTTATAAAGCTGTGAAGCTGTATTTTGTTGTGCAGCCTGTTTGGATTGCTCTATCAGTGCTGTAGCAGAAGCATATGCTTCTAAACAGCCCCTTCTGCCACAAGAGCATACTTTCCCATCTTTTACTGCCATAGTGTGGCCTATTTCCATACTTCCTATGCCGCCCTGCAATATTTTACCATCAAGTACAATACCACTTCCTATGCCTGTACCTATTGTTACTAATACTGCATCTTTATATTGTTCTGAAAATCCTGCTTTAACTTCTCCCAATGCGGCACAATTTGCATCATTTTCAACAAATACTTTCATACCTGTTCTTTTTTGTATTTCTTGTTTTAAATTCACATCACGCCATTTTAAATTATTAGAATATACTACATTTCCATTTTGTACATCTACCGTTCCAGGACAGCCTATACCAATATACTGACAATGTTGTTTTGAAACACCTGCTTCATTTAACATACTATCTAACGCATTTACAATGGTATTTACTACATTTTCCCAGCCATTTTCTGTAGCATATTCCTTTCTTAATACAATATTATTATTTTTATCTACAATGCCCATTTTGATAGCTGTTCCTCCAATATCTACTCCTATAGAATAAGTCATTTGAGCAGGTATACTTGTTTTTATCATTGTAACGCTTCCGCTAACAGTATATTCTCCTGTATTTGCTGGTACAAATATACTATCACCTTTTCTGATATCCATTTCTTCCCCATTACAATTAATTTTTCCTTTGCCATCTGTAATAATAAGAGAATGGAAAGAAGTATCATCTGCACAAAGTAATATTTTTTCTCCTATCACAGAAATTACTCCCACATCAAACACATCACAGCTTACCATATGATTGCCGAAATGATACTTTTTTCCTATAAAATCTGTATTTGTTACTTCTATTGCTTTATCAATATGTAATTCTCTTTTTTTACCATCTGCCCCTACTCTATTGTAGTCATACACTCTATAAGTTACATTTGAATTTTGTTGTATTTCTGCAATGGTAATACCCTTTCCTATGGCATGAATTGTCCTCGCTTCAATAAAAAATACATCGCCTTTTTTGACTTTTATTTTATTAAGAAGTTGTTCTAGTGTACCATTTTCAATGGCTTGTTTAAACTCCTCTTTACTGACTTTTCTCTGAAAGCCATAGTATAAATAAGAATTTTCATCACAATCTAAAACATACCACATTTCTGTTTTTCCATATTGTCCTTCTCTTTTTAAAGCATACTGGTTATCAGGGTGTACTTGTACAGAAAGTGGCTGATTAGAGTCAATAAATTTTATCAATATAGGAAATTCGTCAAATCTTTCACAATTTTTACCAAGTGGTTTTTTATTTTCTGCTTCAATATATTCTAAAAGCGTTTTGCCTTTATATTCTCCATTTTGTATTGTACTATATCCATCTTTATGACAAGACAATTCCCACGTTTCTGCTAATACATCACCATCAAATTTTTTATAAAAATTCTTTTTTAATTTATTTCCTCCCCACAAATATTCTTTGCAGGCACAATTTAATTTCAATATTTTCACAACACTCACTCCTTACGTAATATGTAAGATATTCCATTTTGGTTTGTTGAAGTTTGGGGAAACTTTTTTATTTATAAAAAGCTTCCCCAACAATATCTATCCATTCGCCTTTTTATTATTTTGACAATCTTTCATACACATCAACAAATTCTTCTGCCATATCCAATACTGTCATACCTGTCATAAGGTGGTCTTGTGCATGTACTAACAATATAGAAAGTTCATTTTTAACGCCACTTGCTTCATCTTGTATCAGTGTTGTTTGAAATTCATGTGCATTGAGTATTTCTTCTCTAGCCTGTTTTATCAAATCTCTTGCTTCTTCTATATTATTTTGTTTTGCAGCATTGATAGCTTCCATAGCCATACCTCTTGCATTTCCACCATGTGATATTAACTGAAAAGCAATTTCAACCATTTTCTCGTCCATACAAATTCCCTCCTACATTAGTATTCAAAACCATTATTTTCTGACAATTCTTTAAACCATTTACCGCTCTTTTTAATGGTACGTTTTTGTGTTTCCAAATCCAATGCAACCAAACCATATCTATTTTTATAGGCATTTGTCCATGACCAACAATCTATAAATGTCCATAAATGATATCCCTTGCAATTTGCACCTTCTTCTATTCCTTTATGTAGCCATTTTAAATGGTCTTTTATAAACTCAATTCTATAATCATCTTCAATATATCCTTCTTCATTGATATATTTTTGTTCATTTTCTACGCCCATACCATTTTCTGATATAAAAAATGGTATATTATTATATTCTGTTCTCAATATAGTACATATATCATAAATACCTTTTTCATAGATTTCCCAACCTCTATAAGGATTTTCTTTTCTTCCTGGCATATCATATTCATCAAAATAGTTGTCAGGCATAAATATATCTTTATAAATTACATCGCTTTCTTTTGCTTTAATACGTCTTGGACGATAATAATTTACGCCTAAAAAATCAACAGTATTATTTTTAATTATTTCAATATCTTCTTGCTCATATTGTGGTAAAGCATTATTTTGTTTTAAAAACTCTATCAAATCCTGTGGATATTCTCCTTTAATAGCAGGCTCTAAAAAACTTTTGTTAAAACACAAATCTGCTATATGTGCTGCTTTGACATCTTCTGCATTTTGTTCTGAACGTGGATAAGAAGGTGTCAAATTCAATATAATACCTATTTGACCGTTCTGTCCCATTTCTTTGTAACACTGTATTGCTTTTGCACTAGCTAATGCAGTATGATATGCTACTTGTGCTCCCCTTTTGCCGTCTATAACATTAGGATAATGAAAATCGTACAAATATCCTCCCTCTACGGGCACAATAGGTTCATTAAATGTTGTCCAGTATTTTACTCTATCCCCAAACAGTTCAAAACACTTTTTAGCATATTCTGCATATGCTTCTACAACTTTTTTATTTTCCCAACCGCCTTTTTGTTGCATACACAAAGGCATATCAAAATGATACAAATTGATAACAATTTCAATATTATTTTTTATCAGTTCATCAATAACATTATTATAAAATACTACTGCTTTGTCATTGACTTCTCCTATGCCTTCTGGTATTAATCTACTCCACTGTATAGATGTTCTAAAAGAATTATGTCCTGTCTGTTTCAAAAGCTGTATATCTTTTTTGTAATTTTGATAAAATGTAGAAGTGTTTTGAGGTCCTACACCGTCAAAAAATCTTTCTGGTGCAATTTCAAACCAATAGTCCCATATATTTTTACTTTTACCATCGCCTTTTACAGTGCCTTCACTTTGAGGGCCTGATGTTGCACTTCCCCACCAAAATTTTTCAGGAAATATATATTTCAATGCAATACCTTCTTTCTTTGTTTTTTCCTACTTTACTTTATTATTCTGCTGCTCCTTCTGCTGCTTCGTCTTTCAATATACTTTTATCCCATGTTTTTAAAAATGGGAACCATATTACTCCTACAATCGCCATTTGTACTAACTGCAATATGCCCCCTCTAATAGAATTTGTTGCAAGCATACCACTTATAAATACAGGTACTGTCCAAGGCACAGATACACCTGTTGTCATAGGCACAATACCACTTGCCATAGCCAAATATGCTACCAATGTAGATACCATAGGTGCTAATATCCAAGGAATTGCTATTGTTGGATTTAACACAATAGGCAAACCAAATATACAAGGTTCATTGACATTAAATATACCTGCTGGTGCTGCTAATTTTCCTACTCCTCTTAACTGTTTGCTTTTCATCATTGTCAATATAATTATCAATACTACCAATGTCATACCTGTACCGCCAAGACTTACTGTAAAAGACTCCATAAATTGTTTTGTTACAATATTTGGAAGCATTTCTCCTGCTCTATAAGCATCTATATTTTCAAGAGAAAGCGTATTCCATATTGGGTCTAATACGGAATTTACTATAATCTGTCCATGCAAACCAAAAAACCACAATAACTGTATTGCAAATATTGCTATAATTGTTGGTATAATTCCTTTTCCTAAACTGGTTAATGGTGCTTGCACAATTTGGAATACAAAGTCGTGTATATTTCCCCAAGGTGTAAATGTAAATATAATTCTTACAATTAAAAATATTGTTAATGTTAATATTGCTGGAATTAATGCCGCAAATGATTTTGATACCGCTGGTGGTACGCTAGAAGGCATTTTGATTACAAAATTCTTTTTTACAAATTTGCAGTAAAGTGCTGCGGAAAAAAACGCTGCAAACATACCTACAAACATACTTTTTGCACCCAGTCTATCGATACTAAATACATTTGAAACGACTTCTCCATTTTCTGTTACTACCTCCAACGGTGTTAAAACTAAAAATGCTGCTAGTGCTACCGCTGCTCCAAAAAGAGCATCTACTTCTTGGTCTTTGCTTAAATAATACCCTATACCAAGTACAATAAATACTGTTGCAATAGACATTGTTACTGCGGAAGCAGGATTGAGCATATTTTGCAATGTTGCCAATCTTTCTGCTCCCAGCAATTTGTCAAGGAATGGTAAATTTGCTATAACCAATGTTACAGAACCAAATATTGTCAAAGGAAATGCTAACATAAAAGCATCTCTCAATATTTTTAATATTGTATTATTATTTAATTTTTCCCCTATCACCATAATAGGTTCTTCCATTCTATCAAATAAACTCATGTATTCTCCCCCTTATAAATATTTTGTCAAATAACAAAAGCAACTTTGCTCTCATACACATTCCATTTTTTTGTATATGAGAGCAAAACACAGCTTTGTGATAGTATCATTTATTTGCTATCATATCCATTGCCATTTTTAACACTGCTTTTCCGTCGCATCTGCCATAGCTTACAGGTGGTATGACATCTAATGGAACATTCAATTCTTTAGACTGTTTTGAAAATTTTGTTTTTAAAAATCTCATTTGTGGGCCAAATAATACAACATCTGCTTTAGGCATTTCTGTTTCTACTTCTGCCTGACCTACCGCCCAGATTTCTGCTTCAACACTTTGTTCTGTTGCTGCTTCTTTCATTTTGTTTACTAGGCGGTATACTTAAACAAATTTTACAGGAAATAACAACTAAAAAAATAGG
>CAJUJJ010000010.1 GCA_910586765.1 uncultured Clostridia bacterium
GCTTAGGCAAAAGCATACACATTGAAGTAGAAATGAAACATAAAAGTTTTATAAGTATAGTAATATTTTTGATAACTTTTTATAAGTTTTCAGTAACGGTATGATATGATTATTACAGATGGAAAAGATTATATCAATGAAGTACGCAATCTCATTACAGAATATATACAAATGTTAGGCAGAGATTTGGCATTTCAAAATATTACAGACGAATTAAAAGACCCTTCCAAAAAATACACACCACCACAAGGAGAATTGCTTGTTGCTATAGAAAAAGAACAAGTGATTGGAATGATTGCTTACCATAGACATTCTGCAATACGATGTGAAATGAAACGACTTTATGTCAAACCACAATACAGAGGAATGAAATTAGGAGAACAACTCATACAAAAAATTATGGAATTAGCAAAACAATCAGGATATACCGAAATGGTTCTTGACACACTTTTGCCTTTAAAAGCTGCTATTTATTTGTATCAAAAAATGGGCTTTCAACAATGTGAACCTTATTACAACAATCCTATGAATGATGTCATTTATTTTAAAAAAACACTATAACATTTTATGGGGGGGAATGAATTATGCAACATAAAGTAAAAATAACTGTAATAGACAAAAAATTATATCCCGAACTACAATCACAATATTGTGCAGACCCTAATTCAGGTATGTGTCCTTGTTACAATGTAGGAGATGAATTTATATTTGAAAGATATGGTAGTGCAGATGATTTTTGGCATATGGGATTAAATACATTAAAACAAAGTACTGTTTCAGAAAATACAATAGCAGGAGGAAATCGTTTTCCTCACTGTTCAGAAGCGTGGGACGCTATAAGTAGATATATTTATACAGGATTGCAGGGCGGTGCAATTATGAGAGGCTGGATGAATGACGAAAGAATAATGATTACTTGTTGTTCTGATGGCACAAGACCCGTTATATTTAAAATTGAGCGTTTAGACTACAAAGCAGTATATGTTAATGGTATTTATACTGATACAGACCGCATTAAAATAAAACATTCATTAGAAAAAATACCATCAGTAACAAACGTAACATTTCAAAATAATGAACAGTATAGAGAATATATTGAAGTATTTTTTGATAATATTATAGAAAATGATTTGATTGAAAATACTATAAAAAACTGTGGAACATATCAAATACTACAAATAGATTAAAATAAATTCCCTTGTAAGTACAAATAAAAATGTATTTACAAGGGAATGATTTTATTCTCTAATTTGACCGTTACCGTATATAATATATTTTGTAGTAGTCAATTCTTTTAATCCCATAGGGCCTCTTGCATGAAGCTTTTGTGTACTGATACCTATTTCTGCACCAAAACCAAACTGTCCACCATCTGTAAATCTAGTAGAAGCATTAACATAAACTGCTGCTGCGTCAATTTCATTTAAAAATCTTTGTGCATTGGTATAATTTTCTGTTACAATGGCTTCAGAATGTCCTGTAGTATATTTTCTGATATGTTCTATGGCTTCATCAATGTTTTCAACCACTTTAGCAGAAATGATGTAATCTTCATACTCTGTTGCCCAATCTTGTTCTGTTGCTGCAACAGCTCCTTCTACTAAATCCATAGTAACCTTATCTCCTCTAATTTCCACATTTTTAGACTGTAATGCCTTTCCAATTTCTGGCATAAATTTTTTTGCAATATTTTTATGTACTAAAAGGCTTTCACAGGCATTGCACACACCAGGTCTTTGTGTTTTAGCATTGATAACAATATTTGCAGCTTTTTGCAAATCTGCACTTTCATCTACATAAATATGGCAATTTCCTATACCTGTCTGTATTACTGGTACAGTGCTGTTTTCCACTACATTTCTAATCAGACCTGCTCCTCCTCTTGGTATCAGTACATCTAAATAGCCATTTAAACGCATCATTTCGTTTGCTGTTTCTCTGCTAGTATCTTTTACAATTTGTACACATTCTTTAGGCAATCCTTGTTTTTGAAGTGTTTGCTGAAACAATTCTACAATAATTTTATTAGAGCCTATTGCTTCTTTGCCTCCTCTTAATATCACAGCACTTCCTGCTTTCAAACAAAGTCCAAAAGCATCTGCTGTTACATTAGGACGTGCTTCAAATATAATGCCTATTACTCCCATAGCTACCCTTTTTTGTCCTATTATTAGACCATTATCAAGCGTTTTCATAAATGTTACTTCTCCTACAGGGTCATCAAATGATGCTACTTGACGCAATCCCTCTGCCATAGAAAGTATTCTTTGTTCTGTTAATGTCAGTCTGTCAATAAAAGCACTTCTTACGCCTGCTGCCTTTGCTGCTTCTACATCTTTTTGATTTGCTGACAATATTTTATCCATACCCTCTATAAGTGCATCAGCACTTTTCAAAAGCACAGTGTTTTTTACTGGTGTAGGCAGTGTTGACAATGTAATAGCTGCCTGTTTTGCTTGTTTTCCCATTTCTAATAGTTCGCTCATTTTTCACACTCCTTAATATAAAAATACTCCTTTTTCTGTTATTACACCATCTAATGCAATATCTGTTATTAATAAAGTTTCTATTTTTTCTAATTGTTGCTCAGAAAATACAAATCCCATTTTTAAACCATATTGATATTTTGAAAAATAAGTGTCATAATAGCCTCCGCCATATCCTATACGATTGCCCATTTTATCTACAGCAAGCGCTGGTACAATAAAAATACTATTTTCTGTAGGCTCTGCTATAACACTATTTTGTTTGTTAGGCTCTGGTATACCCCACTGTAATTCTGTCAATTCTTCTAATTTATTCAAATATGCAAAACACATTTGTCTATTTTGTTCTGTCATAGGAACGGCTATTTTTTTATTATCTTTCCAAATTTTTTCAAAAAATGGAGTTGTCTCCGCTTCTGTATTCATTGAAACATAAGTAAATATAATATCTGCTTTATGATATTGATTTGTCTGCATAAAATGCTGCCACATCATAGCACTTTTTTCTGCTCTTTCTTGTTGAGAAAAACGGTTTCTTATTTCAAGCATATTTTTTCTAATTATTTTTTTATCCATACATTATCTCCTTCTAGCTTTAAAAAAAGTACCTACATCTTCACCTTCTATAATTTTATGTACTATTGTTGGGTCATCTCCTAACGCTACTACCATATTAACACCTGATTTTTGACAATATTCTGCTGCCTGTACTTTTGTTGCCATACCTCCTACACTAAATTTAGAACCTTTTTGTCCTGCCATTTTATGTATTTGTTCTGTTACTTCTGGTACAAAAGAAATCCTTTTTGCATCTGTATTTGTTTTAGGGTCTTTATCATAAAGTCCGTCAATATCTGTAAGCAGTATCAATAAATCTGCTTCTATCATATCCGCTACCATAGCAGAAAGATTGTCATTGTCACTAAATTCAATTTCATAAGTAGAAATAGTATCATTTGCATTGATAATAGGTACAATACCTAATTCTAAAAGTGTATTTAGCGTATTTAATGTATTGGTACGCCTTTGTTCATTTTCAATTTCTTCTTTTGTAAGTAATATTTGTGCAATAGCTTGATTATATTCTTTAAAAAAGTTTTGATAAATTTGTATCAAAACTGCTTGCCCTACTGCTGCTGCTGCTTGTTTCTTTTTAATTTCTTTTGGTCTTTGTGCAAAAGAAAGGCGTGTTGCTCCTACACCAATCGCTCCAGATGTTACAAGTACAACTTCTTTTCCTTGATTTACTAAATCAGATAACACCCAAGCCATACGCTCAATACACTTTAAATTTAAACGCCCATTTTCATATGTTAGTGTAGAAGTACCTACTTTTACAACTATTCTTTTGCTTTGTTTTAATATTTCCCTCATAATATTTCTCCTCTTTGCTGCTTTTTCAATTTGATTGTTATTCTACTACAAATGTTATATTTGTGCAATAATCCAAATGTGTAGTAAAATATTACTTTATTACAAAACTATATTGAAAATATAAGTATTTCATTTTATAATATTACAAATTAACTGTTATAGCAAATATACTTAGCAATTTCATAGAGGAGTGTTTTAATGAATATACCATATTGGAAAAATTTACAACCCCTCAGAATACCACCAAATTGGACAATTTTACAACATAAACTGATGAATATAGAGCCTAAAGAATTAAATAAAAATGATGATAAATGGCTTACTATGTTTGTAGAAGACATATTACAAATAGAAAAACATTTGAAACGCAAAATCAACAAAAAAGTAGAACAACAAAAATTAATCATTGATTTAGGTTGGTATCCAGACGGAGAACATTTTGGAAATTTTCGTCTAGTTACAATATTAAATAATAATTGGGAATTTCCTTTACTTCAATTTACATCACGCAGTAAAAAAGAAATTGTGGAAACATTAGAATATTGGTTATTTGGAATATTTAATGATATATATTTTATTGAAGATGAAAATCATTTTCGCAAACTTTATAAACATTACCAATAAAAAACCCTCCACAAATAGTAGAGGGCTGTTTTATTATTTTACTGTCATTTCTTCTATCAATTTTGATTTCAATGCACTTAATTTTTCAGACAAGTCTACAGGTACAATATGAGGATTTTTATTTCTTTTGTGTTCTTCCCAAAGTGTATCTTTTTCTTTGTTACAATATGCCTGCATTTCCATTACTTTTGGAGATTGATAAACACATTTTCCATTTTCAAATATAGGTACTAAAAGCTCTCTTACAGTATAAGTGCCTGCCTGTAATGTCATTCTTTTCCACTTTGCACTGTCGTCAAACAATGTCAATACTTTTGTTTCGTCAACAGTTTCTTCTTCTAATGCAATGACATCAGCTTTAATTTTGCCTGTTTTTTTGTCATAAACACGGAATATTTTTTTAATTCCCGGATTGGTTACTTTTTCTACATTATTTGAAAGTTTTATTTTAGGTATAAAATTACCATTTTCGTCACTTTCCGCTGCCAATTTATATACTCCACCAAATGCAGGGCAGTCATCACTTGTAATCAATTTTGTTCCTACACCCCACAAACCAATTTTTGCACCTTGCAATTTTAAACTGGCAATCAAATATTCATCTAAATCACTAGAAGCACTAATAACGGCATCTTCAAATCCAGCATCTTCCAACATTTTTTTTGCTTGTTTAGATAAATAAGACAAGTCGCCACTATCTAAACGAATACCATAATTTTTTAGCTCAATGCCTTTGTCTTTCATTTCTTGGAATACCTTTATCGCATTAGGCACACCAGATTCTAATGTATTATAAGTATCTACAAGCAATGTACACGCATTTGGAAACAATTCTGCATATTTACGAAATGCTGTCAATTCATCAGGAAAACTCATTACCCAACTATGAGCGTGTGTTCCCTTCACTGGTACATCAAATAATTTTCCTGTTAAAACATTACTTGTTCCACAGCAGCCACCTATTACTGCTGCTCTTGCACCATAAGTACCTGCATCAGGCCCTTGTGCCCTTCTTAGTCCAAACTCCATAACAGGGTCACCTTGTGCTGCCCAAACAACACGAGATGCTTTTGTAGCTATCAAACTTTGATGGTTTATAATGTTTAACAATGCTGTCTCAATAAGTTGTGCCTCCATAATAGGTGCTTTAATACGCATTAAAGGCTCATGAGGAAATACCACTGTTCCTTCTGGTATAGCGTAAATTTCACCTGTAAAACGGAAGTCTTTTAAATACTCAATAAAAGTTTCTGAAAAAATATTTAAACCTTTTAAATAGGCAATATCTTGTTCAGAAAAATGAAGTTGATTAATATAGTCTATTGCCTGCTCTAATCCTGCTACAATAGCATAGCCATTGCCACTAGGATTTTTTCTATAAAACAAGTCAAATACTACAATTTTCTTTTGTAATCCTTTTTCTTGGTAGCCTTGCATCATTGTTAGTTGATATAAATCTGTCAAAAGTGTTAAATCATTTTTTTCCACGAGAAATCATCTCTCCTTTTTTTATTTGCATATTACAAAAATATACAAAAAACAATATTATAATAGTTATCATATGCTATTATACACTTTTTTTTAGTAAAATCAAACAAATTTCGCATTTTTTTATATAAAATATATTTTGCTGTCTAAAAAGTGCTTTACAAAAAATAAAAGCCATTGTATAATACTTGCAAATATAGAAAACACTGTGAAAGGGACAGTTGACTTTTTGAAATGTATACAGAGAATTGTCATTTGCTGAAAGACAATACAAGTAAAAAAGTTTTGAATATCCCCCTGGAGTGGCAGACCGAACAGCTCTTTGCTCAGTAAGTTCCGACGGTTTTCCCCGTTATGGAAAGCATAATGTTTGTTATGTGCATCAAACAATTCCTTACTAGGAATACTAATCAGGTGGTACAATAAGTCTTTTTGTCCTGTTTTGGAGAAAAGGCTTTTTTATTTTATTTGTAGTATGATATAATATTTATAGCAAAAGGCTCTGTTATATTAAAATGATTTCAAAATATGGGGAAACTTTTTGGAAAAACTTTATTTTTCCAATGATAATTACAAATGATATATTATTAACAGAACCTAGCAAAATTAAAGGAGGATTTTTTATGTATGACAAAGTATCTACTAATCTCAACTTTGTTGAGCGTGAAGTAGAAGTCCAAAAATTTTGGAAAGAGAATAATATTTTTGAAAAAAGCAACGCTTCCAGAGAGGGCTGCCCTGTTTTTACTTTTTATGATGGCCCTCCAACAGCAAACGGCAAGCCACACATTGGCCACATTATTACACGTGCTGTAAAAGACTTAATTCCTCGTTACAAAACAATGAAGGGATACAAAGTATTAAGAAAAGCAGGTTGGGACACCCATGGTCTTCCTGTAGAATTAGAAGTTGAGAAATCTCTTAATATTAGTGGTAAACCACAAATTGAAGAATATGGTATTGAGCCTTTTATTTCTAAATGTAAAGAAAGTGTTTGGAAATATGAAGGCGAATGGAGAGAAATGAGCGACCGTGTTGGCTTCTGGGCTGATATGGACAATCCTTATGTTACTTATCACAATGATTACATTGAATCTGAATGGTGGGCTTTAAAACAAATTTGGGACAAAGGCCTTCTTTACAAAGGTCATAAAGTTGTACCTTACTGCCCTCGTTGTGGTACAGCACTTTCTAGCCATGAAGTGGCTCAAGGCTACAAAGATGTCAAAGAAACATCTTGTATTGCAAAATTTAAAGTAGAAGGTACAGAAAATGAATATTTCCTTGCATGGACAACAACACCATGGACATTGCCTTCTAACGTTGCATTGACAGTAAATGCAAAAGATGAATATGCTAAAGTAAAATATAAAGACGAATATTTTATACTTGCTTCTGCTCTTTTAGATGATATATTAGGAGAAGGCAATTATGAAGTAGTAGAAACAAAAACAGGTAAAGAATTGGAATATATGAGATATGAGTCTTTATTTGAATTTATTCCTTCTGACCCTAAAGGATTTTATGTAACTTGTGATGATTATGTTACATTAACAGATGGTACTGGTATCGTTCACTCTGCTGGTGCATTTGGTGAAGACGATGCTCGTGTATGCCAAAAATATGACATTGTATTCCGTCAATATGTAGATAATCAAGGCTTTATGACACAAGAAACAGGCCCTTTTGCAGGCAAATTTGTAAAAGACGCTGACCCTCTTGTATTAGATTATTTAAAACAAAGCGGTGCATTGTTTGCAGCAATACCATTTGAACACAACTATCCTTTCTGCTGGAGATGTGATACACCACTTATTTATTATGCTAGAAGCACATGGTTTATTAAAATGACAGCATTAAGAGATAATTTAGTAGCAAATAATAGAACAATCAACTGGTATCCAGACAACATTAAAGAAGGACGTTTCGGCAACTTCTTAGAAAACGTTATTGACTGGGGATTGAGCCGTGAAAGATACTGGGGTACACCACTTCCTATTTGGGAATGTGAATGTGGTCACAGACATACTATAGGCAGTATTGCAGAACTAAAAGAAATGTCACCAGACTGCCCTGAAGACATCGAATTACACAAACCTTTTATTGATGCAGTACACATTACTTGTCCAGAATGTGGCAAACTGATGAAAAGAGTACCAGAAGTAATTGACTGTTGGTTCGATAGCGGAAGCATGCCTTTTGCACAGTTCCACTATCCATTTGAAAATAAAGAATTATTTGACACAAACTTCCCTGCCGACTTTATTAGTGAAGCAGTTGACCAAACAAGAGGCTGGTTCTATACATTGCTTGCAGTAAGTACATTGCTTTTTGACAAATCTTCTTTCAAAAACTGTATTGTATTAGGACACGTACAGGACAAAGATGGTCAAAAAATGAGTAAACACAAAGGTAATGTTGTTGACCCTTGGGACGCATTAAATAAACAAGGTGCTGACGCTGTTCGTTGGTATTTCTATGCAAACAGTGCTCCTTGGTTGCCTAGCCGTTATTATGAAGAAGCAGTAAACGAAATGCAAAGAAAATATATGGGTACTCTTTGGAACACATATGCTTTCTATGTACTTTATGCAGAAATTGACCAGTTCAATCCAACAAAATATAAATTGGAATATGACAAATTGTCTGCTATGGATAAATGGATACTTTCCAAACTGCAAACATTAAATAAATTTGTAGATGAAAGTCTTGAAGGCTATAAAATTACAGAGCCAGCCAGAGCAATGGCAGAATTTGTTGACGATTTGAGCAACTGGTATGTTAGAAGAAGCAGAGAACGTTTCTGGGGAAAAGATATGCCTCAAGACAAAATCAATGCTTATATGACACTTCACACTGTTTTAGTGACTATGGCAAAATTAACAGCACCTTTTACACCATTTATAGCAGAAGAAATTTATAACAACATTGTTAAAAATGTAGACGAAACAGCAAAAGAAAGTGTTCATCTCTGCGACTGGCCAGAATATCATTCTGAATGGGTAGACAAAGATTTAGAAAACAATATGGATTTAGTATTAAAAATAGTTGTAGAAGGTCGTGCAGCAAGAAATGCGGCAAATATCAAAAATCGTCAGCCTATGTCTGTAATGTATGTAAAAGCGGAGCAAGAATTGCCTGAAGATTATCAAGCAATTATTAAAGAAGAACTCAACATCAAAGCTGTAACATTTACACAAGATGTAGAAGGCTTTACCACATATACATTTAAGCCACAGCTTAGAACATTAGGTAAAAAATATGGCAAATTAGTGCCAAAAATTGGTGAAGCACTCAAATCTGTAGATGGTACTGCATTTATGGATACATTAAAAGCAGATGGGAAAGCAACACTCCATATTGATGGAGAAGAAGTTGTATTGGAACAAGATGATGTATTAGTAGATACAGCAGAAAAAGACGGCTTTGTAACTTCCAAAAACAATGATGTTACAGTCGTAATTGATACTAACTTAACACCAGAACTTATTGAAGAAGGTTTTGTTAGAGAAATTACAAGCAAAATTCAGACAATGAGAAAAGAAGCAAACTTTGAAGTAATGGATAAAATCAAAGTATACCACGATGGTAGTGCTAAAATCGCTGATATTATAGCAAATAATGACATTAAAACAGACGTTCTTGCAGAAGAATTTGTTTCTGGTAAAGGCGGAAGCTATACCAAAGAATGGAATATCAATGGCGAAAAAGTAATACTTGGTGTTGAAAAAGTATGATAATTTAAAATAAGAAATAATAAAAACCTCCTATCATAAATAGGAGGTTTTTATTACTTATTCTTTTAAAAGTTCTTGTCTATATTGTTGATATTCTTCTGTAGACTCTCTAATTTCGTCATAATCCTGTTCTGTCAATTTTCTAATGATTTTTGCTGGTACACCATACACAATATGTCCTTCTGGTACAACCATATTTTGTGGTACTACTGCACCTGCACCTATAATACAATTTTTTTCTATTACAACACCATTCTGCACAATCGCTCCCATACCAACAATACAATCATCTGCTATCGTACAGCCATGCACAATGGCATTATGTCCTATTGTTACATTTTTTCCAATATTGACATCAATGTCAATTTCTGTATGGATACAGCTATTTTCTTGTATATTTGTATTATCTCCTATTGTCACCTTATTTCCTTCGCCTCTTATTACTACATTAGGATATACAATACAGTTTTTTCCCATTTCTACATTACCTAATAATACCGCCTGAGAAAAAATATAACTGTCTTTTCCTACAATAGGAACAAATTGTTTATATTTTTTTATCATATATTTCACCTTTTTGTGCACTTCATTTTAATATTTATCAAAATTTTCTTCTACAACAATTTGGCTTTCATTATAATCTGTGTCAAAATTGCTGCTATTATCATAATAGTTGTTGTTACTGCTATAATTTGTTATACCAATTCCTTTTTCTGCTAGTTTAAATTTAGAAACTAAATCTTTTAATGTTTGTGCTTGAGCAGAAAGTTCTTGACTAGATGCTGCATTTTCTTCTGCTGTTGCTGTAGTAGTATGCACTACACTAGAAACTTGACTAATTCCTTCTGTTACTTGTGCAATCGCTTCTGCCTGCCAAGCAAAGTCAGATGCAATTTTATCTACTACTGCCGCAATACTTTTTGAACCTTCTACTACAGAAGAAAGCAAATTTGCTGTTTCTCCTGCAATTTCTGTACCATTTTTAACTGCTTTAATAGAAGTTTCAATTAACGTTGTAGTATTTTTTGCTGCTTCTGCACTTTTGCTTGCCAAACTACGCACTTCATCAGCAACTACTGCAAAACCTTTTCCTGCTGTGCCTGCTCTTGCTGCTTCTACTGCTGCATTCAATGCTAATATATTTGTTTGGAATGCAATATCTTCTATTGTTTTAATAATTTTACTGATTTCACTAGAACTTGCATTGATATTTTCCATAGCATCAATCATATTCTGCATTTGGTCATTACAATTTAATATTACTGTTGTAACATCAGTTACCTGACCATTTGCCATTTGTGTACTCTTTTCATTCGTTTCTACATGGTTACGAATATCTTCTGTTGTTGCAACCAATTCTTCCACAGAACTTGCTTGCTCTGTAGCTCCTTGTGAAAGTACTTGTGCACCTGTAGATACCTTTTCTGACTCATTTGCAACTAACATACCTGCTTTTTGTATGCTTTTTACTGTATTAGACAAAACATTTTGAAATTCTACTATAGCATTTTGAATTTCTCTAAATTCTCCTCTAAATTCATGTTCTGATGAAACACTCAAATCTCCTTCTGCCATCATTTGCATAGAACGTTTTATCTCTTTTACATATCTTTCCAGCTCTTTTACTGAAAAATTCAATGTATCTGCCAATGTTCCAATTTCACTATTCGATTTATAAGGTATTTCAAAATCTAATTCTCCCTCTGACAACTTTTTACTTGCTTCTGTAATAATTAAAATAGGGTTTACAATACTTTTTATATTATATCTAAATAATACTAATACTGTTATAAACACAAATAATATTACTATCGCTGTACATATTGTAGAAAAGTTTGCCAGTTTTTCAATTTCATCTTCACTTTGTTCTAACAATTGATTTGCAATATTAACTATTTCATTCATCTGACCAGAAAGTCCTAAAACATACTGTTTTGTTTGGTCTGTATAAATCTCTTTTGCTCTTTCATAATCTGTATCTTTTATAGATAATATTTCAGCTGCAGAATTATGTATCTTTTCATGCACATTTTTTAAACTTTCTATTTTTGATGTAACACTTTCTGGCCAATTTGTACGGTCTGTATCATACAGTAACTTTCCTAAACCACAAGTTGTATGGTCTAAACTGCCAGTAAATTCATCTCCAAAATTTAAAGAAGAATCCAATCCTTCCAGCCATTGAAAATGTGCTGTCTGTGCTGTTAAAACAGCATTTGTTAATGTAATAATCGTTCTTTCTCTTTCGCTTGATTTTTTTACTTTTTCAAAACACCCAACGGTAACTGCACCGCTTACGAGTACAGCAATTAAAATAATAAGTACACGTAATAAAATAGAACGCTTAATTGACTTATTCAAAATATATACCTCTTTTCTTTTGATTATTTTTTATGATGAAACGTCGTTATGACATATAAAAAAAGGAAACGAAATACTACTATATTATATGAAAAAATAAATATTTTTTCCACAGCTTTTTACTATGAAATACAAAAAAGCTGCTGATAATTCAACAGCTTTTTTATTACCTTTATTGCATTTGTGTAGCATTTTTTGCTTCTTCTGGAATTTCAAAATCTGCTGCATTATTAAAGTTTTTATTTGTCATAGAAATTTTCATAGCATCAACAGTAAGTGCTTGTTCTTGTTGAGCAGTTGCCATTACTTTGTCCATCAATCCTTGCATCATAGCTGTCATATCCATTTCATATTTTACTGGATATTGTTCTGCATTTATCCATATACTCATTGTAATGTCTGGTAAATCTTCATATATTGTTGATGCGTCTAAATCTGTACCAGCTAACATAGGTTCTAAATCATCTAATGCACCTGATGCTTTTAATACTTCATTCATTTGACTTCCTGTAATGACACCATCATATTTTGTTGCATCTTCACCATTTACTTGCTCTGTACCTGCTTCTGTAAAACCTGTAGAACTGTCTAAATATGTAGATAAATTTTCTTTTGTATCATATTGTGCTAATTGTTCTTCTGGTACATTTTGTTTATACCAATTTCCCATCATATTCATATACATTGTCATAGCACCATCTGTTTCATCAGCATAAAACTGTATTGTTTGAGTTCCACCAAGTTGCTCTCCCATATCCATTGTCATATCCATTTTTAATTTCATAGGGTCTGTAAAAGAAACCATATCCATATTGGTTTTCATATTTACAGTTTGCCCATCTGAAGTCATAGCCATATCCATAGTCATATTAGATTCTATACTTGTCGCTTCTCTCATATTATTTTCTGCTGCTTTTACAACTTCTTCTGGTGTAGGTGCTGTACTTTCTTGTGGAGTTTCTTCTCCTTCACCGCCACTATTACCACCACCACAAGCAGCTATTGAAAACATCATAACAATTACCATAGCTAAACTAATTAACTTGTTAAAAAATTTCATTCTTAACTCCTCCCTATTATTTTTTCATTCTATTTTTTGTATTCATTATAACATATCAAATGTTATTTTGTTAGTATTATTTTTAATTTTAATGTAAAATATATAAAAAAATTACTATAAAAGCAAATCATTTTTTGTTAATAAACTATATCTTTTACTTTTGTTTTGCTTCTTTCGCCTGTTGTGGTATTTCAAAATTTGTAGCAGCATTAATATTGTGATATGTGACTGTCATTGTCATAGTGTCAATTATCATATCATTTGTTATTTCAAATTCTGCTGCATTTTTCTGTTTCGCTATATCTATAAGTTTTTGTAACATATCTTTTAAATCCATTTCAAATTTTATAATATAACCTTTTTCATCAATACATACCTTAATGGGAACACTCCCTATTTGCTGATACACTTCTTCCACATTCAAATCTGTATTTTCTATAAATGCCTCTATCATTTCTACTTCTCCCATATCTTTTATGGCATCTGCTGCAATTATAGCATCATATCTTGTTGTATTTTTATCATTTACTTGCTCTGTACCTGTTTTTTGAAAGTTTGTAGCAATATTTAAAAAACGGTTTATATCCCCTTCTGAAAGAAATCCTTGTAATTCTTCCTCTGTAAGCGTTCTTTGATACCAATCTCCTCCCACATTGCCATATATTTTAGCAACATCATCTATTTTATCAATATATAATTCTGATGTTTGACTTTGTTGACTATATCCATTTTGTATTGTAAATTCTGTTTTATTTTTTAGTGGTTGTTTAAATGATGTTATATATATAACTGTTTTTGAGCCATCACTTTCTGCACCCATACTCATTTTTTCATCAAAAACGATTTCACTTTCAAAACTGTCTATTTGTTCCATTTTTTGCATTGCTTGTTTTATTGTTTGTTCTGGTGGTACTTCTGTACTACAAGCCATTATTAAAAATATCAAACTAAAAAATACAGTTGCTCCTACTACACCCTTTAAAAATTTTTTCATAAATACTTCCTCCCTCTTTTTAAATTACTATTTCAATATTATTTTATCATACATTACACTATATTTCTAGTGTTATATTACAAATTTTATCAAAATACAAAAAAGCTGTTGATTGCTCAACAGCTTTTTTATTTTTATTACAATTCAATTTTTAATGGTTTTAAATTCCATATCTCATCAGCATATTGTTGTATTGTTCTGTCACTAGAGAACTTACCACTTTTTGCCACATTAATAATTGCTTTTTTCGCCCATTCTGACTGATTTTTATATGCCTTATCTACTTCTTGCTGTGCCCTTGCATAATCAGCATAGTCCTCTAATATAAAATATTCATCTGGTCTGTTTCCACAGCCATTTAACAAAGAATCATACAATTCACGGAACAAATCTGGATTATTATCAAATGTACCATCAATTAATTTTGTTAATATCATACGTACATCTTGATTGATATTATATATTGCCCATGGGTCATAGGAATTATCTTTGTATTTTGCAATTACTTCATCAGCAGACATACCAAATACAAATATATTGTCTTTTCCTACTTCTTCATAAATTTCTACGTTTGCACCGTCCATTGTGCCTATTGTCAATGCACCATTGAGCATAAATTTCATATTACCTGTACCAGATGCTTCTTTACTTGCTGTAGAAATTTGTTCACTAACATCTGCTGCTGGTATCAATTTTTCAGCAAGAGATACTCTATAGTTTTCCATAAATACAACTTTAATTTTGCCTTTAATAGAGTCATCATTGTTTATTACATCTGCTACACTATTAATCAATTTAATAATCAATTTTGCTCTATGATAGCCTGCTGCTGATTTTGCACCAAATATAAATGTTCTTGGTGTAATATTCAATCCTGGATTTACTTTTAACTGATTATACAGCCCAATCACGTGGAATATATTTAAAAGTTGTCTTTTATATTCGTGCAAACGTTTTACTTGTATATCAAATATAGAATCTGGATTGATTTCAATTCCTTTATGGTCTTTGATATATTTTGCAAGAGCAATTTTATTTTCTTTTTTAATTTCCATAAATTCTTTTTGGAATTTCTTATCTTCTGCATAAGGAAGCAATTTTTCTAATTCAGATAAATTTGTTATCCAGCCATTACCTATTTTTTTTGTAATCAAATCAGCTAATTTTTTATTTGCATGACCTAACCATCTTCTCTGTGTAATACCATTTGTTTTATTATTGAATTTTTCAGGATAAATGTCATAGAAGTTTTTCAATTCCTGTTTTTTCAATATTTCTGTATGCAATGCCGCAACACCATTTACAGAATGACTTCCTACAATAGCAAGATATGCCATTCTAATTTGACCATCTGCTATAATTGCCATATCTCTTATTTTTTGAGGGTCATTGCCAAAACGTTCTATCAATGCAGCACAATATCTCTTGTTAATTTCTTCTACAATTTGATAAATACGTGGCAACAAACGGCTAAATAATTCTATAGGCCATTTTTCCAATGCTTCTGACATAATCGTATGATTTGTGTAAGCACAGATTTGTCTTGTCATAGCCCATGCTGCGTCCCAAGATATGTCATTATCATCTACTAATACACGCATTAATTCTGCTACTGCTACTGCTGGGTGTGTATCATTTAATTGGAATGCAATTTTTTCTGGCAGTTCACTAAAATCTTCATGGTCTTCTTTATATTTGTTAATTGCTCTTTGCACTGTTGCAGAAATAAAGAAATATTGTTGTTTTAAACGAAGTTCTTTTCCTGAATAATGTTCATCTGCTGGATACAATACTTCTGTCAGTGTAGTAGCAAGATTTTTTTCTGCCAATGCTTTTTGATAATCTCCTTGATTAAATGAACGCAAATCTAATTCATTCTTTGGTTTTGCGTCCCATAAACGCAGTGTATTTACTGTATTATTACCATATCCTAATACTGGATAATCATATGGTACTGCAATAACAGACTGATAACCTTCTTGTACAAATCTATAATTGCCATCTTCTTTTTCTACAGCCCTAACATAACCGCCAAATTTTACTTCCACAGCATATTCATTTCTTCTAATAGACCATGGGTCACCATGTTCTAACCAGTTGTCAGGTACTTCTACTTGATAACCATTTTCAATTCTTTGTTCAAATATACCATAATGGTAGCGAATACCACAGCCATAAGCTGGAAGCTGCAATGTAGAAAGAGAGTCTAAAAAGCACGCTGCCAAACGACCTAAACCACCATTACCCAATCCTGGGTCTGGCTCCATATCTTCAATTAAATTGTAGTCAATTCCCAGTTCTGTAAATGCTTCTCTAATTTCATCATACATCATTAAATTCATTACGGCGTTTCCTAAAAAACGTCCCATCAAAAATTCCATAGAAAGGTAATATACTATTTTAACACCTTTCTTTTTATATTCATCGTGCGTTTTTATCCATTTATCTGTAATAATATCTTTTACAGCAAAAACTGCAGCTTGATAGATTTCTTGTGGAGTAGCGTCTTCCATCTTTTTTCTATAAAGACTCTTTACATTGCTAATAATTTCTTGTTTCATTTCTTCTTTACTTAAATTTGTGTAACTCATCTCTGACCTCCCATATCATAAACACCTTCATAATGAAACATGCTGCTATTTCTACTATAACAGATGTTCAGTGACATTGCAAATATCAAATAACAAATATTTACAATATCAACAGAAATTTTATTTCTATTTTCTATTTTTTCCCTTTTATACTGTTTATTTTGTTCATATTACAGTATTATGCTATGGGAAAAATCAGCAATATGCCAATTAAAAAACCTATTATTCCTAAAATTGCTAGTTTTATTTTTTGTTTTCCATTACATTCTTCTGGTAGTATCCCTCCACAAGCAATTAATAAAAATAGTCCACTCAACAATGAAAATAAAAACGAAAGCATACTTTGTTTCATATTAATATATTTTAAACACAATACTGCCGTAAAAAATACAATACAATGCAGTAAAGCATATCTTTTGGTATTATAATAAAAATTGTTTGTTTTTTGCTCCAATAAGGAGCCTCCCAATACCCCTAAAACAAGCAATACAGAATTTATCCAAAAATATTCTCCTTCTAATGCTACAGGCAAAAAACAAAAGCACATAAATGCTAAAAATAATCCATCAAAAAATCCTATGCAGTACGAAAAACGTTTCCAAAAAAATACTATAAATATAAAAAATAAAATAGAAAATATTAGCCAATGCTGCATATACCATAACCTCCCATACAAATGGTGTTATAGTATATTCTAAATATTTTGATTTATGTCAAAAATTTATATTATTGTTATTGTTTTTGTGTCATTATTCCAAGCAATATTGTTTTGTCTATTCCATATCATTGCTACTGTTCTTAAACTAACATAATATATATCCTCTTTTTTATCTAAAACAGTTTGAAACAATGTTGTAGTTTCGATATTGTCTTTTATTATATCTTGACTTATATATTCCAGCAATTTGTTATGTACTTTTATGTTATCTTCCTCTTTCATTTTTTCAAAACCAATTTGATACAACTTTTCTGATAATTCTATATAATCATCAAAAGAAATCATTGCTATACCTTTTTCATTTATAAAAACATTGTGTTTTAGTTGCACCTTTGCTCCATTCCAAAACATAGCATTTTTGTTTGCAGTAAATGAAAGTGTTGGAAATTGCCCTATTAATTCAATTCCTGTAGAAAAAGGCACTATTTTTAAAAATTGCTCATTTAATACAATATTTTGTTCTTCTATTCCTGAAAACAAATTATTTTTCTTTGTTCTGTCTGTATTTAACTGCAATGAAAATATAGTACCTATGTCACATTGTCTGCCTACATAAATATCACTATGTATTTTTATTTCTGCTGGTTCATTTATATTCTTTCTGGAAATACGTACAGCAAATTCATTTTCTTTTTTTTGTGGTATTTCTTCCTCCTCGACTTCTTTCGCAGAAAGGTCTTTTGTTTCTATTTCTAAATATTCATTTTGACAATAAATTTCGCCTTGTCTGCTTGTTTCAAAATATATCACATCACCATCTTTTAATGTGCCTGTCTTGTCCTCTTTTATTATAATATCCATTGTTGGATAACATCTGCAATCTTTTTTATGTTCCCCATTTTTTACTGTAAATGTAAGTGTTCCATTTCTGATAGAAACTTGTTTTTCTGTATATTGTTCTGTATTTTGTTGCTCAGCAAATACTGTTACATTCCAAAATAACATAATACTACACAATGCTACTAATATTCCTTTTATTTTTATCATTTATATTCCTCCACTTTAACAATTTACTCCCATTGATATATTTTTACTATCATCATTCCAAACAATATCACAATCAAATATTTCTGCTACTGCTCTCAAACTAATATAATATATATCATTTTGATTTTCTATTGTAATATCTTTTCTAATCACTCCATTTTGATTAAAAGAAAAATCATATAATGATATACCACATACATACATTCCCCTTGCAACTGCATATCCCTTTTCACTTTCTTTTATTATTATTTTATCAATACCATTTATTTGATTTAAACCATTAGATATATTTATAAAATCATCTAATGAAATCATTGCAATACCATTTTGATTGATATAAATGCTATGTTTTAATTGTTTTTGCTGTTCATTCCACATCATAGTATCATATTCTGGTATAAACGTCATATTAGGAAATACTTTTTCAAATATTTGTTTTTTTTCTACCTTTTTTTGTTCATTTTCATATTCATAACTTGTAAGCACTAAAAATTGTTCATTCAACAATATATTTTGTTCTCCAGCAAACAAATTATGTTCTTTTGTTTTATCTGTATCTAAATAAAGTGAAAACGGAATAAAATACTCCTCTTTGTAATTTTCGCCTCTCAAATCCACTCCAAGTCTTACATCAATTTGTGCTAATTCATTTTTATTTGTCCTAGAAATACGCATTGCAAAACAATTTTCATTTTCTTCAGGCAACTCTACTCTTTTTACTGTTACACCTTTTGTTACAAATTCATATGCAAAACTTTTAAAATATTTATCATGATATTTACTTGTTTCAAAATAGAGTATATCACCATCTTGTAATATTCCTACATTACTTTCTTTTATGCTAATGTCCAATTCAGGAGAACATCTGCAATCTATTCTATGTTTTTCACATCTTGTTGTAAATGATACTGTACCATTTCTGACTTCTACTTCTTTTGTAACATATTGTGGTGCCTGTGTATATTGCCATATTGTATTTTGTTCCTGTGCAAATATTGGCATACTCCATAACATTACAGTACTACACAACACTGCTATTACTTTTTTTGCTTTCATATGATTTTCCCCCTATTTAATATGTATTGTTTTATCCCATCTATGCCAATAAATATCTTCTCCTTTACCAAACAAACGAGCCATTTCTCTCAAACTAATATAATATACCCCTTCTTTTTGTTCTAAAGCATTTTGTATGATTTCTCCTTGTTGTTTTTGTATACAACAATTTTCTATATCTATGACATATTGATTTTTTCCTGCTGTAATATCATATTGTTTGTTTCTTTGCTCCACAATTACACCAATATCTTCCAACTGTTTTGATATATTTATAAAATCATCAAAACAAAGCATTGCCACACCTGAAGAATTGATGTAAACAGGTTGTGTTAATTGCTTTATACTGTCCCACCACTTCATATTACTTTCTCCTACATAAAATATCATAGAAGGAAGCTGTATTTCTAATACCCTTTGTCTATTTTCTTGTATTACTTGTTCAGATTTTTCTGTACTCCACACTTCTAAAAAATCATCAATCAAAAGTATATTTTCTCTATTTTCATTTGAAAATAAATTGTTTTGTTTCGAACTGTCTGTATTCAGCCACAATGAAAACACTGGTAAATTTTCTTTTTCATTATTTGAAATTCCTTTTACTTCTGCATCAAAATATATTCTAATAAATCCTTTTTCATTTTCGTCACTTCTTGAAATAGCAACAGCAAACTGATTTTGTTTTTTTTCTGTCAAAACTTCTTTTGCTATAAGTCCTTTTGTTTCTATATGCAAATTTTTACTTTCAACATATCTATTTGCTTCTTTGCTTATCTCAAAATACAATATGTCACCATCTTTTAATACTCCCTTTTCGCTTTCTTCCAAAGATATACTTAATTGTGGTACAATATCATATCCTAGCATAGTAGTATTTTTTCTACTGTAAATTGTAACTATTCCATTTCTAACTTCTATATCTTTTTGTTCTGGTGCATAACGTGTTCCTGAACGATAACTTTGTTTTTCTTTTTCTGTAATATCATAAGCAAATACTGGCACATTCCATAACATCAACATACTACACAATAGTATAAAAAATTTTTTTATTGTCATACACTTATTCCCTCCCATAATAATTTATTTCAGTATATCACTATAGTAATAATATGTCAAATGCTGTAAAATAAAAAAGTATATTAACGCTATTGTTAATACACTTTTATAATTACTTTTTTAAAAATGAAATACAACACCTATTATTGCAGCCAAAGCAATATAAAATATAGGGTGTTTATCAAATTTATTCATAAGCACAAAAAACACTATAAATAATATACATTCTTTTAGTTTTATCAAATTTGCCCAGTCAAAAGCACCATTTTGTATTGCTTCTACACGAAATAATGCTTGTACTAACACAGCAAAACCTGCTGAAGCTATCAGTCCTGTTACAGTAGGACGCAATGTCGTAAACACTTTCTCTACATACACATTATCTCTAAATTTTTCTAAAAATTTAGAAACCCATATAATAATGATTACAGAAGGCATTACAAGTCCTACTGTTGCAACAATGCTTCCCAAAAGCCCCATATTTTGAAAACCTGTATAAGTTGCCATATTGATACCCATAGGGCCAGGAGTAGACTCAGATATTGCAATCATATCTGCAATCATATCTTTTGTAAACCAATCATATTTATCTGCCATATCATACAAAAAAGGAAGTGTTGCTAATCCTCCTCCTATGGCAAAAAGACCTGTTTTAAAAAACTCTCCAAAAAGTATCAGTATTTCCATCATACTTTTTTACCACCTTTCAAAAACAGTCCTAATCCTCCTCCAATTACTACTACAATAATAGGAGAGATATCAAATATAAATGAGGCAATAAAAGCAACTACTGTAATAGCAATACAAATTTTATCCACTGATGTTTTTTTCCACATACGAATGACTGCATTGAGTATTAATACACCTACTACAGTACGAATTGCTCCTAGTGCATTTTGTACTACAGCAATTTCTGCAAAATTATTTAAAAATGCTGCAATAATTGTTACGATAATAATGGAAGGAAATATAACACCTGCTGTTGCTACAATTCCTCCTAATACGCCCTTTCTTTTATACCCTATAAACGTAGCAGTATTAACTGCTATAACGCCTGGTGTACATTGTCCTATGGCAAAATAGTCCATTACTTCTTCCTCTGTTGCCCATTTTCTTTGTTCAACAATTTCTTTTTGTATCATAGGCAACATAGCATATCCACCACCAAATGTAAAACCACCTATACGGCAAAATGATAAAAATAAATCTGCTAATTCTTTCACAAATATCACTTCCCTTTTGCATCAAAAAACAGTATTTCATCAATATTTTTATCAACTCATTTGCAATTTTTTTGCTTGGTCTGTTGTAATAAGTGTGTTCATAATTTCGTCTAAATCCCCATCTAACACACCATCTAATCTATGAAGTGTCAAACTTACTCTATGGTCTGTTACACGTCCCTGAGGGAAATTATACGTCCTTATTCTTTCACTTCTGTCACCTGTTCCTACTTGAGAACGTCTGTCTGCTGAAATTTCTGCATCATGTTTTGCTTGTTCCATTTCATACAAACGAGCATATAATACTTTTAATGCTTGTGCCTTATTTTTAATTTGAGATTTTTCATTTTGACAAGATACAACAATACCTGTAGGAATATGTGTTACTCTTACTGCTGAATCTGTTGTATTAACACATTGACCGCCATTTCCTGAAGAACGAAATACATCAATACGCACATCATTCATATTCAAATTGACATCTACTTCTTCCGCTTCTGGTAACACCGCCACTGTAACAGTAGAAGTGTGTATTCTGCCACTGCTTTCTGTAGAAGGAATTCTTTGTACTCTATGCACACCACTTTCATATTTTAAACGAGAGTATGCCCCCTGTCCTTGTATCATAAATGAAATTTCTTTAAAACCACCTAAATCACTTTCATTGCTGTTCATAATTTCTGTTTTCCAGCGATGACGTTCTGCATAGCGGCTATACATACGGAACAAATCCCCTGCAAAAAGTGCTGCTTCATCTCCCCCAGCACCCCCTCTAATTTCTACAATAACATTTTTATGGTCATTAGGGTCTTTCGGCAAAAGCAGTAATGTCAATTCTTTTTTTAGCTGTTCTAAATTTTGTTTATTTTCAGATAGTTCCTGTTTTACCAGTTCTTTCATATCTTCTTCTAATTTTTCATTTAAAAGTTCTAAATTGTCCTGTATTTCCTGTTCTATTTTTTTATATTGTCTATAGCTTTCTACAATAGGGGTTAAGTCACTGTATTCTTTCATACGTTTTTGCCATTCTGTTTGATTGGCAATGACATCAGGGTCATTTACTTGTTCAGATAAATCAATATACTTTGCTTCAATTTCTGCTAATTTTTCTAACATACTATTCTCCCTTATTACAAACTTCTTTTTATATTACACTATGCCTTATTGACTGCGGATATTACTCTATCTAATCCTGCTAAGTCTTGATACACGTGTATTTGTTCAAATCCATATTGTTTTAGTATCTCACAAACATCATACGCTTGTTCACAGCCAATTTCAAAAAACAAATAAGCACCCTCTTTTAAAAACTGTTTTGACTGTTGTACTATTTTTTTATAAAAATAAAGTCCATCTTCTCCGCCATCTAATGCTAAATGTGGTTCAAACTCTTTTACAGAATTCATAAGTGTTTGTATTTGTTCTGTAGCAATATAAGGCGGATTTGAAACAATAGCATCTGCATCATTCAGCCAATGATATGGCACAGCTTCGAACAAATTACTTTGAAACCATTCTATACTAACACCATTATTTACTGCATTTTTTTTTGCTGTATGCAATGCTGTGGTGCTAATATCAACACCACATAATTCCATACTACTATATTTTGCTAGACTTACAGCAATGCAGCCTGTCCCTGTACAAACATCTATCACTTTTTTAAAATGCTTTTTATTATGATATTGTAATACTGTTTCCACTAATATTTCTGTATCTGCCCTAGGAATTAAAACACCATCACTCACTAAAAAAGGCAATGCCATAAATTCACAAACACCTGTAATATATGCTATAGGCTTTCCCTGCTTTCTTTGTTCTAAATCACAAAAATACTGTTTCTGTTGCTCTGTTGTTAATTCTACAGTATTTTTTGTATAAAGCTGTACTTTTGTAAATGAAGTTGCTTTCATCAAAAGCAATACGGTATCTAAGCTATAGCTTTCTATACCACATCGCTTTAATTCCTTTTTTCCTAAAATTAATGCTTGTTCTACATTCATTTTTTTATTTCCTCTATTTTTTGGCTGTCATCACCTTCTACTTCAAGCACTTTTTTCATTGCTGCAATAGCAGTTTCAATTTGGCTGCCATCAGGTTCGCTTGTTGTAATTTTTTGTAAACAAAGTCCCGGATAACTTACCATAGCTACTAATTTATTATCAGAACTACCTGCCCATTTTATCACTTCATAAGAAATGCCTGCTATAAAAGGCACTAGCACAATACGACTTACAAAACGCAATGCAATATTATCTGTTTGTACAAAAAATAATACTATCATACTAATTATCATTACAATAAGCAAAAAACTTGTGCCGCATCTTTTATGCAGTCTTGTACAAGTTTTGACATTTTCTACTGTCAAAGGTAATTCCTTCTCAAAACAATTTATTGTTTTGTGTTCCGCTCCGTGATACTGGAATACTCTTTGTATCTCTTTCATTTTTGATATAGCAAATATATATATCAAAAAAATACTAATACGAATTAATCCTTCTACAACACCTAATCCCCATGTAGGTATTACCGTTTTAAAAAATCCTCCCAACCAAACAGGCAACATAAAAAACAACCCTACACTCATTATAATGGACAAAAATACACTAATATAAATGATAATATCATTTATTTTATCCCCAAACTTATCCATTACCCATTTTTCAAATTTAGACGGTTCTTCTTCTTCCATAATCGCTTCTCCTGCAATTTCAGCAGAACGCATCATGATTTTAGTGCCTGTTACAAGAGAATCCACAAATGCTGCCATGCCTCTAAATATAGGCAATGTAAATAATTTATACTTTTTGGAAAGTCCTGTGCAGTTTTGTTCTTCTAGTGTAATGCCGCCTTCTGGATTACGTACTGCCATAGCATATATCGTTTTTCCTCTCATCATAACACCTTCAATTACTGCCTGACCGCCAATACTTGTTTTTTTCAATTTATCAGCTTCTTTCTCTATTTTTATAATATGATACAAATTTTTCTATATAAAAAAGGCGGGATATGATAACCACCCCACCCTTTTGACCGTTTATATTATTTTCTGCCATATTTTTTGTTAAATTTTTCCACTCTACCGCCTGCTTCAAGCAATAATTTTTGGCTGCCTGTATAAAATGGGTGGCATTTTGAACAAACCTCAACTCTGATTTCTTCTTTTGTAGAACCTGTTACAAATTCGTTTCCACAGTTACATTTTACTGTTACCTGATTGTATTTAGGGTGTATTCCCTCTCTCATTATCATTCACCTCTTTCTGTTGATCAATAATTTACATTATTTAAAGACAACGCTAGCAGTATATCACAGTTTTTACGATTTTGCAATATATTTCTTTTACAAAATCAATACAGTACAATGACATTTTTGTCATTTTGATATACTAATATTATTTTTCTGTTTTATTATCCAATGTCTTTTCAAATATAGGTAATCTTCCTATAAATTCATTATTGTCTGCTGTTTTTTTCAGCCATTCCAAAACACTTTCTGTTACATCTACTGTAGGCATATTACTTGTTACTTTTCTAAGCATATAAATACAATCCATCTCTTGTCTTGTCAAAAGTTTTTCTTCTCGTCTTGTACCAGAACGGTTAATATCCACTGCTGGAAAAACACGTCTTTCTGCCAATCTTCTATCCAATACTAATTCCATATTGCCTGTACCTTTAAATTCTTCAAATATTACATCGTCCATTTTACTACCTGTATCTACCAGTGCTGTTGCTAATATGGTTAAACTGCCTCCGCCTTCAATGTTTCTTGCTGCCCCAAAAAATCGTTTAGGCATATAAAGTGCAGAAGGGTCAAGTCCTCCAGAAAGTGTTCTTCCACTAGGAGGAATAATTAAATTGTATGCTCTGGAAAGTCTTGTAATACTATCTAATAATATAATCAAGTCTTTTCCTTGTTCTACCATTCTTTTTGCTCTCTCCAGTACCATCTCTGCTACTCTTTTATGATGTTCTGGTTCTTCATCAAATGTAGAATACACAATTTCTACATTCTCTCCCATAATAGAACGCTGTATATCTGTCACTTCTTCTGGTCTTTCATCAATGAGCAAAAATATCAAATGTACTTCTTTATGATTTTGTGTTATAGCATTTGCTAATTGTGTTAAAAGCACTGTTTTTCCCACTTTAGGTGGTGCAACAATAATGCCTCTTTGTCCTTTTCCTATAGGAGCTATCAAATCAATGAGCCTTCCAGAAAGTGCTGTTCTGCCCGTTTCTAATTTTAATTTTTCTTCTGGATAAATTGGTGTTAAATCTTCAAAAGACGGTCTATTTACTGCTTTTTGAGGAGAATCTCCATTTACTGTTTTAACATAAAGCAAAGCATTATATTTTTCATTTTCTCTTGCTAGACGCATATTTCCTCTTACAGCGTCTCCTGTTTTTAAATTAAATCGCTTTATTTGAGACTGTGAAATATAAATATCTCCGCTGCCACGCAAAAAATTTTCTGCCCTTAAAAATCCATATCCATCAGGCATTACTTCCAATATACCCTCTCCTATAGGAGCATTTTCCAAAGATTGCATCATTTTTTCTTTTTGTTCCTGTTGTACTTCTTTCTGTTCTTGTGTTACTTCTTTTTGCTCCGGATATTCATTTTGTTTCTCTTGTTTCATTTCAAAACCATATGTTGTAATATTTTTAATTACCGAATTTTGTTCCGTTTTTTTCTGTTGTTCTTTATAAGATTGTATTTGTTCAATCAATTCATTTTTTCGGAATTTTGTGATTGACTTTAATCCAATCTCTTTTCCTATTTGTTGTAATTCTATCAAGGTTTTTTTTTCAAAATCTTCTTGCCCCATATCATTTCTCCATTCTATATTGTATTGTGGGTATAACGTCCCTTCATAGCTGTGGTCTTTTCATTTGTAAAATATTGTATTTATTTTTTTGGTATTTTCAGCTTGTCGCCTGCTCTCAAATAATCATTTTCTGTCTTTCCATTTGCTTCTAATATTCTAGTATATTGTGTACCATCACCATAAAATCTTTGTGCCAGTGTCCACCAAGAATTGTCACTTTCTGTTACAGTATACCAATCAAAATTTCCTGGGTCATCTGTATTTGCCTCACCGCTGTTACTGTTACTATTTTCATTATTGTTTTGTTGTGTATTTTCTCCTTCTGCTGTGGCTGTTGTTCCTCCTCCTTTTAATGTTTTGATTTCTTCTTCTAATTTTAATTTATCCATTTCTAATGTTTCATATCTTGCACTTAAGTCTTCCTGTTCTGCAATCGTTTTTTCTGCTTCTTTGAGTTTACTTCCTAATGAAATACAACGAAATCCTAAAAAACCTATCAATGCAATAACAACAATAGAAAATACAATGCTAAGTTTTTTACCTGGACGGAAAGAAATACTTTCCTCATCATCATAATCATCACTATATAATTCGTCCAAGTCCATTTGTTTTGCACCTCTTGTCAAATCGTAATCATCATAATTATTGCGACGATTTCTTCTGCCTTCTCTCATATCCATATTTTCATCATTTGTACTATGTGATGGTAATGTAATTTCAATTTCCTGCATTAAAGGAGGTTTTCTTTCTGTTGATTGTGGCATATCATATGGTTTTTGTTCTCTATTTTCATATCCATTTTGTATTTGTGGTTCTTGTTGGTATCCCCCTTGATAAGAATTTTGGTAAGCATCTTGATATGTATTATAATTTGTATTTTGAGACATTTCATTTTGATATTCAGGCTGCTGCTGATAAGCATTGTCATAATCACTATCATACTGCTGCTGCTGATGTGGTGAATATTGCGGCGTAAAATCTATTTTTTGTGTATGATACATTCCTTCTTGATTATCATATACCATTTGTGTTTGATACATTCCTTCTTGTGCATCATTTTCAGATTGTATTGTCTGAAATCTCATAGTATATTGCTGGTCGCCATCTTCTTGTGCATAACGGCGAGTTCTTCTACCTACCATTGTTTCTTCTGATGGTGCTACGTTTCCGCCACTCCAATCTACATAGTTTGTATCATTATTTTGTGCATTTGTTCTGCTATACATTGTTGTTGCTGTATCTGCTTGTTCGTTTTTTCCCATAAGAGGGTGTGTTTCCATAAGCATATCCACAATTTCTTTTGGTAAATCATCATATAACTTTGGTTCTGTATTGTCTTGATTGTATCCGTTATTATAATTTTCCTTTTCCATCATTATCCTCCACTTTATTTGTTATCGTGCCAAATAAAAAAGCTATATCATATACATATTAACACAAAAGTATCGCTTTTTTAAATACTTTCTGTTTTTTAAGCATATATTGTCATTATTATTTTAACCATTACAAACATAAGTGTCAACTAATACCTCTCTTTTGAAATCAATTCTTAAAATCTGTTTTTATTAAAATATAGCTAATATTACTACTTTTTAAAAATTTTTAAATGTAATATATTGTTAATGTTATACATTTTTTACAAAAAAGATTTATTTTTCTGTATGAATTATCCTCTTTACTTTAACAGCAATATTGATTATACTTTACTAAGGAAATAAAATATTAGTATAACATTATTAGTAAATAAATACTATCACTTAAATTGTCAAAAATCTCTATTTTGGTTATAAACAATAGTATTGATGTACTGAATATTTAGACAATATTCCCTCCGTTTTTTGCTCACTTTTTTTATACATATAGTATAACAAATCGAATATAAATTTTCGATTTCGTGTGTCAATTTTATTGATACAAAATACATAATTGTTTTTATATCGTATATCACATTTATGTAACAATTACTGCATAATATTTGTATAATATAAAAAAATGTGCTATGATGTATGTGTGTTATATTATTTGTGTTTTAGTAAACGTATTTCATAAGGATGTGATTAAATTGAAAATAGAAAAAATAAACGAAAGTCAAATCAAACTCATACTTACAGAAGCTGACCTGACAGAACGTGACATCAAATTAGAGGACTTAACAATGCCTTCTGAAAAAACACAGGCACTTTTTCACGATATTATGGAAAAAGCTCTGGAAGAATATGACTTTATTTCAGAAAATACACCTCTTATGGTAGAAGCAGTACCAGTAGGGTTAGATGGTATTATGATTATTGTAACAAAAATAGACTCCAAAAATTCGGAGGGATTTGGTGCAAAAATGCTCTCCCAACAAAAAGACTTACGTCGCTTTAAAAGAAAACCTCTTGTATTCCAAGAAGGAGAAGCAGACAAAAATAGTGATATATTAATTTATTCTTTTTCAAAGCTAGATGATGTTATTGACTTTAGCTTACGTGTTGCCGATACTTATCATGATGCTAGTTCTCTTTACAAAATGTATGACAGATATTTTATTGTATTACAGATAAAACAAGATGGAGATGAAAACAAAGCAGAAGAACTTGAATTAATATTAGGGGAATATGGTCAAAAACATATATCTGTTCAACTTTCTAAATATTATCTTATAGAACACGGTGAAACAATAATTGAAAATAAAGCAATCACACTTCTTTCAAAATGCTTCGCTTGTTAAAAAATAACCACCAGAAATCTGGTGGTTATTTTTTTATTACAATAAACTTCCAATACTTAAAAACAGAGGTGCAAATACCAATGCTACAATCGTCATCAATTTAATCAAGATATTGATAGAAGGGCCAGAAGTATCTTTAAATGGGTCGCCTACAGTATCTCCTACGACTGCTGCTTTATGTGCATCACTGCCTTTTCCGCCATGACTGCCTTCTTCAATATACTTTTTAGCATTGTCCCAGCTTCCTCCTGCATTAGACATAAATATTGCCATCATAACACCTGTCACAAGTGCTCCAGCAAGCAAACCGCCTAATGCTCCAGTACCTAAAAAGACACCTACAATCAATGGTACTACAACCGCCATAATACCTGGTATGAGCATTTCTTTTAATGCTGCTGTAGTAGAAATTTCAACACATTTTTTATAATCTGGTTTTTGTGTACCTTCCATAATACCTGGCATTGTACGGAATTGTCTCCTTACTTCTTCAATCATTTGAAATGCTGCTTTTCCTACAGATTCCATTGTAAAAGCAGAAAACAAAAATGGAAGCATACCACCTATAAATAATCCGATAATAACTCTAGGCTCTAATATAGAAATACTGCTTAATGAAACAGCCTCTGCGTAAGAAACAAACAAAGCCAACGCTGTTAATGCCGCAGAACCTATTGCAAAACCTTTTCCCATAGCCGCTGTAGTATTTCCTACTGCATCTAATTTATCTGTAATTTCTCTAACAGTATGTTCCAATCCGCTCATTTCTGCAATACCGCCTGCATTATCTGCAATAGGACCATAAGCATCTACTGCAACTGTAATGCCTGTAGTAGAAAGCATACCTACTGCTGCTAACGCAATACCATACAATCCGCTTACACTATATGCTGCAAAAATACCTACGCAAATCAATACAACTGGTATTGCTGTAGATTGCATACCTACTGCCAAACCGCTTATAATTGCTGTTGCTGGGCCCGTTTCTGCTTGGTCTGCTATTTTTTTGACAAAATTATAATCTGCAGAAGTATATACCTCTGTAATTCTACCAATCAAAAGACCTACTGCCAAACCTGCTATTACAGCAATTGCTGCTTTCATATCTCCAAAAAGCATATTGCTCAACACCAAAGAACATATTACAACAATCGCTGCAGAAACATAAGAACCCATTGTTAAAGCCTTTTGAGGATTGTTATTTCCTCCATGTACAAAAAACGTAGCAATAATAGATGCCAATATACCACAAGCAGATAACACTAATGGGAATAATGCTCCTTCTGCACTAAAATATACAATACCTAATGTTACAGCAGAAACAATTGAGCCAACATAAGACTCAAACAAGTCTGCTCCCATACCAGCAACGTCACCTACATTATCCCCTACATTATCTGCAATAACCGCAGGGTTACGAGGGTCATCTTCTGGTATGCCTGCTTCTACTTTACCTACTAAGTCTGCACCAACGTCAGCTGCTTTGGTATAAATACCTCCGCCTACACGTCCAAACAATGCAATAGAAGAAGCTCCTAAACTAAATCCAGAAAGCACTGCAACATCTTTTGTGACAATGCATACAACGCTTACTCCAAGTAATCCTAATCCTACTACAGACATACCCATAACAGCACCACCAGAAAATGCTGTGGAAAGTGCTTTATTCATACCACCTGTTTTTGCACCATTCGCTGTACGAACATTTGCTTTTGTTGCTACATTCATACCAAAATAACCTGCCAATGTAGAAAATAATGCTCCCACTGCAAAACAAATTGCTGTAGTAATACCAATTCCTAAGCAAATTAATACAAACAATACCAATACAAATACCACCAGTATTTTATATTCTGCTTTTAAAAAGGCATTTGCACCATCTCTTATAGCAAGTGCAATTTCTTGCATACGTTCTGTGCCTTCTTCTTGTTTGCTGATTTTTGATGCTAGTGTAAAAGCAAATAGGAGTGCTATCACACCTAATATTGGTGCTGCAAAAATCATACTATCTGAAAATTCCATAAAAATCCCCCTTTTATCGTTTTATTATTATTATAAACAATAAAAGAGGTTTTGTCATTATGAAATCCAATTTATATTTTTTTAATTTTTATTTTATTTTTTATGTGGTCGACAAAATGTTATTTGTTCCAATACAACATAAAACATATCTTTATCTATAATAAACACTACTTTCAATGTAATATTATTTTTTATACCATAGCTATAAAGTTCATAATATGCAACATAACTATATTGTTGTTGTATTACTTTTAGTGCGTCAGTATATGTCATTTGATATGGTATATCAATATAAACTGGTTTATATTTCTCATTGCCATAACGTAATGCCATATAAATTTCATTTTGTTTTACACAACTGCTGTCAAATTTGTCAATAAATGCAGCAATGCCATATTTTGCTAAAGCTGTAACTGCTTCTTTCAAAAAAGCAGATATTTCTTTTTCTACATTTTTTGTTATTTTAATCATAATATACCTTATTAACACAAAAATTTTGCTATAAGAGGAAGTGTAATTACAGAAAGCACTGTTGATACAAATACATATTCTGATGCTCTTTTTTCATCATTTCCATATCCTCCTGCAAAAGAAGGCAGTGCTGCCGCTGCTGGTGTTGCCATCAGTATTACAATAACACCTAATGCAATGCCATCTAAAAACATTCCCATTAATAACTTTGTTATAACAGGCATTACAATCAGTGTAAAAAAGCTAAATATATATACACTTTTATCTTGAAGCACTTGCTTTACTTTTGCCGCTGCCAAAAGAGAACCTATTACAATCATAGAAAGACATACTGTTGTAATAGAAGCATAATTTAAAGCATTATAGAGTGGTTCAGGCAATGCTATGGAATTGACAAAAAGTACAACACCTATTATTGCAGAAAAACAAATTAAATTAAAAAAAGCATCTTTTACCATTTTTGCTGGTGGTTTTGCTGTGCCGCATTTATAAGAAAACAACACAGAACAAGCAGTAAATAAATAAACATTACTTGCAAACATTACCGCTACACAAAATATTAGTCCCTCTGCTCCAAACATTGCTGTAACAAGAGGTTGTCCCATAAATATAACATTGCTATAGACACCGCCCCCTGCAAAAAGTCCCAACTGCGGAAAATCCATTTTTAAACATTTTCCTACAACAAAAAATATCACTGTTCCTAATAAACACATCAAAAGTGTTCCGCCACCTGTTTTTAAAAATCCTATTAGTATTTCATGAGAATACTCTCTTTGAAGCAAAACAATCATATTTGCAGGTACTGCTACTTTTGTTAATACAATAGAAAGTCCTTTTGTATCTTTTAAATATCCTGTTTTACTCAACAAAAAACCTACTATCATAAGCAATACCATTGTTGTAAGCTGTCCTATTACTGCCAGTGCCACATCGCCATCTCCTTTTTTATAAAACCAAACACAATGCCCTTACTACAATACAAAAATTTTTTACACTACTCTTTTATCCACTCATTCAACTTTTTCATCTCTTTTAATATAAAAAAGGATACAATACAGCCTGATGTAATATCTGCTACAGGGCCAGCAACTAATATACCATCTAATCCCCAAAACAAAGGAAACAATACAATAAGTGGTATCAACAATATTACTTGTCTAAGCATAGAAAGTATAGAGGCTTTTAATGCTTGTCCTGTTGCTTGAAAATAGCCTGTTGATATAATTTGTATACCAGATATAAATATACCAAACATAAATACTCTCATACTTTTTATAGCAAATGTCATAAATGTTGCATCGCCAGAACCAAATATCATTAAAAGATATTTTGGAAAAAATACACAGCCTGCCCAGCCTACAATAGAAAAAGCAGTTGCAACTTTAACAGTAAGCAAATAAGTATCTTTTATTCTTTGAGGTTTTTTCGCACCATAATTAAAACCTACAATAGGCTGTGCTCCTACACTAAGACCAATATTAATACCTATCAATATCGCACTGACTTTTAAAACAATGCCCATAGCACTTAATGCTACATCTCCTCCTACATCACAGGCATTTCCATAATGTACTAGAGAATTGTTTAATATTACCTGAAGCATAGTATTTGCAACTTGTACAATAAAACTAGATACACCTAATGAACAAAAATCAAATACTAATTTTAATTCAGGCTTGAAATACTGCTTTTTCAAACGCATTCTACTTCTTGTTTTAAAATAAAATACTAATACAACAGAAGATAATATTTGTGATGTAATTGTAGCAATAGCAGCACCTTTTACGCCCCAATGCAGTACAAATATATAAATAGGGTCTAATATAGTATTTAATATTGCACCTACCATCATACTCATCATAGCCATTTTAGGGCTGCCATCTGTACGTGCCATATTGGAAAGCCCTGCACCTACCATCATAAAAGGCATACCTATCAATATAATACTAGAATAATCTTTTGCATACTGCATAATGGTATCTGTTGCACCAAAAAGCCTCAGCATAGGCTCAAAAAAACAAAAACCTATACCACAAACGATTAAACCTAATACAATCAATATTGTCATCATATTGCCTAATACTTTTTCTGCTATATCAAATCTACCTTCTCCCAAACGAATAGAAGCATAAGCACTTCCCCCTGCTCCCACTAGCATAGAAAGTGCTAAGGCGATTGTTACAATAGGAAAGGCAACTGTTGTTGCTGCATTTCCCTGATAACCTACTCCTTGTCCTATAAATACTTGGTCTACAATATTATACAAATTGTTTACCAAAAAAGAGACTACAGAAGGTACAGCAAAACTTTTTAGCAATTTTGAAACGGGTTCTATGCCTAGTGGGTTTTCATTATCGTTTTGTTTATTCATACTATTCCTCCTTTTTCAATTATTTATAATATGAAAGGGCAAACTGCCCTACACTGTGACTTTAGCATATTTCGTCATTTTATCATACTAACACATCTATTTTTGATATGCAATAATGAGTTTGTATTACTTTTTTACGGCAACAAAGCACATTACAGCATAGTTATAAGTCTTTTTCTATTTTTGTACTGTAATTTGCACTTAAATTATTTGCATATGCTCCAGTAATATTTTAGCTCCTACTGCAATCAATACAATTCCTCCTGCAATAGAAGCCTTTTTCTGTAAAAATGCCCCTAAATGCTTTCCTAACATACCACCTATGTAACTTAAAACAAATGCCACAACACCTATAATAGCAGAAGCGTATACAATATTCACTTGCAATATGGCAAAACTAACCCCTATCGCAAGAGCATCAATACTTGTTGCGATTGCCTGAAGCACTAAATTTTTATTTGTCAATATTGTTATACTCTTTTCTTCTTCCTCTTGTTTTAAACTTTCCCATATCATACTGCCTCCTATCAACGCAAGCAGAAAAAAAGCAATCCAGTGGTCTATTGCCTCCATAGCATTTTTTACACTAATTCCTAAAAGCCACCCCAACAAAGGCATTAAAAACTGAAACAAACCAAAATAAACACCTTGTTTTAATGCTTCTTTTTTACCAAAATCAGTAACAGATACTCCATTTGCAATAGAAACTGCAAAAGCGTCCATTGCTAAACTAAGTGCTATCAATAAAATCGTCATTGTTTCCATAAAACTTCTCCTTCATTATGTTTTTTTATTTACGATATGCTAAAAATAATATTGAAAGAACAAATACATTTTTCATAAATTGTTTAAAAAAGAGAAAACAAAAAGAATGTACATATTAACTGTACATTCTTTACTATGGGAGTTACAGGGCTCGAACCTGTGACCCTCTGCTTGTAAGGCAGATGCTCTCCCAGCTGAGCTAAACTCCCTCAAAAACAGTAATAGTATTTACTTTTATTATTTGCTGACCCGTAAGGGAATCGAACCCTTGTTTCAGCCGTGAGAGGGCCGCGTCTTGACCGCTTGACCAACGGGCCTCATTAGAAAAAGTAATAGCGGAGAAGGGATTTGAACCCCTGACACCGCGGGTATGAACCGCGTGCTCTAGCCAACTGAGCTACTCCGCCATATCAGCTATTTCTTTTTTACTTGCTTGCTACTTGACCTATTATAAGGGGCAATTTTATATTTGTCAATACTTTTTTTGACATTATTTTAATTTTTTGAATTATTTACATAAAGCACTTCATTTGGCATAACAAGACCTAGCTGTTGTCTTGCTACTTTTTCAATATAGGCATCGCTGTTGTAATATTCTTTTTCTCTGATGTACTCTGCATTTTTTTGTTGTTCCTGCTGTATCTGTACTAAAATTTCTTCTGCCTCTTGTTTATATTTTCCATACATACTTAGTTGGCTTGCTATTCCTACTGAAATTGCAATAAAAAACAACACCATAAAAAATAATACGATTGTTCTGTCAAAAGGTCGTCTTCTTTTTACTGATTTTGTAGATTTTTTCATAATAAATTTCTCCTTTTGTGCAAAAGACTGCTCCCTTTTTATATCTCTCTTATTTCTTATGAAATAATATTTTTACATTTCTGCGAATATTTCTTTTCTTTATTTTTACATATCCTTTACAAAATTGCAATACTTTTTTCATTTTTTTACGTACAAAGGTATCTGTTTTTTGGACAGGTTTGCGTACTAACATAAAAACAAGCCTAAAAGGTGTTAACAGTATTGTAATAAAAGTAATGATTATTTTATGAATAATTGCAACAATTTTGTCAGAAATTCTATTTATAATGGGGCTTAGTGTCAAAAAATATAATATCATACCTAAAAAAGCCCCTATAATCACAAAAAAACGAATTTCACCATGATTTTGCTGCAAAAGCATAAAAAAAAGTAAAAACGCCATGCCTAACCAATAAAAAGCATCTTCTAGCTGTATTAATAGCATATTATGTGGTATCATTTTTCTAAAAATACGCAGTCCATCGTATACAGCAGCAATCAAAGCACCTGCTAGTGTAATACATAGAAACAGTCTTGCTTGTTCATTGAGAGAAAGTATCATATTATTTTCCCCCTTTTATTTAAAAATACGGTTTAAAAAGCTATTTTTTCCTTTTGTTACACCATTTTCACTGTATTCTATGCTATCTATTACACCATCAATACAAACTTCTCCCTCATCTAAATTCAGTTTTCCTACATGAATATTATTTCCTCGCAGTATGAGCATACCCTTTTCTGTTTCTGCTATAATGCTTTCCTCGTCAAACGACAACACATCTAATACACCAGTAATACTCATTCTTTCTCTATCTTCTAGCGTCAATTTATGTCGTGTATCTTTTTTTGTTCCTTCTGCCAAAACAATCCCCTCCAAAAATAAAATACAAAGACACAATGATACCTTTTGTCTTTGTTTCATTATATGGACAGAGTAATCATTTCAGAACAATATTACAAACTTTTATACATACCAGAAGCATCTTCTTTTTTGGTAGCCTCATTTAAACTCAGCACTTCTATTTTTGTGATACGGCTACCAAATTTAATTTCTATCACATCTCCTATTTTCACATCAGCACCTGCTTTTACAACTTTGCCATTTATTGTTACACGTCCTGCATCACAGGCTTCATTTGCTATTGTTCTCCTTTTAATAATACGAGATACCTTTAAAAATTTATCTACTCTCATTTTTTCACCTCTTTTTGTTTTTACTATAACAAGTGATAAAAAAATCTACACAATAAATACTTGTGTAGATTTGCTGTTTTGAGCATGACGTACTAATATACTTAGCACGCCATACTTTATTATTATTTATTAATTGCGTCTTTTAATGCTTTACCTGCTTTAAATCTAGGTGCTTTTGATGCTGGAATAGGCATTGTTTCTCCTGTTTGTGGATTTCTGCCTTCTCTTGCTGCTCTTTCTACTACTTCAAATGTACCAAAGCCAACTAACTGTACTTTACCATCTTGTGCTAATTCATTTGTAACAACTTCCTCAAATGCTTTCAATGCCTTTTCAGCATCTTTTTTACTCATTTCTGCTTTCTCAGCCATTGCTGCAACTAAATCGGATTTATTCATATTTTGTCCTCCTTATAAAAAAGTTATTCTTCTGTTGGACTTTTGCTGTGCTTCGCCTGCAACCAAAACAGTTCCAACTCCTCCAGAGTCATGTCAGAAAGACTTCTGTTGTCCATCAGAGCATACTGCTCGACACACTCAAATCTATTTATAAACTTTTTAACAGCTTTTGTCAAGGCAAACTCTGGATTTATTTCTAAAAATATTGAAACATTTACCAAAGCAAGTAGCAAAGCACCAAATTCTTTTTGTTGGCATTGCTGTGATTTTGTAAAAGAATGTTCAAATTCTTGAAGTTTTTTCTGTACATTTTGAATAGATTGTTCTATCGTTTCAAAATAAAAGCCTGCTTGTTTTGCTTTTTTTTGTATTTTTTGTGCTTTTATGAGTGCTGGCAGTGCGTCTGCAACATTTTTCATACTTTCTGCTTGTGTTTTATAATTTTTTTCTTTCTTTTTAATTTGTTCCCAGTTCTGTAACACTTCTTGAGGTGTATCCGCTTTTTCTTTTGCAAATATATGGGGGTGTCTTGTTATCATTTTTTCACTAATTGCTGTAATAACGTCAGACAAGTCAAAATTTCCTTTTTCTTCCTCTATTTGAGAATGAAATACCACTTGTAAAAGTACATCTCCCAATTCCTCTTTTAAATTTTGTATATCATTTTTTTCTATGGCATCTACTGCTTCATAGGCTTCCTCCAACATTGCTTCTTTTAATGTTTGATGTGTTTGTACTTTGTCCCAAGGACAACCGTCTTCAGCACGTAAGCGTGCTATAATATTTTTGAAATCTTCCAATGTATATTTCAAATTGTTTTCCTCCTAAATTTCTATCAATATTGACAGTTGATAAATGTAATGTTTATGGTATAATTGTAACAAATTTCTTTCAAAAAACAATACATACAAGTGTTTGAATAAAAAAGGAGATGGGTATATGTTTAAAATTGTTTCAAAAAAGGAACTAAATGAAGCAGTAACAATGCTTGAAATCGAAGCACCTTTTGTAGCAAAAAAAGCAAAAGCAGGTCAATTTATTATATTTAGAGTAGACGAATACAGTGAAAGAGTACCTTTAACCATTGCAGATTATGACAGAGAAAAAGGCACTGTAACAGTAATATTTCAAAAAGTAGGATTGTCTACAAAATTATTGGGAGCAAAAAAAGAAGGAGAAAGTATTGCTGATTTTGTAGGGCCTCTTGGTGTTGCAACAGACTATGAAAACTTTAAAAAAGTAGCAGTAATAGGCGGTGGTGTAGGCTGTGCGATTGCCTATCCTCAAGCAAAAGCATTACATCAAATGGGAGTAGAAGTAGATGTCATTGTCGGTTTCAGAAATAAAGACATTGTAATACTAGAAGAAGAAATGAAAGCAGTCAGCACAAATTATTATTTAACAACAGATGATGGTTCTTACGGTGAAAAAGGATTTGTAACAGATAAATTAAAATCACTTATAGAAGCAGGAAACAACTATGATGCAGTCATTGCAATAGGGCCTATTCCTATGATGAAATTTGTAAGTATTGCCACAAAACCATATGGTATTAAAACCATTGTAAGCCTTAATCCTATTATGATTGATGGTACTGGTATGTGTGGAGGCTGTCGTGTTACAGTAGGCGGAAAAATAAAATTTGCTTGTGTAGATGGCCCTGATTTTGATGGTCACGAAGTAGATTTTGATGAATTAATGAATAGAAATTCTATTTATAAAGAGAGAGAAGCAGAAGAAGCACAAACACATATTTGCCGTTTGACTGGCGAAAAACGATAAATATATAGTAAAAGGGGGATATTAGCAATGCCTAATATGAATACAACAAAAATGAAAATGCCTGAACAAGCACCAGACATTAGAAATAAAAATTTTAAAGAAGTTGCACTTGGCTATACAGAACAAATGGCTATAGAAGAAGCACAACGCTGTTTAAACTGCAAACATAAACCTTGTGTGAGTGGCTGTCCTGTTAATGTCAGAATACCAGAATTTATTGCAGAAGTAGCAAAAGGAGAATTTTTAAAAGCATACGAAGTCATTACTACTACAAATGCACTACCTGCGGTATGTGGTAGAGTATGCCCTCAAGAAAGCCAATGCGAATCAAAATGTGTTAGAGGGGCAAAAGGAGAACCTGTTGCCATAGGCAGATTGGAAAGATTTGTAGCAGACTGGTATATGGAACATCACGGCGATGTTATGCCTCAAAAACCAGCTTCTAACGGCAAAAAAGTAGCAATAATAGGTTCTGGGCCTTCTGGACTTGCTTGTGCAGGAGATTTAGCAAAATTAGGCTATGATGTAACCATATTCGAAGCATTTCACACTGCTGGAGGTGTTTTAGTATACGGCATACCAGAATTTAGACTTCCTAAAGCAATCGTACAAAAAGAAATTGATAAACTTTCTGCTATGGGTGTCAATGTTATGACAAATATGGTAATTGGTAAAGTGCTTTCTATAGATGAATTGTTAGAAGATATGGATTTTGATGCTGTTTTTATTGGTTCTGGTGCAGGACTGCCTTCTTTTATGGGCATAGAAGGAGAAGCACTTGTGGGAGTATATTCTGCAAATGAATATTTAACACGTATCAATTTAATGAAATCTTATATCGAACAATATGATACACCTATTAAAAAAAGTAAAGCTGTTGCAGTTGTAGGTGGCGGTAATGTTGCTATGGACGCTGCAAGATGTGCCAAAAGATTGGGAGCAGAACACGTATATATTGTATATCGCCGTTCTGAGGTAGAAATGCCTGCTCGTTTGGAAGAAATACACCACGCCAAAGAAGAAGGTATTGAATTTCATCTTTTGAGAAATCCTGTTAAAATATTAAATGATGGTAGTGGAAAAGTTTGTGGTATGGAATGTCAAGTAATGGAACTGGGAGAGCCTGATGCCAGCGGAAGAAGAAGACCTGTAGCAGTAGAAGGTTCTAATTATGTTTTAGATGTAGATACTGTTGTAATGTCAATAGGAACTTCTCCTAACCCTCTTATCAGAAGCACTACAAAAGGACTAGAAACAAATAAAAAAGGCTGTTTGATAGTAAATGAAGATACCAATGAAACCACAAGACACGGCATTTATGCAGGCGGTGATGCTGTAACAGGTGCTGCAACTGTAATACTTGCTATGGGTGCAGGCAAAAAAGCAGCAAAATCTATTGATGAATATTTAAAAAATGCTTAACCATACTAAGTAATAGGAGTGTGTAACATATGAGAAGAAAAGACAGAGAAATTACACAACCAGAACAAATATATGAAATAATAAAAAAATGTGATGTATGTCGTATTGCTTTTTTTGACAAAGACTTTCCTTACATTGTGCCTTTAAATTTCGGTGTAACATTCGAAAACGGTGTATTTACACTTTACTTTCATGGTGCAGATGCAGGCAAAAAAATGGCTTTATTAGAACAAAATAATGCTGTTGCATTTGAAATGGATTGCAGTCATACATTAGTAGAAGGACAAAAAGCCTGTGATTATACTATGAAATATCAAAGTGTATGTGGTACAGGATATTTACAAAAATTGTCAGAAGAACAAAAAGTACAAGCCTTTTCTATTATTATGAAACAGTATACGGACAAAGAATTAATATTACAACCAGAAAGAGTAAAAGCAACAGCAATATTAAAACTTACTGTAAATCAAATTACGGCAAAATCAAATATATAAAATTTTTTAATAATAAAGGAGTAATAACATGACAATTCAAACATTTGAAATGGGTTCTATTGGTACAAACTGCTATGTAGTATCTGATGAAAAAGGTAACTGTGCCATTGTAGACTGTGATGGCAACACTACAGCACTTTATAATTACATTTCACAAAACAATTTAAAACCTAGCCATATACTTTTAACACATGGACATTTTGACCATATTGGTGCAGTAGAAGAAGTCAAACAAAAATATGGCTGTGTCGTATGTGCCTGCCAAAAAGAAGCTGCTTTGCTTTCTGACCCTGTATTAAACGCTTCTAATATGTCATATAAACCCCTTTCATTGTCTGCTGATATTTGGGTAAAGGAAGGAGATGTCATTACAGTAGGAGATATGCAGTTTAAAGTAATTGAAACACCAGGACATACAGAGGGTAGTATTTGCTTTATTATAGAAAATGCTATATTGTCTGGTGATACATTATTTTTAGGTTCTTGTGGCAGAGTAGATTTCCCTACAGGTGACCCTACTGCTATGATGGCTTCATTAAAAAGGCTGAAAAACTTTGAAGGAGATTATGTTGTATATCCCGGACATGGCCCTTCTACTACATTGGAATACGAAAGAAAAACAAATCCTTTTATGTAATATATTGAAAAAAATAATATTTTAAAAGAGATAAAAAATAGCAAAACACTTCACTTCGTTCTAAAAGGACAAGTGTTGTGTTTTTCATTTAAAAAAATAGAATATCTGTGACATATTGCACATTAATACAATATGTGGTATTGTTATATTTCAAAGAGCACTTGATATTGTGTTTTGTTTGTAAAAAAATACAATGCTCATATTGTTATACAAGGAGGTTTTATGCTATGTACGTCATAAAAAAAGATAACACCAAAGAAACATTTAATGTGCAGAAAGTAATAGTAGCTGTAAATAAATCTGCTTACAGAGCACTTGTAAAATTTACAGAAGACGATTTGAATTTTATATGTAATTTTGTGGAAGAAAAAGCGAATTCTTTGGGAAAAGAAGGGATACATATTAGTGAAATGCACAACATTGTAGAGGGAGCACTAGAAGCCAGAAATCCCGCTGTTGCAAAAAGCTATAGAGATTATCGCAACTATAAACAAGACTTTGTGCAAATGCTTGATGAAGTTTATAAAAAAAGTCAATCTATTATGTATATAGGTGACAAAGAAAACAGTAATACAGACAGTGCTTTAGTATCTACAAAAAGAAGTTTAATATTTAATCAGCTTAACAAAGAACTTTATCAAAAATTTTTTATGACAACAGAAGAATTGCAGGCTTGCAGAGATGGTTATTTATATATACACGATATGTCCGCAAGAAGGGATACTATGAACTGTTGTTTATTTGATGTCAAAAGTGTTTTGTCAGGCGGCTTTGAAATGGGTAATCTTTGGTACAATGAACCTAAAACGCTCAATGTTGCATTTGATGTAATAGGAGATATTGTATTAAGTGCTGCAAGCCAACAATATGGTGGTTTTACAGTACCATCTGTAGATTTGCTTTTAGAACCTTATGCTGAAAAAAGCTATAAAAAATTCTATGATAGATATTTAGAATTAGGTTTGAGCGAAGAAGTAGCAGATAGAGAAGCACTCAAAGATGTTTTAATAGATTTTGAGCAAGGTTTTCAAGGTTGGGAATATAAATTTAACACCGTTGCCTCTAGTCGTGGAGATTACCCTTTTATTACCATGACAATGGGTACAGGCATGGGACGCTTTGCAAAAATGGCATCTATTACTATGTTGAATGTACGCAAAAATGGACAAGGTAAAAAAGAATGTAAAAAACCTGTACTTTTTCCTAAAATTGTATTTTTATATGATGAAAATTTACATGGTGTGGGAAAACCTTTGGAAGATGTTTTTGAGGCAGGTATTGCTTGCTCTAGCAAAACAATGTATCCTGATTGGCTGAGTTTAACCGGAGAAGGTTATGTTGCTGGAATATATAAAAAATATGGCGAAATCATAAGCCCTATGGGTTGTAGAGCATTTTTGTCCCCTTGGTATGAAAGAGGCGGTATGAACCCTGCTGATGAAAATGACAAACCTGTATTTGTAGGACGATGGAATATCGGTGTAGTAAGTTTGCATTTACCTATGATATATGCTAAGGCAAAACAAGAAAGTCGTGATTTTTATGAAGTATTGGATTATTATTTGAATTTAATACGCCAGCTTCATATTAGAACATATGCTTATCTGGGAGAAATGAGAGCATCAACAAATCCTTTAGCTTATTGTGAAGGTGGTTTTTATGGCGGACATTTAGGCATACACGACAAAATTAAGCCTATTATGAAAACAGCAACTGCTTCATTTGGTATTACAGCGTTAAATGAATTGCAGCAGTTACATAACGGAAAATCATTGGTACAAGATGGAACATTTGCACTAGAGGTATTGACATACATAAACCAAAAAGTGGAAGAATATAAAAAAGAAGATGGTAATTTATATGCTATCTATGCCACACCAGCAGAAAATTTATGTGGATTGCAGGTAACACAGTTCCGTAAAAAATATGGTATTATAGAAAATGTTTCTGATAGAGAATATGTTAGTAATGGTTTTCATTGTCACGTTACAGAAAACATTTCTCCTATACAAAAACAAAATTTAGAACATCGTTTTTGGAATTTATCAAATGGTGGAAAAATACAATATGTCAAATATCCTATTGATTACAATTTAGATGCCATAAGGGCATTGGTAAGACGTGCTATGGATATGGGATTTTATGAAGGTGTCAATTTGTCTCTTGCTTATTGCGATGACTGTGGTCATCAAGAATTAGAAATGGACGTTTGCCCAAAATGTGGCAGCAGAAATTTAACAAAAATTGACAGAATGAATGGCTATTTATCTTATTCCAGAGTAAAAGGTGATACCAGACTAAACGATGCCAAAATGGCTGAAATTGCAGAAAGGAAAAGTATGTGATATGAATTATCATAACATTACAAAAGATGATATGTTAAATGGTGATGGCTTGAGAGTGGTACTTTGGGTATCTGGCTGTAATCATTGTTGTAAAAACTGTCACAATAGTATTACATGGGACGCAAATGAAGGTTTACATTTTGATGAAAGTGCAGAACAGGAAATATGGGAACAATTACAGCACGAATACATCAGTGGTGTTACATTTAGTGGCGGAGACCCCCTTTTTCCAGATAATAGAAAAGAAATTACTATTTTGGCAGAAAAAATAAAACAACGTTTTCCTCAAAAAACAATATGGTGTTATACAGGATATATGTGGGAAGAAGTCAAACAATTAGAAGTTATGAAAAATATTGATGTGCTTGTAGATGGAAAATTTATAGAAGAACTAGCAGACCCTCAACTTCATTGGAAGGGCAGTTCTAATCAAAGAGTGATAGATGTACAGAAATCACTAAAACAGCAAAAAGTCATATTAAAATGTTAAATATTTTAATATAGCATTTTTATTATTTCAGCACTAATATTTTCAGGAGGACTACTATGAAAAAAATAGCGAAATTTGAAAAAGTAAGTTTTGCACAATTTATAAAAGACTGGCAACAAGAATTTCCAAAAACAACACAAAAAGAATGTGAACAAATTTATCAAAATTTACTTTTACCTTGCCGTGCTACAAAAGGTTCCGCAGGATATGACTTTTTTACCCCCATTGATATAACACTTTCTCCTCAGCAGACAATCAAAATACCTACTGGTATTAGAGTACAAATTAATGATAGCTGGGTATTAAAGTGTTATCCTCGCAGTGGTTTAGGTTTTAAATATCGTTTGCAATTAAATAATACTGTAGGCATTATAGACAGCGATTATTATTTTTCTGACAATGAAGGGCATATTTTTGCTAAAATTACAAATGACAGTAATGAAAACAAAACCGTTGTTATTTCAAAACAAACCAGTTTTATGCAAGGCATATTTGTAGAATATGGCATTACAGTAGATGACAATGTAGAAGCAATTAGAAATGGTGGTTTTGGAAGCACTACAATATCAAATTCGAACACTTAATAATATGACCAAGAAAGGGAGTGTTGTAATTGGTAGAATTGTTTACATTTGGCATAAATAATTGTTATGTACTTTCTGGAGAAAAATATGCTATACTCATTGATACTTGCCCAGAACGTTATGCTGAAGCACTTTTTGAAACAATAAAACATAAAAATATTACATTACTCCTTATTACACACGGTCATACTGACCATATTGCTTGTGCAAAATATATTTCTAAAAAACTGCATATTCCTATTGCAATGCACCAAAAAGACCAAATACTCATACAGCAGCCTTCTGCACAAAAAATGTCTGCACTGACTCCTTTGGGTATTGTAATGTGTCAAAAAATAAAACATCAAAAACCTGTAGCTTTTTTTGAGCCAGATATTTTTTTAACACATGGTCAGCGTTTAGAAGAATATGGTGTAAAAGGGAGAATATTTGCACTCTCTGGGCATACAGACGGTTCTGTAGGTGTTTGGACACCAAATAAAGAGTTTTTTGTAGGAGATGCTATGATGCACATAAGCCCTTTATTAAAGCCTTGTATTTATCACAATAAATTAGATATGGAACACAGTTTTTACAACATATGTCAAAGCGATGCCACAGCTATATATATGGGACATGGCAAACCTATATTCCGACAAAATACATTGATAAAAAATTTAAAATTACAATATAAAATGTATACAAATTGTATTTCTATGGGCTGTCGTCAGCATATTGAAATACAAAAAAAGAAAAAATAATATTATTTGCAAAGGTAAAAACACAACAAGGTTGGTAGTCCTTGTGCAATCATAACAGTATTGTCAGTAGCCTTCCTCGCCTGTGCATATCGCACACAGGTCGTCCCTCCTTTGTTTATTACAAGGAGGAAGCATACTATGAAAGCAACATTTACTGTATTTTTTGAAGCACCTTTTTGGAAAGGCATTTATGAAAGAGAAGAACAAAATAAAATTTTTGTTGCTATAGTTGTTTTTGGAGCAGAACCAAAAGATATAGAAGTGATGCAGTTTTTAAACACCCATTTTCAGTCACTTCGTTTTACAAAATTACTTGAAACGCAACAAAAAACAAAAGTAATACAAAATTATAAAAGACTACAAAGAAATATCAAAAAGCAAACAACACAAAAAGGCATTAGCACAAAATCACAGCAGGCATTACAACAACAAAGAGAATTATTTAAAACAGAAAGAAAACAAAAATCAAATATACAAAAAAAATTGCTGCAAAAACAGCAATTTGAAATAAAACAGCAAAAAAAGAAACAAAAGAAAAAAGGACATTAAAATAATCAGTCTGTCAATAAAGTCAAAACCTTGGGCGTTGCCCAAACCCACCAACTTTTTTGAAAAAAAGTTGGACAAAAAACTTTATTGGAAAAACTAACGTTTTTCTTTATAAAATCAATGTTTTTGAGGGTGCTGAACGTCTGGTGGACGTTCAGCATCGACCGAAGCGAAGCGTAGATATAGCCCTCAAGTTTTTTTGACAAGCTGGTAATATAAATATAGAAAATTTTAATACAAAACACCAATAAAAAAGAGATACACTCGTAATTTACTAATGTATCTCTTTTTTTATGTTTTTAAGAGAGTTTAAATCGTTTGATTTCTTTTTCCATTACTTTAGCTTGTGAAGAAAGTACATTTACAGCAGCGGAAGTTTCTTCTGCGGAAGCAGAGTTTGTTGATACTACAGAAGAAATTTGTTCAATGCCTATTGTAATTTGTGATATAGCATTAGACTGTTCTAATGACATTTTTGAAATTTCGTCTAATTCTGCAATAATAGAATTTGCACCTGCCACTACTTCATTCATAGCAGAAGCAGCAGTATGAGCAATTTTTGTACTATCTGCAACAGCTTCTATTGTTTGTATAATTAACTGTGTTGTATTTTTAGCAGCTTCTGCACTTTTTCCTGCAAGATTTCGCACTTCATCTGCAACAACAGCAAATCCTTTTCCTGCTGTACCTGCTCTAGCAGCTTCTACAGCGGCATTCAAAGCAAGTATATTTGTTTGGAAAGCAATATCTTCAATCGTTTTAATAATTGCTTCAATCTGGGAAGAAAATTCATTGATATGTTGTATAGAATATAACACTTCCTTCATTTTTTTATCACTGATGCTAATATGCTCTCCTACAGAAATAGCCTGTTGATTTGCATTTTCTGCTCTTTGTGCACTGACTTCTACATGGTGAGAAACATCATTAAGAGAAGCAGCAAGTTGTTCTACTGCACTCGCCTGTTCTGTAGCCCCTTGTGCCAAGGCAAGTGCATTATCAGACATATGCATAGAGTTTTCTAATACTTTGTCAGAAGACCTTGAAACGTGGCTTAATGTAGTTGTTAAATTTGTTCTAATTTCTAAAAGAGAATCTTTAATTTTAGAAAATTCTCCTGTATAGTCATTTTCAAGTGTAAAAACAAGATTGCCCAATGAAATTTGACTTAATACATTTGCAATTTCATCTATATAAACAATATATTTTTTTAGTTGTTCTACTGTTTTAGAAAAGGCAACAGAAACTTGACCTGTTTCATCAGAAGAATGAACGTCCATTGTAACATCTAAATTGCCCTCTGCAATAGATTGTGCTGTATTTCTTAATGATACCAAAGGTTTTATAATCATTTTGGAGAGTATGAAAACACAAATTGCCATTATAATTAAACTAATAAAAAATGCTCCATCAATTTGTTTTGTAATGCTTTTATGAACAGCCATTGCTTCATCTTCAGGCATACAAGTTAATACCATAAATCCAGTATCGCCAATTTCAGTTAAAGAACCATAATATTCTGTATTATCAATACTAAAAGTATAATCACCAAAAGTAGCATTTGAAACTGCCGATTTCATATCAGATGAAAAATTTGTTTCTGAGAAATTTTGATTTACATATGCACTATTTGGGTGATACAATATTGTTCCTGCTGGGCCTAAACAAACTAAAAAACCAGTATCCCCTACTATGTAATTATTCATAATTTTAACAATACTGTCTAAACTCATATCAATAGCAGAAACACCTATTACATTATCTGTATTTGTTTCTGTAATAGGAGCAGCGATTGTAACTACAGTTTTGCCTGTATTAATATCTGTATAAGGCAATGTAATAAATGTTTTATTAGAAGTAACTGCTTCATACCAAGGTCTGGAAGCAATATCATAATTAGGACCTGTAATATAGCCATCAGACATCATAAATTGTGCTGAGTCAACATCAGCAATAAAAACAGATAATACTGTATCAGAGTCTATTTGTTGTTGTTTTGTTACAGTTTGTTGGACAGAAGGAAATAAAGGTGCATCAGCTAGTGCTGTATTTGGTGGTGTTTGAAGTAATAATTGTTCAATATTGCAATCTGCCGCAATCGTTTCTACTTTCGCAATATGCTGTGAAAAGAATTCATTTGCCTCATTAGAAACTGCAATGGCATCAGCAGATAATTGTTCTACTATGAGATTTTGTGTAGAATTTCCAACAGAATTTGTAATAAACATACCTGTTAATATAAATACAATAAGGTTTGGTAGTAGTATTCCCCCTAACATTTTTAAGCGTAAACTAATAAATTTTTTTTTCGTTTTCATTGTGTCCAACCCCTTCAATTTTATCTTTTCGATAAATAATATAATAACAAAATTATAGCAAAAAACAATACATTTTTCAATATAATATAACAAAATATCTAAACAAATATCATAGAGATTATCCATATTGAATAAATGTTTTTTTATTAATACAAATAGTGTTACATAAAATACAAAAACAATAGCATAGTCATATAGTATTTTTTAGTGAATATAATACAAAAATACAAAAATAAAATACTGATAAATATTTAACAATATAAAATCATACAAGCAATAATAACACCACTGAAATCGTAAGAATTTTGTAATAATTCTATAGTAAAATTATGTTATAATTTGTTATATAGTAAATGGTGTATGAAATACAAAGGGAGTGTGTATGAATGAAAAAGAAATTTTTTAAAACAATGCTAGTTTGTTTGGGAATATTGGGAAGCTGCTACACTACAACATTCGCTATGGAAAAGGCAGATGTAGATTTATATTATTTAGGTAGAAATGCGAAATTAGACAATGCCATTTATGTAGAAGATAATACTTATTTTATACCACTGAGAGAATGTGCAGAGCAAATTGGTTATACAGTAGATTATATTCCATCTGTCATTACATTGACAGATAAATTTGGAAACAAAATAGAGTATCGTTTAGACAGTAATACGATTTTTGTACATGGGAAACCATCAGGCAAATTTGATATAAAAAACATAAATGGTATATCTTATGTAAACATAAATGCTTTTTATGATTTAATAAGTATTGATATAAAAGAAATACAAAACAACGGCAAAAAAGCATTACGCATTTCAAATAGCAGAAAAATACTTAAAAAAAATAACTTTCATAACAGTATTTCATTTTTAAATGTGGTAGAAAAAAATAAAAATGGTGTTATTTCTCCTATTAGTATAAAAATGTCACTAGCTATGATAGCAAATGGTACAACAGGACAAACACAACAAGAAATATTAAATACATTAGGTTATTCTAGTATAGAACAATGTAATCAATTTATTTCAGAAGCATTAAATTGGACAGTAGAGGAAAGAAGGTCAGATTATGCAGATTTAAACAATAATCAAGGCAGTATTCATTTTGCAAATAGCTTGTGGTACAACAACAATACACAAAATACAAAAGACACTATTTTTAATGAAAATTTTAACAATCGTATACAATCTGTTTTTAAAGGAGTGGCAAATGTTGTCACACCAGATACAGCAGTAGCGATAATAAATGAATGGATAGAACAACAAACAAATGGTATGATAAAAAATATGATTTCAGATGAAAATTTTCAAACAGCTTTAGTTAACACAACTTATTTTAAATGCTGTTGGGAAGAAGAATTTAAAAATGAAAATACTAAAAAAGATATTTTTTATAATATAGACAATACACAATCAGAAACAGATTTTATAAATGGAACACCCCATAATGAACCATATTATTGTGAAGCAAATGGTTGGCAAATGTTAGGCTTGCCTTATAGCGACAAGAAATATACTATGTATTTGTTTTTACCTGAAAAAGGAAAAGAATTGACACTTGATAATGATACCATAAATACATTGCTTTGTTTTCAAGAACAACTAAAAGTAAAAGTAACTATGCCAAAATTTACTACAGAACAAAGCTATGACTTTACAGACACATTAAAAGCAATGGGTATCAATGCGATGTTCCAAAATAGTAATGACTTCAGTGGTATGTATACAGAAGGAAATCAGATGTGTATATCAGATGTATTACAAAAAACAAAAATTATAGTAAATGAACAAGGTACAGAAGCTGCTAGTGGCACAATATCTGCCAGCAGGGGAGGAATGAATATGGACGAACCAGCAGTATTTAGAGCAGATAGACCTTTTATTTATATGATTACAGCACATCACTATGATACAGAAGAAGTGCTTTTTATAGGACAATATGTTACAGCAAAACAATAATATAATAAACAGAAAAAGGCTTTACTCTTTATAACAAGAGAGCCTTTTTTGATATTTATTTTGGTTTGTTTTGATGAAGCAGTTTTTCAACATCTACTGTTTCACTTGCCTGATAAACTGCTTTCAGCAATACCGCCAATATAGGCCCTATAATCATACCCAAAAATCCTATACATTTTAATCCAATATACATTGAAATGAGTATCAATAGAGGGTGTAAGCCTATTTGTGTACCCAATATTTTAGGCTGCATAATTTGTCTCATAAAATTAACACAAAGATATATAATAATGTAGCCTACAGCAACAGAAGGTTTTCCTATAATCATATAAATTACAGCACCTGGCCATAATATAAATCCGCTTCCAAAAAAAGGCAGAGCATCAATAAAACTAATGATAACACTTAAAAGCAGTGCATAAGGAGAACGAAGCAGCAGCAATCCTATAATACAAATGACAAATGTATAAAACATCAATATACATTGTGTTTTGACATAACCTAATATAGAATATTTTAACTGTTCTTTTGCTTCTTTGAGCTGTCCTTCAAATAATGTATGAAAATGTTTATGAGTAAAAGCAGAAATTAATGTTTTATCTTTTGTAAAAAAATATGCTGAAATCAATGCTACAATAATAATCATAACAATATTTGGTATTGCCTTTAAAATATTAAAAGATTGACTTCCTCCACTTTGTATAATAGAGGGCAAAATTCCTAAAAGAGTATTCAATGAAGTTGCCAAGTAAGGGCGTAAATCTACAGGAAAATGCTGCATAATATTGTCTACATCACTAGATATTTTTTGTATTGAAATTTGCAAATCTTGTATATAAACAGGTAAATTTTGATAAAAAAGCTGTGCCTCTGTGTACAGCTTTTTCCATAAACCAAATACAATTACAGCAAAAAATCCTATTAAAAGTAATATAGATAGAAAGCTGCCTATCCAACGAGGAATATTTGCCTTTTTTTCTAAAAAATTTACAAATGGTGTAAATAATAAACTAAACAACCAACCTATAAAAAAGGGTGCTATAAATTGAAATAAATATTGAAAAAATATATAAACAGAAAGTATCGTAACGAATAATATGCTACTATGTTTTAATAACACTCTGTTTTGTTTCAAAAAGTTTTTCATGCAAAAATGCTCCTTTGTTTTATTGCCTTAATATTTCATATGTTGATAAAATCAACACATAAATACGAAAATAAAAATTCGACAGTATTTATGTACTACTTTGAAGGAACACGAAACATAGACTGCGGCAATGACAGTATTAATATAGAACCTATAGCGATTGCTGCGGCTAATTTTAAAGCCATAACCCCCTGTCCAAAACAATATAAAAGGTCATTACTCAATATACCCGACATAGCATTATAAATATTCATACCAGGCACAAGAGGTAATATACCTGCAATATGATACATTGTAGAAGGCTCTAAGCGAACAGAAGAAAGAAAACGGCATACGATTGTAACAACTAATGTTGCAAGAAATGTCGCAAGTACCTGTTGTGAAAGCATTTGATTTACAAAAAAGTAAACTCCCCAACTAACACTGCCAGAAATACCACAAAAAGGCAGTTCTTTTTTAGGGGCATTAAATATAATAGAAAATGCAATACAAGCCAAAAAAGCCATTACAATTTGAAATATTACCTCCATAAATTAAATACCTCCCAGCATAGACAATATGTTATGATAAAATGTCAATACAATACCAACTCCTCCAGCAATAGATGTTGCAATTAAAAATGCTTCCATAATTTTAGAAGTACCGCTTAAAAAATTAGACTCCATAACATCACGTATTGCATTTGTTAATGTAACACCAGGCAGCAATGTCATAATACTTCCTACAATAATTAAGCTATATTGATTTCCCAATCCAGAAATATAAAAAAGCACTGCAAAAATTGCAGTATAAGCACCACCAAAAAGAGAACGCAAAAAATAAGGTACGTTTTTTCGAGATAAAAAACTCATAAAAAGCCCCAATAAAACACCTGTAATAAAAGCACTAATACTATCTCCTATAGTACCCTTTAACATTAATGTAAAAGCACCAGAGGCAATACCATAAGAAAGTATATTTAAAAAACCAGAAAAAAGTGGCTCGTTATATATAGTATATAATTGTTGATAAGCCTCTTCAATAGGAATTTCTCCTGCTGTAAAGCGGCGTGACAAATCATTTACACGACATATTTTAGCAAAGTCAGTGCTGCGAGAAGGTGCTTTTCTTGACATAGTAAGACAGCCAGAAAGAGGGCTGTGAATACTTACTATCAATACATTTGAAAATGTAATTGCCTCTGGCAGATTTTCCCCTCCCATAGAGAGTATACGCTCCATAGTATCTTCTACTCTGTGCGTTTCTGCACCAGCAGCTAACATAATTTCTCCTGCATCTAATGCTAAATTTAAAAGCATATTATCGTCCATAATACATCTCCTTTTTGTTATAATGATATGGCAAAAGTGCTGTATTGATACTATTTTTGTCATTTTTAACACAATATGTTTGTTAGTAAAAACATTATACTGCAATCCCAAGCAAAAAGAAATGACAGCATATTGTGAAAGTTATTTTTTGTTAGAAATAGATAAATAAAACAAATAAAATAAATATAAAAAAGTAAATGTTGACAAAATATGTTTATCATACTATACTTGTATATAATAAAATAAATTCTGCTAGGGGGGCCTTTTATTGGCTGAGAAAGCATTTGCTTGACCCTTTGAACTTGACGTGGTTAGTACCAACGAAAGGAAGCAAATTGTCAAATGTAAAGGCAAAAATAAACTTTCTTTTTTGGGAAGTTTTATTTTTTGTCTTTTTTTGTTTGCAAAAATAAAAGGAGGAAAAATGAAAATGGAATTATCAAAAATATTGTATGAAAGCGTAGAAGAAATTTGGAAAAGCTATTTAGAACACCCATTTGTAAAGCAGTTAGGAGAAGGAACACTCCCCCCAGATTTGTTCCGATTTTATATGATACAAGACTATTTATATTTATTAGAATATTCCAAAGTGTTTGCATTAGGTGTCATAAAAAGCAAAGAAGAGGAATTGATGAGAAAATTTGCTTCTATGGTACATAATACATTAAATGGTGAAATGAACATACATAAAATATATATGCAAAGACTTGGCATTTCAAAAGAAGAAATAAAAACAGCAAAACAATCTCTTGCCAATCGCTCTTATACAAGTTATATGATGGAAGTATCTTATAATGGTGATGTATTAGATGTTTTAATTGCGATATTGTCCTGTGCATGGAGTTATCAAGTGATAGGAGAACATCATGCAAACATACCAAATGCAACACAACACCCTATTTATGGAGAATGGATAAAAGGATATTCTTCTGAACAATATAGAAAAGATACACAAGAATTAATTGATTTAACAGATAAATTAGGAGAAGGTATTTCACAAAAAAGAATAGAACAATTAAAAACAATATTTATTAATTGTAGCCGTTATGAATATGCTTTTTGGGATATGTCCTATAAAAAGGAGATGTAAATTGTGCTGGAATTTCAGAATGTATCATTTCAATATGCACAAGATGAGCAGGTAATGATGAAAGACTTTAGTTTTTCTGTAGATAATGGAGATTTTGTTTCTATTATTGGAAAAAGCGGTTGCGGCAAAAGTACAATATTTCGTTTGATAAATGGCTTGGAAATTCCTCAAAAAGGGCAAATACTGATTGATGGAAAACCCATACAACAGATGAAACAATACAGTGCTTTTATGCCTCAAAAAGATTTACTTTTTGCTTGGAATACCATTGAAAAAAATATTTGTTTACCTATGGAATTACAAAAAGTGCCTAAAAAAGAACAACAGAAAAAATGTTATGAAGTATTAAAAGAAATAGGACTTTTGGAATATGCTAATAAATATCCTAGAGAACTATCAGGTGGTATGAAACAAAGAATTTCTTTTGCAAGAACACTGTTGGCTGGAGCAGAAATGCTTTTATTAGATGAGCCTTTTAGTGCATTAGATTATTTAACTCGTGTGGATATGCAGGAATGGCTTTTACAACAATGGCTTCATTTTCATAAAACAATATTGTTTATTACACATGATGTAGAGGAAGCTATATTTTTATCAAAATTTATATTTATTATAAAAGAAAGTCCTTTTTGTTGTATGGAAAAAATAGAAGTGCCTTTACAATATCCCAGAAAAAGAGAAGACTTAAAAAAACCAGAAATTGTAGAATTAAAAGAACAGCTTATTCAAAAGCTAAGACAATAGGGGGAATAGTATATGAAAAAAAATATGCCTGCTTTGGCATTAGGTATTTCTCTGATACTTCTTTGGCAATTTATTGCTATGGGTATTAACGCAGCATATATATTGCCTTCCCCTTTGCAGATACTTGTAAAACTTTGGCAGCTAAAAGAAATATTGTTATTAGTACATTTGCCAGCAACAATGGGAGTTACTTTTTTAGGGTTATTGATTTCTGTTGTATTAGGTGTTTTCTTGGCTGTAATTATGGATAGCAATATAAATATTGAAAATGCTCTTTATCCTATTATTGTGGCATCTCAAACAATACCAACTACAGCAATCGCACCTCTTTTTGTACTTTGGTTTGGCTACAGTATATGGAGTAAAGTGCTTGTTACAATACTAATTACATTTTTTCCTATTGCTATTACAGTATATGATGGTTTGAAATCTACCAAAAGAGAAATGGAAGAATTGCTTATTACTTATGGTGCAAATAAAAAGGATATTTTTGTAAAATTAAAATTTCCTACAGCATTACCTTACTTTTTTTCTGCCATCAAAATGGCAATTCCTATGAGTATTATAGGTGCAGCAATCGCAGAATGGCTAGGGGCACAAAGCGGATTAGGCTATTTCAGCAAAAGAATGATGACACAGTTAGATGGTGCAGGAGTGTTTGCACCTGTTGTATTGCTTTCATTTGTGGCAATGATAAGTGTTGCTATTGTAAATAGTATAGAAAAAAAATTAATTACATGGAGAAAGGAGCTATAAAAAATGAAAAAAAGAATATTAGCAGTATTTTTAGTGGGAATTATGTTGTTTATGGCAGCTTGCAGTACACAACCCACACAACAAACAGCACAATCTGATGAGGATTTAGAAGAATTTGACATTGTATTAGACTGGTACCCTAATGCAATACACTCTTTTATTTATGTTGCTATGGAAAAGGGATATTATGCAGAAGAAGGACTTCATGTAAATGTAAGATTTCCAGCAAATACAAATGATGCACTTTCTTTAACAGCAGCAGGTAGAGCTGATATGGGCATTTATTATTTACATGATACCATTATGACAGTAGCAAATGAAAATATACCAGTAAAATCAGTAGGGGCTTTGGTACAATCTCCTTTAAATATCATATTATCATTAAAAGAGAAAAATATTTCTTCCCCAACAGATTTAGAAGGTAAAAAAGTAGGACATAGTGGTTCTGTAATATCAGAAGGTATGATAAAGTCAAATTTAGAATATGTAGGAAAAAGTGGTAATGTAGAATTAGTAGATGTTGGTTTTGATTTGATGTCTTCTATGACAACACAAAAAGTAGATGCAACAATAGGTTGTATGATAAATCATGAAGTTCCTCAAATGGAAGCAGAAGGTTTTGAAGTACAATATTATTATCCAAATGAATATGGTGTACCAGATTATTATGAATTAGTATTACTCTCAGGAAATGATACATTACAAAATAATAAAGAGAAAATACAGAAATTTTTAAGAGCATCTAAAAAAGGCTTTGAATATACAAAACAACACCCTGAAGAAGCATTACAAATATTATTGGATAATCAAAATGAAGAAAATTTCCCATTAAAAAAAGAAGTAGAACAAAAAAGCATGGATATATTATTGCCTGTTATGGAAACAGAAAATGCAGCATTTTTGTCACAAGATGCCCAAGTATGGCAAGATAATATTGATTGGTTGAAAAAAGAAGGTTTAATTCAAAATGACATTACACCAGAAGATATATTTGAAAATATAGAATAATGTAAAAAGAACCATCAGTTATTTTGATGGTTCTTTTAGCTTGTCAAAAAAGTAGTTTTATGATGGATTTAATGAAAGTTTGAAGGGGGTTGGGAAAACTTTTTTCACTTGTGAAAAGTTTCCCCAACCCCCTTCAAAAACACGCTTGCAAGCATAAAAAGACCTTAGGGACTTTGGTCTACGCTTTGCTTCGGTCGGTGCTGAGCGAATGTCCGCTGGACATTCAGCACCCCTAAAACCCTACCAACTTTTTTGAAAAAAAGTTGGACAAAAAACTTTATTTTTTTGTAAACGGAAGTTTATTGACAGACTGAAAGAACCATCAGTTACTCTGATGGTTCTTTTTTGTCCCAGTTTAATATTGTATTAACAACATCTTGAGGGGTTTGTACAATAACATCTGCACCATACTTTTTAAATTCTTCTATTTCACCATAACCATATAACACCGCTATTACAGTTACACCTGCTTTTTTTCCTCCTATAATATCATACATTCTGTCACCTACAAGTACAGCAGCATCTGCACTGACTTGAAGTTGTTCTAAAGCATAACGAACAACTTTTTCTTTGCTATCTCTTGTGTTTAAATAATTTCCAGCAACACAATCAAAGTATTCAGACAAGCCGAAATGCTCTATAATTTGTTTTGCAAAATCTTCTGACTTTGACGTAGCAACAGCAAGCTTTTTGCCTTGTTTTTTGAGTTCAAAAAGCATTTCTTTTACTCCTTCAAAAACACTGTTTTGATACATTCCTTTTTCGGCATATCTTTCACGATAGCATTGATAAGCTTGTTGTGCCTGTTGTTGTGACATATGAAAAGTATTTACAAATGTATCCATAAGAGGAGGGCCTAACACAAATTGTAAATCATCAGGTGGTATTATATTTTGTTTATTTAGTGCATATTTTAATGTTTCAATAATACCTGGTGCAGAATCTGTTAATGTACCATCTAAATCAAATAATACTGCTGTTTTCATAATTTTTCCCTTTCTAAAGTATAAAGTAAATAAAGAGATGCGTTTTCGCATCTCTTTATTGTTTTGTTCCATTTCCTATTATAAAAGACGTTTTTCCAATTCTTCTTTTCTGTCTTCAAATCCTGGTTTGCCAAGAAGTGCAAACATATTCTTTTTGTATGCTTCCACACCTGGTTGGTCAAATGGATTGATGCCAATGAGATAACCGCTGATACCAACTGCTTTTTCAAAGAAGTATACAAGGTAACCAAAGTTATAAGCGTCCATTTTATCAATTTCAACAATGATATTTGGTACACCGCCGTCCATATGAGCAAGTAATGTACCATTGAATGCTTTATTATTTACAAAGTGCATATCTTTACCAGCAACAAAGTTTAATCCATCTATATTTTCAGGGTCTTCCTGTATTGTAATATTGGATTTTGGTTCTTTACTCCATATAACTGTTTCAAACATAAAATTGTTGCCATCTTGTATAAATTGACCAATAGAATGTAAATCTGTAGAGAAGTTAGCACTTGTAGGGAAAATACCTTTTCCATCTTTTCCTTCGCTTTCTGCAAAGAGTTGTTTGTACCATTCTCCAAATGATGTCATATGTGGTTCATAATTTGCAAGAATTTCAACATTTTTACCTTTGTTAAAGAAAATGTTTCTGTAAGCTGCATATTGATAACTTTCATTTTTTGTAATGTCATCAACGCTGTATGCTTCACGAGCATCTGCAGCACCTTTCATAACTGCATCAATATCAATACCTGCTACTGCCATAGCAAAAAGACCAACTGGAGTTAATACAGTAAATCTTCCTCCTACATCATCAGGAATAACAAATGTTTCATACCCTTTTTCGTTACAAAGGTTTTTCAAAGCACCTCTTGCTTTGTCTGTTGTTGCAAAAATTCTTTCCTTTGCACCTTCTGCACCATATTTTTCTTCTAATTTTTGTTTGAAAATTCTAAAAGCGATTGCTGGTTCTGTTGTTGTACCAGATTTAGAAATGATATTTACAGAAAAATCTCTGTCGCCCATAATATTCAATATATCATTGATATATGTAGAGCTGATGTTATTACCTACAAAGTAAATATCAGGTGTTTTTTTAGATTTATCTTCATTATAGTATGGAGATTTAATAAAATCTAAAGCTGTTCTTGTGCCAAGATAAGAACCACCAATACCAATTACAATGAGAACTTCGCTATTTTTTTGTACTTTTTCTGCGGCTTTTTTAATTCTAGCAAATTCTTCTTTGTCATAGTTTGCAGGAAGGTCTATCCAACCTAAAAAATCATTTCCTGCTCCTGTTCTGTTGTGCAGTTGTTCATGGCAAGCTTTTACCAATGGTGCCATGTATCCCAATTCATGCTCCCTTACAAAAGGTTTAACTCCTTGTAATTTTAATTTTACTGCCATTTGAAATTTCTCCTCTCTGTATTTTACTTACTGTAGTACAGCAATTTACAATATTTATTATACCATATTTTATATAAAATGGTACAGCTTTATACAATAATTTTTCATAATTTATTATCTATAAAATCTGTGAAAAATACCCTTGCCTTTTTAGGCAAAGGGTATTTTTTATTTTGTTCCTTGTACAATAATTTCGTCAACAGGTTCTACAGTTGTTTTTTCATCAACAATATTTTCTGAAACAATTTCATTATTCACACGAACAATTTTTTTGGTTACTTCTTTTTGTCCATCTTTACCTGCTTCTGTTACTTTTTGATAGCCTTTATTTTTTGTAGCATCTTGTTGATACACTGTTTTTCTTTCTTGCACTTCTGTTAATACAACAGTTTCTTCTGTTCTTACAGAAACCATAGGTTGTTCTGCCATTACTTTTAATTCCCAGCCTACCATAATATTACCATTTGATGGTATTTTATCTGCATTCATTGCTTTAAGTTCATCTTGTGTCATATCAAATTGTGCTGCAATTTTATAAAGTGCATCTCCAGGTTGTACTGTATATGTCTTTTCTACTTTCGTACCCTTTTTCAGTGTCTGCACAGCATTTTCTTTTGCTACAATAACAGAAGGGTCTACATATTTTAACTGCACTTGTACATTTCCCTCAAAACTAGCTGTAACATCTCTTGTTTCATCTTCTGGTATGTATTCTGACTGCACTTCTGTGAACACTTCATCTGCTACCGCTTGATTTGCTACAATAATAACATCTTGACCATCTACTGTAATCGCAGCAGCTTCTACCAAATAAGTTACTTTTTGTCTAAGCAAAGGCGTCAAAGAGTCCATTTGATAAACATCTTTTTCACGTGATTTTGATATATGTACTGGTTTTATTTCTAATGTTTCATTGATTTTTACATTTGCACCAACTTCTTGTGTCAACTGTGTTGTCAACAAATCTGTTAGACTTTCTGCTGTAACAGATTTATCTTTTATAATACCCATGCTTGTTTCTCCGATAAATACTTCTTTACCATTTTGACGAAATATAACAAGAAAAAGCAAAACGACAGCAAGTATACTAATAATAAGCGTCAATAAACGTCTATTTTTTGCAGGCATAGTTCTTTTAGGTATTTTTTTTCGTTTTACAGGTTTAATATTGTGCTGTGCATTATATTTCTGTCTGTAGGGAGATAACTTTTTTTTACTTTTTTTAGTTGTTTTTTTAGGGGGTTCGTTTGGTATGGCTCGACCATAAGGTACACGCTCTTCCCTTTTTGGAAAATTTCCCTTAGAGTCCATTCACACACTCCTTTCTTTACAATACCTTTTACCTGCTTTATTTCATTTTATGCTATCTACTGTACTAATGCAAGAAAAAAGAACAATAAAAACAACAGAGATTACGACATAATATTACAATATAAGCATTATTTTATCAAATATTCGTAATACCCCCACCTATTTTAGGAGAAGGGCATTACGAATATTAATCATATGAGTAAATTTAGTTCCTTTTCTTTTTTCTCTACAAAAGAACAATAAAAAACAGTATTTATTCATTATTCTTTTTTTGTAAAGCATCTAATATAAATTTTGCGTGATATTGTATATGCTTTTTGGCTAAATCTTCTCCTTCTACTGCATTTTTATTTTCAATAGCAGACAATATTGCTCTATGTTGTACAATGATGCTTTCTATACCAGTATCTAATTTTACATGAGCCATACGATAACGATACAACTGTATTTTTAAATTATTGAAAATTTGTATTAATCTTTCATTTTCTGTAGAAGCAAATATAATATCATGAAAATGTTCATCTATACTTACTACTTTTTCAAGGTCATTTTCTTTTGCAAATTGTTCAAATTCTAATTCTGTCTTTTTTAATTCTTCTAGCGTTTCAGAAGTCATTTTTTTGCAAGCAAGCTGTGTTGCTAGTCCTTCTAACACTTCTCTGATTTCTAATACATTGATAATATCTTTTTCACTCATATCCAATACTTGTGCTCCTTTTCTAGGAGTTAACTCCACAAGATTTTCTAATTCCAGCATACGTAATGCTTCTCTAATAGGAGTACGACTTACACCAAGTTTTTCAGCTAATTGATTTTCCATAAGCCTTTCACCAGGTTGTAATTTTTCTGTTAATATCGCATCTCTTAATGTATTAAATACAACATCTCTTAAAGGTAAATATTCATTTGAATTGATACTAAACTTGTAATCTATCATTTTTATCCTCTCCTTCTATACTGTTTTTTGTTCCATATTTCTGTTACAAAAACATCTCTTAATATAAATTCTTTTTTGATTATTTTTTCTGCTTCTATCGCCTTTTGTTTATCTAAAAACAAACCAAATACAGCAGAACCGCTACCACTCATAAGAGCTCCAGATGCTCCTAATGTCATCATTTTTTGTTTTAAAAGGGCAATTTCATTATGTTTTGCAATGGTAACTGTTTCTAATACATTACAAAGAAGTTTTCCCATTTCTGTTATATTTTTTTGCTGCATTTGAAAAAGCATTTTTTCTGTGTTAGGGTGCTGTGTTATTTTGTCTAATTCTAGGCTTTGATAAACAGATGCTGTAGAAATATTAATATTGGGCTTTACTAATAAAACATAGCAAAATGGGCAGCCAGTTTTAATAGGCGTTAATTTCTCTCCTATTCCTTCTGCAAGTGCTGTTCCTTGTAATATGCAATAAGGAATGTCAGCACCTAGCTGTAAAGATAATTCCATAAGCCTCTTTTTAGAAAGCCCTATTCCAAATAATTTATTAACGCCCACCATAACAGCAGCACAATCCGCACTGCCCCCTGCCAAGCCAGCAGCAACAGGTATTTTTTTATCTAATTGTATAAAAATACCTTGTTGTATATTAAATTTATTTCTTAGTAATTCTGCACCTTTATAAGCTAAATTTCTTTCATCAGTAGGAAGCCAGTCTAAATTACTTTTGACACGAATAACTGGTTTATCAATTTTTTTGATGTATATACTGTCATAGAGGGATACGGTTTGCATAATCATACGTACGGTATGATAACCATTTTGTTGTTTTCCTGTGACATCTAGTGTTAAATTAATTTTTGCTCTTGCCTTTAGCCTAATTTCTTGCAAAATTGTCCCCTCCTATTTTATACTGTATACCACCTTATTACAATATTGTATATTAAAATATACAAACAGACAAGAAAAAAATAGAGAAAATTGTTTTATATTTTTTGGAAGAAACAAAACAAAAAAGACTACCATAATAATATGATAGTCCTTTTGTAAAATATTGAAAATTAAATCTCTGCTAATTTTTTATCTACTGCTTCATCAAGTGCTTTGATTTTTGCATCAGCATCTGCAATGCTTGTGCCTGTTACACCATAGTAGAATTTTAATTTTGGTTCTGTACCAGAAGGACGTACACAAATCCATGTACCATCTTCTAATGTATAATGCAATACATCAGATACTGGAAGGGTATCTTCTTCTGTTTCACCAGTTTTTAAATTTTTGAATACTTTTGTTTTATAATCTCTTGCCCATGTTACAGAGATGCCTGCAAATTCTGCTGGAGTATTTTCTCTGAAAGTAGCCATAATTTTTTGTATTTTTTCAAGACCTTCAATGCCTTTTAATGTCAAAGATTTAATGCCTTCTTTAGAGAAACCATATTTTTGATACATTGCTAAAAGACCATCATATAATGTCATACCTTTGGATTTATAATATGCTGCCATTTCACAAATTAAAAATGTTGCAGCAACAGCATCTTTATCTCTTGCATAAGTACCAGGTAAAGAACCATAGCTTTCTTCAAAACCGAATACATATTGATATTCTCCGCTTTGTTCAAATTCTTTTATTTTTTCACCAATATATTTAAAGCCTGTCAATACATCAAATAATTTAACACCATATTCTTCACAAATAGGACGAATAATTTCTGTAGAAACGATTGTTTTGATTACTGCACCATTTGCAGGTAATTTGCCTTGTGCTTTTCTTTGAGAAAGAATATATTCTGTAAGCAATGCACCTGTCATATTTCCTGTTAATACAATATAGTCGCCTTTGTCATCTTTTACAACAGCTCCAACTCTGTCTGCATCTGGGTCAGTACCAACAATAATATCTGCATTTTTCTCTTTTGCTAATGCTATCGCTAATGTAAATACATCTGGATTTTCTGGATTTGGATAACCAACTGTTGGGAAATTTCCATCTGGTTGTTCTTGTTCTTTTACAACATATACATTTTTAAAACCAGCTTCTTCTAAAGCACGGCGTACAGGAACATTACCAGAACCGTGTATTGGTGTATATACTACTTTAAAATCATCACCTAATTGTTTTACTAAATCGCTATTTAATGCTTGTGCTTTGATATTTTCAATAAAAGCATCATCTACAGAACTATCAATTACATTATAAAGTTTTTTAGATTTTGCTTCTTCTAAGCTGATTTTTTTGATGTCTTTATAATCTGTTACTTTATTTACTTCTGCTGTAATTTCGCCGTCACGAGGTGCAGGCACTTGTCCGCCATCTGACCAATATACTTTATAGCCATTATATTCTGGAGGGTTATGGCTTGCTGTAATTACAACGCCTGCTGTACAACCTAAATGACGTACTGCAAAAGAAAGCATTGGCACTGGACGAAGGGAAGGATAAATATGAACAGGTATTCCATTCGCTGCCATAATTAAAGCAGTTGTTTCTGCAAATTCTGGTGACATATTTCTGGAGTCATAAGCAATAGCAACGCCTTTTTTTACTGTTTCTTCTCCCTGAGATACTATGTAATTGGCTAATCCTTGTGTTGCTTTTCCTACTGTATAAATGTTCATACGATTTGTACCAGCACCAATAATACCCCTCAAGCCAGCAGTACCAAATTCTAAATCTTTGTAAAAACGTTCTTTTATTTCCTTGTCGTCTCCTGAAATTGATTGAAGTTCTTTTTTTGTTTCGGCATCAAAATAATCGTCCTCTAACCATTGAGCATACTTTTGTTTGTAATCCATTTTTGTTTCCTCCTCTTTTTTTCATTTTTTTCTATTGTGATTGGTTTTCCTCTGCTGTATTTTGTTCAGCTGTTAAATGAGATGTAACATTAACAGCAGATTTATCCACAACAACCGTTTCTAATTGAGGTTTATATCCCTCTAATATCACATCTACAGTATAAACACCATAACGCACTTTCTGGTCAAATGGTGTTACACCTACTTCTTTGTCATTCCATACTATTGTAGCACCTTCTGGCACACTATGAAATGATATAATACCCTCTTGTATATCTTCTTCCATAAAAGCATCTACTGTTATGGAAGGTTCTGTCAATTCTATTGTTTGGCTCCAATTCTTGTATCCATTTTTTAATATTGTAATATCGTATTTTCCAAGAGGCAGCACAATCGGTTTTGAACCATTTGCTTCTGCACCATTGATATACAATTTAAAATCATATACATTAGAACGAATAATGACAACACCTGTTTTAGATTGTGCATTAGACAAGTCATATACAAAATCTTCTCTTGGTACAACAAATATCGTATCTTCAAAAGACTCTATATTATCTCCTGTTACAGAAATATTATGCACCCCTTCTGTAAGTGCTAAACTTCCAAAGCCTTCTAAAGCGTATCTTTCTTTATTATCAACTGTTAAAACACCATTTACAATATCTTGTTCATTTTTTAATGTCATTGTTCCATGTGATTCTAGTACCTTAATAGACCATACCCTATCGCCTCGTCCCTGCATTGTAATAATGTCACAGGCAGCGATACTTTGTGGAGGAATTTCTCCATCTTTATATAAAAATAAATTATCGTCAGTATAACGATATGTTTTCGGTTCTGTTCCATCTATAAATGTAATAGAAACTGTTTTTTGTTCTGTATTTACAGAAAGACCACTTACTTCTTGTGCCGTCCACGTGTTTACGGAATAATGTATTTCTTGTGCAGTTTCACCATCTTCAGCCATTGTAACACAAATTAAATCCCCTCTTTGTATTTTTGTAACAGAAGATTGTTTTCTAATGCGGTCAAGAAATTTTGTATCACTGTTTGTTTTTATAATATACTGTTCATCAGTATTAATATCGTGTACAGACAATTCTCTATTTGTAGCAACAGTACGTACCATAACATATCTCTTATCTGCTAAAGCAGCAGATTGTTGTTGTCTTTGTTTTTCCATTTCCAGTCTAATTTCTCTCTGGTGCATACCCATCATCATATAGCCTACCAAAAAGACAACAATTCCAACAGTAATAGAAGAAAGCAATATGATTTTTAAACGCTTTTTTTCTGCCTGATACAAAGCAAAAGAAGTTTCTTCATCATAATACATATCGTCATCTTCTTGAGTATATTGTTCTTCAGAAGTAATGTCATTGTCTTCTTCAAAATTTTCAGATTCAAAAGTATCTAAATAGGCATTTTTGTCACCTAAATCATCATCATCATTTTTATTATTTTCTACTATATGAGAAAATTTGCCTTTTTTTGTTGTATCTGATTGTATTGCTTCCAAGCGTTGTGTTTGCTCTAATGCTTCTGAAGAATTTTGTTCTATAGGAGTAATTGCTTTTGTTTGCTCCATATCTTCCTCTGCATCAGCATCTGTATGTACTATAGGCGTTTCTTCTGTTACAGTATCTATATCATTATTTTCTGTATTTTGCTTTTCTATTTCTGTTGTATCAATTTTTGCAGTTTGCTGTTGTATTTCTGTATCTGTTGTATCTATTTTATTTGTAGAAAGTATTACACTACTTATTTCTACTGTTTTATCTGTATCCGTATTATCGTCATTTTGTACTGTATCCGTGTTTTCCTTTTTTGTAGAAAGAATAACACTATTGATTTCTACTGTTTTTTGTGTATTATATAGTTCATTGCTATTTTCTTCACTATTTTCGTTTTGTGTTTGTTCCATAGAGGCAGTTGATGTTTGTGTTTTTTCCAATACAGTTTTTGTTTCTACTTTATCAAAATCTTCCCAAAACATAGGCGAAATGGCATTTGATTTTTGTTCTGCATCAGTGTCATTTTCTGTATGATTTTGCTTTTGATTATCTTCCAAGTTTCATGACCTCCCACTGATTGGGAATTTACCTGTCCCTTAATTGCACAATGTTATCATTGTACCAATTTTATTTTAGCTGTTTCAGTAAAAAAGTGCAAGAGAAAATTAGAGAAAATAAAATATAGTGACAAATTTAGTCAAATTTATACGATACATCTTCGTAGTGCTTTAAATATTGTTGTTCTACTGCGGGGATATAGTAAACATCATAGTGATGTAAACCATCTCCTTCTATATGGGGCATTTGCACAAAAAATTTATAACAAGGCATATAAATGCTGTCATAAATCGTATTTCGGTATACCAATTCTGTTTTTACAATAGTCATATTTTGAGAAAAAGTATTTGCCAGTGTAGAAGTATAATTTCCGCTATATAACAACTGCTCTGCTTGTTCTGCTGTAATAATAGTATATTCTCCTATTTTGTCAGAAAGGTCTGCTTTTTTGAGCCAAATAGAAGTTATTTCATTTTTCTCATTTGTAGCAATATGTACCGTATGAAAATGATAATTTAATAATTCCTGTTCAATGGTATTTCCCTTTTCATAAGCATACAATGAAAAATACTTTTCTCCATCTATGCTATAATCAAAATGAAGTGCTTTTTCTGCTTCTTTCCAATTTAAACAATCTTTGTAGTTGTCAATAAAATAAGAAATGACTTTTTCTGATTGTTCTTTGTTTTCTTCTGTAGTATCAAAAGGCAATGGAATAGGCTTTTTAAACTCTATAAATATAGTGCTGTCATATATGCTGGTTTGAAATGAAATTTCTTTATTTTCAATTTTGCCTTCTGCTGTACCATATGTAATAGTATAGTTATCCCTTACACCAAAATTTTCAGCTATTTTCTCTAAGTGTTTTACTTTATTTTTCATAATGTTTATTTTATCATCATAATTTTGTACTGTGCTACTGTTTTTAAAATCAATATTGTAAAATACGGGAAGTGTTTTGATATTCCATTCCTCTTTCCAAGGATTTCCGTCACAAATTTCTGAAATATCGTAAGCCATATAACTTTCTGAAGCAGAATACTCTGCATAATTTTCTACTGGCAGTATAGGCAGCGATACCATTTTTGTTTCTGTATTTTCCCACAAAAACACAATATAAAAAATAAACATACAGCAAATTAATACTATGCTGATACAAGCAATGAAATACTTCTTTTTTAAAATTTGTTTTAATTTTAGCATAATCATTCCCCCTTCGCTATGTTAGACGAAATAAAAACATAATTTTATTCAAAAAAATAAAAAAAATAGTAAAATTTTTAAATTTTTATAGAAATCATAATTTAATATACTTACAAAATTTTTTTAAGTTCTTTTTTTCTATTTCATACATACATTGTAAATAGAGCTTTGCTTTATTTTGAAAAGGAGGCGATAGTATAAAATGGGTTCTCAGCAACACCAATTCAAAAAAATTATAGTACAATGCTTGATAGGATTTTTTGCCTGTTTTATACTATCGGCTTTTTTTGTAACAAAAAAAACATCTTCTACTTTGATACAAGAAGCAGTTCCGCACACAGCAGAAGCAAAAACATCTGTACCTATGAACAAATTTTTCCAACAAGACGACAGCAAAGATGAAAAAAATCCAGAGTTAGTACAAGAAATTTCTGAGAATGTAATTGGATTTGATGACATCACTTATCAAACTCCAGAAAAAACTGCTCCCAAAACAACAACCAAAATTACGCCAGAATTGCTAAAACAAATGGAAAATGTAGATTTTTTAAAACAAAATTATTATCTAGTAGACTCTCGAACTGCTTTGCTTGATGGAGATATTAAGCCAAAACAGTTTTTAGAAAAAGATTTTACTATTGACAATAGTGGACAAGAACCTAAAGTATTGATATTTCACACACATTCCACAGAGGGCTTTATAGACAGCAATATGTCAAAAGATATGAGTGAAGGCATATGGGGAGTAGGAGAAGAATTAAAAAACATATTGGAAAAAAAATATGGCATTGCTGTGTTACATGATACAGGGCGATATGATATGGTAGACGGAAAAGGTCAAATATTAGGAGCATATGAAAGAATGGAAGCCCCTATACAAAAAATATTAGATGAAAACCCCAGTATACAAGTTGTCATTGATATGCACAGAGATGGCTTGCCTGAAAATGTACATTTAGTGACAGACATCAATGGCAAAAAATGTGCTAAAATTATGTTTTTTAATGGTATGTGCCGCCTTAACAAAGACGGTGTCCCTCAACCTACAGCAGGACTGAGCAATGAAAATTTAGAAGACAATTTAGCATTTAGTTTACAAATGCAGACAACAGCTCAATCTCTTTTTCCAGATTTTACAAGGAGAATATATATTCACGCATATCGTTACAGCTTACATATGAAACCTCGTTCTTTATTGATAGAAGTAGGTAGCCAAATGAATACAAAACAAGAAGCAATCAATGCTATGACACCTCTGGCAGAAGTTTTAGCAAGTGTCATACAGTAAAAGCAAGTCAAAACCACATTGCTTTATGGGTTTTGACTTGTTTTATTTTTTTTCTTTTTTATAAAAGGTATGGCAATAGAAATATTAATATTGATATGGTTTTCTGTAATAGTAATCCATTTCTTTTTTGTTTTTTGCTGTTTTTGTATATATTTATCTGCTGTAATATGTCCTGTTCTAAATACAGAAAGTAACATTCCCATCATAGCAAAAAATACAATATTTATGCTATCACTTGTAGAAAAAAAAGGTATTCCTAAAGGGTTATCTATTATAAAAAGTCCCGTGTTTGCAACAATATTCCATAGTATTATCATAAAAAATGTCAGTAATATTGCTGTCGCAGTCATAAAGCCTAATTGACTTTTTTGTTTTTTTATCAATAAAAAACTTTTTACTATAAAAAAGGAATAGATTGCTACAATAGGAAATAATACAATATAGCCATAACAGTGTATGAAATAAGCAGTAAAGTATTCTACATACTGTTTTAAAAATGCAATACCATCTACCAACATACCATTACTATTTTGTATAAAAACATATTTGCCTTCTCCTATAAAACGACTACCTTTTATAGTATTTTGCAATATTGTCTGTATGTTATTGATAAATTGCTGATAAGCACTTCCTCTAAAGCTATAAACCCTAGTATTTAACCACATCATATATACTATAGCAACTATTGCTATAATAATCACAAGTAATATAGCATAGTGTTTTTTGACAGCAAACCAGTTTTTATAAATGCTAATCAATAGCAATAACAAACTGACGATAGCAATTATAATACAAGGGATTTTTAATAAATTCGCATAATAAAAAAATATCACTGGAAACATAGAACAACAACACCAAAATATTGCTTTATAACTTTTTTGTCTACAATGATACAACAATCCCACCAATATAATAGGGAAAATATATACCAATACAGGTATTTTGATAGCAAAATCACTATTTTCTGTACCAAACACAATAAAATAAATATCGGTATAGGCTCCTATCACAATGGGGTGTTCTTCTGTTAAATCCATTGACATAAAATAACCAGAATATCGTGTAAAAAAACCAGTAAAATATAATATTGCAATATAAATACTATAGTATAGTTTTGCATGACTTGCTAATATGGTAAAGTCCATTTTATAAAATGCTATCATAATGCCTATATAAATCAGCAATAGTATAGTATTTTGAAACAGTGGTGCAGTATAAAATATCTCTTTAAAAAAGAAATAAGGTATTATAAAATGGGCAAGAGAAAGCAAAACAACAGCAATAACAAAACTCCATGCTAGTTTAGGGCGATGCACTCTGTCTAATTCTGTACCCACTGTAACAGGGTCGCCCATTTCTGAAATGGCTTTTTGTATAGCAGTTTCTTTTTCAATGCCTTGCTCTATAAAAGCATCTGTTTGGTCAATAATATGGTCTTGCAGTTCCTTTTTTACAATATTGTGTGCTTTTTGAAAGCGAATTTGTTCACAAACAGTATCTAAATAGTTTTTGATTTCATTCAAATAAATCCTCCCCTTTTTGCAGTTTTACTTTTTTTCGCCTTTTTTTCAAATGAATTGTAATTGTAAATTCTTTCGTACTGTTTTCAAATTCACAAAAACTGCTTTTTTGTGCTGCACTATTATAGTCTATTATTTCATCATTGGTATATTTTCCCGTTCTAAATACAGAAAGCAATATTCCCATTAAAATACAATATACTGTGTTTATAGTGCTTGCACTTGAAAAGAAAGGCAATTCCAAAGGGTTAATATATATAAAATAGCCGCTTGTACAGGCAATATTCCAAACCGCTATAATGGATATTGTCAAAAGTATAGCAAATGCAGTCATATAACCTAACTGACTTTTTTGTTTATGAGTAAGTATAAAACCTTTTACTACAAAAAACACATATATTGCTAAAAACAATATAAAAACAATCCAGCCGAAATAATGCAAGGCATAATTTACAAAGTATTCTGTACCTAAATATTGTGTAGTAGGTGTCATTTCCCTAAATATCCCATCATTTGTATAAAAAGAAAATGAATTTCCCTCTCCAAACAAAACGGCTCCTTTTACATTATGCTGTAACATATTTCTTGTCCAATCGGTATCAATGTCTTTTATAGCAATATGTAGTTTACTTATTCTGTAAATAATATCAGATGACAAAAAACAAAAAAGTACACCCATTAGTACCATAAATGCAAAGAGTAACAATAAAGAATTTCGCTTGCTTACAGCAAACCAGCCTTTGCATATAGCACATAGTATCAATATAAAACTGATACCAGCAATCATAACAGTGGCAGTTGTATTTGCTACAATACAAGTAGAAAAAAAGGCAGGAGGTAATATAGAAGCAGCACACATTAATATTGCAATATAAGACTTTCCTCTACAATCATACAATAATCCTGCTAGCACTACAGGAAAAAGATATATCAAAGGTGGTATCATAAAACCAAATAAAAATGTATGACTTCTATATTCAATGCCATAGCTTGTACCATAAATATATAAAAATCCCATAAGTAGTACATAATAAATATAAATTTTACGGGAGCGATTTGCTAACACTGTAAAATCTATTTTATAAAATAGTATCATTGTGATAGTGCTTGTCAAAATGCCTATTGCCGTTCTAATAACTATTTTAATAATAGGCATACCTGCTTCTACATTTTGTGGCAATATAATACACTTCAAAGCAAAACTGGCAATAGAAAATAGTGTCACAAATAATATAAAACTCCATTTCATACAAGGACGGTGCACTCTGTCTAATTCCGTACCCACTAATACAGGGTCGCCCATTTCTGAAATGGCTTTTTGCACAGCGATTTCTTTTTCAATGCCTCGCTCTATAAAAGCATCTGTTTGGTCAGTAATGTGGTCTTGCAGTTCTTTTTTTACAATATCGTGTGCTTTTTGAAAGCGAATTTGTTCACAAACTGTATTCAAATAGTTTTTGATTTCATTCAAGTGAACTCTCCCCCTTTTATTTTACTTTTTTAGTGGTATACGAAATGTTATTTCACCATTTTTATACATTATAAAATGCCTTTCTTGTTTTATTACATTGTTATCATTGGTATATTTTCCCGTTCTAAATACAGAAAGCAGTATTCCCATCAATATAGAATAAATTATTGTCACAGTACCCCCTCCTGAAAAGAAAGGCAGTTCTAAAGGATTGATGTTTATAAAATAACCACTTGTACAAGCAATATTCCAAACTGCTATAATCGTTATTGTCAAAAGTATAGCAAATGCAGTCATAAAGCCCAATTGACTTTTTTGCCTATGTGCAAGTACAAAGCCTCTTACTATAAAAAAAATATATATTGCTAAAAACAATGCAAAAACAATCCAACCAAAATAATGCAGAGCATAATTTACAAAATATTCTGCTCCTTGAAAAAAGTTTTCAGGTGTCATTTGTACTAATCTTCCATCATTTGCATAAAAAGAATATGCACCTCCAGTACCAAATAATTTTGCTTCTTTGACATTATGTTGTAATATATTTCTACTCCAGTCTGCACCAGTTTCATCTATAATAGCAATATGAAATTTTTGTAACTGGTAAGCAAATTGCGGTACTGTATACAAAAATACTATCAACAGTATAATAGGCACCAAAAGCATTAGCAAAGCCTTTACTTTATTTACAGCAAACCAGCCTTTACAAATTGCAGTAATCATTAATAAAATACTAATCATTGCAATAATAAAAAGAGCAGTATTTATACGTAAATTAAATGAAAAAAATGCAGGCAGTAAAAAAGAAGCACCACATAGCAATATTGCACTATAACATTTTCCCCTACAATCATACAATAAACCAGTTAACACCACAGGATATAAATATAGTAGAGGAGGCGTAATAATATCATAAGTAAAAATATGTATTATAATATGAGCAGGGTTAACATATCCAAAAAATTGTGAATACACATATACAAATGCTAATAATATGACATATACTGCATAAATCATTTTAGAATGTTGTGCTAATACAGTAAAATCAATATAATAAAACGCTGCCATAACAATAATGCTTGCCACAATACTTATAATATTGTTTATACCTATATCAGGTACAGGATAACCCGTTGCTATGCTTGCTTTTGCTATTGTCCATCTCATTATGATATTTGCTATAAAAAATAATACTACAAATAATATAAAACTCCATTCCAATTTAGGACGGTGCACTCTGTCTAATTCCGTACCCACTAATACAGGGTCACCCATTTCTGAAATAGCTTTTTGTATAGCAGTTTCTTTTTCAATTCCTTGTTCTATAAAGGCATCTGTTTGGTCAATAATATGGCTTTGCAGTTCTTTTTTTACAATATCGTGTGCTTTTTGAAAGCGAATTTGTTCACAAACTGTATCTAAATAGCTTTTTATGTTAGTAAGCAAATGTTGCACCTCCTTTCAATACTTTATCTACAGCAGTGCTATATTGTTTCCATTCTTGTTTTTTCTCTTTCAGATATCCTTTTCCTTTTTTGGTAATGCTGTAATATTTCCTTTGTCTGCCATTTTCGCTGTTTGCTTCATAAGATGTTACAAGTCCCTTTTCTTCCATAGCGTGAAGCAGAGGATAAAGTGTGCCTGCTTTTAATGAAAAAGTATCATCTGACTTTTTTGCCAGTTCCTCTATCATCATATAGCCATACATATCTTTTTCTTCCAATAATTTCAGTAAAAGCATTGTGGTAGAACCTGTTACTAAACTTTTATCTATTGCCATAATATTTTCCTCCTAGTATATATAGATTATCTATATATACTATATATCGGTTATCTATATATGTCAATATAATATCTGACAATATTTACTATAAAAATTTATGATATTTCTCTTTCTTTTTCCATTTTTTCTATCATAGCAGTAATATTTTCATTTGCTGTAATGGCTGTTCCATCAATACTTTCATCAGCCTGTTTTGCTAATATATCTGCTTCTGCTTTCAGTCTGACAGCCTCTTTTTGATATGCTTGTTTTAAACGAAGTCCAATCAATGCTGTTTTCCCTTCTATAATTACCGCTACACTTTGTATTTCATCTAATTTTAATATATTATTTTTAATTTCATTTGCCCTTTGTGTTTTTGTTTTTTGCTGTTCCAATTCTGCTGCTTTGGCAATACGTATTTGAGAAATATTGTTTTGAAGTGTACGAGATTGACAACCACAGAGCAACACAGTAAAGCAAAATATTGTAAGTATTATTTTTTTCATAATTTTTCCGCCCTTTCTTTGCAGTATGATATTAAAATTAGTATGATGTCATTTTTGCATTTTATAATCATAAAATTTTGGTATGCTTTATTAAAAGATATTTGTTTCATTACTACTATAAAACGACTACTTAAACTTACGGCAAAAATGAATATGACTATTATAACTAACGGCAAAAATGAAAGTAAAATAATATAAATTTTGGAAAATAAATACATATTATTTTTATACGACTACTCCAACTAACGGCAAAAAATGACCTATGACGGCAAATTTACGGCAAAAATTTTTTAAAAATGCCGTCGCTGAAATCCAGTAATAGCAAGGCTTTCAGCCATATGACGGCAAAAACGGCATTTTTTTTTAATATGATGAAATTTTTTTAAAAAATAATAAAAATGTATCTATTGTTATAAAAAATAAGTGATAGCGAAAAAATTTGCCGTAAATGCCGTTACTCCAAATAGTCAAAATAATAGCATTGTGGGCTATACTATAGTGCAATAGCATAAGGAATAACTCCACAGTAAAATGCTATTCTATTTTTTATAAAATTGTGGTATACTACATATACTTATTGTAGCATTACAGAATATACTATAGTATTATAGTAAACAGTTTATATTTAGAAAGGATTTGGTAATTTATGAGAGAAAATGCAAAAAAACATTCTTACGAAAATACAAGGAGACATTATAGAGTAGCACAAAGAGAAATTTATGAAGACCCCTATGAAGGCGTTTATGTTACAAAAGAAGAACAACAAAAATATTTCATTGTAACTGCTGGATTGGTATTGCTTTCTTTTATAGGTGCTGTAGCAGTCATATTAAAAAAGAAATAAAAATAACAATGCTGCCTCATTTTTTTGTGAAGGCAGCTATTTTATTGGGAGTAGCTAAACAAGCATTTTTAAAAGGGGAACTTTTTTCACTTGTGAAAAGTTCCCCCAGCGGACTTTGTCCGCTACCCCTTCAAAAACACGCTTGGAGCAGAAAAACCTTGAGGCGTTGCCTCAAACTCCACTCGCTTTTAAAAAAGCGAGACAAAACTTTTATAGAAAACTTCGTTTTCTTAATAACAAACAGAAATAAAAATTATTTTTAAAACTACTCTTTTTGGACACTTTCATTTTATTAAAAACTACTCAACATTTTTTTGTATGGAACACACTACTATATCATATAATATATAGAAAGGGTGTGTTTTTTTGGTAAAAAAAATAATTTCAATGGTATTTATTTATATCATTATTGCTATGATAGTGTTACCTGCACTAATTACATATTGTTCTTATCACGGTCAAAATAAACAGCAAACACAGCCACAACAACAGAATGAGGAACAAAATGCAGAAATTGCTACTCCCGAAATTATACGTACTTCTTCTGATTTTGAAAACTATATCAAAGGTGTTGTTGCGGCAGAAATGCCTGCTTTATTTCAAACGGAAGCACTCAAAGCACAAGCTGTTTCTGCACGTACTTATGCTACAAGAAAAATGTATGAAAGCAATACAAATACAATACCTTACGACATAGGACAAGCATATATTACAGTGGAAGAAATGAAACAAAAATGGGGAGAACATTTTACAGAATACTACAATAAAATAAGTGATGCCGTAGAACAAACAAAAGGAGAAATTATGATATACGACAATGAACCAATATTAGCCGTATTTCATTCAGAAAGTGCAGGCAAAACAGAAGACGCTGAAAATGTATGGCAAAAACAAATTCCTTATTTAAAAAGCGTAGATAGTAGTTTAGATAAAAACGCCCCTGATTTTGAAAAGAGCATTTCTTATACTTTTGATGAAATGACAAAGCGTTTTTGTAATACTTATAAAGATTTTTCATTCAGTAACAATCAAATCAAAATACTAAGCCATACCCCTGCGGGATATGTGCAAAAAATACAAATAGGCAACAAAACACTAACAGGCAGAGAAGTAAGAGAAATATTAAATTTACGCAGCAGCAATTTTACAGTAAATATAGAAAATAATACAGTAATATTTACAACAAAAGGCTATGGTCACGGTGCTGGTATGAGCCAATACGGTGCGGAATTTATGGCAAAAGAAGGCAAAACATACCGTGAAATATTACAACATTATTATACAGGAATTTCTTTTTCTCATTATACAAATACTGTTTCATTTCCGTGAATGTTATGGCAAATAAATATGAATAAAAAGTATCTCTTTCGGGCAATACTATTGCTGGAGGTGTTACAAATGAACAAAAATTATTACCGTATACTGTGGGGTTGTCTTGCTGTTGTGGTAATTGCTGGAGGAATTTATTATTTTGCTGGCAGAAACAGAAACACAGAACCATCTACAACACCCCCACAGACAACGGAACAAGCTAGGCATCAAACGCAAACTGCACACCAAGTTATTGTAAACAATACACCAGCATTAGAGGAAGCAGTTGCACAAAGAGAAGCGGAAATTTTAGAAGAAGTGCAACAACAAGCTGCTGTTGTACCAGAGCAGCAACAAAAACCATTAGAAACTGCTGAAGTAGAAAAAAAACAAAATACAGAAGAAAATGTGACACAACAACAAAATACAGAACAAGCAAGCATATTTGAAAATGAACCACTTTTTGCTATGCCTTTAGCTGGCAATATTGTAATGGATTATAGTGCAGACCACGCAATATATGATGCCACATTAGACCAATATCGTACAAATGACCATATTTCTATTGGTGCAAAAAAAGGAGAAGCAGTAAAGGCTTCTGAAGATGGCACAGTAGAAAGTATTAAAACAGATGATGAAAGAGGTATTACTGTAGTAATTAACCACGACAACGGCTGGCAGACTACATACAGCCAATTACAAGAGGATGTAGTAGTCAAAGAGGGCGACAAAGTTAAAAAAGGACAAGAAATTGGTTTTGTAGCTGAACCTACAAAATATAGCGTTGCATTAGGAGAACACGTAGATTTTTCTATTGCAAAAGATGGCATTAAAGTTGACCCTAAAAGTAATGTATCAGAATAAAAATACCATAAATAAACATCGCTTATTACCACAGCATATTATCTATTGAGCGTGTCGATAAAATCGACACGCTAAGTCGAAAACAGGTTTTCGACTTGTTTAAACAGAAGTATAAACAGCTTGTTCCATCGGCTTAAAAGCCTTGAAACTCGCTGTTTTCCTCAGGTGGGCAAAGCCCCCCTTGCGGATTAGAATGGAGAGTTGCACTCCCCATACCCCTTGCTTTTTATGGCAAAATAATATTTATTGACAGACTGATATTATCTATTATGATAATATATAAAAAATACTCCCTATATAAAAAAGGTGTTCCAAAAGTTACGCCATAGCTTTGAAAACACCTTTTTTGTTATTCTTTTTTTTCATTTTGTTTTGTTACAATAGGCTTTCCGTTTTCGTCTAAAAGAGGTGTCATACCTGTTCCAACACCGTTTGTCATAATCACATAATTCACACCTGTTTCTGTGTCTACCCATATCTCAACATAGTTCACAACGCCTTGTGTATAAACTTTTTTAAAACGCTTCATAATTTCCTCCTTATGCTATTATCACATTTATTTTACCATAGTATGGCATAAAATGACAATATGCTAAAAATTGAGGAGTGGCTAAAAACTGTTTTCTATTTACAAACGACAGCAATTTCTCTATAATAAAACATATCATTTTCAGACAAAGGAGGAAACAAAAAAATGATAAAACTTTATGACACTGGTGCATATTTGTTAAACGGAACTGAAATTATAGCAGATGATGGCAATGCTGCTGCAATATTAAAACAAAAATTGGGAAACGCTCCTTCTAAACAAGAGGCTTCTCAAAACACTATGGCTTATAACATATTAAAAAATCATAATACATCAGATAATATGGAGCATTTAAAAATTAAATTTGATAGAATGGCTTCTCACGATATTACATATGTAGGCATTGTACAAACAGCTCGTGCGAGCGGTTTAGAAAAATTTCCTATGCCTTATGTATTGACAAACTGCCACAATTCTCTTTGTGCTGTAGGTGGTACAATAAATGAAGATGACCATTTATTTGGATTGTCTTGTGCTAAAAAATATGGCGGTATATATGTTCCAGCACATCAAGCAGTAATCCATCAATATATGAGAGAAATGATGAGTGGTGTAGGTAAAATGGTATTAGGTTCAGATAGCCATACTCGTTATGGTGCATTGGGCACTATGGCAATAGGAGAAGGTGGCCCTGAATTAGTAAAACAGCTTTTATGTAAAACATATGACATTGACCGCCCACAAGTAGTAGGTGTTTATTTGACAGGAAAACCTATCGCTGGTGTAGGCCCTCAAGACGTTGCACTTGCTATTATTGGTGCTGTATTTGAAAAAGGCTATGTAAAAAATAAAATTATGGAATTTTTCGGAGATGGTGTTGAAAATATCAGTGTAGATTATAGAAATGGCATTGATGTTATGACAACAGAAACCACTTGTTTGTCTTCTGTATGGAAAACAGATGATAAAGTAAAACAATGGTATGCTTTGCACGGTAGAACAGAGGAATTTGCTTTACAGCAACCGGAAAATATCGCTTATTATGATGGTATGATAGAAGTAGATTTATCTAAAATACGTCCTATGATTGCTATGCCTTTCCACCCAAGCAATGTATACACTATAGAAGAATTAAATGCTAATTTGATGGACATATTAGACGAAGTAGAAAAAACAGGTGCAAAACAGCTTGACAGTGACAAAATTACATTTACATTAAAAGACAAAGTAAAAAATGGTGCTTTATATGTAGAACAAGGTGTTATTGCTGGCTGTGCTGGTGGTACTTATGAAAATATTTGTGATGCAAGAGATATATTAAAAGGACATTCTATAGGCACAGATGAATTTGCATTGAGCGTATATCCTTCTAGCCAGCCTGTATTTGTAAGTTTAGCAGAAAATGGAGCGATTGCAGATATTATGATTGCTGGTGCAACAGTACGTTCTGCTTTTTGTGGGCCTTGTTTTGGTGCAGGAGATGTACCTGCAAATAACTGTTTAAGTATTCGTCATTCTACAAGAAACTTCCCTAATAGAGAGGGCTCTAAAATTACAAATGGACAAATTGCTTCTGTAGCTTTAATGGACGCTCGTTCTATTGCAGCAACAGCTATAAACAAAGGAAAATTGACACCTGCAACAGAAATTGATGTAAACTATACTCGCCCAGAATACCATTTTCATGACGAAATTTACAAAAACCGTTGTTATTTTGGTTTTAATGCTCCTGACAGTAATACAGAATTAAAATTTGGCCCTAACATTACAGACTGGCCTGCTATGAGCAATTTAACAGAAAATATATTGTTAAAAGTGGTATCTGTTATTACAGACCCTGTTACAACAACAGATGAATTAATTCCTTCTGGAGAAACCTCTTCTTATCGTTCCAATCCTTTAGGTTTGGCAGAATTTACATTGTCAAGAAAAGACCCTGCTTATGTAGGCAGAGCAAAAGAAGTACAAAAAGCAGAAAAAGCACGTATTGCGGGAGAAGTTCAAGTTTATGAAGAAGTAAAAGAAGTATTTGCTACGATACAAAAACAATTTGACATTAGTGAAAAAGACACTGGTATTGGCTCCACTATTTACGCTGTAAAACCAGGTGATGGTTCTGCAAGAGAACAAGCTGCAAGCTGTCAAAAAGTATTAGGTGGCTGGGCAAATATTGCTAGCGAATACGCTACGAAACGTTACCGTTCTAATCTGATTAACTGGGGTATGCTTCCTTTACTGTTAGAACAGAAAGAATTGCCTTTTGAAAATGGAGATTACATATTTATACCTAATATACGTAACATCATTTCACAAAAACAGTCAGAAGTAACTGCTTATGTTGTGGGAAAAAATATGAAACAGTTTACATTAAAATTAGGTGATTTGACAGATGATGAAAGAAAAATAATACTTTCTGGTTGTTTAATCAATTTCTATAAAGAAGCATAAATAATACAATGATTACATAATACATTTTTCTAGGAGGTTCAATATGTTTATTTTTAGCTTAAATTATATCAAACCAATTTCAGAAGTAGAACAGTTTTTGTCAGAACATATTCAATATTTAGAAAAATATTATACTAACAAAAAATTTATTTGTTCTGGAAGAAAAGTTCCACGAACAGGAGGAATTATTCTTTGTAATTGTGCTACAAAACAAGAAGCAGAACAGATTATAAAAGAAGACCCATTTTTTAAGCAAAAAATTGCTCAATATGAAATAATAGAGTTTATACCTTCTAAATCATTAGAATTATTTAAAACAATTATGGAAGAAACGAAATAATATAAGGGGGACTTTTTCACAAGTGAAAAAGTCCCCCAATCTGTCAATAAACTTCCATTTACAAATGAGAAAGTTAAATTTTCTAAAAAAGTTTTTGGTCAAGCTTTTTTTAAAAAGCTTGTGGAGTTTGAGTTGCAAAATGTCCAGTGGACGTTTGTTCTGCAACGACCGAAGCGAAGCTGAGACCAACGCCCTCAAGGTTCTAATACGCTTGTAAGCGTGTTTTTGAAGGGGTTTGGGGAAACTTTTCACAAGTGAAAAAAGTTTCCCCTTTATCATATTATATTTGTAATATAAAATCAATTTACATTGTAGAAATCTTTTAATAATTTTCCCATAAATATTCTCCTCTTTTTAGATATTAAATTAGATATTAAAATAAATATCAAATATCATATCATATTTTAAATATATAAAAATAAACACTATAAATGTATAATGATATTAAAATGTAATATCATTATATACTATAGAGGTGAAATAATGTCTGAAAAATTTATTGTAACATCTAAAACTGCAAAATATAAAGAAGACCCATATAATATAACAACATTAAGAATGCCTAAAGAAATAAGGCAAGAATTTGATAAATTAGCAGGAAAAAGTGATTATTCCAGAAATCAGTTAATGTGTATGGCTTTACAATATGCACTAGACAATTTACAGTTTATTCCAGAAAACAATGAGCAATAACTAGAGAGTAGCTAAACAAACATTTTTAAAATAGGGGAAACTTTTTTCACTTGTGAAAAGTTTCCCCAAACCCCTTCAAAAACACGCTTGAAGCGGAAAAACCTTGAGGCTTTGCCTCAAACTCCACTCGCTTTTAAAAAAGCGAGGCAAAACTTTTATGGAAAACTTCGTTTTCCTAATAACAAACAGAAATAAAAATTATTTTTAAAACTACTCTTTTTCTGTTGTTTCATTACATTGTTTTAATAATGTCATAAATTCTTGCCCTGTAATAGTTTCTTTTTCCAACAAAAATGCAGCAATGGTATGAAGTGCTTTTTGATTTTGCTCTAACAATTCTATTGCTTTTTTATGGCATTGTTTTATAATACGCAATACTTCCTCATCTATTTCAGCAGAAGTTGTTTCTGCACAGTTTCGCACATTTCTGCCATCTAAATATTTATTTTGTATGCTTTCCAATGCCACCATATCAAATCTGTCGCTCATACCATATTGTGCCACCATATTTCTAGCCAATTCTGTGGCTTTTTCAATGTCATTAGAAGCACCTGTTGTAATATTATGGAATATGACTTCTTCTGCGGCTCTGCCTGCTAAATACGTTGTAATTTGGTCTAATATTTCCTGTTTATTCATTAAATACTTTTCTTCTTCTGGCATTTGCATAGTATAACCTAATGCTCCCATTGTTCTAGGTACAATAGTAATCTTTTGTACAGGCTGCGTATTTTTTTGCAATGCCGTTGCTAAAGCGTGCCCTACTTCGTGGTATGCTACAATTTTCCTTTCACTTTCTGTCATAATGCGGTCTTTTTTCTCTTGTCCTGCTATAATAATTTCTACTGTTTCCATAATGTCAGACTGTTCTACCATATTTTTGCCAAAGCGTACCGCTCGTAATGCTGCCTCATTTACAATATTTGCTAAATCTGCACCTGCTGCACCACTTGTACCTAATGCAATCTGGTGTAAATCTACATCATTACTCAATTTTACATCTTTGCTGTGTACTTTTAGTATGTCCTCTCTGCCCTTCAAATCAGGCTTGTCTACAATTACCCTTCTGTCAAAACGTCCCGGACGCAAAAGTGCTTTGTCTAATACTTCAGGTCTATTTGTTGCTCCCAATATTACAACACCTTTTGAAGCATCAAAACCGTCCATTTCAGATAAAAGCTGATTCAGTGTCTGCTCTCTTTCATCATTACTGCCCATTTGATTGTCACGACTTTTTCCTATAGCGTCAATTTCATCTATAAAAACAATACAAGGTGCATTTTCTAAAGCCTGTTTAAATAAATCTCTTACACGAGAAGCACCTACTCCTACAAACATTTCTACAAAATCAGAACCAGAAAGAGAATAAAAAGGAACATTTGCTTCCCCTGCAACCGCTTTTGCAAGCAACGTTTTGCCTGTTCCTGGAGGGCCTACAAGTAGTGCACCTTTTGGTAGCTTTGCACCAATTTCTGTATATTTTTGAGGCTGATGCAAAAAGTCTACAATTTCTCTAAGTGACTCTTTTGCTTCTTCTTGTCCTGCTACATCAGCAAACGTTACACCTGTTTCTTTTTGAGCATAAATTTTTGCTGTATTTTTTCCAAAACTCATAGGGCCACCTACACCGCCCATTTTTTTGCTTACAGAACGAAGTATCAGACCAGAAATCACATATATCAATAAAAATGGCAATGCCCAAGAGGCTAAAAATGTAACAATAGGAGAGTTGTTTTGTACTTCTCTATATTGTGTTGCACCTGCTTGTATTATTCTATTTGTTAATTCTGGGTCATTTACAATACCTGTATAATATTGTTTTCCAATATTAGCATAAAATCCTGTATTGTTTGTATTTTGTTCTGCCTTTTCTGTAATCACTAAGCGGTCTGACTGTATTTCTACACTGTCTACTTGTTTATTATCCAGCATAGTTAAAAATTGTGTGTAAGTAATTTCTGTTGCTTTTCTCATTGTAATGGAAGATACAAAAATATTAAATATAGATGTAAATATTACAGCCATAATAATAAAACTAATAAGCACTTTAAAATCACTTTGATTTGAATTTTTTTGATTGTTGCTTGATGGCATAATTTCCCTCCTTGCTATAAAAGCATTATGTAATACCATACGGAAGTATTTTATATTTGTCTGAAAAAGAGTAAGACATTGGAAAATATCCAATGCCCTAGTTCTTGAGGGCTAGCCCTCAAACACCCACAAGCCTTTAAAAAGGCTTGACCGAAACTTCTAAACGGTGCAAAACAAGCGTCCGCTGGACGCTTGTTTTGCACCGACCGTAATAAAATGAAGAAAAACTACGTTTCTTTAAAAAATGTTAATTTTACAAGGAAAAACGTTAATTTTTCCAATAAAGTTTTTTGTCCAACTTTTTTTCAAAAAAGTTGGTGGGTTTGGGCAAAGCCCAAGGGTTTTGACTTTTTTGACAAGCTGAGACATTGCAAAATATCCAATGCCCTAATACAAAAAATGATAAAAAATGCTTTCAAAAAATAAGCCTACACCAAACCAAACTGGTGCATAATCCAGACGTATCAAACCATTTATGTGATATTTACTTTGACTATAATCCCAAGGACAAACACCTGCAATTCTTTGTAATCCCCAGCCAGAGGCATATTCTGCTATATAAATGCAAAGCATATAAATCCCTCCTCTCACCACTGGCGGAAATTCAGCCAAAAAAAGAAACAAAGGCTGTAAAAATACTGCTGTACCATAAATTGGAAACATCCAAAGAGAAGTTTGTCCCATAAGAGAATAGTCTTTTTTCAGCAGAGAATGAAGCCCTGTCCATAATATTTCCATAAACCAACCTAACATACCATATATCAAAAATCCTGTTATCATATAAAATAGTATGATAGAAATGTATTGTTTTTATACCTGCATCAAATTGTCAAATATAGTATAAAAAAAAGAGAAATCCTTTTAAAGATTTCTCTCAATTTGTCAAAAAAACTATTTTGACATTAAAAAGTAAGGGGTTTGGGGAGTGCAACTTTCTCAGCTTCGCTTCGGTCGTCGCTGAGCGAACGTCCACTGGATGTTCAGCGACCCATTTTAATCCGCAAGGGGGGCTTTGCCCACCTGAGGAAAACAGCGAGTTTCAAGGCTTTTAAGCCGATGGAACAAGCTGTTTATTCCTCTACTTTAGCAAGTCGAAAATCTGTTTTCGACTTAGCGTGTCGACTTTATCGACACGCTGAAAGAAATCCTTTTACAGATTTCTCTTTATGATTTTAAAAATTTAATTCATCTACGTCTAATGTGCCTACTGGTATAGAGTTTCCACATTTTGGACAGACAAGCACTTGTTCATTTTCCATTGTTTCATCTTCTACTTGTACCTCCTGACCACACTCAGGACAAATAAAAGAATATAAATATTGTACTTGCTCCTCCTCGTCATCGCACATCATATCATCAAAGTCGTCTACTTCTTCCATATAACTTTCTAGCATAAAAGCCATATCATCTAATACGTCCAATATGCCATGAAATATCTTGCCTTCTTTACTGTCTGGGGGATAGCCGCTGCCGTCACAAAGTCCTCGCAAATAGGTGATTTTTTTTTCAAAATATTCCATATTTTCAGCCTCCCTTTAGGGTTATTATGCTTCTTTTGCTCTGCCTAAATATTCTCCTGTACGAGTATCGATTTTGATAATTTCATTTTGATTGATAAATAAAGGAACTTGTACTGTTGCACCTGTTTCTACTACAGCAGGTTTTGTTGCACCCTGAGCAGTATTGCCTGCAAAACCAGGTTCTGTATCTGTAATTTCTAATTCTACAAACAATGGTGGTTCAATACCAAATACTTGTCCTTCATAAGAAAGTATTTTTACCATTTCATTTTCTTTTACAAATTTTAATGTATCTCCTACATCTTGTGCATTGATAGCAATTTGGTCAAATGTTTCTACATTCATAAAATGGTATAAATCTCCGTCTGTATAAAGATATTGCATATCTTGTCTATCAATGTGTGCTCTAGGCATTTTTTCTGTAGGACGGAATGTTTTTTCTACCACACTTCCTGTTTTTAAATTTTTAATTTTTGTACGAACAAAAGCAGCACCTTTGCCTGGTTTTACATGTTGAAATTCCAATATAATAAATATATCGCCTTCATATTCTATTGTTACACCGTTTCTAAATTCACCTGCTGAAATCATGTATTTTCCTCCTTGTAATTAAAAAAACAAACATATTATTATTTTACCGAAAAATGATAACTATTTCAACAAAAAAATGTAATTTTAAATCAAAATGTTAAAATATTAGCTGTTTTGCTTTTCTTTTTTCAGTTGTTTAAAATAAATTTTCATTACTTGTCTTTCTAATCCTCTCTTTATTTTTGTTACAAATTGGTCACGATTACATATCGGTGCTGTCATAATACAATATAAGCCTGCATTATGCCCACACCACATATCTGTAAATACTTGGTCGCCTATCATTGCTGTTTCTATTTCTGTTAATTTCATAGCGGAAATGGCTTTTCTTAATTTTTTAATACCTGGTTTGCCAGCCTTATGCACAGCAAGCACTTTTAGTTTTTGATTAAATAATTTCACTCTTTTTTTATTATTATTGGAAAGTATGCAAATGCGAAAACCTTCTTTTTTGAGCATTTGAAACAATTCAACAATGTTTTCATCTGGTTCTGCTACATCATAAGGAGCAATGGTATTATCAATATCAAATACAAGCCCTCTAATTCCTTTTTTTTTCAATTCTTTTAAAGGCAATTCATAAACAGATGGAATATAAATATCTGGAAATATTGTATTTAAAATAGGCAGCATAGTAATTTCCTCTATTCTTATGGTTTAGTGATGGTCACAACATTCCTGTCCATCTTCATGATGATGTGTACATTCTGTATCTGGATTACCCATTTTTTCACCACTTAAATATTTTACAATCATATCGTCTGCTGTTCCAACAACACCTGGAATTAATTCAATTCTTTTTTCACGAAGTGCATTTTTTGCACCACTTCCAATGTTACCACATATTACAACATTTACAGAATGTACTGTTAAAAAATCTGCTAATGCTTCATGTCCAGAACCCTCTGTTGAAACAAATTCTTTGTTTTTGATTAATTCTGACTCTACTTCATAAATTGTAAATTCTGGTGTGTGTCCAAAGTGTTGATAAACCATACCGTTTTCTGATGGTATTGCAATTCTCATTTTTATTCCTCCTCCTAATTTGTTTCACATACAAATTACTATACACGATTGATATTGTAAAACAAACAATATAGCTTGTCAAATCAAATACAGAATAAAAATGCACATTTGTATATTTTTTGATATAATTGTAGAATACTATACTTTATAAAAATAAAAAGGAGCAGATAAAATATGGACGAAAGAATTAAAACATTAGCAAAACAGTTAATACATCATTCTTGCCAGCTAAAAAAAGGAGAAAAAGTGCTTATTAGCTGTAATGGTATACACCCTATTCCCCTTGTAAAGGCACTCATAAAAGAAATCTATACTGTGGAAGCAATTCCTTTTGTAGAGTTAAACACAAACAGTATAGAAAGAGAATTATTACTAGGTGCAACAGCAGAACAACAAAAATTGATGGCAGAAGTAGACTGTATGAGAATGAAACAAATGGACGCTTATATTGGCATACGTGGAGAAGACAATTTAGCAGAACAATCAGATGTTCCTAATGATAAGCTTTCCCTTCATACAAGATTATATGCAAGTCCTGTACATCATGATATCAGAGTACCTCATACAAAATGGGTAGTATTACGTTATCCTACTAATTCTATGGCACAATCTGCTCATACCAGTTTAGAAGCATTTGAAGATTTTTATTTTAATGTCTGCAATTTGAACTATGAAAAAATGTCAAATGCTATGGATAGTTTAGTAGAATTGATGAATAAAACAGATAAAGTCAGAATTGTGGCAAAAGATACTGATTTGACATTTTCTATTAAAGATATTCCTGCTGTAAAATGTGCTGGAAGATGTAACATTCCTGATGGAGAGGTGTATACAGCACCTGTTAAAAATTCAGTTAATGGCACTATCACATATAATACACCTTCAGAATACAATAGTTTTACATTTCAAAATGTAAAACTCACATTTCAAGACGGTAAAATTGTAGATTTTGATGGCAATGACAAACAACGTCTTGAAAAAATATTCCATACAGACGAGGGAGCAAAATATATAGGGGAATTTGCTATAGGAGTGAACCCTTACATTACAAAGCCTATGGCAAATATACTTTTTGATGAAAAAATTAGAGGTAGTATTCATTTTACACCGGGAAATTGTTATGATGATGCACCAAATGGCAATAAATCTGCTATACATTGGGATTTAGTGCTTATTATGACACCAGAATATGGTGGCGGTGAAATTTATTTTGATGATGTTTTAATTAGAAAAGATGGTATTTTCGTATTACCAGAATTAGAAATATTAAATCCAGAAAATTTAAAATAATATATAAAATAAAAAGGCGTTGATAATTTCAACGCCCTTTTTAGTATTATTTTTCTCTAATTTTAGTAACTTGACTGCTGCTATTGATAGTTAATTCTACATCAATACCGCCTTCATCATCATTATAATCGTCTAAATCATCTAAATCGTCACATTTTCCTGCATCAATATCTACGCCACTTTTACATTTATAAGTGGTTTTTCCAGAGTCAAATTTTACTGTGATTTTATTGCTGCCAACGTCAGTCAATTCTCCCTTTGCTTTTGACACATAGCCTTTTACTTTTGTCACTTCATCACTTTTTACAGTGACTTCTACTTCTACTGTTTTACCATCATCAATGGCATCTTCTAATTCTGATATACTATCAATATTATCTTCACCATCATCAATATTAAAATCAGTATCACTTGTTGTAGTGTAAGATTTGCTTCCTACTGTCATTTTTTTGCCACTGACACTTTTTACAGTACCGCTTCCACTTTTACTACTGCTGGAAGATTTTGATTTAATTTCTATTCTCTCTACATAATCATCATCATCTTTATCAATATCTACTTCTGCTGTAAATTTGTCATCTTTGTCAGCATCATTGATTTTATCAATCGCTTTTTCCAATGTAGAAGAACCACCATCAAATTTTACAGTAACATCTTTTTCTCTAATTTTATATTCTGTACCATTATCAAATGAAATTCTTGTTTTAGTCAATTTTTTAATTGTGCCAGAGTCTTCATAGCTTTTTTCTTTTGTTTTTGCTACAATTTTAGAAACATCTCCTCTGGAATCCAATGTCAATTCTACTTCAATGTTATCTACATCTTTATCGTCAAATTCTTCTATTAAATTTTTTACGCTTTTACTTTTACCATTAATAGTAACATCAACATCACCTGCTAAATAATATGGCTGACCTTTCATAATACGAATTTCTTCTCTTGTAATATTAGCAAGTTCTCCTTTTAATACTTGGTCTTTTACTTCTTCTTTTTTAGGTGCTGTAGTGTTTATTACCATTTTTGTAATACGAGAACCATTATATGTAATTGTTACACTTGTACCTACAGCAACATCATCAAAACTGCCTGCTGTACCATCTTGATATGTTGTAGGAACACTATTGTCACCCATATAACCCATTACTTGTGAACCATTGTAAAGAGCAAGCATTTTATTACTTCCTGTTACCTGCATTTGTTCTATTTGTGCTGTAAAAGTACCTGTTGTTGGTGCTTCTGGTACTGTTGGAACTGTAGGCGATGTTGGCGTTGTTGTAGAAGAAGAACCTCCTGTTGGTGGTGTTGTAGTGCTTGGTGGTGTTGTAGATGGTGGTGTTGTGCTTTCTGCTGGTTTTGTTACACTCTTTAACACATCATTGCTTTTTGTCATCATAACAGCCATTTCTGCCCTATTGATTTTATTTTTAGGATTGAAATTACCTAAATCATCTCCAGAAAGTATACTTTTTTCAGAAAGCAATGCAATATAAGCAATTTTGTCTGTTGAAATTGCACTGTTATCACCAAATTTTGTAGTTGTGCTATTTGCATTAGCACTGCTATCTACAGAAGCAATCGCTTTTCCTATCATACCTGCTACTTGCTCTCTTGTAGCTTGTACACTTGTTGCACCAGACATAAATGTTTTTACTTCCGCTTCTGTAACAACACCTGTTTCTAAACAATAAGATACACTGGTATATGCCCATTCAGGAATGTTTGCTGCTGTCAATGTGCTATTCCACTTTGTAGGCAAATCTGTTTTGTTTTCTAAATGGTTCGTTGCTTTTAATAAATTGTAAACAAGTTGTGCTGTTTCTACCAATGTAACAGGGTCTTTGGCACGGAATACCATTTTACCGTCAATATTTTCTCCTACCATTAAACTGTTATCTGCTACTTGATTGATATATGTTTCTACACCTGGCCAAGGCACATTGTTAATATCAGAAAAATTTGCACCAAAACTAATTGTTGTTGTAGACAGTGCCATAGCACCTGCCAACAAAAAACTTATATATTTTTTCATTGTACAACCTCCTATATAAATATCATTTTTAATATAGAATTTATGTAATTTTAACATAAATTTAATATTATTTTTATGTTTATTATAGCAGCATTTCAATGTTTTGTCATTGTTAAATGAGCAAAAAAAGTTTTCAAATTTATTACAATTTTGTATGATAAAATAAAAGTATTGTCGAAAGCATAAAATTGCTATTTTATGTTATTTTCAGTATAATGTTTGTACAGACTATCATAAAAGGAGATGATAAGCTATGAAAGCATTGATAACAGGTGCAACATCTGGTATTGGCAGAGATTTTGCTGTATTATTAAGCCAAAAGGGATACGATTTAATTATTGCTTCAAGAGATACCAAAAAAATGAAACAGGTACAAAAAAAATTATGTACCAATGTACAAACCATTACAGTAGATTTATCTTGTGAAAAAGACTGTTATAAACTGTATGATATGGTAAAAGAACAAGATATTGACATAGTAATCAATAATGCAGGTTTTGGTGCATTTGGTCAATTTTGGGATATTCCTTTACAAAAAGAGCTCAATATGATTGATTTGAATATAAAGGCAGTGCATATATTGACAAAATTATTTGTACAGTATTTCAGAAAAAAAGAAAAGGGTTATATTATGAATGTTTCTTCTTCCGCAGCATTTTTAGCAGGCCCTCTTATGGCAACATATTATGCTACAAAATCATATGTACTGCGTTTGACAGAGGCAGTTTACAAAGAATTGCAAAAACAAAACAGTAATATTAAAATATCTGTACTTTGTCCAGGTCCAGTAGATACTGCATTTAATGAAAGAGCAAATGTGTCATTTAGTTTAAAGGGTATGAAAAGCAAAACAGTAGCAAAGTATGCACTGAAAAAAATGTTTGAAGGAAAAATGCTCATTATACCAGGTATCACTATGAAAATAACACACATAGGAGAGCGATTTTTACCAGAAAAATTATTGTTAAGCTGTGCTTATCATTTTCAAAATAAGAAAGGATAATCAATATGTCAAAAATAGTTGTATTAGCAGAAAAGCCTTCTGTAGCAAAAGAAATTGCTAGAGTATTGAAATGTACCAAAACTGCTGGAGGATATATAGAAGGAGAAAATTATATTGTAACATGGGCACTAGGGCATTTGGTAACACTGTCAGAGCCTGAATATTATGGAGAACAATATAAACAATGGTCTATGGAAACATTGCCTATTATGCCTGATAATATGAAATTAAAAGTCATACCACAAACAGCAAAACAGTTTGGTATTGTTAAAAAATTGCTTTTAAGTAAAGAAGTATCTTCTGTCATTATTGCAACAGACTCTGGTAGAGAAGGAGAACTTGTTGCAAGGTGGATATTAGAAAAAGCAGGTGTAAAAAAGCCTATCAAAAGACTATGGATTTCTTCCCAAACAGATAAAGCAATTAAACAAGGTTTTGCTAATTTAAAAGATGGAAAACAATATTTGTCATTGTATCGCTGTGCACAGGCTAGAGCAGAAGCAGATTGGCTTGTAGGGCTAAATGTCACAAGGGCATTGACTTGTAAATACAATGCACAACTTTCCGCAGGGCGTGTACAAACACCTACATTAGCTATGATTGTAGAAAGAGAGGAGCAAATCAAAAAATTTGTCCCCAAAGACTATTATATTGTAAGGGCAGATTTAGGTAAATTTTTTGTAACATATCAAAATGATAAAAAGCAAACAAATATTTTTGAAAAACAAAAAGCAAAAGAAATTGCAGAAAATATAAAAAATAAAAAGTTTGTGGTAAAACAAATTAGCAAAACAAAAAAAGTAACCCCTCCCCCTATGCTTTATGATTTGACAGAACTACAAAGAGATGCCAACAGATATTATGATATGTCAGCAAAAGAAACATTAAATGCTATGCAAAATTTATATGAAAAACACAAGGCACTGACATATCCTAGAACAGACTCTCGTTATTTGACAGATGACATTGTGCCAACATTAACAGAAAGATTAAAAGCAGTGTCAAAAGGAGATTTTACTTCTTTTGTATCTCATATTATAAAAAATAAACAAAATATTTCAAAACATTGTATCAACAACAGCAAAGTAACAGAACATCATGCCATTATACCTACAGAGCAAAGTGCTAATGTATTGTCTATGACGACATCAGAAAAAAGAATATATATGCTTGTAGTAAAAAGATTTTTAACTTGTTTTTACAACAATTACGTCTATGAAAAAATAAAAGCAGTATTGGAATGTGATAATAAAACATTTACAGCATCAGGTAGCGTTGTAATTGAAAAAGGCTGGAAAGAAGTCACAGAAAACACATCAGAACAGGAAGAAGAACAACAAAATCTGCCTGCATTACAGCAAGGAGATAGTTTTGTATGTCAATCTGTGCAATTAAAACAGTTACAGACAACACCACCTCCAAGATATACAGAAGCAACACTTCTTTCTGCTATGGAAAACCCTTCTGCCTATTTAAAAGATACTACTATGAAGGAATATATAGAAGGAGGACTTGGTACACCTGCCACAAGAGCAGATATTATTGAAAAACTGTATTCTTCTTTTTATATTGAAAAAAGGGATAATTCTCTTTATCCTACTTCAAAGGGGATACAGCTTGTTCATTTAGCCCCTTCTGATTTAAAAGAGCCTCTTTTAACAGCAAAATGGGAAAAAGAATTGGAAGCCATAAGCAAAGGAAAACAACAAAAAAATGAATTTATGGAAAATATAAAGCAATATACACATACACTTGTCAAAGAAGTCAAATATAATACAGAGCAATATAAACATGATAATATTACCAGAACAAAATGCCCTGTATGTGGTAAACCTATGCTTGCAGTAAATGGAAAAAAAGGCAAACTGTTGGTTTGTCAAGATAGAGAATGTGGTGAGCGTATTCATATCAGCACTGCAACAAATATGAGATGTCCTAACTGCCATAAAAAAATGGAATTGTTTGGAGAAGGTGATAAAAAAACATATGTTTGTGTATGTGGATTTAGAGAAAAAGCAGATACATTACACAAAAGAATTTCAGAACAAAAAGGAGCTTCTAAAAGCACTGTGCAGAATTATATGAGAAATCAAAAAAAGGCAGAAAAAGAGGAGAAAAAAGAATTGAGTGCTTTTGGTAAGGCATTACTAGAAGCATTAAGGGAGGAATAATGTGAATTTAAAACAGCGATACAGAGGAAATAAAAAATGGATACTATTTTTTATGGAATTGATAGAAAGGTATCAGCATGACAATGTGGGAAAATCTGCTGCGGCATTGACTTACTATATGATATTTGCCTTATTTCCCTTTTTGCTTTTTGTAAGTACATTGCTGGGATTTTTAGATATTCCTTTAGTATCTTTGTCTGGGCATTTATCGCAATTTTTGCCAGAGGATATGATAATGCTTTTAAATGTGTGTATTGTACAAGTAACAGTAAATAGAAGTAGTACCGTATTGGCATTTTCATTTATATTTTCTCTTTGGTTTCCTTTGAGGGCAATCAATGCCATTATGGACGCAATCAATACAGCATACAGGGGAAAACCTAGAAAATCGCCATTAAAGCATAAAGTGTTTACATTGGGCTATATGATAGTTGTTATGTTGTTTATTATTGCTGCACTTTTTATAGTAGTAATAGGAGAAAATGTATTACAGTGGGCAGGAAATTATTTACCTTTTACCATACCAGTACAGCTAATAACATTGTGGAGTAAACTGCGTTTTTTGCCTTTAACAATTATATTATTTTGTGTATTATCCTCATTATATTATGCTTCTCCAAGTGAAAGGCCAAAAAGAAAATATGTATTTTCAGGGGCGTTTATGGCTTTAATGAGTTGGCTTGTATTTTCTATTGCTTTCGCTTATTATGTAGATAATATGGCAAATTATTCTGTAATATATGGCTCTATTGGTGCAATTATAGTGCTTTTGATGTGGTTTTATTTCAGTGCCATTGTAATATTAATGGGGGCAGAATGGAACCATGCTTTGCTGTCTGTATATGGAGAATAAATTGTTTTTTACTGTAGTTTATAAAACAAAAAAAAAAATTGCGGTTATGTATTTAAATGAGTGAAAAGGGAATACTACAGAAATAAAAATTAAGAGAGGAAGATTTTTAATGTCTGTAGTAAAAG